>JAEWPC010000070.1 GCA_023460795.1 Bacillota bacterium | reverse complement strand
TGGTTAGAATGCCGCCCTGTCACGGCGGAGGTCGCGGGTTCGAATCCCGTCCGGATCGCTGAAGATTTACATTTTTATCTTAAAAAAAAATGATTGATGGTTAGGTAAAAGAGCCCTGTCATCTCGTTATAAGTAACGAGGCGGGTTCGAAAAGCCGAAGAAAAAGTTGTCAATACTTTAAAAATTGATCCGGTAGTTCAGCTGGTTAGAATGCCGCCCTGTCACGGCGGAGGTCGCGGGTTCGAATCCCGTCCGGATCGCCACTTAAAAGGCAAAACCTTACAAAACCCTTTAAATCGTATGATTTAGAGGGTTTTTGTTTTTTCGGCACCAAAAAAATTACAATTTTTTGCATTTCGTAGGGGATAAATTCGGTTACCCAAAATATTGCCTTATTAGGGTAACCGAATTTATCAGAAACTACCTGTTTATGGGCTGTCCATTAATTGAACGTCTTGTGAATAGGAGTCTTGAGAATTAATTTTAATCCTATAAAGTCACCACTATGAATGCCAAAATTTCTATCCTCTTCTATGCGAAGAGAGCCAAAACCAGCACTTCTGGTTTAGTCCCAATCTATTTGCGAATTACAGTTGATGGAACACGTATAGAAATCAGTTCCAAACGTTTTATAATGCCCGAAAAATGGAGCCAGGAGCAATACCGGATGAAAGGTAATTCCGAAGAGGCAAGATCACTAAATGCGTATCTTGACATCCTTAAAGGAAAAGTTTATGAGGCACAGAGAGAAATCGTGCAGGAAGGAAACTTAGTTTCTGCAGAAACGCTTAAAAATAAATTGCTTGGCACGGAAATTAAAAAGAGAATGCTCATCCCAATTTTCCAGGATCATAATAACCGAATGGAAAAATTAGTTGGTAAAGAATTCGCGAAGGGGACACTTGGCAGATATCAGACCTGTATAAACCATACAAAGGAATTTCTGAAATGGAAATTCAATATTTCTGATATTGACATAAAGAAGATTGACTATGCTTTCTTAAATGATTTTGAATTTTATCTGCGAACCGAAAAATCCTGCAACAATAATTCTGCAGTAAAATATCTGAAAAACTTTGGAAAAATTATCAGAATTTGTTTAGCCAATGGTTGGCTTAACAAAGATCCTTACCTAAACTATAATTCAAAATTCAATGAAGTTACAAGAGTTTTTTTGAATGAAAAAGAACTTCAAACACTCATCAATAAGGATTTCAAAAACGAAAGGTTATCATTAGTCCGGGACATTTTCCTATTCAGCTGTTATACTGGCCTTGCTTACATTGATACGCAGAAACTAACTCGTGAAAATATTAATCTTGGATTAGACGGCAGCAAATGGATTTTTACCACACGTCAGAAAACCAAAACTACATCCAATATTCCTCTGCTTTCGCAAGCGGAAGATATTATTGAAAAATACAAGGAACATAAAACCTGTATCAATTCCGGAAAGCTATTACCAGTTCTTAGCAATCAAAAAATGAACGCTTATCTAAAAGAAATTGCTGATTTATGCGGTATAAATAAAGCGTTAACTTATCACATTGCCAGACATACTTTTGCTACTACTGTTACTTTGTCAAATGGTGTTTCAATTGAAAGTGTAAGCAAAATGCTTGCTCATAAAAGCATTAAGACGACACAGCATTATGCGAAAATTTTGGATAAAAAAGTGAGCGAAGACATGAATAATTTAAAATTAAAACTTTTTAATAAAGAAAAGTATAGTTCCCCCCGAAAATCGGACAGTAAGTTTAATTGGAAAAAACCTATTAAATTTACAATATGTCACAGAGAAGAACTGCGAAGCACATCATGAACTCCATTAACAAAATAAAAACTTCGTGAATAAAATTCAATTCACAGTTTAAGTTCAAGGTTGTCGTAGAAGCCTTGTCGGAGCGTCTTCCGCTGCACGAACTTGCCAAAAAGCATGATTTACATCCTAATCAGATCACGACCTGGAAAAAGGAGTTCCTGAAGAACGGGGCTGAGATTTTCGGTAAGGAAAAGGATTCGGAAGAGAAAAAAGAAGATGTGGAATCGCTTTACAAAGTGATCGGCCAGCAGAAGATGGAGATTGAACTGCGAAGCAATCGTGAATTCCTTTGAAAATATAAGAACTAATGAACAATTTTTAAAAAAAGCCTTGTCATGAAACAGAGTGTCTCGGAAAGAAAAACACACATCGGCAGGGCAGAAAAAATCACTGTAAAGAAACAGTGCGAACTTCTGCAGATCTCGCGCAGCAGCCATTATTACCAAAAAGTTCCGGAGAGCGATTTTAACCTGAAACTCATGGAGATGATAGACAGGGAGTTTATGGAACATCCCTGGAAAGGCGTTGCCAGGATGGTGCAGTGGCTCAGGAAGGACTGCGGTTTTTTGGTCAACAAAAAGCGTGTGGAGCGGCTTTATCGTGTGATGGGTATCAGCGCTTCTGCTCCCGGACCGGGCACCAGCAAAAAGGGCAACGGAAAAGCGCACAAAGTATTTCCGTATTTGTTGAAGAACCTGCCCATAACCCATCCCAACCAGGTTTGGGCAATGGACATCACCTATATCCCTGTAAAAGGTGGATATCTGTATCTTGTTGCCATCATCGATCTTTACAGCCGGT
>JAEWPC010000069.1 GCA_023460795.1 Bacillota bacterium | reverse complement strand
GAGTTGTCACTAAATGAGCCAATGGACGGGGTTTCGAGTAAATAAGCACACGAGGTGTCACTAAATGCGCCAACGGACGGATTTTCGAGTAAATAAGAACACGAGTTGTCACTAAATGAGCCAATGGACGGGGTTTCGAGTAAATAAGCACACGAGGTGTCACTAAATGAGCCGACGGACTGGGTTTCGAGTGAACGAGCATGGACGCACGAAATAGAGGCAAATATGCCCCTAAATCCTCCGGACGAACGTAAACGCGCGAAATAGAGGTAAATGTACCTTTAATCTGACCGAATGCGCACGAACGAACATAATAGAGGTAAATGTACCTTTAATCGGACTGTCCGAGCGCGAATGAACAAAATAGAGGTCAATGTACCTTTAATGCGATCGATCAAGCTCGACTGCACGAAATAGAGGTAAATATGCCTTTAACCACACCTCCATAACCCCCTAAAATCAAATCCCCCTCGCTACCTGAGCGAAGGGGATATCGTTATAAGGTACGCGGAAAACACTCTCTCACAGCACGATCCGAACCTTATAATGTCTCAGCCAGAAGTCCATCTGCAGCAAATAGGCGAACAGCTGCGGGCCGGACATCAGCTGGCCGAACCAGGGCAGGTGCGAGCTGGAGTCCGGATTGGCGGCCAGTTCCCGAACGCGCGACGCGTTGATCAGCGGCAGCAGAGGGGAGGATGGGTCGTCAAGCCGCTCCAATAATCGCGTGCGCACGGCCGTTAAGTAGTTCGGGTTATGCGTCTTCGGATAAGGACTCTTCTTGCGATAGAGAACGTCGTGCGGGAGTACGCCTTCGAGCGACTTGCGGAGTATGCCTTTTTCGCGATTGCCCGCGGTCTTGATCTCCCACGGGATATTCCAGACGTATTCGACGAGTCTATGATCGCAATACGGGACGCGCACCTCCAAGCCTACGGCCATGCTCATCCGGTCCTTGCGATCGAGCAGCGTAGGCATGAAGCGGGTGACGTTCAAGTAGCTCATTCGGCGCATGCGCCTGCGTGTCTCGTCCTCGCCCGGCAGCTCGGGCACTTCGCCGATCGCCTGCGCGTACCGGTCCGCCAAGTAAGTCTGAGGCTGCAGCTTCTCGCGGAGCTCCGGCGACAGCAAGCTTGCCCGCATTCCCGTGGCGAGCGACCAAGGGAACGTCTCCGCCTTCAGCGCCTCCTCCCGATGAAACCACGGATATCCGCCGAAAATCTCGTCTGCCGCTTCCCCGGAAATCGCGACAGTCGCTTCCTTTTTGATCTCGCGGCAGAACAAATAAAGCGAGGCGTCGATGTCAGCCATGCCCGGCAAATCCTTCGCCAAGACTGCCGTCTCCAGGGCGTCCACCAGCTCTGGCGTATCGAATTGAACGGCGTGATGCTCGGTATTCAGATGCTGGCTCATCCTCGTAATCCAAGGAGCGTCGGCGTTCGGCTGAAAATCGTGCGATTTAAAATGTTTGTCGTTGTCCACGTAGTCGACGGAGAACGTATGGACGTTGCCTTGTCCTTCCCGCTCGTAATATGAAACGGCTAACGCAGTCAATGCGCTGGAATCAAGGCCGCCGGACAGCAGCGTGCAGACCGGAACGTCGGACACGAGCTGGCGTTCCAGCGTATCGGTCAATAGAGCGCCGACGCGCTCGGCCGTTTCGTTCTCCTCATGCTCGTGCGGGGAGCTCTCGAGCTGCCAATAGGCGGTAATCCGCATACCGTCCCGATCGTACAGCATGCAATGGCCCGGCTTCAGCTCGTAGAAATCCCGCCATACCCCATGCCCCGGCGTGCGGGCAGGACCGATGACGAACAGCTCGGCAAGACCTTCCGCATCCACCTCCGCGGGAACGTCCGGATGGGCCAATATCGCCTTGGGCTCCGAGCCGAACAGCAGCCGCCCTTCTTCCCGGCGATAAAAAAGCGGCTTGACGCCAAGCCGGTCGCGTGCCATAAATAATTTTTCCTCGTCGGTTCTCCAAATCGCGAAGGCGAAAATCCCGTTAAACTTCTCGACGCATTCCGGTCCCCATTCCACGTAAGCGAGCAGCAGCACTTCCGTGTCGCATGTCGTTCGGAAACGGTAGCCGAGCGCTTCGAGCTCCTTGCGAAGCTCAGGCGCGTTATATAGTTCACCGTTATAGACGACGATGCAATCGTGATGATCCGCGTTTCTCGTCGGTCGAATCATCGGCTGCGCCCCATTGGCAGGATCCATGACCGACAGCCGGCGATGCCCGAACGCGCAATGCCGCGACAGCCAGGTGCCGGAAGCATCCGGACCACGCAATTCCAACGTTTCGGTCATTTTCTCGATCGTATCCGCCTGCTTCGTGAGATCGTTGTTCCAATCGATCCAGCCGGTTATTCCACACATACGACTTCACCTCATCAGATGATATGCGAAATAAGGCATAAAATGTATGTCCGGAGGGAGAAAATACATTACGGAAAAGGTACGAGACCTGGAAAGGAGACCCCTTGGCCTAATGACTGAAGCGAATTCGCCGGATACGGATAGAAAGACGTATTACGTCTCGGTAGGGGCTGGACAAGTGCTGGAAGACAAAGAAGCCGCCCCGTTCGAGCTCGTCATCCGGGCGAACGAAGAAGAGCTTAACAAGCTGCAGGAGCTGTTCGAGGAAACTTCCAGCACGGACGAAGCGGGAGCCTTTACGTTCGACAGAAACCCGCTCGTAAGCGATTCGCCCGAGGACGCGACATACGACGGACTGATCCGGGACGTATATCGCATGCTGCACGAGCTTGGCACCGAAGAGACGAAACGTCATATCGAGTCGATGAACATCTTACACTGACACAATGGGGGGACGCGCGATGACGACTTTCCGCGAAGCCCGATACAGCCGGGTGCTGGATCGCGGGGGAGAGCGGCTCGCAGAGGTCGAGGTGTTCACCGGACCGACCGATGATCCGCAATATCTCGCGTATTTCGGCGTCTGCCCGAACGGCGACTACAGGCTGGAGCAGATTCTGGTGGGCGATGCGGATACCGAGGTCGATTGGTTCGACAATAGCCTTCATAGCGCCTTTTCCGACGTTACGCCGCAGATTTTCTCGTCTCCGGATCATGTCGGATTGCTTAACCATGATGAGTTTACGTCGCAATTGCTGGCGTTCGAAGGGATCAAGGACGCGCTGGATCAACATCTGAGTAGCGAATAACACATAAGGATAAGGAGTTCGACAAATGGCAGAGAAGTTTAAAAAGAACGATGGCAATAAATATGCCAATCAAGGCGACAATTACGCCAAGAACGTCATCAAAAACCGAGACGAGCTGCATCCCGCGCAGAATAGCCCGGCTCGCCCGCATAACCGGTAGGCAAGGCTTACAACAATCGCCCGAGAGAATACGTTCTCTCGGGCGATTATTATTTCAGGGCGGTTAGAAGCCATTCGCTATTAAAATGGGTTGACACCATGCGGAAAAGCAAATATATTAGTACTAATTGATGATGATAATCATTATCAATTAGTGAATCGGCCGACACTACATACCAATCATTTAGGGTTAGGAAGGGTTAGAAAAATGAAATTGAAAAAGTTTTCGCTAAGAACGCTGTTCGTTGCTGCCGCCGTGCTCATTGCGCTGACCGGCTGCTCCGACAAGGATTCATCCCATACAGGTTCATCCCCTGCGGCGGCTGCCGAGACGACCGCGACCAATACCGAGACCCCTGCAGCCGAGAACGCTGCCGCTCAAGCAGAGACTCAATATCCGATAACGATTAAGCATGCCTTCGGTGAGACGGTGATCGAAAGCAAGCCTGAACGGGTTGCAACCATTCAATGGGCCAACCATGACGTCGTGCTCGCGCTTGGCGTCGTGCCAGTAGGATTCTCGGCGGCGAACTACGGCGTGCAGGACGATAGCGGGTTGCTGCCTTGGACGGCGGCCAAGCTCAAGGACCTGGGCGTGACGGACCCGAACGTATATCAAGATACGGATGGCTTGGACTTCGAAGCGATTTCGGACTCGGACCCGGACGTCATTCTGGCTGCTTACTCCGGCATCACGCAGGAAGACTACGATACGCTCAGCAAGATCGCTCCGGTTGTCGCTTACAAGACGAAGCCTTGGGCGACGACTTGGCGGGAGCAAGTTCTGCTCAACGCCGAAGGAATGGGCATGAAGGCTGAAGGCGAACAGCTGATTAAGGACACCGAGAGCCTCGTTCAAGAGAAAGCGAGCGCGTATCCTCAATTCAAAGGCAAAAAGATCGTATGGGTCAACTTCTCGGCTAAGGACATGTCCAACTTGCATATGTATACGCCGGCAGATCCGCGCGGCGAGTTCCTGATCCAACTCGGCATGGAATATCCGGAGAGCGTGACGAGCCTGATAACGGATCCGAACGGCTACTCGCTGAAGTTAAGCGCCGAGAACGCAGAAGCCCTGAACGATGCGGACATTCTAATCGGATACGGCGACCAAGCTTTGTACGAGGCGGTCAAAGCAGATTCGCTGCTCGGCAAAATCCCGGCGATTCAGCGCGGTTCCGTCGTGTTCATCGGTAACGGCACGCCGCTGGCCGCCGCAGGCAACCCGAACCCGCTGTCGATCGCCTATACGCTCGAAGAATATTTGAAGCTGCTTGCGGAAGCTGCAGATAAGGTTTAATGAATAAGCCGCGATCATATATACCGAATCACTTTATGACGATCTTGCTCATCTGTTTGGGCTTGATCGTCATAAGCATTATCGCTTCCCTTGTTTTCGGTTCTCGGCCGGTCCAGTGGAACGAACTCATCGATGGCTTATTCCATCCGGACGTGGACTCTTATGGAGCCAATGTCGTTCGGAAGAGGGTGTCGCGTACCGTGTTCAGCTTGTTTTGCGGCGCGGCGCTAGGCGTGTCCGGTGCGCTTATGCAGGCCGTTACGCGCAATCCGATCGCCGACCCCAGCATCCTCGGCGTGAATACGGGCGCCTCGCTGTTCGTGGTATGCGGCATCGCGTTTATGAATATTAGCACGGCTAACCAATACATATGGCTGGCTTTGGCGGGCGCAGCGATTACCGCGGTGTTCGTATTCGGAGTCGGCTCGCTGGGGAGAGGCGGAGCCACGCCCATTAAGCTCGTTCTTGCAGGGGCCGCTACGACTGCCGTACTCTCGTCACTGGTCACGGCTATCATGATTCCGCGCTCCTATGTCATGGACCAATTCCGGTTCTGGCAGGTAGGCAGCGTTGGCTCCGCGACATGGGACGGGATCACGCTGTTCGCTCCGTTCCTGATCGTCGGCATGGCGGCCGGACTGCTCACGGCTCCGGCTCTTAATGCGCTGGCGCTTGGCGACGATGCCGCATCCGGGCTCGGCGTGCGAACCGGTACGCTGCGAATCGTCGCGGCGACCGCCGGCGTGCTGCTCTGCGGAACGGTGACGGCGCTTGCCGGACCCATCGGGTTCATCGGACTCCTCGCGACGCACGTGATTCGCCTTATGCTAGGGCCTGATCTTCGTTTCGTCATTCCGATGTCCGCGGCAGCCGGGGCAGTCATTCTGACCGTCTCGGATATTGGCGGCAGGTTGATCGGCAGACCCGGGGAACTGGAAGTCGGCGTCGTGACCGCATTCATCGGAGCTCCGATCCTCATTCTATTAGCCATACGATCGAAAGTGCGTGCACTATGAGACATGTATCCTTGAAGAAACAACCAACTCTATCCCTGATTATGGCGGGCCGGCAGCAAAGACGCCGTCGCTGGCTGGTCGTGACGGGCTTGCTAGTAATCCTTGCGTGCGCGCTGTGCTGCGCCATGCTTTTATTAGGCAATACGATTTATCCGGTTCATGACGTCATTCGAGCGCTGTCGGGCGAACAGATCAAAGGCGTTTCTTTTGCCTTAAACACGATTCGACTCCCCCGCATGCTGATCGGCGTGCTGGCCGGGTTTGCTTTCGGCGTCGCCGGTTATGTGTTCCAGACGATGCTGCGCAACCCGCTGGCTAATCCGAACGTACTCGGCATTACAGCCGGGTCGAGCGCGGCAGCCGTCTTCTGTATTATCGTGCTGCAGGCTGGCGGCGCGATCGTGTTCGGAGTATCGGTAATCGCCGGCCTAGCGACCGTCACCGTCATCTATCTGTTATCCCGTGGTCACTCGTTTTCGATCGGGAAGCTGATTCTGGTTGGAATCGGAATCCAGGCGATGATGGATGCGTTTATTTCCTATCTTCTATTAATCAGCTCGGAGCAGAACGTTCCCGCAGCGGTTCGGTGGCTGTCCGGCAGTCTCAACGGCTCGCGAATGGACGAGCTGCCGCCCCTCGCGGGGGTCGTGCTCATCGCGGCTCCGATCGTGATCCTGCTCGGGAGGCAACTGGATCTACTGGAGCTCGGCGAGCAGGCGGCGACTTCGCTCGGCATGAATACGGACCGGACGAGGATCGTGCTGATTATCAGCACCGTCTGTATGATCGCCGTGGCTACCGCGACTACGGGGCCGATCGCCTTCGTATCGTTCTTGGCGGGGCCGATCGCGAAACGGATGGTCGGCACCGGATTATCGGGCGTGATTCCCGCGGGCTTGGTCGGGATCAATTTAGTCATGGGAGCGGACGTGATCGGGCAATTCGCTTTCGAGCACCGTTTTCCCGTCGGCGTCATCACCGGGCTGCTCGGCGCTCCTTATCTGATCTTCCTGCTGATCCAAATGAATCGGAAAGGAGCCTTGTAATGAAGCTGACCAGCGTAAACACGACGCATCGGCTGAAGGCCGAGCATATTGTGGCAGGCTATGAGCATAAAACGATTATTCAAGACGTCAGTCTGACGATTCCGGACAGTCGAATAAGCGTATTCATCGGGGCGAATGGCTGCGGCAAATCCACGCTGCTGAAGACGATGGCCCGGCTCATTAAGCCGACCTCCGGGCAGATCACGATCGATGGCCGCGCGCTCGGACAGATCCCTTCCAAGCAGCTTGCGCGCGTGATCGGACTGCTGCCGCAGTCGCCGATCGTACCGGAGGGGATCTCCGTAGCCGATCTCGTCGGACGAGGGCGATATCCGCATCAGTCCTGGTTCGGCGCATGGACGAAGAAGGATGATGAGGCCATCGAGGAAGCAATGGCCATGATGAATATTACGGAGTTCGCCAATCTTAGCATCGACGAGCTCTCGGGCGGCCAACGTCAGCGCGTATGGATCGCCATGGCGCTGGCCCAGCAGACGGACATCCTGTTCCTCGATGAACCGACGACGTTCCTGGATATCGCGTATCAGGTCGAAATTCTTGATTTGCTCACGGATCTGAACCGGAAGCACGGCACGACGATCGTCATGGTGCTCCACGATATCAACTTGTCCGCCCGTTATGCCGACTATATCTTTGCCCTTCATTCAGGTAAGCTTATAGCGGAGGGTGAGCCGTCGCAGGTCATTACCAGCACGTTGGTCAAAGAGGTATTCGGTCTGGATTGTTCGGTGGTCGAGGATCCCCTATCAGGTTCGCCAATGGTGGTGCCGAAGGGCCGGTATCATGTTATACAATGATACGTCATGCCCGAATGGCGCCGAAGCCAAATCCGCAATGGGAGAGGATGGATGCTTAGGATGTCGTTAATGAAGATGAGATGGGGAATCGCCGGACCGGGATGGATCTCTTCCCAGTTCGCCAAAGACTTGGCATTCGCGCAAGGCGCGGAGCTGGCAGCCGTCGCTGGACGAAATCTCGAAAAGGCGGAGAAGTTCGCACGGGAGCACGGTGCGCCGAAAGCTTACGGAAGCTTGGAGGAGCTCGCTAATGATCCTGATGTCGACATCGTGTACATAGGTACGCTGCACCCGGTTCATAAAGACAACATGCTCACGTTCTTGCGCGCGGGCAAAGCCGTCTTATGCGAGAAGCCGTTCACGATGAACGCCGCGGAAGCGGAAGAAGCGGTCGCGTGCGCGAAAGAGAACGGCGCGTTCCTGATGGAAGCGATGTGGACGCGTTATTTGCCGGCGATTCGCAAGGTGCGGGAGTGGCTGTCCGAAGGGAAGATCGGAGAAGTTCAGCTCGTAAAAGCCGAATTCGGCTTCGACGCCGGCTGGCAGCCGGAGGGCAGGCTGCTCAACAAAGCGCTCGGCGGGGGTACGCTGTTGGATGCGGGAATCTACCCGGTATCGTTCGCTTCGATGATCTATGGAGCGCAGCCGGACAAAATCATGAGCACGGTCAGAATCGGCGAGACCGGCGTCGACGAGCAATTCTCGCTGCTGTTCGAATACGATGGCGGAAGGACGGCCTCGCTCCATGGAGCAGTTCGGCTTGGCATGGTCAACGATGCCGTCATCTACGGAACGAAAGGGCACATCCATATTCCGGAGTTCCTCTACACGCGTTCGGCCTCCTTACACGTGACGGGAGAGGAGCCGCTCGCGTATCGGGACGATCGGCAATCGCACGGATATGCCTTCGAAGCGGAGGAAGCGATGGCTTGCCTGCGCGAAGGGCGCAAAGAGAGCCATGTCATGCCGCAGGAAGAGACGGTAGGCATCATGCGTACGCTCGATCGGATTAGAGAGCAGTGGAATTTGAAGTATCCATTCGAATAACAAACACAAACCCCCGAGAATCCGGATTCTCGGGGGTTTATCGTATAGGGGCTTAGGTTAGACGCTTAATGGCGTCCCAGGAGGGACTCGAACCCCCGACAACTCGCTTAGAAGGCGAGTGCTCTATCCAGCTGAGCTACTGGGACACGCGAGAGCTATTGTAACACACAATGAATTTGATGCGCAAGGCTGTAATTGGCATAAAATCATTTCGCGGTTCAGGCTTCCGATTCGATCCTCGCGCGCAGCTCGCTGATGTCGTTCAATCTGATGTGACGATCGAGGATTTGGATGACGCCTTCGTCCTGCAGCTCTTGCAGCACCTTGGATACGGTCTCGCGTACCGCTCCGACCATTTCGGCCAACTGTTGGTGAGTGATTTTGAGCGGGATCGTATATTCGTTCGCCCCTTGCGTCAGTCCGGGTTCCGCCAAAACAAGCAGCCGCTTGACGATGCGGGTTCGAACATTGAGGAAGGTCAGGTCGTAGATTTGCTGGTTCGCCCGGCGCAATCTCTCCATCGTGTAGTCTAGCAATTGGAACGCGATGTTGCGGTCATGTTCGATCAGCGTCTGGAAATCGCTCCTGCGCAGAATATACAGCTTCGTCTGCACGAGACATTCCGCGGTTGCCGATCTCACGAGTCCGGGTCTCATCATGGCCATCTCGCCGAAATACTCGCCTTCGTGGAGGAAGGCGAGTATCACTTTCTTCGACTTGTCGAACGTATAGATGCTTACGGAGCCGCTCCCGATGAAAAAGATTTCGTCGCCGTCATCTCCTTCGAGGAAAATCAGCTCGCCTTTGCGGTACGTTTTCTGATGGATATAGGGGGCCATGCGGTCCAGAAGAACAGGATCGATCTCGCGGAAGAACGGAATCGAAGCCTGCAGCTTCTGACGATTGATCGGCAACGTTGTCACCCTCCCGTATTATCGTACATAAGAACTTTTTCGATCTGGAATGTCGTATGCGCCATAAGATCGACCTTCGTGTTGCAATGATCCAGCACGACGACCGGTCTGCTTGAATTCGCTTTGTTGATGGCGGTCACTTGTCCCGTCAGCCCGCCGGTCAGTACGACCATCGTACCTACGGGATAGGGCTGGAATGCTTTGATGAACGCTCTTGCGACCGCGTAGGAGCAGGATGTATCTATTTTCGACATGATCAAGTCGATTCCTTCCGCCGGAAGCCGCGATGCCGACTTGTCGTTCATGAAATAATCGAAGTCGCTGGCGATGCCGCAGATTTGCGCCGCCTCGTTGCAGTTCGAATAGCTGATTCCGTAAGGGAAACCGTGTCCGTCGATTTGCTCGTGATGCTGGAGCACGATCTTGAGCGCGCCCTCGGGGATGCCTTTCACTTTCCTCAGCATATCGTAGCCGATGATCGGGTGATGCATCATCAGCGAGCCGTCGTGCGGCAGCACGAGCCCGATATCGTGAAGCAGGCTTCCGATCGCGACTTCCTCCAACTGTTTCTTGCCGTAACCGAGCGTCTTGGCGGTCATCAGGGCGAGGAAGCACACGTTAAGGCTATGGGAGACCAGCTCTTCAGGATCGGTCGACAAGTCTTTGGTGCTCATCGTCAAATCGGAGTCGTTATCGAAAACTTCCGTAACGTGGTCTGCCCATTCCAGCAAGGAGCGTACGGGGATGTTGTTCAACTGGCGAACCGCTTGGAAAATTTGTTGGAGGATTTCTTCCGTGAGAGACATGAGATGGCTAATTTTATTCAAATCGCGATTCTCGGAAGCGCGATGCGCCGCTAACTCGACAAAAATATACTTTTGGCCTAGTCGTTTGATTCCTTCGATGAGCTTCTCGTTTAAGGCCACGCCTTCCTTTAACATAAGTCGTCCGTCCGGAGAGTAAATGCCTCGTCCGAGCAAATCTCCGCTAACTACTTGTTCAACGGGCAATATAAGCATAGGGCTTATCCATCCTATCTTTTTCGTCTATGGGGAGTGTAACACTCGAAAAGTGGCGATTTCTGTAACCTGCGCTACATTTTCGATAATTTTAATAGGTCTTTAGTTTCGGTCATGAATGCTTGATAAGAACGCGTGTTCGGTATATAATAAGAACAAACGTTCCTGTATGGAGGGTGGCCCCATGTTGATCGAGAGAAGCGTCGGACGGATTGTCGAGCTCATTTATCAGGATAGCAAGGGGAATATTACGAAGAGGCAGATCAGCGTTCGGCAAGTCGAACAAGGGATGCTGAAGGGATTCGATACGGGGAAGCATGCCTACCGCACGTTCGCGCTCGACCGGATCTTGGCGTCGCGGCCGGTAAACCGGATTTAAACTGCGAGCATAAATAAAAGAAGCCTTGCGTCAACAAGGCTTCTTGGTCGTAGGACTTATGGAGCGGGTGATGGGAATCGAACCCACGCCTCAAGCTTGGGAAGCTGGCGTTCTACCATTGAACTACACCCGCGTGCTCCGTTAATGAAATCATATCACGCCGACTCCCGATCGGGCAACGCCGATCGCGGGCTCGCTTCTTTTCCATTTGCCATGCCGTTCGTGCTATAATGCGGTGAACGGAGCATGGCCGCGGTCGCGGCTTGGAAGGGGGAAAGCCCCATGACGGAGCAACATAAAGATAATCTCGTCTTATTTCCTAAGACGCTTGACTACTATCAGATTCAATTGACCAAGATGTTAGAGTCGGAGCGTTACGGCGACGCTAAAGCTTTGCTCGAGTTTCTGCTTCAATGCCGCGGCGAAGCGGAGCGGCATCACACGGAATGGCAAGCGCTTCTTGGCTGGCTGGACGCCGCGTTCCCCGAAGCCGCCTACGGAATCGCCCCGAACGGATTCGCGGTAGAGGACGACGAAGAAGACGAGCAAGAGGAAGATTGGCTGAAGCGCAAAGTGCAAGGCCGCGCCCAGTCGGACGCCGATTACATACCTAAGCTTCTGGCATCGCTGTACAACGTGGACGATCCCGAGCAGCAACTGCTTTCGCTTGGCCAGCTCATGCACGTAGAACATCCGGATATCGAGAACGCGCTGAAGCAATGGCTGGCTCGAGAACCGTATTTGCCGTCGATCCAGTTCAAGGCTCTGCAAGCGCTAAGGAAACAAGGATGCACCGGACCGGTGTCGCTTTGGAGAGACGGCGAGAACCTGACCGTGGATGCGGGGGATACGCCGATGTCGTTCTCCGAATTTCCTCCAGGCGTTCATCAGGTGCTGGACCGCGTTCATCAAGCGGCGGAGGTGTCGGATCCGACGCTCAGCTACTTCGCGGAGGAGATGTGGAAGGAGTGCGTGCAATCCGCGTACGGAACTTCCACGTACCGAAGCATGATCGACGATGCCGACAGCGCGTCCGATCTGTGGGCGGCAGCCCTCCACCAGCTGTTGCTCGAGAAGCTGCAAGGCAAGCTGAACGACGAATGGATCAGAGAGCAATACGGGATCACGGCCGAGCTGCGATTCCGATATGAGCAAGCTTTAAGGTGGCTGCGGCAATATGCGCTCGAGCCACGGAACTCCTAGTTTATAGGTTTTCCTTGAATGGCGGTCGATGTTGTTTTATAATGGAATGGTTTATGTCATGGCCGCATGATCGCGGCAAGAAGTTACGGAGGGGAAAGCATAATATGAAAGCTAATTGGGAAAAAATAGAGAAGAACATCGGGGTCCTTGAAGTTGAAGTCGATGCGGAGCAAGTCGCTTCCGCATTGGATAAAGCGTTCCGTAAAGTCGTTCAGAAGGTGAACGTACCTGGATTCCGCAAAGGCAAAGTACCGCGCAGCATTTTCGAAGCTCGTTTCGGCATCGAAAGCCTGTATCAAGACGCGATCGACATTCTGTTGCCGGAAGTGTACACGAAAGCCGTAGAAGACACGGGCATCGAGCCGATCGACCGTCCCGACATCGACGTCGAGCAATTCGGCAAAGGACAAGCATTCAAGTTCAAAGCTAAAGTAGCCGTTAAGCCTGAAGTGAAGCTTGGCGAATACAAGGGCCTAGTCGTGCCTGCGGAAGACGCAAGCGTCGGCGAAGAAGAGATCAATGCCGAGCTTAGCCGGCTTCAGCAACGCCACGCGGAGCTTGTCGTCGTAGACGAAGGCCCTGCGCAACTCGGCGACCACGCGGTCATCGATTTCGAAGGCTTCTTGGACGGCGTTCCGTTCGAAGGCGGCAAAGGAGATAACTACACGCTCGAGCTCGGTTCCGGTTCCTTCATCCCTGGCTTCGAAGATCAAGTCGTCGGCCTTAACATCGCCGAAGAGAAGGATATCAACGTTACGTTCCCGGAGAACTACCAAGCCGAGAACTTGGCCGGCAAGCCGGTCGTGTTCAAAGTCAAGCTGAACGAACTCAAACGCAAGAACTTGCCTGAGCTTGACGACGAGTTCGCGAAAGACGTCAGCGAGTTCGACACGCTGGACGAATACAAAGCCGATCTGACGAGCAAAATGCAAGAGCGCAAAGCGAAAGAATTGGAAAACGCGCGCGAGAACGCGATCGTCGACAAAGCTTCCGAAGGCGCCGAGCTTGAAGTGCCTGAAGTGCTCGTGAACAACGAAGTCGACAATATGCTGAAGGACTTCGAGAACCGCCTGCGCATGCAAGGCATGAACCTCGAAATGTACTACCAATTCAGCGGTCAAGACGAAGCTGCGTTGCGGGAACAAATGAAATCCGACGCCGAGAAGCGCGTTCGCAACAACCTGGTTCTCGAGGAAATCGCTAAAGCCGAAGGCCTCGAAGTATCCGATGCGGACATCGATGAAGAGTTGCAGAACCTTTCCAAGGTCTACAACCGTCCAGCCGACGAGTTGCGCAGCATCTTCGCTTCGAACGGCTACTTGGAGAACCTCGGCTCCGACCTGAAGGTTCGCAAAGCGGTTAAGTTCCTGGTCGAGCAAAGCAAATCCGCCTAATTTTACAGCATCAAGCGATACGATAAGGCACGTGAAACCCGCGTGCCTTATTTTTCACCCCGCGTACGGTCCGAGGCAAGGCATGGCTGCTCGACGCGACTCGAGCGGGCGCTTGTCAACATGACATTCGGATTTGAACGTGTTAGAATATTACCGATTGGAAGTCCATTTAGAAAAGAGGTTGGTTGCATGCTGGTACCTATGGTCGTCGAGCAGACGAATCGCGGAGAGCGGTCGTACGACATTTACTCTAGGCTCTTGAAAGACAGGATTATTTTTCTCGGAAGCGCGATTGACGACGATGTTGCCAATCTCGTCATTGCCCAACTGCTTTTCTTGGCGGCGGAAGATCCTGAGAAGGATATTCACTTGTACATCAACTCTCCCGGCGGGTCGGTTACTGCCGGAATGGGAATCTACGATACGATGCAGTTCATCAAGCCGGACGTATCCACGATCTGCGTGGGCATGGCCGCGAGCATGGGCTCGCTCTTGCTGACCGCGGGCGCGCCGGGCAAACGCTTCGCGCTTCCTAACAGCGAGATCATGATCCATCAACCGCTCGGCGGGGTTAGAGGTCAAGCGTCCGACATTAAGATTCACGCCGACTGGATCGTCAAGACGAAAGAGAAGTTGAACCGCATTTACGTTGAACGTACCGGACAACCGTACGAGAAGATCGAGCGCGATACCGATCGCGACAACTTCATGAGTGCGGAAGAAGCCGTTGCATATGGATTGGTCGACCGCGTCATTACTACACCAGTTGTGACTAGCGCTTAAACAGCGCGGTTACGGCCGTTTTTCAAAGGAGGGTTTACATGTTTAAATTTAGCGACGAGAAGGGTCAACTGAAGTGCTCGTTCTGCGGCAAATCCCAGGATCAGGTTCGCAAGCTGGTAGCCGGTCCGGGTGTTTATATATGCGATGAATGCATCGAGCTTTGCACGGAGATCGTCGAAGAGGAGCTCGGACACGAAGAAGAGCTCGATATGAAGGATATTCCGAAGCCTAAAGATATCCGCAACATTCTCGATCAGTACGTCATCGGTCAAGAGCAAGCGAAGAAATCGCTGTCCGTAGCGGTGTACAACCATTACAAACGGATTAACTCGCAGACGAAGATCGAAGACGTCGAGCTCCAGAAGAGCAACATCATGCTCGTAGGTCCGACCGGCTCCGGTAAGACGCTGCTTGCGCAGACGATGGCTAAGATTCTCAACGTTCCGTTCGCGATCGCGGACGCGACATCCCTGACGGAAGCCGGCTATGTCGGCGAAGACGTTGAGAACATTCTGCTTAAGCTGATCCAAGCTGCCGATTACGACGTAGAGAAAGCCGAGCGCGGCATTATCTACATCGATGAAATCGATAAAGTCGCCCGCAAATCCGAGAATCCTTCGATTACTCGCGACGTATCGGGCGAAGGCGTGCAACAGGCGCTGCTCAAGATTCTTGAGGGCACGGTCGCTTCCGTTCCTCCGCAAGGCGGTCGCAAGCATCCCCATCAAGAATTCATCCAGATCGACACGACGAACATACTGTTCATCTGCGGCGGAGCGTTCGACGGTCTGGAACAGATCATCAAGCGCCGGATCGGCAAGAAAGTTATCGGCTTCAGTTCCGCTCTCGAAGGGCAGAAAGATATGAAGCCGGGCGAATACTTGTCGCTGGCTCAACCGGAAGATTTGCTCAAATTCGGGCTCATTCCGGAATTCGTCGGTCGTCTTCCGGTCATCTCCACGCTGGAACCGCTTGACGAGGCTGCGCTCGTGCGCATCCTGTCCGAACCGAAGAACGCGCTGGTTAAGCAATACCAGAAGCTGCTCGAGATGGACAACGTCAAGCTCGAATTCGACGGCGGAGCGCTCGAAGCGATCGCTCGCGAAGCGATCAAGCGCAATACGGGCGCGCGCGGACTTCGCGCCATCATCGAAGGCGTCATGCTGGACGTCATGTACGAAGTGCCTTCGCGCGACGACGTCGTCAACTGCCTCGTGACCGAGAAGGTCATTAAGGATAAGCTGGCGCCGGAGCTCACGACCAAGAAAGGCAAGAAAAAAGAAGAGAGCGCGTAACGCACCATAGTGGGAGCAGGACGAAAGCCGATCCGGTTATCGACTACTCGGCGTTCGCCTTAATCGCCGGTTCCACCCCGAGTTCATCGGGGTGGACTTTGATTTTGACGCACAAACCATGAAGTGGGAGTCAGGGGAGAAATCATACATGTACAAACGTACCGACACGGTCGCCGTTCGCGTGGGGAATTTAACGATCGGCGGCAACAATCAAGTGATACTGCAAAGCATGTGCACGACGAAGACGGCCGACGTTGCCGCGACGGTCGCGGAGATCAAGCGGCTGGAGGAAGCCGGCTGCCAGATCGTTCGGGTTACGGTCAACAATAAAGAAGCCGCGGAAGCGATCAAAGAGATCAAGCGCCAGATCAGCATTCCCCTCGTCGCGGACATCCACTTCGACTATCGTCTCGCGCTGATGGCGATCGAGAACGGCATCGATAAAGTGCGCATTAATCCCGGGAATATCGGACGCCGAGAGAAAGTCGAAGCGGTCGTCAAAGCGTGCAAGGAGCGTGGCGTCCCGATTCGGATCGGGGTCAACGCGGGTTCGCTCGAGAACCACTTGCTCGAGAAGTACGGCTATCCGACGGCGGACGCGATGGTAGAGAGCGCGTTGTATCATATCGGCATACTGGAAGAGCTTGATTTTCACGATATTATCGTTTCCCTTAAAGCATCAGACGTCCCGATGGCGATCGAAGCGTACACGAAGGCGGCGGAAGTCATCCGTTATCCGCTACACCTGGGCATTACCGAGGCGGGCACGCTGTTCTCCGGCACGATCAAGAGCGCGGCCGGTTTGGGCGTGTTGCTTAACCATGGAATCGGCAATACGATGCGCATCTCGCTGAGCGCGGATCCCGTAGAAGAGATCAAGGTCGCTCGCGAACTGCTCAAGGTATTCGGACTGATTACCGACGCGCCTACGCTCATCTCTTGCCCGACGTGCGGAAGGCTGGATATCGACTTGTTCGCGGTAGCGAACGAAGTGGAAGAGTACCTTTCGAAGCTGAAGGTGCCGATCAAAGTATCCGTCCTCGGCTGCGCGGTTAACGGCCCTGGAGAGGCGCGAGAGGCGGACATCGGCATCGCTGGCGCGCGCGGAGAAGGCATGCTGTTCCGTTACGGCGAGATGATCCGCAAAGTGCCGGAAGCCGAGCTCGTCTCCGAGCTGAAGAAGGAAATCGACCATATCGTCGCCGTCTACACGGAAACCGGAGAAATTCCGGGACGGAAACATTAAGAGATACGTTCCCGCGCGAGCAGCGCGATCACATGGAAGATAGGAATGCGGGTTGATACTTAGATGGCGAGTAATAAGGAACAGGTTAAGTTTCAGCTCGATCGAACGACCGTAGAGCGGCTATGTACGGATGCGGTAACGAGGCAAGGAGAAGCGATACTAAGAGGGGGTCAAGTGGGCTCCCTTAAAGCTGATGCGACTTTCGGCGGTGTCACCGCGATCGTGAAATCGAATACGAACAAACGCGAAGAAGTCGAGATCGTCTGGCAGGATGCAGGCCCGAGCAGTCGACAAAGTCGACGACCAGGGGGTGAAACCCAGGAGATCGAGGCTTCTTGCTCATGCGATCCTTATGCTGCGTCCGGGATTTATTGTCCGCATATCGCCGCCGTCATGCTTGCGATGGTTAACGATACGGCGGATAACGAAGATGCGTTGACTATCGCGATTACCGACCGGGATACGCAGCTAACCAAGCAGGTCATCTATTTGTTCGATCGCGACCTGACTCGCCAGTCCGAGCTGCAGCTCGAAGAAGAAGCGATCCCCGAGCAAACCCAGGAGCTGGAAGTCGAATTCGGTTGCCGGGTCATGCAGGGCTTCTCCAGCCGTCCGATGATAGCCGTCACGATGAAAATCGGCGTCTCCCGCCTCTATATCGTGCAGCGGATGAAAGACTTCCTGAACAACGTCGATAACCGCAATCCGATGGTGTTCGCGAAGCATTTCACGTACGATCCGCTCGAGCACGTCTTCAAACCCGCGGACGAACAGTTCATTCGATTGATGATCGAAGCGATGCGCGCGGAGGAAATTTACAAAGACTTGTTCCATTCGTTCTCCTCGTATTCGCACCGCGAGGAACGGATCCTCATGATCCCTCCCGCGATCTGGGAACGGATGCTGCCGCTCGTGGAGCAAGTGAAGCTGACTTATGAGGATAAAATGGGCAACGGCGGACGGATGAAGGTGATGACGGGGCCGATGCCGCTCTACGCTCAGCTGAATAAAGCGGGAGAAGCAGGTTACCAGCTGGAATTCGATGGGCTCAAAAACGCGATTTTCCTCGATAATTATCAGACCGCAGTCGTAGGAGGCACGATATTCGAGGCGGACGGCGAGCAGTTGAAGCGCATGGCGGAGATCAAACGGATGTTTCATTACGAGACTCGGACGCGGCTGCTCATTCCACGGGACCAATTGGAGCCTTTTCTCGAGCGCGTCGTTCGAGGGCTCAAACCGATCATGGACGTGCGCATCTCGCCGCAGATCGCCGATCGGATCGTGAATCCGCCGTTGCAGGCGAAGATGCATCTCGATTTCGAGGACAATAAGCTGCAAGCGAGCCTTGAGTACGTGTATGACGACATCATCATTCGTCCGCTGCCGCAGCTCCCGCCGCAGATGAATAATCCGGAAGTCATTCTGATGCGGGACATCGAACGCGAGCATCGGATCATGTCGCTGATCGAGCGGGCCGCGTTCAAGTTCAATGGCAGACAGGTGTACTTGGATCAAGAGGACGACATCTACGACTTCCTGTTCGTGCTGCTTCCGCTTCTCGCTAACGACGTTGAGATTTACTCGACCGACGCGGTTAGAGACGTTATGCGGACGGAGGAATATCGACCCAAAGCCCGACTCGACGTCGATGCGCATACCGAATGGCTCGAAGTTTCGTTCGATATGGAGGGCATGGATCCGGAAGAGATTCAGCGGCTGCTGCGCAATCTCGTCGAGAAGAAGAAATATTACCGGACGTCTACCGGAGCTTTCATGTCTTTGGAGCAGGACAGCTTCAAAGAGATCCATCGGCTATTCGACGAGCTTGATCTTGCGAGGCCGGAGATGAACGGCAATCGGCTTCGGATGCCGGCCGTTCGCAGCTTCCAGCTCATGGATCGGTTCGGCGCGACCCCGGGCGTACAGCTCGGCAGGTCGCTGCGCAAGCTTTGGGACAATCTTCGAAATCCGGACAACTTGGACTTCGAAGTGCCGCAAGAGCTCGATCCCGTGCTACGCGACTATCAGAAATACGGCTACCAATGGCTCAAGACGTTGTCTTACTATGGCTTAGGCGGCATTCTGGCGGACGATATGGGTCTCGGAAAGACGATTCAGAGCATCGCTTATATCGTGTCGGGACTGCAAGACTCTCCCGCTGGCGAAGAAGGCGGTGTCGACCGGCAGCCGGTTCTCATCGTCTCGCCCGCATCTTTGATCTACAACTGGGAGCGCGAATTCAAGAAGTTCGCCCCGAGCATCCGAACGGTCGTCGCCGCGGGCGATCGGCAAGAGCGGGCAGAGATGATGGAAGACTTGTCTTCCGCCGACGTCTGGATTACGTCGTATCCTCTGCTGCGCCGGGACATCGAATGGTATGAGAAACAGCGGTTCCGGGCGATGTTCCTCGACGAAGCGCAAGCGATTAAGAACCATGCTTCTCTGACTGCCCATGCGGTACGCCGGCTCCAGGCTTCCCAACGCTTCGCTCTGACGGGTACGCCGATCGAGAACTCTCTTGATGAGCTGTGGTCGATCTTCGACGTCATTTTCCCCGGTCTGTTCGGTGGAAGAAAGGCGTTCTCGGACCTCCCCCGGGACAAAATCGCCAGAATCATCAAGCCGTTCATTCTGCGCAGGCTGAAGAGCGAAGTGCTGAAGGAGCTGCCGGACAAAATCGAGAGCGTGCAGCCCTCGGAGCTGTCCCTCGAGCAGAAGCAGCTGTACATCGCCTACTTGGAACGGTTGCAGAGCGATATCGCGAAGGATTTGGCGCAGAACGGCTTCCAAAGAAATCGGATGAAAATATTGGCCGGTCTGACGAGGCTCAGACAGCTTTGCTGCCATCCCGCTCTGTTCATCGAAGGGTACGAGGGTACGTCCGGCAAGCTGGAACAGCTGATGGAGATCGTCGAGGAGTGCCAGGGCGGCAGCAAACGCATGCTGATTTTCTCGCAATTCACGTCGATGCTGGACATCATCCGCTCGCAGCTGAACGATAGGGAGCTGTCGTACTTCTACTTGGACGGCTCGACGCCGGCTAAGGAGCGCATCGAGATGTGCCAGCAGTTCAACGACGGCGCAAAGGACATTTTCCTCATCTCGCTAAAGGCTGGCGGAACCGGATTGAACTTGACCGGCGCGGATACGGTCGTGCTATTCGATCTGTGGTGGAATCCGGCGGTCGAGCAGCAGGCGGCGGACCGGGCGCACCGGATTGGGCAGAAGAACGTCGTGCAAGTGATCAAGCTTGTCGCGCAAGGGACGATCGAGGAGAAAATGCTGGAGCTTCAGCAACGCAAAAAAGATCTGATCGACGAAGTCATTCAATCCGGAGACGCGGCGATATCGACTCTGACGGAGGAAGATATTCGCGAGCTGCTGGAGATCTAGAGAATGTTTGTCGGCCATAACGGTTATTCCTTCCGGTATTCGGGCAATACTACCAAGTATAGCCCGAAGGCCGGATTTTTTTTGTTGCCATTCAAAGGCATAAGATTAGCGCGATTGGGGAGGACAGGTTCACATGACTTTAAGCTCGATCCTGATGCTCGTTCAAGTTTTTTTCGCCGTCGTGATCGGCATTTATTTCTGGAATTTGCTGCGCAACCAGAAGAGCAACCGCAGCGCGGTGGACCGCGAATCGCGCAAGGAGATGGATAAGCTTCGCAAGCTTCGGTCGATCTCCCTGACGAAGCCGCTAGCCGAGAAGACGAGGCCGGTATCGATCACGGACATCGTCGGCCAGAGGGAAGGGCTTCGCGCGCTGAAGGCTGCTCTGTGCAGCAGCAATCCGCAGCACGTCCTCGTCTACGGCCCTCCCGGGGTCGGCAAGACCGCGGCCGCGCGGGTTATCTTAGAAGAAGCGAAGAAAAACAAACTGTCCCCCTTCCGGGCCGAGGCGAAGTTCACCGAGATCGACGCGACGACGGCGCGATTCGATGAGCGAGGCATCGCCGACCCGCTGATCGGCTCCGTTCACGATCCGATCTATCAAGGCGCGGGCGCGATGGGCGTCGCCGGCATTCCGCAGCCGAAGCCCGGCGCGGTAACGAAGGCCCACGGCGGCATTCTGTTCATCGACGAGATCGGCGAGCTGCATCCGATTCAATTGAATAAGCTGCTGAAAGTGCTCGAGGACCGCAAAGTGTACTTGGAGAGCGCTTATTATCATGCGGAAGATACGAATATCCCGATGTACATCCATGATATTTTCCAGAACGGGCTGCCTGCCGACTTCAGGCTGGTCGGAGCGACGACCCGTTCTCCCGGAGATCTGCCTCCGGCTCTGCGAAGCCGCTGCATGGAAGTGTTCTTCCGGCCGTTGTTGCCGGACGAGATCGGTCAGATCGCGGAGAACGCCATTCAGAAAATCGGGTTCGCGCCTCGCGAGGAGACGATCGAGGTCGTGAAACGGTACGCCACGAACGGGCGGGAAGCGGTCAATATTATTCAGTTGGCCGCCGGGTTAGCTTTGTCTGAGAACCGTGACGAGCTTAACGCATCCGATATCGAATGGGTCGTCAACAGCAGCCAGCTTCCGCCGCGTCCGGAGCGCAAGGTGCCGGCGAAGCCGCAAATCGGCTTGGTCAACGGTTTAGCGGTGTACGGTCCAAGCATGGGGGCGCTGCTCGAGATCGAAGTAACGGCGATTCCGGCGCATTCCGGACGGGGGCAATATACGATTACCGGCGTCGTGGAGGAAGAAGAGCTCGGCGGCGGACAGCGTACTTTGCGTCGCAAGAGCATGGCGAAGGGATCGCTCGACAACGTGCTGACGATTCTGCGGCGCAACGGCTTCCAACCGGAGAACTTCGACCTGCACATTAACTTCCCGGGCGGCACGCCTGTGGACGGACCGTCCGCTGGTGTGGCGATGGCGGTGGCGATCGCCTCGGCGCTCCTTCGCCAGCCCGTCGACAACAAGCTGGCGATGACAGGGGAAGTCAGCATTCATGGCGGAGTGAAGCCGGTCGGCGGCGTCATCGCGAAGGTCGAAGCTGCTCTGCAGGCAGGCGCGGAAACGGTGCTTATTCCGAAGGAGAACTGGCAGGCGATCTTCGAGGGGCTTGAAGGCGTCAAAGTCATTCCCGTCGACCGCATCGAGGAAGTGTTCCGCCACGTGTTCGGCGAGCATATGGTCCACGCGGACGCCGAATGGCAGATCGCCGAGCATCCGGTCGCCGCGGACGCGTTCGCGGCGGCTCCGGCGGGCTCAGTGCTGCATGCCGGCGCGAAGTTTACGGAGAACGATAATGGGTAAATTAAGGGCGGAAGTCCGGAGTAGACCACTCTGGCTCCGCCTTTTTTGTGTCGTTTTCGAGCCTTTCATCCCCGCCTATGTCGCTATAAGCGTCTCGGGATTGTACGAAATATCGTCAAAGGCGCGTGTGGGGGGGGGGCGCGATATGCTTTGTGTGAAGAACCGTACAAAAGAGCGTATGCAGTCATTCGTTGCCGGGGATTTGTGTGAAATATCGTACAAAGAGATGCATTAGGTCGTTCGCCGCATGAGTTTTGAGTGAAATGTCGTACAAAGTTGCGTACAAGCTCGCTTCTATTCGCAGCAGTCCGTGTATCGACTCATCTTAGCGGCACCATATGCTGCTACATCGCAGAAACCGTCGCCACGCGGCTGTGTAGCGGCACCACACGCCGTTAAATCGTAGAAAACCGTCACCACGCGGCTGTAGCGTCACCACACGCCGCTAAATCGCAAACTCGCGTCACCACGCGGCTGTAGCGGCACTACACGCCGCTAAATCGCAAACACTCGTCACCACGCG
>JAEWPC010000068.1 GCA_023460795.1 Bacillota bacterium | reverse complement strand
CGTCGTGCTCGACTTCTCCCGGCCTGGCAAGCCGACGGACAACAGCTACATCGAGAGTTTCAATGGGAAATTTCGGACCGAGTGCCTGAACGCCCACTGGTTCATGAGCCTTGACGACGCGCAGGTATAAATGGAGGATTGACGTAGAGACTATAACGAGTGCCGGCCACATAGCGCGATCGGCAACAAGGTGCCGATTTCGCTCATGAACGGCTCATCGGCCCCCCCCGCCGACGTGAGCCTTAACCCCGGAAAATCCAGCTCTCGCTGGCCCAAAAACGGGGGGCACCTCAGAAACGGTCGAGACTCTAACTGCCGCTGGATGAAAGTTCAGTGGCAGGTCACCATGTGCTCAATGATGTCGAAAATACCGGTCGCATCGGGGCGCCCCTGCCTCCACCCTACTGCTGACACCGCACAAGATTAAGGATCTGCTGCTTTTTGCGTCGTTCGGCCCAATTACTCAGCACCTTTATGGGATACAATGAAAACATACCTCGCAGGGATACTATTCGAGCCCCCACCACTATGGAACGCCTCTCAGGCATCCAAAATTACGCACGCTGGCTATCCCGCACAACCAACTGTTACTCGATTGAACTCAATATCTTGTAATCCCAGCGTCGGGTCCAACCGAAGTTTCGGTTCAAACCCTGTAGCCGAACGGACGTACAACGTGACGATTCGGTCAGATGGAGCAATCAAACGTGACACAGAATTTTTCTCACTGTAACTCGTCTCGCCGCTAGGCAAGAAGAATATTTGGCTAAAGGCTGTCGACGGCACATCCATTCTCAAATTTATCTGTATCGATCGGCAGGCGCGCCCCGCGGGGCCGACGTCGATGTAAATCTGGGGATCTTCCTTGGTTTGAATGGTCAGAGAACTGCCAGAGCGTGCAACATGCGCGTTCTGAAAACTCAGTCCACTAAAGCCCTGCTTTGCCGTATCAAAAAATGGAGAGCGAACCTCCGAGACCACGGTCGCGTGGACTATACCTGGGTCATCTCCCATTTTGACAAGAACGGTGTCCCCGCTCATCTTAACTGAGCCCTCCGTGGGCCAGGTCGGCATAGATTCGAACTCGGGCCGAAGACGATTTCGGTTGGCGACGTCTATTTCGGTCAGATCATTATGGCCCAGCAAGTGGAGAAACGATATTATACGCCAAGGGTTTCCCCCATCCCACTCAAAGAAAGAATAGCCAGCGGTAGAGGAGACCACTCGCGGGTAAGGCGGAACGAAACTCTTAGCTCCAAAAAATTCTACTCGCTGCCGAGCCCCCCTAGGCAGAGGCTGGCTAACCTTTACAATTCTTTGATATACCTGCTCAGCCAACAATTCATCATGCGTCGCAACCAGACGAGTGTTGGCATCAAATATGGCAATACTATAACAATTCTGAAATAGGACCACGAGCAATAAAGTAATAACTGCTTTCCTGCTTGCAGCGGTGGCGCTTATGCGGAGAAGGCACAACGCCAAGAGCCAAACTGCAAACGGAACACCAACAAGCGACCGATAAGGAACATTACCTCCCGTGAGAAGGTTCAATGCGAATGGCGCCGAGACCACTCCGATGAGGACAAAAAGCCCCCCTAGAAAATATACTGGGCCTTTCCTTAACAGAGTCAATATAGTCGCTGAAAACGCGGCCAACGTCAAAATTGCATACGACCATGCATTATGTGCAAATACTGTGACATCACCAAAATAAACCTTGATCGCCTCAGCAAAAGTCGACTGCAGCACTGCCCACGGGGCACCGATAAAAATATCGGGGTTAAAAAATGAATCAATATAGGCAGGCTCGACCTGCAAGAGATACATAAATACATTCCATAAAAAATAATAAATAATCAAAGAGGCAAAGCCAATACTGAAAAAATGAACTCCCTTATTGAATGCCTCTTTAGAATTGAAGTCAAAGAAGAGAAGGCTATGCATAAATACACCGGCCGCAACTCCAAAATACAAAAGGATATAAGATTGATACATCGAAATTGATAAAGTTAAACTTACCACTCCGAAGAAAAAATTCAAGAACGATCTTCGAAAGCCAATGCCCCCATCAAGTTGATTTGCTTGGTATGATGCGACAGACGCCAAGGCAAAACCAATGCCGGTCGGGATTGTATTCCCATAGAACTCAAGGGTGAAAGACCATGTAGGCACTGAGACAAATACGGCAAAGAGTAGCAGTGACCTTACCGCGACCACCGGCTCCTTAAAAATTTCGCAAAGGACTACAAATCCCACCGCGACACTTACCCCGAAGAGAAAGTGAGGAAGAAATGGTACGACAGAGTGCGGGAATAAAAAGTACTCAATTAAGTAGATTCCCCAGCGTCCCTGCCTGACCCAGACATCAGGATTTGTGCGCCACGCCGAACGCTCGTCATCGATGGAAATCGAGTAATTTGTCAACGTCGCCAGGTATATAGTGAAGAAAACCGCTATTAAGGCAATAAATGCTATCGCGATATCTTTGTCGCGAAAGGCGATTCGTTCAAAAGATCTCATTCTGCACCACTGCTAGTCTTAGCTACAATGTAGCGGATTGCCAGGAAGTTGAAGACAGTCGTCACGGCGATCGAGATAAAAATGGAAACTCGCTCAAAATTCCCGACAACGTTACAGAGATAAATTGCGAACAAACCGAGAAAGAAACTGATCGCGTAGGCGCCGGCAATCGACATGAGATGGACCGTTGGAAGAGCGGCACGCTTGCCGAAAACGTGGCGCGGATACCAGGTCATGACTATTGCAAGGCCTGAGAACCAAGATACTGTATAAGCGAGATGCGCGGAAGTTATAAACAATAGCCCTTGATACAAGGCAAGCGTGACAAGTGTGTTAGCAACCCCCGCAAAAGAGAATCGTGTGGCCTGTCTAGCAAGCTCTTTTGAGATATTATTCATGAGAGGACATCAGGCTTCGCACTCTATCAGGAACTGTTTGTAGTCCCGAATGTAGTCATCTGCGTCATAAGGTAACGATGCAGCTACAAGCAGAACTGCGTCCGAGCTAAATCTGTATTGCGTTCCCCACGTCATTGGAGACATGTACAAGCCAAAGGAAGGAGAATCCAGTTGAATTTCTTGTCTCGCCGAGCCGTTATCGAGCACGACCGAAATCTTTCCTTTTACCGCTATCAAAAATTGCTCGCATTCGCGGTGGGCGTGCTCTCCTCTAACGTGATTACTTGGGACGTCGTAGACAAGAAAGATACGCTTGATATCGAACGGAATATCTCTAACAGACTCCAGCGGTGTAAGGCTGCCGCGCATATCGGCAAAGTGCGGAAGGCGCTGTAGGAAGCAGCCGGCAATGTCCAAGACTTCTCGTGCTCCAGCGGATGCATGCAAAATGCTGGTTGTGCTGCGAGGTCGAGCAGGCGACTCCTCCACCGAAGTCGAGTATCCGATAATTACCGCCGGATTGCCGACGACAGTTGCATTTGGCGGAACATTGCGAGTGACCACTGCACCTGCGCCAACCATGGCGCCGCGGCCTACTTTTATTCCCGGCAAGATCGTGGCATTGGCACCAATCGATGCATCGTCTTCGATGACAGTCGTGAGAAAAGCGTCGGGATATTGCTTTGAACGCGGATATCGGTCATTTGCGAATGTTGCATTTGGGCCAATAAAGACACGGTCTCCTACTCGGATACCATCCCACAATTGAACTCCACATTTCAATGTGACGTCGTTTCCGACCACAACATCGCCTTCAATGAAAACGTGATCACAGATGTTGCAATTCTCGCCAATTCTGGCGCCCGGAAGGACATGTGCAAAGGCCCAAATACGCGTTCCGATTCCGACGTTATCAGTTTCGCAGATCCCATGAGGGTGTATAAAATAGGGTAGTTCACTCATCGTTTATTGCTTTTCTATTCGACGATACGGCTCACGATACGAAGCGGCCGTCGTTTGGTGTTTTGGAAAGTTCGCCAAAGATAGGAGCCAATAATTCCCTGGGCGGCTAGGATCGCCGACACCGAAAAGGTTATGAGTACAACCAAGGCAGCATATCCCGGCTGGTCGATTCGTCCAATCGAACGGGCGATCGCAATACCGATGCCGAAGCCAAGGCTTAATATGCACCCCACGACGCCCAGCCAAAGGACTAAAAGGATAGGCAGATCCGTAAACGAGAAAATACTATCCATCATATAGCGCATACGTCGTGTGAATCCCCACCCGCTCTTGCCCTTTATCCTAGCCACCCTATTGTATTCGACAAAGCTACGGCGATACCCGATCCAGAACAATTGAGCGACCAACGAGCTATTTGGCTCGCTGAATTCCAACACCGACAAAGCAGCTGTCTTGTTGCATGCAAAGATGTCAACGCCTCCACGCGGAACGTCTTTCAACACCAGCTTTCGATACCCAGTCCAGAAAAAATTTGAGAAAAAGTCACGCAGGGGCGCGTCATTGCGCGAGATGCGCTTTCCAAAAACGATGTCAGCCTCATCTGCTTGCAATATGCGGAAGAATTCCATGATGAGGTGCGGTGGCTCTTGCAGATCAGCAGCCATTACCGCGATATAGGTGCCGCTCGCCTGCTCCATACCGGTTCGGATGGCAGTGAAAGATCCAAAGTTTCGGCTGTGAAAGACGATCTTGGATGTGAATGAGGTGCCGCCTCGCCTTGCCACAAGCAGCTCCCCCGAACGATCGGGAGACCCATCGATGACAAACACCACCTCCAAGTTGTTGCCCAAAGCCTCGTTAAGAGACTCAAGTGCCATCAACAGATCGCCAATGTTCTCTTCGTTCCTGTATACCGGAATTATCAGAGACTGATTGCATAGTTTTTTACTCATGCTCTCCAGCCTCTCAATGCCTCGCAGACGCGCTCGACTTCTTCATTAGTCAAAGTTGGATAGCACGGGAGGGAAACAATCTCCGATACAGCGCTGCGGGATACGTCAAGCCCGGTGGGTGAAATTCGCATTGGCAAGGACTGCCATGCAGCTTGGTCGCAATCTAGTATAGGATAGTGAATGTCGGTGCTTACCCCCCGGTCATTTAGGAAGCTACGAAACGCATCCCGCTGACGAGTAGCCACAACAGCAAGATGCGCAACGGTGCCGAGACTTGAACGGACAATCCTCACGTTAGGGCCGCTTGCCTCCTGGTACTGGTCTATGATCCAAACTCGCCGCTCATTGGCCGCATCTAGGCCCGGCAAAGCAAGCTTCAGAAAGCCGGCTTGTATTTCATCCATTCTTGAATTTCGTCCCATCGGCTGGGTGATCGAGTATTTGCTACTCCACCCATATTGACTCAGGGAGCGGCAGGACATTGCCAGTTCTTCGTTGTCGGTAACAATTGCGCCAGCATCACCTAATGCACCTAGGTTTTTCGTCGGATAGAAGCTGAAAGTTGCGAGATCGCCGAGGCTGCCCACCCGGCGGCCGTCTAGAGTTGCTCCATGTGCCTGCGCGCAATCCTCTAATATAGGTACGTGAGCATAACCTGCCGCATTCATTTCTCTCCGAAGCGTCTGCACATCCACAACACCGCCATAGAGGTGGGTGACGACAACGGCGAGCGTCTCCGTAGACAGCGCCGCAGTGGCTGAACCGATATCCATCAGTTGTGATGTCGGGTCTATATCCACATATACTGGCTTCGCGCCGACTATACGAGCTGCAAGAGTAGAATAACCTCCGGCGTTCGCCACAGTTATTACCTCATGAGACGCGCCTGCCGCTGAATGAACCAATGCTCTTAAAGCTATCTCCAATGCATCAGAGCCATTGGCAACATTTATGCAGTGTTTGACGCCGTTGTAAGCAGCGAATGCCGCAGAAAAGATCCGGTTCTGTTCTCCGTTTAGAAGCCAGCCAGTTTGCAAAATCGATGCAACTTCCTCGATCGCACCTAAGGAGGTCAGATCTCTCCGGCTGAGATCGTTAAAAGGGATTTGGCTAAGCGAAGTCACTCTTCGTTCCTCTTTGGTGGCAGGCGGGCAAGTCCTAAACAGATCCAGTATCGAAATAGTCTCCGGGAGGTCAACTTAGGTTTTACTGCAGATAGGTGCTTCCGGTTTTTTTTTCTCATGCGCCGAGGATGCCTAATGCTCGCCTCATTCTTGATTACATCCGTCAGTTTCGGATAATGGGAACAACCAAGCGGATACCCGTGGTATTGACGACCCAGACCCCTGGGTATTTCTCGACGATGTCACTGCCATGAAGGTTGACGAGAAGTCCCAGACGCCGTCCGGTGAGGAGGCCAAGGAGTGGGAGCATGGCGTCTTCGAGCAGACCCGAGCGAACGCCCTCGCGCATGACGGCACTGATCTTTTCAAAGCTCAATGGCTCTATAGGCCGAGGCCGCGCCGCCATCTCGGGATAATGGATCGTCATGTCGCCAAGAAGGTAGCGATACCCATAGTGGGGAGCCGCGTTTCGGAGAGCAGTCTTGACCACTGTGACGTATCCGTCCCGGATGGACTTCAATGCCAGGGACTTCTTCGACCGATCCAGATTGGCTTGGATCAGTTGCAGCGCCGTTTTATCAGAGGGCCGGTCACTAGGGTTGGCAGGCAGGTACTGAATGGCGTTGATGTAGGCCTGCAGGTCGGCAGGGCTGTAGGTGTCAGCCGGATGGTCGCCGATCACCTCGATGAAGAGTTTCAGCCGCTTTCTCGCGGTTTCGATGTCTTTGTTGGTTGAAGCTTTCGCACCCGCTCTCGCTGACAGATACAGGTCTGCCACCTCGCTGAACAGAGGTGCACTGGAAGCAGGTCGCGGGACGAAACGGCGATCAAGATCGACCTCCGAGACCCTACCCGACAACGTCTTGACCTCACCTCTCTTCACCCAGACCGCAAGCGGAACATCCTCTAGGGCCGCCTGCTTTGGAGGAGGAGCTGGCGGAGCAAGTGTTGCGGCGACTGGCGAAGACTGGACGGGATCCGATGCGGGCTGCTCGGATGATGCAGGGGCAATGGCCTCTTGTGATACTGACGCCATGAGATTGTTTGTCGCATTGCCGATGAGAAAATCAGCATCGCTGACAACAACCTGGTGGAAGCGTTCACCAGCATCCTTTGCCCGTAGCTGCTGCCGCACCTCGATGATTTCCCTTAAGGCTCCCAAAGCCTCCTTCTGCGACGGGGAGCTGGGGTCGAAGTTCTTTCGAATCTCGTGATGTTTCATCTTGAGATAGGCCTTCAGGACCGCGAGATTTTGCTCCGCTGTCTCCTCGGTGAGGAGGTCCTGCGGTTGGATCGGAAAATGCGTCTCGTCTGACTTTCCCAACGCTCTAAACCCTTCGCAAAACAGTCGGGCTTCCGCTGCCAGGATATCCGCCAGATAGCGCGCCCGCTGATAGGCACATGCTCCAAGGCTCAACCGGACCGGGGGCGTGTTAGCCGTGCCGCCGAGCTTCTTGGGCAGACGCATCTGGAAGATGTAAACGGTCCCCTGCCGAGCCAGATAGGAGCCTAAGCCCCGCTTGCCAAGGCGACGCTGTTGTTTTGATTCGGACTCATGACCTGTTACATGAGGGTGGACACGACTTGTTACATTCATCGCGAGACTCCTGCGGTTCGGGCCTTTGGCCAGAAATAAGCGAGGCTTCACAAGAGTTTAGCGATAACTGGAGGAGAGGGACCAGCCCATGGCGGAGAGGGTGGGATTCGAACCCACGATACGGTTGCCCGTATGCCGCATTTCGAGTGCGGTGCTTTCGACCACTCAGCCACCTCTCCGCTTTGCTGGTCGGCGCTCGAGGCGCGGGTGTCTCTT
>JAEWPC010000067.1 GCA_023460795.1 Bacillota bacterium | reverse complement strand
TACCGCTTCTTTCTTAAACGTCTCATTGAACGACTGTCGTTTCTCTCCCACACCGAACACCTCTTAGTCTTAATAAGTAAATTATCCTTACTCTTTTAAGAGGTGTCCACTTTTTATTCTAGGTGCATTTTTCGTACAAACGTGCGATCGTGGAGGATCGGTCGAGCGCTCTATGCGAAATTTCGTACAAACGTGCGATCGTGGAAGGGTCTCCAATTCATCGCAAAAAGCCGCGGACAACACCGGCCCCTTACTCGCTCGGTGTTGTACGCGGCTCGACAATGAATAGGGCTACGAATTACACCACGTCGTAGCCTTGATCTTCAATCGCTTCCTTGATGGCAGCCAGCGTCGTTGCGGATTGATCGTATTCGACCGCAACCGTCTTCGCTCCGAGATCGACCGTCGCGGTTGCTCCTAGGCCTTTCACGGCTTTCTCGACCGAATTCACGCAGTGACCGCAGGACATTCCGTTCACTTGCAGCGTTACTTTCTCCATCTGTACATCCTCCTCGATAAATAGAATCTTAGTCGGGCTCGAACGAACTCACCCTTCTTATTTCATTAATTTGTTGACGGTGACGAGCAGCTCGTCGATGACTTCGTGCTCGCCCGCTTGAATGCGCTCGACGATACAGCTCTTCATATGGCCTTCCAACAACAGCTTGCCTACGCTTCCGAGCGCGGACTGGGCAGCGGCGATCTGGTTAAGCACGTCGTCGCAGTAAGTATCTTTCTCGATTAAGCCTTTAATGCCGCGAATTTGTCCCTCGATCCGGTTCAACCTGGATATAAGGGAAGATTTCGTCTGATCGGAATGATGGCTCTTGCGTGCGCCGGCGTCGGAGGCACAATGAGCGCCTTCCTTGTCATGGCAATCGTTGGCGGATGCGCGTTCGTTCATCGTGTCACCTCCTATCGTTAATATACCCCCTATAGGTATATATGTCAAGTCATTTCCACCAATTTTCCGCAGGAACGTTCGGGCCTCCGATCGGCACGGGTTGACCGATTCGCGGAGTGGTCACCGTTACGCCGCTTGATGCCGCAGCCTTCAGCGCACGTTCGATCGGATCCGTCCAATCGTGCAGCGCAAGCGTGAACGCGCCCCAATGAATCGGGAGCAAGAGCTTGCCACCCACATCCCGGTGGGCTTGGACCGTCTCTTCGGGGAGCATATGAATGAGATGCCATCTCATGTCGTATTGGCCGCATTCCATAAGCGTCAGATCGAACGGGCCGTACTTCTCCCCGATCTGCTTAAAATGCGGACCGTACCCGCTGTCGCCGCTAAAGAAAATTCGAGCCTCCGCGCTTTCGATCACCCAAGAACACCATAGCGTGGCGTACCGGTCGCCCAAGCTTCGGCCGGAGAAATGACGAGCCGGCGTGCATGCAAGCCTCAGTCCCTCGTAAGTCAGCTCATCCCACCAATCGGCTTCTATGATTCGTTCGCGGGCGACACCCCATCTGACCAAGTGCGCGCCGACGCCTAGCGGCACGATAAATTTCTTCACCTTGCCGCGCAGCTTGCGGATGGATCCGTAGTCCAGATGGTCGTAATGGTCATGAGAGAGGATTACCGCATCGATCTCGGGCAGTGCGTCGAATTCGAACGGGAGCTTCCCCCCATACCGCTTGCCTCCAATGATCGGGAACGGCGATGGTGCCTTGCCGAACATCGGATCGAGCAGCAGCGTCAGTCCGCCGAGCTGCAGCAGGAAAGCGGAGTGGCCGAACCAGATCGCTTTCGGCCGTCGATCCTCTAGCTCCCGCAGGTCTAGCTTATCCATCGGAACGATGCCTTTCGGCTTGCGGTTCGGGCTGCCTTTGATCATCTCGCCCATCACTTTGAGCATGGCCCCGGGCGGAATGTTCATCGGCGTCGGCAGCGGGTAGACGAACTTTCCGCCTTGACGGTTAACGGAGTTGTCGAGTTTGACGCGGTCGGCTCCGGTCGCTTTCGCTCCTAACGGCGGATGCAGCTTGATGACGAGATATACGATCAGAACGATGAGCACGAGAATTAGCAACACGATCATCGGAGAACAACCCTCTTTTCGGATAGGATAGAAGTGATGTAAGAGTACCCCCATAGTGTATCAAATCCGCGTGACCAAAAACAAAACCGCCCGAGAGCAACTCTCGAGCGGTTAATCAACGATCGATTACATGTAACGAGCCAGCATGGTTTCGTACACGGCTTTCGGCCGCAAGCCGACGAGCTTCTCGACCGGCTCCCCGTTATGGAACAGGATGACCGTCGGGTTCGACATGACGCCGAATTCGCTGGCCAGATCGGGCGATTCGTCGGTATCGACCATCAGCACGGACAGCTTGTCTCCGTACGCTTCGTCCAGCTCCTGAATAATCGGCTTCAGCACTTTGCACGGCGGGCACCATGTCGCGCTGAAATCGACCATCGTCACTCCGGTTGGCTTCACGTTCGCCCGAAAAGTATCGTTGTTGACCTCTAACATCGTTCATCCACTCCTGCGTTTAGGATTGTTCTTCGCGTATCGAACGGATGCGGTCGATGAGATTCGTGCGCAGCTGCGTCAGCTCCACGATCTGGTCGTCGATCTCCTTCAGCTTGCGCTCGTAGATCGGCAGCACCTCGGCGCAGAACGCCTCCTTGTTCTTCAGCACGCAATGCAAGAAGCTCGAAATCTGTTCCGTCGACAACCCCAGCGTTAAATAAAGCTGAATCGTTCGCACCTGCTCGACGGCCAACGGCGAATACTCCCGATAACCGTTGTCCAGCCGGGTCGAGGTCAGCAGCCTCTGATCCTCGTAGTAACGAAGCGATCTCACGCTGACGCCGCTCGCCGCGGACAGCTCTCCGATTTTCATGCCCATGCCCTCCTCCATTCGATACGTTATAACAATAAACCCTGACATCAATGTCAGGGTCAAGCGGAATTTTTAATCTCTTTCGTAAATCGATCCGGAACGGCTGGCGAAAAATTCGGTGTACACTTTCTCCGCGTAGGCGTCCGTCATGCCGGCAATGTAGTCGGCGACGAGACGCTCCCACGGCCAATGGCTCTTATGCTGCTCATAGTTCTCCAGCCAATCCGCCGGGATAATATCCCGCCCCGTGTCGTAGTCCCGGAAGCTTCCCCATAGCCGCTCGAGCATGATTTCGCTTCTCTTATGAAGGCGCTGGACGCGAAAATCCTTAATGAGCGTCACCCACGCGAGCTTCTTCAGAATTTCCATCGTGCGGAGCATGCTCCAGTCCTGCCGGCCTTCGCGGACGAACGTTACCTTCTTCCACCCCGTCGCCGGATCGTCGATAATGCCGACTTGGCCCGCGAACCGCCGTACCCAGCGCGCCTTCATTTCCCGTCTCGTTCGCGAAGGCTCCCGGTCGCACTCGGCGTAGATGATCTCCCATTGCTCCAAGTAGTTCGCCAACACCTGCTTGACGAGATCCGTCTTGTCGACCTGATCCCAGTTGCTTGGCGTGTAACTCGGATCGTCCTCGATCTGCTTAATGATCTGCGCGACGACGCGGTCGTCCTCGAAGAAGCTTCTCTGCATCTGCAGCTTGCCCGCGCGAATGCCGTCCTCCAGATCGTGAGTCGAATAGGCGATATCGTCGCACAAGTCCATCAGCTGGGCTTCCAGCGTCGCGCAGCCCTCCGGCATTCCCCAAGTTTGGCGAAGGTAGTCGATCCCTTCCCATTCCATGCGGTAGACGCCTTTGAGCTTGCCCGGATCGTCGATGCAATACGGATATTTGTTGATGGCGAGCAGCACGGACGCGGTCAGATCGAGCCCGCTGTCGCTGCCCGCGCGCTTCTCCAGGAACATCAAGATGCGGAAATTCTGCGCGTTCCCTTCGTACTTGAGTCCATGCTCTCTCTGCAGGATCGCGTTAAGCACTTCCTCGCCTTTGTGCCCGAACGGCGGATGTCCCAGATCGTGCGCGATCGAGGCGCATTCGACGACTTCCGGATCGAGAATTAACCCCGGGTGCTCCCGCGCGGCGATAAAAGGATAGTTTTTGCCGATGCGCCTCGCCACTTCGCGGGCGATCTGCGAGACTTCGAGCGAATGGGTCAACCGCGTGCGGTAATAGTCCCCCGAGCCCGCGCCGAATACTTGCGACTTGCCCTGCAGCCTGCGGAAAGCCGGCGATTGAATCAACCGGGCGTAATCCTTCTCGAATTCGTCGCGGTCGTCTCCGGAATGAATATTCTCTGTATCGTATAGCCTCATTTTCCGCACGTTCATAGGCATGCAACCTTCCTGCTCTCGTTAACCGAAAACGTTGATTTGTTTCTGTATATATTGGTCGTTCATGATATACGTCCAAGTCGAGGCCGGTCCCTGCAGACCGAGGCGCTCCCAATCGTAATCGTCCTTCGTCTTGTCCAGCTTGGCGAGGAACTTCTCCGTATCTTTGTCGATTCGTTCCGGAAGCTGCTCGAACGCTTGGATGATGCGCACGTGGAATTCATCGATCGGATTGCGGTTCGCCAAGCTTTCCAGGTGAATCCCTTCCCGGATATAGTTCACGTAAGCGAGATGATCGGCCCATGCCTTATCGATGTAGAATAGACGCGCCCGCTTCTCCGCGGCGCCCAGCGATATTTCGGCTCTTAGGATCGCCGTGCGTTCACCATATATAATACGCCGTTGCTCCTCGACCATATCCGAGTAACGGTTCAGCTCCCGGCGAATATCGAAGTTCTGGCCCATCACGATGCGCTGGATATGGTCCAAGCCTTTATGCAGCGAGGATTCCGCCAGCGGCTCGTCCTGCCTCAGCTGCCGATACGACGGCGGGATCGCCTTCTCCGTCCCGTAACGCACGATCAACTCGTCTTCGAGACTGACGTAGAACCGCGATGCGCCCGGGTCTCCTTGCCGGCCTGCGCGGCCGCGAAGCTGATTGTCGATGCGCAGGCTCTCGTTCATATGTGTGCCAATGACGTAGAGACCGCCAAGCTTGGCGACTTCCTCGGCTTGCTGCGGATCGCCTCCGCCGAGGCGGATATCGACGCCGCGTCCGGCCATGTTCGTCGAGACGGTAACCGCTCCGAGCTGTCCCGACTTCGCGATGATCGCCGCTTCTTCGGCGTCGTTCTTGGCGTTAAGGACGTTGCAAGGGACGGAAGCAGCCGCAAGGGCTTCGGCCAGGGCATCGGATTCTTCGACGCTGGACGTGCCGATCAGAATCGGTCTTCCCGTCTTGTGTACGGAGGCGATCTCCTTCACGAGAGCCCGAAGCTTCGCGCCTTTGTCCGTGAACAGCAGCGACGGATGATCGACGCGCACGCACGGCTTGTTCGGCGGGATCGTCACGACGTTCAGCTCATATATATCCTTGAATTCGTCCGCCGACACCTGGGCGGTCGCGGTCATGCCGCTGATCTTCGGGTACAGGCTGAGCAGGTGTTGGAGCGTGATCGTGCCGAGGATCTTGCCGCTCGTCTTCGATTGCAGCCCTTCCTTCGCTTCGACCGCGGCTTGCAACCCGTCCGGCCAATGGCGGTTCTCCGCGATTCGGCCGGTGAACGGATCGATCAACTCCAGCTTGCCGTCGCGTATGATGTAGTCGACATCGCGCTTCACGAGAGCTTCGGCGTGCAAGGCACAATTTAACGACGTTAACAATGTAGCGTTCGACGAGTCGTACAGATTGTCGCAGCGCAGCTCGGCCTCCGCCTCCGCTACTCCCGCATCCGTCAAGTACACGTTGCGCTTGTGCTCGTCGAAATCGTAATGCTCTCCTTGGCGCAGCTTGACGGCGAACTCCGCCATCCGCTTGCCGTCGTTGCCAGCGCTTGGCATTGCGCCTGCGATGACGAGCGGCACTCTCGCCTCGTCGATGAGCAGCGAATCCGCTTCGTCCACGATCGTATAATGGAACGGCCTGAGCACGACTTCGGAAGAGTCCATCCGAATCGCGTCTCTTAAATAGTCGAAGCCGGCCTCCTTCGCCGTCACGTAAGTCACGTCCGCCCCGTATGCTTGCTGCTTGTCCGATACGCTCATCCCGGCCGTCACCGCGCCTACGGTCAGGCCAAGGTAACGATAGATCGGACCCATCCAGGAAGCGTCGCGTTCCGCCAGGTAGTCGTTGAACGTTAGCACGTGCACGCCCTTTTCTTGCAGCGCGTTCAGGTATGCCGGCAGAACCGCTGCCAGCGTCTTTCCTTCGCCCGTCTGCATCTCGACCAATTGCCCGTCATGCAACGCCAATCCGGCCAGGATCTGCACGTCGTAAGGCTTGAGCCCGAGCGTGCGCGACGCTGCCTCGCAGGCGATCGCGAACGCGGGCACGATCAAATCGTCGAGCGGGGCATCGCTTAACGCTTGATCCTTCAACCGCTTCGATTCGGCTTTGATCTGCTCGTCGCTCCAACTGGATACGTCCATGCGGCGGATATCGCCAAGCTTGTCGTAGTAGGGCTTCAGCTTATGCCCGGTGAACCGTTCCTTGACCTTCTGAACGAATTTGAACATGGCGGGTATCCTCTCTCGGCGTACTAGAATAATATGAGTTCGATTATAGACTAGCGGGGGCGTTCAGCCAAATTTGCTTGAAGTCCATCCAGCCGAGCGCGTTAAGCTTGGCGTCTTTCACGTCGGGATGCACGTACGTGCTGATCTTCTTATGCCAGAGGAACAGGACGTGCTGTTCCAAGCGCAAGCGCATTTCGATATTGGTGAGGTACGCTCGCCGAGAAGCGGCATCGTCGCAAGCCAGCATCGCATCGATCTGATGACGAATCCACTTCAGAACGTCCGGAGGAAGGTGCGCCTTCAGAAAATTGTTCGCTTGCTCGTAATTTTCGATCTCGCATACTTCGTCCTCGCCCATCGTGATGTTGCATAGAATACAGTCGGCGTTCGCGTGCATGCTTTCCTCTTTGATTTCCTCGAGCCTCACGAAACGGATTTCCAGCTTGACGCCGAACCGTTCGCATCTATCCCGGATCCATTCCACTTCTTCAGAGTAGCCTTTGAACGTAGCGAGCTGGAGCGTCTCACCGTCGTAACCCGCTTCCGCAAGCAGCCACCGAATTTCTTCGTCCGGCAACGCTTCGATGTCTTCCAAGGCTGGACTATTCTCCGGGTAGAAACCGTTAGCCGGGTGATACCGGTCTTCTCCGAGTTCGCGGATGACCGCGGCTCGATCGATAATATGCGCCATCGCTGCGCGAAAAGAGAGCGATCGTTGCGGTCCCGGCTTCGTCGAATTCCACGTCAACAGCATGCAACCGCCGAGCAGCCTCTCGACGACTTTCCAGCCTGTCTGCGGCAGCCTCCGATCCAACTTAAAGCTGTTGAGCTGCTGAAGCCAATCCGCGCTTAACGTTGCCGTCGTCGTCTCCTTCTCCGGCAAGAACGCAAGCACGACGCGGTCCAAGTGAGCTCTGCCGAGGTGATAATCGGTATTCGCGACCATCTCGAACCGATCCTCCGTCCAATTGGCGACTCGGAACGGCCCGCTGCCGATAGGCAGCCTCCAGAATCGCTCTTCGTTCGCTTCCACGAGCTCGCGCGGAAGGATCGACGCTGCGGCGTATCCTGCGACTTGGAGGAAAATTTTGTTCGGTTTATTCAGACGAATCGATACGGATCTTGGTCCGTCGCACACGACTTCCTTCAGCTCCCGCATGAGCCAGCCGTGGGACTTGCTCGCTCGAAGCCGTTCGAACGTGAACCGTACGTCGTCTGACGTCACTTCGCGCCCATGGTGGAATCGGACGCCCTTGCGAAGATGGAACATCCACTCCGTCGCGTCTTCGTTCCGTTTCCATGCGTGCGCCAAACATCCGACGATACGATCTGTGGCGGTATCGTACTGCACGAGCCTGTCGAACAGCTGGCGAATCATATGCGCGTCGAAAGACAGGTGGATATCCGCAGGGTCAAGCGACACGATCGGCTTGTTGACCGGGAATCTAAGCACGTCGTTCTCCCGCTCGTCCTCTGTCCGCTCGGTCCCATAGCCGAAATGCTCGCTCAGCCACGCGACGAATTTTTCCTTCGCGGCGCTTTGCTGACCGTACGTCTCCAGCCATTCGAACGCTCCTTTGTATTCTCCCCGTCCCGCGATCTCTTGGGCGCAGGCAAGCAGCACGTCGTCCCGATCCGCAAGCAGCACGAGACGCGAGCGGTTGCCGCGACCTCTTCCGGCATGCCATTCGATCATCGATTCCGCGCTAAGCTTGCGCACGATCATCTTGGCGTTACGCGTCGTGCAATACCAAGCGGACGCCAGCTGCTCGATCGTCACTTCGATGGAATCCCCTGCTTTAGGCCGGTTGTCCGGTATATTCAGTATCGTTAAATATCGCTCGGCAGTCGCTAACATCGAGTGCCTCCTTCGGGTTCCTGAAAAGGGGAAGAACCAACATTTAGAAATTCACTTTTATTCCCCTTTTACTAAAAGCATAATGGGAAACATTAATCGCCGCAAGGAGGAAGTTGTATGTTGCCTAACTTAAGAGACTACGAAGTGTTGATGGAGACCCGTCGCGCGGAGGTAGAAAAACATGTGATGGAAACGCAAAGAGGAAGGGAACCTCTCCCTTCCTCGCCTGCCCGGAAACCGGTATGGAGCAGCAGCAGCCGCGTGTTGGTCGCGCTGCGGCGTATCCTGAATATGCGTCTGTGATGACCTTGATGCTGATCGGTACCGAAAATAACGACAAATCAACAGTTAATTGGATTAATTATGCGATTAAATGAAAAATTACAACGCATCGACAGTTATTTTCCCGTAGAACGTCACTTGGTAGACTCTAGCGTGAAAATAACTGCAAATGGTTGTTATTGACTCGATCACCGTCCGACGTTCGTGAAATAACTGCAAATGGTTGTTATTCGTACCGCGCCTCGGTTACAAATACTTCATCAATATCGCTTCGACATGCTGCAGATGTTCCCGCATGCGTCCGGCGGCAAGCTCCGAATCGCCCGCCGCGATCGCTTCATATAGCGCGTAGTGTTCGCGATAGAGTTGTCCCGCAACCGCGCGATTCGCGTAAATTTCCACGCGCCTGACGTCCCGAATCGCCCTCTCCAGCTGCACGGCAATCGATTCGAATAATCGGAGCATGATCTTGTTGTGCGTCGTCCGAGCCAGTAAACGGTGAAAAAGAACGTCGGTGCGCTCGCCTTCCGCTTCATCTCCGACGGAACGCTCCATCTCAAGCATTAGCTTCTCGAATGCATCGAGATCCTCGTTCGTTCGCTTATTAGCGGCTATCGCGGCATTGGATACCTCGAGAGCTTGCCGCGCTTCGAGCAGCTCGATCAGCGTCTCGCGGTTCGTGCGCAGCGACTGCAGCTCGTCGGTAGCGGGGTCTGCGGGTTCGCGTCGGATGACCTTGCAGCCTCCGCCCTGCCGGATTTCGATTAGCCCCATCGCTTTGAGCGCGCTGAGCGCTTCGCGCATCGTAGAACGTCCGACGCCGAATTGCTCGGACATCGTCTTCGTGGAAGGCAATGCATCGCCGACGTTCAGCTTGCCGTCCGCGATCAGGCGCCGGAGCTGCGAGGCGATTTCCTCGTAATGGTTTTTTTTCGTTAATCGGGTAATGTCCATTGTAGTCGTCGCCTCCTATCTCGTTGTCCTTGCGCGTTATCCGACGATCAGCGCATAGACGATGCCGGGGCCGTGAACGCCGATCGTCAAGTCGTTCTCGATATCCGCCGAGCGGCTCGGACCGGAGATGAAGTGAATGCCCGCAGGCAGATTCTCGCGTCCCGCCTCGTCGAAATGCACCAACACTTCGCCTAATCTCGTCTTCAGCCTTTCTAGCGGAATAATCGCGATTAGGACGGTCGGCAGCAAGCTGACGGAACGCCCCTTGTCCTTGGAGGACAGCACCGTAATCGAGCCGGTGTACGCCGCTGCATAATCCGCGACGACGACGCCGATATCCGCCTCGGCGGCGCGCGCTTTCCACGCTTCATCGGGATCGCTGTTCCAAGTCGATACCGTCGCGCCCGGCAGCGCTTTTTCCAATCCTAGCGCGTCCAGCTCCCGTTGGTTCTGCCTGACGATATATTTCGCGCTAAGCTCCGTCGCTTTGTCCGTCACGAAACGCTTAACCGCATCCATGTCGGACAGACTGACGACATGCCCGCCGGCGCTCTTGAAATGGTCCGTGAACCGGTCGACCCGCTCCTGCTCGCTCCAGTCGAACGTCCGCCAGAAGTCCGGCGCCCCGCGGTATGGATGCTGCGGAGGCGTAAGCGAGCGAGGCCGTCTTAGCTTCGAGGAGATGCCGTCAATGAACGTCTTCTGCTTCGCCCGGGAAGCCTCGGCTAGCTGCGCGAGCCATTCCTGGTGCGATTGCTGTTGCTGTTCCGTCCGATCAGCCATGTCCGTGCCCTCCTCCCCCTTGCTCCCGCTCTTTCACGAGCGTTTCCATGCGCGCTTTCGCAGCCGGGTCCAGCTCTTGCAAGCCGTGGCGAATTTCTTCCTCGAGCGTCTTCCACTTGTCGCGGAACGATTGCTTCGGCAAGCTCGGCGTAATCCGGTAGCTGTTCCAGCCTTTAAGCGGACCGGCTTTCAGACGAATTTCCCCGTTCCTGGCGACGAGCTTCTGCCCGAGCTTGCCTAGCTTCAGCACCGTCTTGAACCGGCCCGAGGATTTCAGAGCCGTAGCGAAACCCTTCATGCCGAGCCCTTCGAGCAGCTTGCCTTCTCCGGCTTCGACTTTTCGGCGGCGGAGGTAGATCAGCATCTCGTGCAGCGGGATTTTGACCGGACACGCCTCGTAGCACGCCCCGCACAAGCTGGACGCGTTCGCGATGTCATCCCATTCGGCGACGTTCTTCTTCAGCGCCGGGGTAAGCACCGCGCCGATCGGACCGCTGTACGTTCCGCCATAAGCGTGTCCGCCGATATGGCGATACACCGGGCATGCGTTCAGACAGGCGCCGCAGCGAATGCAGTTTAGCAGCTCCTGGAATTCCGGATCGCCAAGCTGCAACGAACGTCCGTTGTCGACGATGACGATGTGCATCTCATCCGGCCCGTCGGCATCCGCCGAGCGCTTCGGCCCCGTAATGCCGGACATGTAGACGGTCAGCTTCTGGCCGGTCGCCGAACGGGGCAGCAACGTCGCCATGACTTCGAGGTCTTCCCACGACGGAATGATGCGCTCCATGCCCATAAGCGTAATTTGCGTCTTCGGAACGGTCGTCACCATGCGCGCGTTGCCTTCGTTCTCGAACAACACCATCGAGCCGGTCTCCGCGATCGCGAAGTTGCAGCCGGTCATGCCGATGTCCGCTTCGAGGAACTTCTCGCGCAGCTTCTTGCGCACGAAGCCAGCCAGGATCTGGGTGTCAGGCGCAAGCGTCTCTCCGGCTTCCTTCGACAGTAAGTCGGCGATCTGATAACGGTTCTTATGAATGGCCGGAATAATGATATGCGACGGCGTCTCGTTCGCGAGCTGGATAATATATTCGCCGAGGTCCGTCTCGATCGCTTCCACGCCGATAGACGCCAGCGCTTGGTTCAAATGCAGCTCCTCGGTCACCATCGACTTCGATTTGACGACCGTCTTCGCTTGCGCATGCCGCGCGATATCGAGCGAGATCTTGACCGCTTCCGCCGCCGTATCGGCAAAATGCACGTGCACGCCGTTCGCGCGGGCGTTGTCCGCGAACAGGTTCAAGTAGTAGTCGAGGTTAGCGATCGTATGCAGCCGGATTTGTCTGCCTCTCTCCCGCCAATCGTCCCAGTTGCCGTGATCCTCCGCCGCGTTCTTTTTGCCCGCGCGAAGTCTCTCCGTCGTGAACTTGACCGCCTTGCGCAGAAATTCGTCGTTCAGCGCCAAGTCCGCTCTTGCTTTGACCGTTGCCGGCGAGGTTCCGTGACCGTGTCCGCTCATGCGCTAGTCACCCCTTCGTATAGAAGCTCGGCGAGGTGCATAACGCGAACCGGTTCGCCGCGATAACGCAAGTTGCCTGCGATATTCATCAGACACGCTAGATCAAGACCGACAAGCACCTGCGCTTCCGTCTCTTTGACATGGTCCGCTTTCTCGGTCACCATCGCGCCGGAGATATCCGCCATTTTCACCGCGAAAGTGCCCCCGAACCCGCAGCAATCCTCCGCAAACGGCAAAGGTACGAACACCAGTCCTTTAACCGCGCTCATAAGCGCCATCGGTTCGTCTTTCACTCCTAGCAAGCGGCTGCCGTGACAGGACGGATGATACGTAACTTTGTACGGGAACGTCGCGCCCATATCGGTCACGCCTAACACGTTCACGAGAAACTGAGTAAATTCGTACGATTTGCTCTGAAGGCTCAGTGCCTTGGCGTACATAACCGGGTCGTTCTCGAACAGCTTCGGATAATGATGAATCATGCCCGTGCAGGAGCCGGACGGCGAAATCACGAAGTCGCTGTCTTCGAACGCTTCGATGATTGTCTTGGCCGCCCTGCGAGCTTCGTTCCAATAACCGCTGTTAAATGCGGGCTGTCCGCAGCACGTCTGGACGGGAGGAAAATCGACTTTTACGCCGTGCTTCGCGAGCAGACGTACGATCGCTTCCCCGACTCGAGGGTATAGCGCATCGCTTAGGCAAGTAATGAATAAGCTCACCTTCATTGGGTACACCTCTTTGCCGATGAACGGATTTTGTCAGGTTGTCAGACAAGTTAAGGATACAATATCCCCGTCGCTTCGAACAGACGGGGATGCGATATTTTATGCGATGATGACTTGAATGCCTCGGGTTTCCAGTTGTTCGACCGTTTCCTTGGCGATCCGGCGATCCGTGATCACGACGTCGACCTGATCGAACCCGGCGACGTGGGTGAACGCTTGTACGCCGAATTTGCTCGAATCCGCAAGCAGAATGACCTGCTCCGCGCGGCCGATCATTTTCTCCTTGATGCGCGCTTGGAGCTCGTTCGATTCGCTGATGCCGCGGTCCAGGTGAACCCCCTTGCAGGAAAGGAATACTTTATCGACGTAATACGCGTCGAGCGAACGTTCCGCCAGCGGACCGACGAACGAAAGCGACCGATGCGCGACGATGCCGCCGGTGGCGATGACTTCGATCTTCTCTTTGCCGCTCAGCTCGGTCGCGACCTTGATCGAGTTCGTGAGCACGGTCAGCTTCACGTCGGGAACGCTGCCCGCCATGTACCAAGCGGTCGTGCTCGCATCGAGCAGAATCCTCTCGCCCGGCGAGATCAGCTTGATCGCCTCTTGCGCGATGCGCCGTTTCTCTTCCGCATGCGTAATTTCCCGCTCCGTGTACGGAATCTCGGCGTGCTGCAGCTGGCCGTCCTTGATGCTGACCGCCCCGCCATGGGATCGGCGCAGACGTCCGCCCTGCTCGAGCTTATCCAGGTCTCGGCGGATCGTCTCCTCCGTCACCCCGCACAGCTCGCTAAGCTCGGACACCCGAATACTGCCTCTCTCGTTGACTAATCCGACGATTTTCTCGTAGCGTTCCGCGACTAGCATTCCGTCTCTCTCCCTCGTTTAATCGTGCGCCAGCTTCGTCAAGGAGACGAAACGATCGTATGCCTCTTGCCAAAGCGGTCCGTCTTGCGGCTCGTACACCGCGACCGGGAACGAATTCCGAATCGCTCTCCGCGCTTCCCAGACGTCCGCGAACGCGCCATGCGCGATCCACTGTACGGCAAGGTTGCCGATCGCGCTTCCTTCCGCCGGTCCGGCCCAAACCGGTTTGCCGATCGCGTTAGCCGTCCACTGGCAAAGCAGCGTATTCTGAATACCGCCGCCTACCATATGAAGCCCGCCGAACCGATGCCCCGACAGCCGTTCCGTCATTTCTAGTACATATCGATATTTTAACGCGAGACTTTCCATAATGCACCGTACAATTTGCCCATGCGACTCAGGCGGCTGTTGACCCGTTCTCTGGCAATAGTTAGCGATTCGCGACGGCATGTCGCCCGGCGGCAGGAACGTCTCGTCGTCCGGCTCGATGAACGCCTGGAAAGCTACCGCTTGATCCGCCAGTTGCACGAGCTCGGAGAACGAGTAAGCGTACCCTTCCCGCTCCCATTCCCGGCGACATTCCTGCAGGATCCAAAGGCCCATAATGTTTTTGAGCAATCGGAATGTGCCGTACGCACCGCCTTCGTTCGTGAAATTGAGCTTCTGCGTCATGTCGTTGATGACCGGTTTATCGACTTCCGTGCCCATAAGCGACCAGGTACCGCAGCTAAGATAAGCGAAAGAGCGCTCGAGCGCAGGCACCGCCACGACCGCCGAACCCGTATCGTGCTCCGCGACCGCGGTAACCGGAATCGGACCGATGCCGAGCTCTTCGCAGACGGATTGACGCAGCGCGCCGGCATGATCGCCCGGTTTCAGCGGCTTGCCGCCGAACCAGGATGCAGGAAGATCGAGCAGCTTCAGCAGCTCCGCGTCCCACTGATCCGATATCGGATTGTACAGCTGCGTCGTCGTCGCGTTCGTGAACTCGTTGTGCATCTGCCCGGTCAAGAAATAACGCAGCAGGTCCGGGATCATGAGCAGCCGGTTACCTTCCTGCAAGAGCGGAGAATGCGCCGTCTTGAGCGCGTGCAGCTGGAATATCGTGTTGAACGGCAGGAATTGAATGCCCGTGCGCCCGAATATAACGCCGGCGGGAACTCGAGCCAGCAAGCTCTCCATCGCGCCTTCCGTATGCCGGTCGCGATAGTGGTACGGATTGGCTAGCAATTCGCCGCTCCGGCCGATGAAGCCGAAGTCGACCGCCCAGGAATCGATGCCGATGCTTGCAGGCGTCTCTCCGCGATGCTTCGCTTTCAGCAGCCCTTGCTTGATCTCGTGATACAGCCGCAGGATATCCCAATGCAGGCGGTCGCCCACCTGCACGGGATCGTTGGGGAAGCGATGCAATTCTTCGACTTCGATCGCGCCGCCGTTCAATCGGCCGAGCAGCGCTCTGCCGCTGCTCGCCCCCAGGTCGAAAGCGATAATGCTGGACACTTGCATCCCCCTCTTGCCCTTCTATGAATTGCCGCGCTTCGACAGCACGTCGCGTTCGTAGGCTTTGACTTCCGCCAGCCACTCTTCGCGTACCGGCACGCCTTGCGTAGCGCAATAGTAGTCCCATACCGCACCGAACGGATACGATTTGAATTCCTCGGTCAGCGCTAGACGCGTCGTGTAATCGCCTTCTAGCTCCGCTTTTTTAAGAGCTTCGATAGGCTCGAGCATGGCGCGTAGCAGCGCTTTGATCGTGTTGCGCGTGCCGATGACCCAAGCCGCTACGCGGTTAATGCTCGCATCGAAGAAGTCGAGGCCGATATGCGTAATGTCGAGCAAATCGCCGCGAACGAGCTCTTTGCCGATCTCAAGCAGCTCGTCGTCGAGCACGACGACGTGGTCGCTGTCCCAGCGCATCGGACGGCTGACGTGCAGCAGAATGCCGCTCGTGAACAGCGAGAGCGAGCTCAGCTTGTTCGAGATTACTTCCGTCGGGTGAAAATGTCCGGCGTCCAAGCAGATCAGCTTATCGTTCTGCACGCCGTAGCCCATATAGAACTCATGGGAGCCGACGACGTACGCTTCCGAGCCGAGGCCGAACAGCTTGCTTTCCACGGCGTCGAGGTTGTGTGCCGGATTGAGCTCTTCCGCGAACACTTCGTCTAGCGCGGCCTTCAGACGCTTGCGCGGTCCGAGCCGGTCCGCCGGAACGTCCTTATAGCCGTCCGGAATCCAGACGTTCGTCACGCAGGTCTGGCCCAGCTGTTCGCCGAAGTACGCGCCGATGCGGCGGGAAGCTTGGCAATGGCGAATCCAGAAGTTGCGGATCTCGTCGTCCGGGTGGCTCAGCGTGAGACCATCCTTCGATTTCTCGTGCGAGAAGCACGTCGGGTTGAAGTCAAGACCGAGTTCCTGCTCCTTCGCCCATGCGACCCACTTCTCAAAATGCTTCGGCTCTAGCCGGTCGATCTCGACCCGCTCGTCCGTGTCTGCGTAGATCGCGTGCAGATTCACTTTGTGCTTGCCGGGAATGAGCGAGAACGCCTTCTCCAAATCCGCGCGAAGCTCCTCCGGCGTGCGCGCCGCGCCCGGATAGTTGCCGGTGACGGAAATGCCGCCGGTCAAATCCTGGTCCCGGTTCAGGAATCCGCGCACGTCGTCGCCTTGCCAGCAGTGCATCGATATTTTAATCGTAGAGAGCTTAGCCAGCGCTTGGTCCACGTCGATTCCGTGTTTCGCGTATTGCGCCTTAGCCGCCTCGTAGTTGGCCTTCAAGGTTTGATTGTCGGACATGCGCCTTACCCCCGTGTCGGTTCTATTGAATCGGATAAGCGATGACGGACATGAGCGCATTCTCCGCCTGCGTCGCGTCTAATCGGCTGTATTGAATGATGACGGGAACGTCGCTCTGCACCTCTATCGCGTACGGCACGCCGACCGGAATCGATTGGCCTCCGCTTTGAAGCGAGCTGGTGCGGATATGCTTCGTTCTTCTGCTCTGGACGACGACCATGATATTTTCCAGCGGCTCCCGATCCTCGAAAAAGATCGTCATGCGCAGCAGCGCGTCTTCCCCGCCGCAATTGAGCACGCAGACCGATTCGTGGCTTGATAGCGAACCCGAGCTTGTCGCCGGAATGTAGCCGTCCGGAATGTACCACCATTGATGTCCGCGCGGTTTGTGCATCGCAATCGTCCCCTTTGCTATTTTATCGCGTGAACGCCGCCGGCACGCCGCCGTCGATCGTCAGCATGCAGCCCGTCGTTTTGTCTGCTTTCGATGAAGCGAAGAACGCGATGCCCTCTGCGATGTCTTTAGGGAAAATGTTAACGAGCAGAGTCGTACGCTTCCGATAATACTCTTCCAATTGATCCGGCTCGATGCCGTAAGCCGCCGCGCGTTCGTTGCGCCAGCTGCCGTTCCAGATCGCCGAGCCTTGCAGGATCGCGTCCGGCAGAATCGTGTTGACGCGGATGCCGAATTCGCCGCCTTCCGCCGCGATGCAGCGGGCAAGGTGAGCTTCCAGCGCTTTCGCCGCGCTGTACGCCGTCGCGTTCTTGCCTGCATAGACGGAGTTCTTGGAGCCGATGAACACCATGTTGCCGCCGATCGCTTGCTGCTTCATCAGCTTGAACGCTTCGCGGGCAACGAGGAAGTAACCGGTGCCGAGCACGTTCATGTTCAGGTTCCATTCCTTGAGCGACGTCTCGTCGAACGGGCTGGAAGTGGCAAGGCCCGCGTTGTTGACGATGATGTCGACGCCGCCGTAGACGAGCGCGGTTTCCGCGTAAGCCGCTTGCACCGCTTCTTCGCTCGTGACGTCCATCTTCACGGCAATCGCACGGTTCTCGCCGTACTTGGCATTAATCTCCGCGGCGACTTTCTGCGCGCCTTCGAGGTTCAGGTCGGCCAGCACGACGTGCGCGCCTTCCGATACGAGGCGGCGGGCCGTTTCGCTGCCGATGCCGCCCGCGCCGCCGGTAATGAACGCGACTTTGCGGCTGAACTCGGCTTCAGGCGGAGCAAGGGACAGCTTGTAAAGCTCGAGCGGCCAATATTCTACGTTGTAGGATTCGTTCTCGCTCAGCGATACGAAGTTGCCGAGCGCCGTCGCTCCCCGCATGACCGCAATCGCGCGATGGTACAGCGCGCCGCTGACTTGCGACATCGCCCAGCTCTTGCCGGTGTTGATCATGCCGACGCCTGGGACGAGAATGACGCGAGGCGCGGCTTCGAACATGACGTCTCCTTCGTTCTTGTTGCGCTCGAAGTAGGCTTTGTAGTTTTCTTTGTAGGCCGCGACGCCTTCCTTTAGCTTCTGCTTCAGGCCTTCGACGTCATCTTGGTTCGGCGTCCAGTCGATGAACAGCGGCACGACTTTCGTGTGCACGAGATGGTCCGGGCAAGCGGCACCGACTTGGGACAACTTCGCGGAATCTTGACCGCCGACGAATTGAAGCACGTCGTCCCCGTCATCGAACGACAGAATCATTCGCTTCGCGTCGCTCACCGCTCCGCGCAGCGTCGGCATCACTTGCGAGACGATGCTTTTGCGTACGTCCGCAGGCAGCGCCGCGTGTTTCTGGCCGCCGAATAGCTTCGCTTCGTTCACGCGAGCTTCGATGAACGCTTCCGCTTCGCTGATGATCCGGATCGTCTGCGCGTAACACTCTTCGCTCGTCTCGCCCCACGTAACAAGACCGTGTTTCTCCATGAGTACAAGCTCGGCTTTCGGGTTGGCGAGGACGCCTTCCGCGATCATTTTGGAAAGCGTGAAGCCCGGACGGATGTAAGGCACCCATACGAAACGATCTCCGAAAATTTCCTTGGCGAGCGCTTTGCCGTTATCCGCGCAGCAAAGGCTGATGATCGCGTCCGGATGCGTGTGGTCCACGTGCTTGAACGGCAGGAACGCATGCAGCAGCGTCTCGATCGAGGCGCGAGGATGCTTCGCATCGATCATGCAGTTCGCGAGGTAAGCGACCATATCCTCGTCGGACATCTCCGGTTTCTCGAACAGCGGGCGTATGTCGTCCATGCGCAAGCCCGTAAAGTTGCCGGCTTTCATCGACGCGAGGTCGGAGCCGGAGCCTTTGACATACATCACTTCGACGTCGCGGCCGCGAAAATCCTTCACGACCGTCTTCGTCGACGTGTTGCCGCCGCCCCAGTTGCAGACGCGGCGATCCGCGCCGATGATGTTCGAACGATAGACGAGCTGATCCAGTCCGGATTGCCATTGCGATGCTTTCGATGGTTCCCACAAGCTTTGTACCACGGTTAACCCCTCCGAATGTGATTGTTTATGTTTGTTTTTAATTGTTTTCAGTCTATCATATTTGTTTATGTTTGAAAATGAACAAATCGGGCAAAAATAAAGATTTGTTTGTCTCCGCCCCCCTGTACTCCGAGCTAATTAGTGACACCTCGTGGGCTTATTTCATCCAATCCCCTTACTCCGAGCCAATTAGTGACACCGCGTGCGCTTATCTCACCCAATCCCCATACTCCGAACCGTTTAGTGACACTTCGTGTGCTAATTTCATCCAATCCCCATACTCCGAGCCATTTAGTGACACTACGTGTGCTTATTTCGCCGAATCTCGTACTCCGAGCCAATTAGTGACACCATATGTGCTTATTTCGCCGAATCCCCGTACTCCGAGCCATTTAGTGACACCGCGTGTGCTTATTTCACCCAATCTGCACCTAGAATAAAAAGTGGACACCTCTTAAAAGAGTAAGGATAATTTACTTATTAAGACTAAGAGGTGTTCGGTGTGGGAGAGAAACGACAGTCGTTCAATGAGACGTTTAAGAAAGAAGCGGTA
>JAEWPC010000066.1 GCA_023460795.1 Bacillota bacterium | reverse complement strand
GACGAATGTCCGGGCGCCAGCCTGTTGAGATCCTTTCAACAGGCTTTTAAATCTTCTAGTGCTTATGGAGCTACTCCCCATACGAGCGTTCCGCTCTGATGCAAGGTGACTTTGTTCCAATCGGAGAACGCCGACTTCGTGCCGTCGAACGAGTAGTCGTTCGCTTCGTTGAAGTTCGACCAGTCGCTCTTCGCGATCCGGATTTGGATTTCGCCGGTCTGGCCGCCGGCCGCGATCGAGCCTGCGCCCGAGCCGAATGAAATCTCCAAGTACGTATCCGAGTTCGTACCGGACGCGCTCGCGAATGCGCCGCTCACGTTCGATGCGCCGATCTGCGCGTAATCCGTCCAGAAGTTCAAGCCTGCCGATCCGTCCTTCGTGAAGTAGTAGCGCAGCTTCACGTTGCTCAAGGATACGGCGGAGGTACCTGTGTTCTTAATGTTGAACGTGGCGTAAATTTGGTTGTCGGTCGCGTTGCCGTTGTTCGTCTTGTATTGGGCGACCAGAGAGCCCGTGCCGGTACTTCCTCCCGTCGGCGTCGCGCTCGCCTGAACCGAGTTCGCGCTCGAGCCTGCGCCGTTCGAAGCGCTGACGACGTAGTAGTACGTCGTGCCGTTGGTCAGGCCTGTGTTCGTGTAGTTTGTGCCCGTAATGTTCGTCGCCACGTTGGTGTAAGGTCCGCCGCTCGTCGTCGCTCGCTTAACCGTGTAGCTCGTCGCGCCAGAGGAAGCCGACCAGCTGAGCGAGATTTGCGCGTTGCCCGCCGTCGCCGTAAGACCCGACGGCGAAGCAGGCGGCTGCTGCGTGCCGCCGCCCAGATATTGCTTCAGCCATTGCATGGCAGGGCGTTCGGCCCCCGAGCTCGTGACCAGGTGCGTGCCGTCTCTCCAAGTTTGGCCCTGAATGTAGCCCCATAGCGTAATACCCTTGACGTTCGCGTTTTCCCAGAGAACCGGGAATTTCGTTTGATATCTTTGCAGCTGCGTCGCGTCGTCGCCGGTCATGTCGAGCTCGGATACGTAGATCGGCAATCCGGTAGCGGACAACGTGTTCAGAACGTTGTTCATCGTGCTGACGGTGACGTCGTCCATATTGAAGTGGTGGCATTGGATTCCGATTCCGTCGACCAATCCGCGAGCCTTCAGCAGATTGATGATCGTAACGTATTGCGCGGCTGCATTCGGGTCGCTGATGATGCCGTACTCATTGATGAGAAGCTTGGAGTTCGGGAAAGCTTGCCTAGCTTGCTCGAACGACCAGATGACCCAGTCCCAGCCGGTCGTTCCGTCCCCGCCGATCGCATTCCGGAAAGAAGGCTTGGCATGAAGCGGCTCATTGACGACGTCTACGTATTCCGAGTCGCCGTATCTCGTACCCGCCGCGTTGATCCACTGAATCACTTCGGCTTTCTGATCCGCCGCCGATAGCCCGCCGATCCAGCCCGGCTCTTGGCTTCCCCAGACGAGCGTATGGAACTTGAACGGGTATCCGTTCGTTTTCGCGAAATTGTAAGCGAGGTCCGCTTGAGACCAGTTCATCGTGTTCCTCGTACCTTCGACGGAGCCCCACTTGGTCGCGTTCTCCGGCGTTACTTGATTCCAGTACGTCGACCAATTCGAAGGAATGCCGCTTGCGATGACGTTGCCCAGGAATTTGCTGCCGCTCGCCAACCCCGCGTTCGCGGCGCCTGCGGAAAACAGCAAAGACGCCAATAATGCGAATGAGAGACTAAGTAGACCGATTTTCGATTTCATCATTTACACCTCCGATTAATTTGGGTTCATTCCATCGTGTCCTTAGCTTTGATGTCAGCTCGAAGACGAACGTGGATGCGAATAGGGAAAGCCCCACCTCCCTGAATAAAAAGGTATGGCAAGCGCCTTGAAAGCATAAAATAGCGCTTACATTACCATGTTAACGGAACGAATGCAATTATGGCATTGGATAATTTAAGACAATCCTTTATAAATTATAGAATTTTCTAAAAATTATAAAAAAGAAGCCTGAACCGTTGTCCAGGCTTCTTGCGATTACTCGCTTGCGGTTGTTTCGAGGGCAGCCGTTGCCGCGGCTTCTTTGGCCTCGTTCTCGTCTTTCACCCGCAAATCCGAAAGCGTAACGTCGATACCTTGGGCCATCTCTTGCAGCGTAGGAACAATCTCGCTAACGTCGTCTTGCACCATGAGCATAAAACGGTTCGAATAGAACCCCATCGCCTCGCCCCATCCGCTCGTTTGCATGTAGGCGCGTTTCTGCGAGTAAGGGAGCAGTTGATAGTCGACGGCCAGCGAAGGATTGTTCTCGGCGCCGCCGTTCTCGAACACTGCCTTCGAGATGCTCATCCCGATCCGGTACGCTTCTCTCGTAATCTCGTTGTCTTCCATCGTCAAAGCGAAAATATATTTCAATGCGGCTTCCGGATTCTCGCTGGACGAGTTAATGCCGAACGCCGTTACGTACGGGGCGCTGACTATGTAGTCGCCGTTCGCGCTTGGCAACGGAACGATTCCAATATCCGTGTTCGAGGCCATGAAGCTGTTGATGAGCGGCGTCACGGCAATTTCCATCCCCTTCGTCTTGCCGATCAACGATAAGTCTCCGGTAGGGGCCGGATCGAGAGCGCCCTTGTCGGCCAAACCTTTTAACCACGCCATCGTCTCGACCGTTACCGGACCATCCACGAACCCGGAAGCCTGCTTTCCGTCGGGGGATAGGAACGAACCGCCTTTGCTCAAGACGATCGACTCGATGTATTCCGAATAGAGCGGAATGCTCGCTCCATACGCGACTTTAGAATCCGCACCGTTCGCCTCTTTGAGGGCGATGGCGTCGGATTCGAACTGTTCCCATGTCCAATTCGGCCGAGGCTCCTCTAAACCGGCGGTGCTGAACCACGATTTGCTGTAGGCGACCGCCATGTTGTATGCGGCTACCGGAATGCCGAGAAGCTTGCCGTCCTCCGTCGTCATATCCAGCAGATTGCTAGGGAAATATTGCGTAATGTCCGCGTTCGCCTGCTCGAGCAGCGGGCTTAAGTCGTACAGCTTTCCCGCGTTCTGGGGCTTCGTCAGGTCATTAGGGGTAATCCAGTAAATATCGGGATTTAACGTTTCGATCTGATCCGCGTATTGCTCTCCGGGAGCTTTTACGACATTGACGGTAAGACCGGGATTCTGTTCTTCTACGAACGTTTTGCTCTTATCGAGCAAGGAGTTAATCTGTTCCCCTAACGTGCCGGCGAGGCTTTGATCCGGTATAAGCACCGTAATGGTTACGTCATCGAACTTAGGCTTGCCGCTAGAGCAACCTGCAAGAGTTGCCACGGTTAGAGCCACTGTCAGCACCATGCTTACTAATTTGTTTCTCCCCATCTCTAATCCTATCCACCTCTCCTAGTGTATATAATATTGACGCAAATGGTGGAAAATGGTTTCATATTTTTGGGAAATGGTAGAGAAGAAGACGATCGGAACGGAATAATATGATATGATGGCTTACAAACGACAGTAGATTGGCGCGAACGCCAGCACCGGGAGGTACGGGCCTAAATGAGTAAGCTATTAGCGTTCGGAGCGTTATGGTGGTTGTTCGGAAATCCATTCGTCGCCATACTGGTATTGCTCGTCATCTTCTATTTTCTAGAGCGGCGTTATATCGGATTATCCCCAAGTATCGTTCGCCCGTTGAAGCGCAGAAGCGCCATCGCCAGGTGGAGACGGCACATTCAGATGAGTCCGCACGACGTGTCGGCGAAAACGGAGCTTGCGAGGCTGTTAATCGAACGCAAAAGTTATGCGGAGGCGCGCGAGATCCTGTCCGGGATCGAGGTGCAGATGGATCATTCCGGGGAATATTGGAGCGATATCGGAACCTGCGATCTAGCGCTCGGCAGGCTGCAAGAAGGGGAGCGGGAGATGGAGCAGGCGCTGGCCATCAGCCCGAGAGTCAAGTACGGCCAGCCTTACTTGAGACTGGCGGAAGCGTACGCGAAGACAGAGCCAGAGAAGGCGATAGGCTGGTTGCAGCAATTTAAAGACGTGAACTCGTCTTCCTGCGAAGCTTATTATCGACTGGGGTTGATCTATGGCAGCCTCGGTCGGGCAGACGATGCGAAACAAGCGTTCCGGGAGTGCTCGCAGCTGTACCGGACGCTGCCGCGTTATATGAAGCGGCACGAGCGCAAATGGGCGATCCGAAGCCTGCTGCGCAACCGTTCATAACGACGTCAAGGGGCTTCCTCCTCGGTCTTGGGACCGCCTTGGAAAGCCCCTTTGCACGGAAACGGATCGATAGGAATGATATCAGTCTACGACGGACTCTTCGCTAACGGCTTCCGACTCGTCCGCGGCGACTTCCGCCAGAGCAGGTTCGTCGGCTTCTGCCTCCGCGGTCACTTCGGCTTCTTGCGCTTCCGCTTCAACCGCTTCCTCGTCTTGCGCTTCGGCTTCCACGGCTTCTTCGGCTTGAGCCTCGGCTTCTACCGCTTCCAGCTCGGCTTCGACCGCTTCGGACTCGGCTTCCGCTTCCACGGATTCCGCCTCCGCGACGATTTCCTCGGCTGCTTCTTCCGAAGCCTCGGCTTCCTCGGCTTGAAGGCTGACTTCTGCCTCCTCAGCTGCTGCTTCTGCTTGAGCGTCTTCTGAAGACGCTTCCAATCCTTCAACCGCTACTACTTCTTCGTTTTGATCCATTTCGAATACCCTCCCGAGAAGTGATTATGGGGACAATCCCCCTGAAATCAACGTTATATCGGAAGTCAAAAACTGGCAACGGTGTTATTTTGTAACTTCATGACGCCTTTCATCGAAAGCGGGACGAGTCGCGTTTTTCCGTTATATAACGGCAGAGGTTCCTATGAAGGTCGAAAAGTTGAAGCGGCATGAATAGTGGATAACGCTGTCTGCCTGCGGCACGGGCAGAGGTTATTCAACACCGCGCGGCGACGAATAACTCCATGCGCAAGCAAAAAAATACCCGTCTCAATCGGAGTCGCTTAGCTTCATCCGATTTAGACAGGTATAGGGAATTATTTCTTGAGCGGATTCACGATGTAACCGTAAACCCAGTCGATGGAAATGGCGGCCATTCCTTCGGAGAAGCTGAAGACCTCATCATATTTCGCCGGAACGACGAGTTTGCCTTTCTTATCGATAAAGCCGAATTTTCCTTTAATCGAAACGGCAGCCAAACCTTCCGAGAAGTTGTTCGCGGAATCGTATTGAGGCTTGATGACAAGCTTGCCTTTCTTGTCCGCGTAACCCCACTTGCCGCCGACGTTGACCGCGACGAGTCCATCGGAGAAATATTTGCCGTCCATGATGCTGTTCTCGAATTGCGGTTTGATGACGACTTTGCCGGTTTTGTCCATGAACCCGATCTTGCTGTCTTCTTTATCCGCGAAAGCCGCCAATCCTTCATGGAAGCTGTCCACGCCGTATTTGGTCGCTTTGACGGCAAGCTTGCCTTTCTTGTCTACGAATCCGACTTTGCCATTGAGGGCAACGGCGGCCAAGCCTTCACTGAAGCTATCGCCGGCATCGAATTGCGGCTTAATGACGATTTTTCCTTTGGTATCGACGTAGCCGACCTTGTCGCCCGCGTGGATTGCGGCCATTCCCTCCGAGAATCGCGAGGCGTACCCTACGTCTTTCAGCTTAATGACCCATTTGCCTTTCGTATTGATATAGCCGGTTTCGCCGCTCAAGCTGACGAACGCCAGACCTTCGGAGAAGCCGCTCGCGAAATCGAATTCCTGCTTGAAGAGAAGCTTGCCTTTCCGATCGTAGAAGCCGTATTTGTCGTTCACGACGCCCAATACGATTCCTTCCGGGGAATAGTCCTGCGGGACCATCCCGCCGTCGAACTGGAGAGGGTAGGCTAATTTGCCGGTCGTGTCGATGTATCCGACTTTCCCGTTGTCCGCGATGGCGGCCATTCCGTTCACGAAGCTCGATGCGTACGCGAATTTCGGTTCGATCGGTTTGAGCTTGCCGGCAGCCTGGGCGACGGTAACGGAAGATACCATGGCGATCAGGACGAGTAGAGTGATGATAATACGACGTTTGGACATGCGTGAATTCCTCCATAATGGAATAAGGTAGTTAATTCAGGAAAAGTCTAGCAGACGGGGTAGGGATGATCAATCTTTTCCTGTCGTATTTTCATAGATTTTGTAAAATCTTTAGTCTTGGGCTAAGTGAGAAGCTTGGGCGCGAAGTTTGACAAGGCGGAACAGTTCCCGTATATTGTTCGTGATTCGGCGCGGATGGTCCGTGCCCGTACGGGATGAATTCGGAGGTTAATCGCATGAGTGGAGCAGGAAGAGGACGATCGGGCGGTTCCGATCGCGGCGGACGTAGCGGCGGCAGATCGGGCCAAAGCAGCCGCAACGATTACGCCGGTCGCAGAGGCGATGGCGCGGGACGAAGCGGGCGGAGAGACGGCGCGGGACGATCGGGACGCAGCGAAGGGGCGGGGCGCTCCGGGCGACAGGACGGCACGGTCAGAGGCGGCCAGCGCGAGAGCTTCGCGCGAGGCGGAAGCAAGGGGAGCGCAGGGCGGACTAGCGCGTCCGGAGGCGCTCCGGTTAGAAGCAGACCGCGTCCGGAGACGCCGGCTTCGGCTATGGTTCATCCATCGTCTCTGCTTAAGATGGGGCGGATCAAGGGCGAGTGGATGGAAATACGGCTGCCGGATCAATTGGCCGGAGCTCCGTTAGCCAAGGTGACGGCGCATCTGCCGTTGCCGCCGAAGCACATCTCCAAGCTGCTGCAATCGCGCGGTTTGTTGCTTCAAGGATCGAACTTGCGTCTTCACTTGTTCCAGCGTGAGCAGCGCGATTTTCCGCCGGACTGGATGGAGCTCAATATTCTATACGAGGATGAATTCACGCTTGTCGTTAATAAGCCGGCAGGCATCGAGGTGCATCCGAGCGAGCATGGGCAGAGGAAGACGTTGGCGCATGCGGTGGCGGCTTATTACGAGATGTCCGGACAAGACATCCGCGTTCGCCACGTTCACCGGATAGATAAGGATACGACCGGACCCGTCCTCTATGCGAAGAACGAGTTTGCCCACTATCAATATGACAAGGCGATGCGCGAGAAGAAGATCGAACGGATTTATTTAGCGCTCGCCGAAGGGTACGTGGAAGGCAACCGGGGCACGATCAACAAACCGATCGGACAAGACCGCCATCACTCGACGAGACGCCGCGTCAGCGACACCGGCGAGCATGCGGTCACGCACTTCGAGGTCGCCGAACGGCTGCGCGACCATACGCTGGTGCGGCTGCGACTCGAGACCGGCAGGACGCATCAGATCAGGGTGCATATGTCCTCGATCAACCATCCGCTGGCTGGAGATGGCATGTACGGCGGTTCGCGAGGCGTCATGTCCAGGCAGGCGCTCCATGGCGAGCAGCTCATCTGGAGCCATCCGTGGACAGGGGAGAAGCAATCGGTTCGCGCGCCGCTGCCGGACGACTTCAGCGAGGCGCTGAACAAGCTGCGGCAGGATTGAAGCACATTAACGTTGCGCGGCAATGCTAATGCGACGATGTAGCTGAATGCGGTGAAGTAACGTTGCGTGGCAAAGCTAATGCGACAATGTAACATGAATGCGGCGAAGTAACGTTATGTGGTAACGCTAATGCGACGATGTAGCTGGAGAGCGGAGAAGTAACGTTGCGTGGTAACGCTAATGCGACGATGTGGCGGGAATGCAATGTAGTAACGTTATGTGGCAACGCTAATGTAACGATGTAACATGAGTGCGGGGAAGTAACGTTGCGCGGTAATGTTAATGCGACGATGTAGCTGAATGCGGCGAGATAACGTTGTCTGGCAACGCTAATGGAACGAAGCTTCATAGGCTTGAAGAGATACCATAAAAGGCGTCCCGCCCTCATCTTGATGATGAAGGAGGGACGCCTTTCCATTATCGATCTCTGCAGATCGCCATCGTCATTAAGTAGGAGATCGTCGATTCCGCGCCGCAGTTCATGTTCGGGCCTAAGCGCGTGAGCCCGTCGCAACAGCTTCCGTCGGATGCGTCGACGAGCGGGGAGTGGAGGTCGTTGCGGCCGTAAAACCAATCCCGGCAAAGATCGCGAACCGCGCGGTGATCGGCAATGCCGCTCGGAAGACCCCCCGCCGCGAAATTGCCGACGATCACGCCCCGCTCGTCCTTGTCCGCCGGCTGTAGAATCGCCGCGACTTCCGAGAGCGCCAGCGCGAGCTTGAACACCTCCAACGGCTGCTGATCCCAGCGGCTCGAACGATCCCGCGTGCACCAGCTCTCGTTGCCGATCGGGCGGAGCCAACCTTCCTCGGACAGCATCGTCTCCAGTAGGAAAGCCAAGCTCTCGAGCCCCGCCGTAAGCGTTCCTGAGCGGCGGGTATAACGGTACGTACGAAGCATGGCCCACGGCAGGACGCCGTTGCCGTAAGTCATGGCGGGCTCGAACCATCTCCACCGTCCGTCGTTGAAATGGTCGAACGCGCGCACGAGCACGCCCTCGTACCGATCCATATGGTACAGCAGCTCTAAGCGAATGTCGCCCGGCAGCGCGATCAAGCCGCGATCCGACGCTTCGAGCAAATGCGCGCAGGCGGCCATCGCGAACGCTTGTCCCCTATGCGAATCGATGCTGCCCAGCGTTGGCATCGCGCGCGCGACGATCGCCTTGGCCGTCTCGCGCGACGTTTGCGACAGCCGCACCCAAGCGTCGGCGCAAGCCCAGATCGCACGGCCTTGGCAATCGTGGGAGCGCTCCTCCTGCTCGGGGGTCCGATCGTAAGCGATATTGTTATGAATCCAACCGTTGTCGTTCTGGCTCCAGAGCAGATAAGCGATGTAGATGTCCGCAAGCCGTTCAAGCTCGGATCGCTCGCTCGCGTGAATATGCTTGTCGTCGCCAGCCAGCCATTCCGTCACCGTCCATAACGCGCGGGCGTTGTCGTCGGCGGTATAGCCCTCCTTGCGGCGAGGGATTCTCCCCAAAGCATGCTCCAGCAATCCGGTGTCGTCCGTCAATCGGCGCAAGTGGACGAACGAAGGGCGATGATCCGGCCGTAACAGCGAACGAAGCTTAGACGACATCCGCGATTCCTCTCGATTGACGATCGGCGAGCTGTCCGAACAACCGCAAATGCTGCGCCCCCACTTGCGGCCAATGCATCCCTAGTCCGATTTCCGACATGACGCGTTCCCATTCCGCGAGCATGCCCGGCGTCGTAAACAGCTCGATTAGCTTCTGCCCCCACTGATCCGAATCCCCGAACGGAAGCAACATCTCTTCATGTCCTTGAACCAAATCTCTTGCATATACATAAGGCGTAGACAAGATCGGACGACCTAAGCCCGCGGCATACGCGAGCGTGCCGCTCGTGATTTGAGCCAGACCGGGATAAGGCGTCACGTATAGATCGCAAGCCGCGATCATCGAGACGAGCTCGTCCTCCGGCACGTAACGATCGATCCATTGCACGTGCTTGCTGAGTCCGAGCCGGTGGATGAGCCTTACGAGCTCGTCCCGGTAAGCTTCGCCTTCGTGCTTGCGGACTTCGGGATGGGTCTGTCCCGCGATGACGTACAGCAGATCGGGAACTTCGCGGACCGCGCTCTCCATAGCCTGCAGCACGAGCTCGATTCCCTTGCTGCGTCCAAGAAGGCCGAACGTGAACATGACTTGGCGATTGTCCCAACCGTTATCCCTGCGTACCCGCGCGCGATCGACGCTGCCGAGAACCGGCGCGCCGTGGGGGATGAACGATATTTTATCGGGAGCGATCTCGAAGCTGTCTTGCAAATAGCCGATCCCTTTGCGATTCATCACGATCAGATGATTGCTCCAATGCGCGATTTGCTTCTGCACGTCCGAGTAAGGAGCAACGGGCTGTTCGAATACCGTATGGAAAGTCGTGACGACGGGTTTCTTCAGCCTGCGGATCAATTCGATCGCGTAATGGCCGGCCTCCCCGCCGAATATACCGAACTCATGCTGAAGCGACACGACCTCGGCGGCGCTGTCGTTAATAAAGTCGGCGATGTCGCGATAGTCGCTTAAGTTCATCTTGACGAGAGGATGCATCCAGGGCTCCCGATAGTTCTGCAGCTCCTCCGGGTTGCACATCGCGACGACGGGATCGGGAAGCGAGCCTCCTTTGACTTTGGAGACGGCCTCCCGCAGATGGTGCGTGTAAGTAGCTAGACCGCATTTTTTCGGAACGTAAGTACTAACGTAGGCGATAAGCGGATATTGGGCGTTCATTGACGATTAACCTCCATATTACGATTACATACGGCTTCGTGAAGGATGTGGGGACCGACCTGCATCCCGGAGCCGAAAATACAATTGTTAAGCTGCGCGCCGGCGCGCACCTTGCAGCGATCCCACAGGATGGAGTTGGATAAGCGGACCTGTCCGCCGATTCGGCTTCCGTTGCCGATTACGGCGTAGGGCCCAATAATAGCTCGGTCACCGATCACCACGTCGTCGCCGATCATGACGGGCGGCACGATCAAGACGCCTTGACCGATCCGAACCTGGTTGCCGAGCCATATCCCCTTGTCGTCCATCTCCTGTCCGTCCAAGCTGACCGGAAAACGGCGATCGAGCAAATCCCAGTGGAGCTGGCGGTAACGTTCCGTCGTCCCCATGTCCATCCAATAACCGCCGATCGGATGGCCGTAGACGCCGCTTCCGTTCGCGATCAACTGAGGGAACGTTTCTCTCTCGATAGACGCCTGTTTGCCGTACGGAATCAGGTCGAGCGCTCTTCGTTCCAGGATGTAGATGCCCGCGTTAATCAGCTTCGACGGGGCATTCTCCCGCTTAGGCTTCTCTACGAACCGGACGATCTCCCCGCTATCCAGCTGCTCGACTACGCCGTAATGCGAGGGATCTTCGACCTCGGTCAGGCAGATCGTTGCCGCCCCGCCGTGCCGCTCATGGAAATTCAAAGCGGAAGAGAGGTCGACCGAATGAATAATATCCGCGTTGACGACGATGAACCGATCGCCAAGCAGATGTTCCGCGTTCTTAATGGCGCCGGCCGTCCCGAGCAATTCGCGCTCGACGGCGTATTCGATGCGAACACCGTATTTAGAGCCATCGCCGAGATAGCTTTCGATGAGCTCGCGGTAATGTTTGACGGCGATGACGAACTCTTGCACGCCTTGTTCCCTATAATTCAGCAGCAGATGCTCCAGCCAGGGGCGGTTGCCGACTAACGCCATCGGCTTCGGAAGATGTTCCGTCAGGGGGCGAAGCCTTGTACCGAGTCCGCCGGCGAGTAACAGTGCTTTCATGTGGGATCAACCTCCGTTATTTCAAGTGTTCCCCGGAAAAGCGTCTCGCAACCTTATTCGTCCAACGTCGTCGTTCAGCTAACAGATTTATACTTGGGGTCAAAATGGATTATGCTTCGTTCCGGGAAGGACAACGTAGACCGGCGCGTCTTCCTCGGATTCAATTCGGCGACAACGGGAATACCAAGGACACATGATCTACAGGAACTTCAGACAGCGGACGGAGGGTGCGACATGACGGAGAACATCGCGATATTCGATAACGAACAAGGCGTGCTGGATGCCATTCGCTTGCTGCGGGAAGCAGGTGCGGAGCCAGACGATATCCGCGTCGTCGTGAATAATCAGGAGGGAGCCCCGAGACTTACGACGGAGGGCGATATTCGAATCGAGGAGCTCTACGAGCTGCAGCTGACCCGCATGGACAACGGAGGCGGCGGGCATCTGATCATTCCGGGCTTCCAGCCGGGCGGGCTGTCGCAATACGGCTCGGCGAGGCTCGAGGTGGCGCTGGTCGGCGATCCGGACCGCAACGAGCCGTCTAGCGAGGAGCTGCTGCTCGACATCGGCATCCCTAGCGAAGCTGCAGGCCGCTGCGCGAAAGCGATCGAGAACGGACGGTTCGTCGTCGTGACGGATACCGAAGTCGGCATAAACGCGGAAGCTTTGCTCAGGCGGGCGGGGGCAGCGGACATCATTGGCTGGGAGGACGTATGAAATAAGGAAGAGCTGCCCCCCTATTGTAAGGGCGGAGGCAGCTCTTCCGTTTCTTCGGACTAAGTGACGTTTGCGCCGGGGACGGCGACGAGACGATCCGGCCGGACGATGGCTGATACGGGATTGTAGGTGCCGAGCAGATGATCCCGGATCACCTCGGCGCCAAGCATGCTGTACACCGCGCCGTTCCCGCCGTAGCCGAGCAAGTAATGCTGGCCCGGGCGATCCGGATCTTCGCCGATCCAAGGCAGACCGTCAGCCGATTCGCAGAAGGAGCCGCACCATTCATAGCGAATCTGGGGCTTCCATCGCGGGAACAGCTTGTTCATCTCGGACAGCAGACGAAGCGAATGCGCGCGCAATTCCCCGGCGGAGAGTACCGGATACCTGAGGTTCTCGTCCAGTCCGCCGACGACGATGCGATGATCCGGCGTCGTCCTGGCGTATAGATAAGGGCGGGCCGTCTCCCAGAGCAAGCAGCGTTCATGCCAATCTTCCAAGCTTGCTAGAGGGTCCGTGACTATGGCGTAAGTGCGGCTCGGTCTGGCTCGTATCCAGCGTCCGCCGGCTTGCTCGGGCGTATAGCCGACCGCATAGACGATGTGGTCGGCATCGATCGTGCCGCCGCTCGTCTGGACGACGAATCTAGCGCTGCTGCCTGCGTGCGCCTGACGGACGGACTCGAGCGCCGTATGCTCGTAGATCGATAGTCCGAGCCCGACCGCTTCTTCGGCGAGGGCGTGTACGAATAAGTAAGGGTTGAACTCGGCGTCTCCGTGCGTTAGGATGGCCGCGTCTTTGCGGAAAGGGAAGCGCTCGGCAATCATGCCCGCGTCCCACCAGTCCGCGCCGAACCCATGCCGGCGAAGCAGCTCGTATTCTTGGCGGAGCGGGGCGGCTTCCGCCGGGGTCGAGGCGTAGTACAAGCTGCAGCGCGTATGGGCTTGCACGTCGCGAGGCAATGTCCGGGAGATCTCGAGCAAGCGTTCGGCCGCTTGCAGGCACGCCCGATATAAGGTTACGGCATCGTGCTCGCCTAGCGTGCCTATGAGATCGCCTAGCATCCTATCGTTCATATATTGCAGGATTCCGGTATTGGCCACCGAGCTGCCGCCGGCGATCCGCGCTTGATCGATCAGTACCGCTTCCGTGCCGCATCGAGCAAGCTCGTACCCGCACGCAACGCCGGACATGCCTCCGCCGACGATGATGACGCGCGTCTTGATATCTTCCTTCAGCGCAGGATAAGAGGCGGGCTTGGCGCAAGTCTCGGGCCAATATAACGTTCCGAAATGCAAGCTCATGGCAGGCGGCTCCTCGTCTGTTGATAACGATACACTAATATGCCGAAATCGTTGTCAGGCTATGCAATGCAACAATTCGCGCGATCCTAACGTCATTCGGATAGAAAAGCGATTTAACGTTGAAACGCGTACTTTTCGGCGACAGCGCTTTCGACTACAATAGGAAAGACTACTTGCAAGAGAGCGAGGACGGACATGGAAGCTGTGAACACCGCGAGTAGCGGCTACGCGTACTTCGGACGGAGGAATGAATCGTCACGCGAGCGCAGACGCTGGACGCGGACGGACCTAATATGGATATTGCTGCTAACGTTGATTTCCGCCATTATGACGTTCACGGATTTGGGCGACCGATCGGCGCCGCAGACATTCTGGAAGCCGAGCAAAGCGGGAGAGGGCTTCGTCGTGGATTTCGGCAAACCTCGAGACGTCGACCGGCTCAATCTTTACGAAGGGCCGGGGGCTAAAGGCAAGACTCGAATCGAATCGTCGATAGATGGTCGGAATTGGATACCCTACATAGAAGTCGAACATAAGACGAACCGCGTGTTTACGTGGAAAACGGACGAGAAGTCGGTAAAGGCCAGATACATGCGCTTTACGACGGAGAGTACCGGATACCGGCTCTATGAAGCGGCTTTCTACACGAAAGGCATCACGGACGTGGCGATCCCGTTCGACGCCGTAGAGCCGATCGGCACGCCGGGAACGGATACGGAGGGCAGCGGGCTGAACGTCTTCGACGAACAGGAGCTCGCCCCTTATCGCCCGGATTATCGCAACAGCATGTATTTCGACGAAATTTACCACGGAAGAACGGCTTACGAGTTCCTGCACGACATGGAGCCTTACGAGTGGACGCACCCGCCGCTCGGCAAAGTGCTGCTGTCGATCGGGGTCAAGCTGTTCGATATGACGCCATACGGTTGGCGCTTCATGGCCGGCGTCTTCGGCACGCTGATGATTCCGGTGTTCTACGCCGTCGCTCGAGGGATGTTCAAGCGAACGCGGTACGCGGTCCTCGCGACGACGCTGATGGTGCTCGAGGGCTTCCATCTCGTGCATTCCCGCAGCGCCAACATCGATATCATCGGCGTGACGTTCACGATCATTATGTTCTATGCCATGTACCGTTACGGCGAGTCGGCATGGCGCAAAGGCGAGTTCGGCCGCGGTCTCGGCTGGCTGGCTCTCGGCGGCGTATTTTTCGGCGCCGCGGCGGCGGTGAAGTGGAATTACATGTACGGCGGAGCCGGACTAGCCTTCCTGCTCTTGCTCGCGCTTATCCGCCGCTGGCGGGAGGCGAGAAGCGAAGGGGAACGCGGCTTCGCGCAGAAGCTCGTGCTTACGTTGATGGCCTGCATCGTTCTATACGTTGCGGTTCCGGTCGGCATCTACTCCGCGTCCTATGTCCCTTTCTTCCGTGCGACGAAAGCGGACGACGGTGTTAACGCCAAAGATCTATGGCAGCAGCAGAAGAACATTTATACCTATCATAAAGGCGTCAAAGAGAAGCATCCGTTCTCGTCCAAATGGTATACGTGGCCGCTCATGCTGCGTCCGGTATGGTACTTCGGAGGCAAAGATCTCGCGCCGGACACGAAGCAGAGCATCGCCGCCATGGGGAATCCCGCGATATGGTGGGGCGGTCTCGCCGCGATGATCGCTTCATGGGTTTTATCGATTATCGCCTGGATTCGAGGCTGGCTGCGCAGGGATCGCATCGTATTGACGCTTACGGTCGCGTACCTGTCGTTCTACGTCCCGTGGATCGTCGCTCCGAGAAGCGTGACGTTCCTCTATCATTATTTTCCGATGGTACCGCTGCTGATCTTGTTCCTTGTCTGGATGTTCAGATGGCAGGAGGAACGGAGCTACTTCGGCAGATGGATTACGTATGGATGCTTGTTCGTTATCGCGTTCTTATTCGTATGGTTTTATCCGGTCTATACGGGCATGACGATCGACAAAGACTGGATGAATATCGCGATCAGGTGGTTGCCAAGCTGGGATTTCTAGAGACAAGAAGGGGGTTACACGCGTGAAGGAGCCGATATTCCTTTCCGTCGTCGTACCGATGTATAACGAGGAAGAAGTCATCGAAGTGACCTATAATCGGCTGAGAACGGTGCTGCAGACGCTCGGGGAGACGTACGAAATCGTGTTCGTCAACGACGGCAGCCGGGATCGGACCGCGGCGATCGTGCGGCAAATTTGCGCGCGGGACCGCACCGTGAAGCTGGTCGACTTCTCGCGTAACTTCGGGCATCAGATCGCGGTAACGGCCGGCATGGACCACTCGAGCGGCAGAACGGTCGTGCTCATCGACGCGGACCTGCAGGATCCTCCGGAAATTATCGTGGATATGGTCGCGAAGTGGCGGGAAGGGTACGACGTCGTGTACGGCAAACGGATGGAACGCAAAGGCGAGACGTGGTTCAAGAAAACGACGGCCTCGATGTTCTACCGGTTGCTTCGTTCGATGACGTCCGTGAACATTCCGGTCGACACGGGCGATTTCCGGCTCATGGACCGAAAAGTGTGCGACGCGCTTACGCAAATGCGGGAGAGAAGCCGGTTCATCCGAGGCATGGTAAGCTGGGCGGGCTTCAAGCAAGCTTCGGTGGAATACGTGCGGGAAGAGCGGTTCGCCGGGGAGACGAAATATCCGCTTCGCAAAATGCTGCGGCTGTCCCTCGACGCGATCACGTCGTTCTCGACGAAGCCGCTTAAGATCGCGGGGATACTCGGTTTCCTACTCTCGGCGGGCGGATTTATCTACCTGATTATCGTGCTGTGCCAGCACTTCTTCACGGATTCGACGACGCCCGGCTGGACTTCGCTGATCGCGATCAGCTTGCTGTTCAACGGGATTACGCTGTCGCTGCTCGGCGTGCTGGGCGAATATATCGGAAGAATCTACGAAGAGACGAAGGGGCGGCCGCTCTATCTCGTCTCGGACAAGGTGAATTTCGCGAGCGATGCGCAGGACGATCGCAGGTTGACCGCACCTGTAGGCGCCGGTGCCGGGAACGGATAAGGAAACTTAGGGAGACGACCAACGTTGGTCGTCTCTTATACGTGCGGGACTGCATAGAAGTGAACAATAGAGCTACGCTAACAACACGACTTTGGGACTCAAGGGATGGGAGCAAATACGATGAACCAAGTACCTCAAGATCAGACAATTGCCGTGATGATGCGCGGCGGAATACCGGAAAACGCGCACCGGGGGCGGGTTAGCGTCGTTGCGGCGGCGGACGGCCGCGAGCTGTACGCGGTCGGAGATACGGAGGGTCCAACCTACGTGCGTTCGACGGCGAAGCCGATGCAGGCGATCGCGTCTTTGGGGAGCGGACTTGCAGAAGCGTATGGATTGGAGTCGCGGCATCTAGCGCTGATGGGAGCATCTCATCGGGGAAGCCCCGAGCAGATGGCCGTGCTGGAGGAAATGCTGACGCTAACCGGGGTGCCGGAAGAAGCGCTTGCGGTAGGAGCGACGTTACCGGCAGGCAGCCGCAACCGAGACGCCTATGTGGCGGGGGGAGGCCGGTCTCGCAAGCTGTTCCATACGTGCGCGGGCAAGCATCTGGGCGTGTTGGCTTACAGCAAGCTGAAAGGGTGGCCGCTGGAAGGGTACATTCATCCGGATCATCCCGCCCAGCGGGAAGTGCTCGGAGCGGTTGCGCGATGGACCGGCGAGGAGGCTTCGATGGTAACGGTCGGCCGCGACGGCTGCGGTTTCCCGGTGGCGGCGATGCCGCTCCGGAGGCTGGCGCTCGGGTACGGAAGGCTCGCGAACCCCGAGCTGGCAGCGGCTGACGGCGTTGATGGCGCCGAGGTGGCTGCCGCGACTGCGGTGACGCGGGCGATGAACGCTCACCCGCTGCTCGTCGAGGGCGACCGTCGGTTAGCCAGCATTCTGCTGGCGGACCCGAACGTCGTCGCCAAGAGCGGGGCTCACGGCGTCTTCGCGTTCGGTCTTCGCCGCGAGCAATTGGGCGTCGCGTTCACGGTAGCTAACGGCACTGAGATTGCGTGGCCTTACATCGCGATGGCGCTGCTGGAGCGGTTCGGCAGCTTGAAGGAAGAGACGAAGCAGCGCCTAGACGCCGCATTCCCTGCGGAGTTCCTGAACGACGCAAGGGAAGTGGCGGGCCGTTGGGAAGCGCAGTTGCCCTAAGTTGGCCGGCGCAGTCAGAATAGAGGCATATATGCTCTTATCTCGTCAAAACGCAAATTCGCATTCCGAATAGAGGCAAATATGCCCTTATCTGGAGGAAACGAAACCTTGCGCATCGAATAGAGGCATATATGCTCTTATTTTGCGTAAATCCGGGTTTACTTGCCTATTTAGAGGCATATTTGCCCTTATCTCGCGAGTATGCAGACCTGCATTGATTTCCTTTATTTCGCGCCATGTCCCACGGAGGAGCGGTACATGGACGGCGATTGGCCGTGCCAGCGTCGGAACTGCTTCGAGAAGTAGAGCGGATCCTGGATGCCGACCGATGACGCGATTTGCTCGACGGTCAGCTCCGGGCGTTCCCGCAGCAAGCGCCTGCCATGGTCGATTCGCAGCTTGGTCAGGAACGTGACCGGCGACAGCCCGACGACCTGCTTGAACAGACGGGACAGGTAGGCGCGGTTGTAGCCAAGCGTCTCCGCCATCGCTTCGATCGTGATCGGCTCGGCGTATTGCGTCGTCAGATAGCCGATCACGAGCTGGACAAGCTCTTCGTTGTGCGAATTCGGACGAAGCTGCGGTGGAGCGGCGCGTTCCGCAGCGCCTGCCGCTAAGCCCGCGAACAGCAGATGCAGGTGGCCGGTCGCTTCCACCGATGCGGCCCCTCCGCGTGCTCGGAAGCAGTCGAAGATCGCGCGGCAGCGATCCGCGGGCGCCGGGCTGTCCCCGGTGACGACGACAGGCGAGAGTGGTCCGAAGCCTGCCGAGGCGATCAGCTCGCTCGCATCCGCACCGATGAATGCGACCCAACGGTAACGCCATGGCTCGGCCTCATCGGAGACGTAGTCGAACAATTGATGCGGATGGATGAGGAAGCTCGATCCGGCCGTCAGCTCCCCTTCGTATTCGCCGCTGCGGAACCGTCCTCGTCCGGACAAAACATGGTGCAGCAGGTAGTAATCGACGACCTTCGGACCGATGCGGTGACTCGGCTTCGTCTGGCTTTCCCCCGAGAACAGCACAGTCAATCCTCGAGGCTGCAGGTTGACCGGATTGGACACCACGCGGTACGTATAAGCGGCGGATGCAGTCATGGCTATACTCCTTATGACCTCATGAACTTTCCCTCATTATAGCACGAACATTCAGTAGGAGCTTCTCCGAAAGTCACATTTATCCATGTATAAAGCATTTCATGCCATTGGGAGAAACGAGCGGATTCGCTATACTGATTACAAAAATAGACGTACCAAGGAGAGATGGTTCCGATGGCAGACGTGACTTCTTTGAAACAGCAGTTCGTACGACGGTTTGGCGGCAACGCATCCGACATCTCCGTATTCCAAGCGCCCGGGCGCGTGAATCTGATCGGCGAGCATACGGACTACAACGGCGGCGCGGTATTCCCGGCGGCGCTTACGTTCGGAACGACGCTGCTGATCGCGCCTCGCCAAGACGGCAGGCTCAGCTTCGCTTCGACGAATTTTCCTTATTCGCTCGAAGTTTCCGCGGACGACATCTCTTACTCGGAAGAGCACGACTGGGCGAACTATCCGAAAGGGATCGTATGGGAGCTCGCGCAGCATGGCGTCGGCCTGAGCCAAGGGTACAGCTTCCTCTATCACGGCGAAATTCCGAACGGCGCCGGCTTGTCCTCTTCGGCGTCGATCGAAGTCGTCACGGCGTACGCGCTGTTGACGCTGGAAGGCCAGCCTACGGATACGGTTGATATCGCGCGCTGGTCGCAGCATGCCGAGAACGAGTATATCGGCGTCAAATGCGGCATCATGGATCAGTTCGCGGTCGCGAACGGACGGAAGGACCATGCGATTCTGCTAGATTGCGATACGCTCGACTACAAGCTCGTTCCTTTTCGCTCCGGCGACTATAAGATCGTGATCGGCAACACGAACAAACGACGCGGATTGGTAGATTCGAAGTATAACGAGCGCCGTTCCGAGTGCGACCAAGCGGTTGCCGATCTGAAGGCGGCGTTCCCCGACCTTATGCTGCTCGGCCAGCTGACTCCGGCGCAGTTCGAGTCTCAGCAGCATCTGATCGGGGACGAAACGGTAAGGCGCCGCGCTCGGCACGTCATCGAAGAGATCGACCGCGTGCAGCAATCGATGAACGTGCTCGATCAGGACGATCTGGCGGCATTCGGCAAGCTCATGAACGCCTCCCACGACTCGCTCCGCGATCTCTATGAAGTGACGGGCCAAGAGCTGGACGCGATGGTAGACGCGGCGCGCAAGGTGCCGGGCGTGCTCGGCTCGCGCATGACGGGGGCGGGCTTCGGCGGTTGTACGGTATCGCTCGTGCATCGCGATTCCGTCGAGTCGTTCCAAGCGGACGTGGGCCGAGAATACGAAGCCAATACCGGCTTGCGGGCGGACTTCTACGTCTGCGACATCGGAGACGGCGTACGCGAGTTTAAAGGGGAGGCGTAAAACATGGCGGTTCTTGTTACGGGCGGCGCAGGATATATCGGGTCTCATGCGGTTGCGGCATTGTTGGAGAAAGGCGAGCAGGTTGTCGTCGTAGATAACTTGGCGCAAGGACATCGGAAAGCGGTGCTCGGCGGCAAGTTGTACGTCGGGGATTTACGGGATACTGAGTTTCTGGCGAAAGTATTCGCGGAGAACGAGATCGACGGCGTCATCCATTTCGCGGCGAGCTCCCTGGTCGGCGAAAGCATGCAAGATCCGGCCAAGTACTATCACAATAACGTATATGGCACTTTGTGCTTGCTAGAGCAAATGAAGAAGTCCGGCGTGACGAGAATCGTATTCTCCTCTACGGCGGCTACTTACGGAGAGCCGGAGCGCACTCCGATCGACGAGTTCGACCGGACGCTGCCGACGAATACGTACGGCGAGACGAAGCTGACGATGGAGCGCATGATTCGGTGGTTCGACGTCGCGCACGGCATCAAATACGTATCGCTTCGTTATTTCAACGCCGCCGGCGCGCACGAAAGCGGACGGATCGGCGAAGACCATAGCCCGGAGACGCACCTCGTCCCGCTCGTTCTGCAAGTCGCGCTGGGTCAGCGCGCGCATATCTCCGTGTTCGGAGACGACTATCCGACGGTCGACGGCACTTGCGTGCGCGATTACGTCCACGTAAGCGATTTGGCGGACGCGCATTTGCTCGCGTTGGAGCGGCTGCGGAGCGGCGGAGAGAGCGGCATATTCAATCTGGGCAGCGGTCAGGGCTTCACGGTGAAGCAGGTGATCGACGCCGCGCGCCAAGTGACGGGACGCGACATTCCGGCGAAGATCGAACCTCGCCGCGCGGGTGACCCGGCAGCGTTAGTCGCTTCGTCCGCTAGAGCGAGACGGGAGCTCGGGTGGACTCCGAGACGCGAACGGTTAGAAGATATCATCGCCAGCGCTTGGCAATGGCACGTTAACCATCCGGAAGGGTACGGTCAAGACTAGGGGGGGCGACGACATGGTACAGACGAATACATCCGTACCGGATCGGGCGACGACCGGTATGCACATCGAGAGACTTGTCGCTTTCGCCTTGAAGAACGGACTTATCGATCCTATGGATGTGGAGTACGCGCGCAACTGTTTGCTAGATCTATTCGGACTAACGGAGCCGACTGCGGATGACTCGGTGGACGTAGAAGCGCTCCCGGACAGCCCCGTGCCGCTGCTCGAACCGCTCTTGGATATCGCGGCGGCCCAAGGTTTCATCGAAGACAATATTCTGGCATATCGCGATTTATTCGACTCCCGTATGATGGGATTGCTGATGCCTCGGCCTTCGGAGACCGATAAGATTTTCCGGGAGAAAAGCAAGATGAGCGGCATCGCAGGAGCGACCGAATGGTTTTATAAGCTCAACATCGACGTCAACTACATTCGCGCGGACCGGAACCGGAAGAACGGGTATTGGAGGCACGCGACGCCTTTCGGCGAGCTGGAAATCACGATCAACCTCGCGAAGCCGGAGAAGGATCCGAAGGAAATCGCCTTGCTCAAGTCGATGCCTCAGGCTAACTATCCGAAATGCCTGCTTTGCAGGGATAACGTCGGCTACGCCGGACGACTCGACCATCCAGCCAGGCAAAATTTGCGCATCCTGCCGTTAACGCTGCAGGAAGAACAATGGTTCTTCCAATACTCGCCTTATGCTTACTATAACGAGCACAGCATCGTGCTCAAAGGCGAGCATACGCCGATGGTCATCTCTCCGGCGACGTTCGCAAGGCTGCTCGATTTCGTCGATCAATTCCCGCACTACTTCATCGGCTCCAACGCGGATTTGCCGATCGTCGGCGGATCGATCCTGAATCACGATCACTTCCAAGCCGGCCGTCACGTGTTCCCGATGGAGAAGGCCGACGTGCTCGAATGGAACGCCTGTGCGTCCGAACCTTCCGTTACGATCGGAAAGGTGGAGTGGCCGATGTCCGTGCTGCGCCTGCGCGCGGCTGATCGGCAAGCGTTGCTGCGCGTGGCGTCGGACATTCTGGCGAGATGGAGAGAATACAGCGATCCGGAAGCCGATGTATGGGCGTTCAGCGATAACGGCAACGATCGAGTGCCGCACAATACGATTACGCCGATCGCGCGGAGACGGGAGGACGGCACGTACGAGCTCGATTTGGTGCTGCGCAACAACCGTACCAGCGAAGAGCACCCGGCGGGCATTTTCCACCCTCATCAAGAATTGCATCACATTAAACGCGAAAATATCGGGCTGATCGAAGTGATGGGACTCGCGGTATTGCCGGGACGATTGAAAGGCGAGCTTGCGCAAATCGCGGAGCTGCTGACGGGAGCAACGCCGTATGACGCTTCCGTGCTGCAGTCGCCTTCGCACCCGCTGAAATTGCACGCCGAATGGATCGGCAAGCTTGTCGACAAGCATGGAACGGCTAACGAAGCCGATGACGCGCGGCGCCTGCTGGAAGCCGCGGTCGGAGACAAATTCGCCGCGGTGCTTCGGGACGCCGGCGTATACAAGTCGGATGCCGCCGGACGCGAAGCGTTCAAGCGGTTCTTAACGAAAGCTTCGATTATCTGATACAATAAGCTGGAATCCAGACGATAGGGGAGCGCTTGAACATGTCGGTTGCAACGATTAAAGTCATTCAGCACGAAAGATGGGGCCGTTGCGTATCGTTGTCTAACGATCGCGTCGAGCTGCTGGCCACGCTCGATTTCGGGCCGCGTATCATTCATTTGTCCTCCCAGGGCGGCACGAACCTGTTCTTGGAAGACAAAGACGATGTCTTGACGAATGGCGGAGATGCTTTCGCTCCGGTCGGCGGGGACAAATGGCACATTTACGGCGGACACCGCCTATGGACGAGCCCAGAGCGCATGCCGCGCACGACGTATCCGGACAACGATCCGGTCGAGTGGGCGCAAGCCGGCGATCGCGGAATCGTTCTTCGTCCTTCCGAGGAACGTTGGAACCAAGTCGTTAAGGAAATCGAAATCCAATTGGACGCTTCCGGCGACGGCATTACGGTTACGCACCGCGTAACGAACAAAGGCGCTTGGCCGATTAAGTTCGCCGTATGGGCATTGTCCGTCATGGGCGCCGGCGGCCGCGCGGTCGTGCCGATGAGCGGCCAGAACACGGGCTTGCTGCCGAATCGCCGCTTCATTCTGTGGCCTTACGCGCGCTTGAACGACTCGCGGATCGTATTCACGGAATCCGAAGTCGTCGTCAACCAAGGAGACGGTCCGACGCCGTACAAATTCGGCAGCGACAACGAAGCCGGTTGGGCGGCATACAGTAACCACGGCGACACGTTCATTAAGCGTTACGCGTCGGTTCCCGGCGGATCGTACCCGGACTTCGGCGTATCGTTCGAGCTATACACGAACAACCTCATGCTGGAGCTCGAGACGCTCGGCGAGCTGCAGGAAGTAGAATCCGGCGACACGCTCACGCATGTCGAGACCTGGCGCGTCGTGAAAGGGCTGGACCTGAAGCAAGGCACCGAGCAAGAGGCGATAGCGAAGCTTCAGCCTTACGTGAAATAAAGCGAAAAATCCTTCAACCGCAATCGGTTGAAGGATTTTTTTCGGTGAAATAAGCACAAATGGTGACTCTAAATGCGTCGGTGCTGCGGGTTTCGGCGAAATAAGATCATGTGGTGACTCTAAATGCGTCGGTGCTGCGGGTTTCGGCGAAATAAGCACACGTGGTGACTCTAAATGCGTCGTTGCTGCGGGTTTCGGCGAAATAAGCACATGTGGTAATTCTAAATGCTGGCAATGACAGGTAATACGAGAATTAGAGGCATTAAGCCCGCAGCTTGCCGAGCTCGGAGACGAGCGCCTCGACTTCGCTGATGCTGAAGCGGTCTTTGGACGCGACCATGTCGTAAATGTCTTTAATGTCCTCGTACTTCTCGACCGCGAAGCTGGACGCTTGCATGGCAGCGCCGGTAGCCATCCGCAGCTTCGTTTTGATCGCCTCGATCATATATTCGATGTTCTGTTGATTCGGCACGTTAAGATCCATTCGTTTAACTTCCTCTCCGGAGAATAGGGATGCCGTCATTGTATCATAGAGCGCCAAGCGTCCGCCATGCGCCGAGGCTTAGGCATGCGCGCGGCGGTAGCAATCATCGCGCGGGAATGGTAACCTGTAAATAACTTGTTCAGTCGAAAGAAAGAAGAGAATGTCATGTCGGAGCCATTGACGCAAGCGGCCAAACGCGTCGATATCGCGGGCGTCGCGGATTTCATGAAGCAGATTTGCCGGGTACACCCGATCGAGGAATTGACCTTCGTCTGCATCGGAACCGATCGTTCCACCGGAGACAGCCTGGGGCCGCTCGTCGGAACGATGCTCGAGGAGCGCGGTTTCCGGAGAGTCATCGGCACGCTGCGCGAGCCATGCGACGCGGACCGGCTGCCGCTATTGGCGGATCGATTCGCAAGCGAAGCCGCCGAAGGAAGAACGGTGGTCGCGATCGACGCCTGTCTGGGACGGCCGGAGAGCGTCGGCGCTTATCTCGTATCGAGCGGACCGCTCGTTCCCGCGCAGTCCGTAGGCCGGACGTTCCCTCCGATCGGCGCGTACAGCATCGCGGCTATCGTGAACGAGAACGGCCCGAAGCCCTACTGGACGCTGCAGACGACTTCGCTCTATCAGGTGATCGGCATGGCTAAGGCCATCGCCGATGCGCTGACGGCGTTGAAGAACGACTCTAATCTAACCTGAGAAAAAGGAAAGGTGCGAATATGTACGTTAAAGAAGCCGGGAGCGGCGTGCCGCTCGTCTTGCTGCATGGCTATTGCGGAAGCCATCGTTATTGGGATGACGCGGCCGCGCTCCTCGCCGAGCGCTATCGCGTCATTACCCCGGATTTGCGCGGCCATGGCGATTCTCCAAGTGCGGATGGCCCATACTCAATGGAAAGTTTGGCAGAGGATACGCTTCGGCTGCTCGATCGTCTCGGACTCGAGCGAGTATTCCTGTTCGGCCATTCATTGGGCGGATACGTGACGCTGGCGTTCGCCGAGCAATATGCCGATCGCCTGATCGGCTTCGGCTTGGTCCATTCGACCTCGTATCCGGACTCGGACGTCGCGAAAGCGAACCGCAATAAAGCGGTGGACACGATCGGTAAAGACGGTGTCGAAGCGTTCGTTAACGGTCTCGTGCCCAAGCTGTTCGCTCCCGAGCATCGGAACGAGCGGCAAGACCCGATGCGCAAAGCGCTCGAGATCGGCTACGGCACTTCCTCCCAAGGAGCGATCGGCTGCGCGCTCGGCATGCGGGATCGGCCGGACCGCACCTCGGTGCTGAAGGACGCGAAGTTGCCCATTCTCCTGCTTGCGGGGGAGAAGGACGAAGTCATCGCCGAAGATCGGAGATTTCCCGTATCGGGTGCTCCTATCACACAGGTAACGCTATCGGGCGTCGGCCATATGAGCATGATGGAAAACCCGAAAGCGTTGGCTGACGCGATCGGGACATTCGTGCAAGGGACGGGGAATTAACGTGTTAGAAAGAGATTATTTGATGCGCTTGATCTCTCAAGCCGCGTTGGTGCTCGGGCGGTCGATGGGACTAAGAGAGCAGATGAAACCGAACGAAGCGCTTGATCTCATCGACGAATTTCTGAGCAAGGAGCTTCGCATACGCACGAGACTTGCCATGGGACTGACCGACGAGCAGCTGCTGCAAATGCTGACCGTCGGAGGCGTTCCGAACGCGGAGTCGGTTGCCGTCATCGCCGCATTCCTGCAGGAAGAAGCGGATCTGCTCGCCGAACTCGGACAAGAAGATCAAGCGCTGCCGCGATACGAGAAGGCGCTGAGGCTAAACCTTTATTTGCTGCGCAGCCACGTCGAGATTCAAGGCTGGAGCCTTGTCGAGCGAGTCCAAAGCTTGCTGAAGGCCATCGCTCCTTACCGGGTCGACGTCGAGACGAAGCGAGCGATCTGGGGCTGGCACATCGATCGCGGCAGCTTCGCGGACGCGGAGAACGTGCTGTACGAACTCGTGGGCGACTCCGGCGTGACGGCCCAAGAAGGCGAGGACTTCTACGACCGTCTGGCGTCGAACAGCGACGAGCAGCTTGAGTCCGGAGGCATGCCTCGCGACGAATTGGAGGAAGGGCGCAGACAATGGCAAGCGCTCATGAAGGAGAACATCGGATGACGGATACTCAGACGAATATCAAAACAAATCGTTCCGCGGAGTGGGACGATTTCATGAACGAGCTTGCCGAGCCGGGCAGGCTGCTGCAAGCTTCGTTCAGCGGACCGCGGGACAAAGGCGCGGATATTGCCCGGAAGGTCACGGTAAGGCCGATCAAGCTGAAGAACGGCGTACACTACCAGTTCGAGAGCCAACTGAACCATAAAGCGTATCACGACAACGTGCCGGCAGAACGCTTGAAGGATCAGTTAAACGCCGTCATGTCGCAGTACAAGCAGGCGTTGTTCAAGATGCCGGAAGCAGACGTTCAAGTGCTTGCGAATAAGAAAGGCGCGCTGTCGCTGCTTACTCGCAAGTCTACTGCCAAAATAGCTGAAGCGCCGTTAACGCACAACCGCAGCAAGTCTTACGTCATTCCCGACGGAGAACCGGCTCCGTTCCTGACCGCGCTCGGGGTGATGACGGCCGAAGGCAAAGTCGTGAAAGCGAAGTACGATAAGTTCCGTCAAATCAACCGGTTCCTGGAGATGGTGTCCGACGTCATGTCCGAGCTGCCGAGAGACAAGGAGCTTACGATCGTCGATTTCGGCTGCGGTAAGTCCTATCTAACGTTCGCGTTATATCATCTGCTCGCCGTCAAAGAGCAATTGCCTGTCCGCATTATCGGACTCGACTTGAAGGAAGACGTAATCGCCGCTTGTTCCAAGCTCGCCAAGCAATTGCATTGGGACAAGCTGTCGTTCTCCGTCGGCGACATCGCTCAGTATGAAGGGCTCGCCAGCGTCGACATGGTCGTCACGCTGCATGCCTGCGATACGGCAACCGACGCCGCTCTGCTCAAGGCTATCGGCTGGAACGCCAGCGTCATCATGTCCGTGCCATGCTGCCAGCACGAGCTGTTCCGGCAAGTATCGCAGCCGATTCTGAAGCCGATTCTGAAGCACGGCATACTCAAAGAGCGGTTCGCTTCGCTCGTTACCGATGCCGTTCGCGCGAATTTGCTGGAGACGGCCGGTTACCGCGTGCAGCTGCTGGAATTCATCGACATGGAGCACACGCCGAAGAACATCCTGATTCGTGCGGTCAAGCAACGTCAATCGGATCATTCCGAATCGTTGGACGAGTATGTTAAATTCAGGGATTTTCTAGGGATATATCCATATATGGAGAAATTACTTCATTAAAGCGACCAAAGTCACAAGTAAATCGACGGAAAGTCCTTAATATCATTTAAAATTGTATAAAATTGTGGGGTTATTGGACGCAATTGCTGTCGCAATATCGCATGATATGGTAAAATTGGGCTAGTATATTCTTTCACATTACGGTTGATGGAAGAGTGAATGCCTTGGCGTTTCTTAGGCCCGATTTCTTTTTGTTCGTGTTTCTATTCCTGATGTTCATCGGCGTGCTTGCCTTCAATCGCATCACGCAGACGCATAAGGTGTATTTAGCGTTCCATTTCGTCATGATGATCTGGCCGCTAGGTCAATTCTCGACCCACTTGACGGACATTCACCACTACGAACTGTTCTTCATCAACCTGTCATTCGTGGCGATGGGTTTGCTTGGACCTGGTTGGTTGATCTTCGTGTTCTTCCTAACCGGAAGAAGCGCGATGCTTAAATGGAAGCGCATGCTGCTGTACTTAGCGCCGGCGTTCGCCTGCATTATGCTCGCGATGTGGAACCCCGGCTATTTGTTCATGTCCCCCGTCGGCGGTACTTACGTGGATCGGGTATACGGGCCGCTGTTCTGGTTGCTCGTGCTCGTGCAGTTCGCTTACTTTTTCACCGCGCTCATGAATATGTTCCAAGCTTTGAAAACGGTTAACGGAATCAACCAACGCAAGCAGCTCGCCACCGCGCTTATCGGCATGTTCGTCTTGACAGGTTTCGGCTTGCTGGACGTGCTCATTAACGTGTTGTTGTCGCAATGGCTTCCCGTTATTCCCGGGCTTCTGGCAGCCGGAATTCTGCTGTCGGATCTCTGCTTCGTCATTGCGATCTACCGTTACGGCATGTTCGACCTGCTCAGCATGGCGCAAAGAGACTTCATCGAACATATGACGACGGGAATTATCGTCATCGACGAAGAGGGGAAAGTGCTCGAGGTGAATCGGGGCGTATCTCCGTTCCTCCAGATTTCCAAGGGCGAGCCGTTCGAGATGGAGAGATTCCTGTCGCCGATGCACACGCAGGGCGAGGTCTATGAGTTCCTCTATCGTTACATGAACCATCCGCACGAGAGAATACAGATGGAATACGCGTTGCAGGATGCCGCGGGGCGCCACGTGTCGCTACAGATCTCTCCGATTCTGGACGATCGGAAGACGTTGCTCGGACGAGTCATTACCTTCCATGACGTGACGGAGCTGCGCAAGCTGGTAGACGAGATGAACCGCAAGAACGAAGCGCTGCACGAACGCAATCTGGAGCTGATCTCCATCCAAGAGGAGCTGTTCCGCGTTAACCAGAAGCTCGAACAGATGGCGGTCACCGACGCGCTCACCGGCTGCTTCAACCGTAGATACCTCATGCAGCAGCTAGAGCATGAAGTGCTCCTCAACGTCCGATATCGCATCCCGTTCTCCGTCTTCCTGTTCGATATCGATCATTTCAAGCAAATCAACGACAAGTACGGCCATCTCGTCGGCGACGAGGTCATTCGCAGCACGGCGGATACCGTCCGTTCGAAGCTTCGCAGGACGGATATTCTAGCGAGGTACGGCGGCGAGGAGTTCACGGTGTATTTGCCGCATACGAATCGCGAGCAAGCGGAGCTTCTCGCCGATCGAATCATGCATGCCATCGGCGCTAACGTCGTGCAGTCGGGAACCGAGCAAGTGGGCGTCACGATCAGCATGGGCATCGTCTCGGAAGATACGGACGACCTTACGGTCGACAATCCGAAGGAGTATTTGCGCGATTTGTTTTCACGGGCGGACGCGGCGTTGTATAAGGCGAAGAACGAAGGTCGAAATCGCGTCGTTACTGCCTACTAACTCCTTCTAGCATCCTATTTTAAGATAAATTTTAGTGACTTAGGTCACAGAATTATGTTACAATCTTCACCAAGATACGATTTGTGGCTATCCGATAACGGCAAACTTGCTGAAAGGCAAGGACGCAAAGCTACAGGGTCTAATGTTCGCATGAACGATGACAGCCTGGCTGCCGATCAGTCCCGTATGTTGGGTCTATTAGGTATATCAGGCAGCTCCTACACGGGGCCGCCTTTTTTTCGCTAGAATGATATTTTCCCAAGCGGAAAGGTGGTAGCTGATGATTCAGGCCGGAAACTCAAAACGGGTAGCCGATGAGAAGGAGCTTCCTCCGCTCAACGTGCTGTTGCACTGCCGTACCGTAGTAGAGAGCGCGAACAACCTGTCGACCGGCGTCATGACGCACGTGGAAGGCGAGCTGTTCGAAGTCGAATTGCACGATTTCGACAAGTTCGAATTGGGAGAGAGCGTGAAGCTGACGGTGTATTCGCCCGCGGGCTTGCAGACGATCCAGTCGACCGTGTTCGCCAAGTACGAAGGCGCGATCGCCCTGATCCAGCCGCCGAACGTGCAGAAGCGGTTCAAGGAAAGGCGCGAGCATCCTCGCGTTAACGTCAACGGAAGCATACAAGTTCATTCCGTTCAAGACGAAACCGGGGAGGAAATGAAGTTCGAGCACCCGCTGACGTTCGCGGTGAACGATATCAGTCTGTCCGGTATCGGGATATCGGCGCCCGACACGACGCAAATCTTTCGCAATATGAAGCTGAGAGCGAGCGTCGAATTCGATTTCGCGTTCAACTGCGAGCTCGAAGTGATCCGGAGAGAGCGTCAAGACGACAAGTTGCTGTTAGGCGCGAAGATGCTCCTGATCGAGCAAGAGATGATGCGTCCGCTTAGAGCGATGATCTTGAAGCAACAGGTGGAGAAGAGCGCGGCGCTCCGCAAGGAGACGATCGCGAAGAAACGCTTCTAGTTCCAGTCGATTACAGGACCCTGCCCGGGGTCTTTTTTATTGCAATCGTACGATGCAACTTTAGGGGGCCTTCAATCGTTCGTTAATGACGTGGACTTACTTGTTACCGCTTGAAGGGATGACGTGAGAGGATTGACCATTGAGGGCGCGAAAAGAAAGGTGCAGCTGCTGTCGGCGCCTATAGGATACGGGATTGTATGTTTAACGTTGGGTTGGTCGGCGATCAGGTCGGGAATGTTCTTCGACAGCGACCTGTACGGATTCGAGAAAATCTTAATGCTCGCGGCGATGCTATGGATGGTGTTCGATTGGATTGCGGGACGGGGGAAGATGTCCACCGGTAGGATGATCTATCCTTTAGGCATCGCCGGAATATATGCTCTGTCGCTGATGATGAATCCCGTGTCCGTGCAAGGGTCGGTGGATGCGGCGCTTCGCTGGCTAACTTATGGCTGCTTCGGCGTATGTCTTGCGGGGATGTGGCGCAAGGAGCAGCACCGAGCGTGGGGCAAAGCCGCCATTCAAGCCGTAGGGGTCCTGTTGCTGATCAGCGGGTGGATAGGCTGGTTCGGAATATATACGCCTCAAGATATCGTTCTGAGGTTTACCGATCCGGCGCTGTCGGGTTCCGGGTCGCGGCTCGCGGGTTACCTAGAATACCCGAATACGTACGGCGCGGTGCTGTCGGCGTTCTTGCTCATGCAACTGCAAGCTTGGACGGACGAAGGAAGCAGACGGTGGCAAGCATGGGCAGCCGCCGTTACGGCGATTCCATACGGAGGGGCGTTGCTGCTGACGGAATCGCGAGGCTCGTTTGCCGCCTTGCTGTTCGGCCTGGCGATTGCGTTGATGCTTGCGCCGGCGAATCGCCGGTTAAGGTGGGCGATGGCTATCGGCATGACCGCGGCCGGTTCGGCGCTGATGGCCTTGGTCGGAAGGCATTGGATGCCAATGGAGAGCGAACCTATGTCGCTGATCGGCGTTGCGGCGGCTTTGGCGTGCGCGGGAGTCGCCGGGGCGATGATGTTAGCGGTCCGGGCAAGAGTTCAGAATCGGATAGGGCATGCCGGCCTCATGAATCGTATGATCACGTGGGCAGCAATCGCTTCGGGGATCATTGCGATCATCTGGCTGTGGAAAGGCACGGACGGAGAGAGGCTAACCGGTCACTTGGAGACGGCGGCTTCCCGCTGGTTGTTCTATCAAGACGGGTGGCGGATGTTCCTCGACCGTCCGTGGTTCGGCTATGGCGGGGACAGCTGGCGAACGATGCTGACGCTGTATCAGAGCGAGCCGTACGTAGGGAACGAGGTGCATAGCGGATATTTGGCCATGCTGCTGGATACGGGCCTCGTCGGATTGACGCTGTTGCTGCTGATGATCGGGATGGGCTTACGAGCCTTATGGCGAAGCGAAAGGGCGGCGGTGGCACCGACGGCCGTATTGCTCGCCCATGCGCTGATCGACTTCGATTGGTCGTATGCGTTCGTCTGGCTGCTGATGATCGCTTGGCTTCAGGCGCACGCGCCGAGCCTGCCGGCGCCGGCGGGCAGAGCGGGAGGCCCGGGCGCCTGGGCGCGCCTCGGCCGAGCGAGCTTGGCTGCGCTGCTGGCAACGGGCGCAGCGGTAGGGCTATGGGC
>JAEWPC010000065.1 GCA_023460795.1 Bacillota bacterium | reverse complement strand
CTTCTTGCCCGTCCTGATGCGTGCCACGCGCGGCTGCACCCAGCCGTTGTCCCAGGCGCGGTCGATGATCGCGTGCTCCAGCGACTTGATGCCCACCGGATCGTCGTTGTAGTTCAGCGTGCAGGCGGCCTCGCAGGGCGCGGGGCAGATGCGGCCGGTGAACTCCGGGAAGTTGTTGGTGGAATCCAGCACCGTCCAGGCGTTCTTCCAGTCCTGCTGGTACACCAGGTCGTTGAAGTCGGGGATCACGTTGTTGACCGGGCAGCCCGAGTTGCAGAAGGGCGTGCCGCATTCCATGCAGCGCGCCGCCTGCACCTGCGCCTGCCTGTCATCCAGGCCGATGACGAATTCCTTGTAGTGCTTCACGCGCTCGGGCACGGGCTTGTAGCCCTCCTCGATGCGCTCGTATTCCAGGAAGCCGGTGACTTTTCCCATTTCTCGTTCTCCGCCTCTTCTTACTTCGCCGGCACGGGTTCGGCGGGCATCGCCACTTCCTGGTTGTTGCCGGCGCTCGCCAGCTCCACCTCGCGCTCGTACATCTCGGCCAGCGCGCGCTTGTACTCGTTGGGGAACACCTTCACGAACTTCATGCGGGCGTTCGCCCAGTCGTCCAGCAGTTCGCGGGCGCGGCGGCTGCCGGTCCAGCGGTTGTGGTCGCCCAGCAGCTTCTTGAGCAGGGCCTCGTCGGTCTCGTCGCGGTGCAGCTTGGTCCTGCCCGAGGCGGCGCGCTGTTCGGCCGTCGTGCCGACGCGCTCCAGCGACACCATCGCGGTGTTGCAGCGGCTGGCGAAGCGGCCGTCCTCGTCATAGACGTAGGCGATGCCACCCGACATGCCGGCGGCGAAGTTGCGGCCGGTCTTGCCCAGCACGACCACCGTGCCGCCCGTCATGTATTCGCAGCCGTGGTCGCCCGTGCCTTCCACCACCGCCGTCGCGCCGGACAGGCGCACGGCGAAGCGCTCGCCCGCCACGCCGCTGAAGAAGGCCTCGCCGGAAGTCGCGCCGTACAGCGCGGTGTTGCCGATGATGATGTTCATCGTCGCGTCGCCGCGGAAGGCGATGGAGGGCCGGACGATCACGCGGCCGCCCGACAGGCCCTTGCCGGTGTAGTCGTTGGCATCGCCGATCAGGTACAGCGTGATGCCGCGCGCCAGGAAGGCGCCGAAGGACTGGCCGCCCGTGCCTTCGAGCTGGATGCGCAGCGTGTCGTCGGGCAGGCCTTCCGGATGCACCTTGGTCAACGCGCCGGACAGCATGGCGCCCACCGAGCGGTTGACGTTGCGCGCCACCTCCATGAACTGCACCCGCTCGCCGCGCTCGATGGCCGCGCGCGACTTCTCGATCAGGATGCGGTCCAGGCTCTTGTCCAGGCGGTGGTCCTGCTCCTCGCAGTGCACGCGCGGCACTTCCGCCGGCACCTTGGGCAGCGTGAACAGCCGCGTGAAGTCCAGGCCGCGCGCCTTCCAGTGCGCGATGCCCTTCTTCATGTCCAGCAGGTCGGCCCGGCCCACCAGTTCGTCGAAAGTGCGCACGCCCAGCTGCGCCATGATCTGGCGCACTTCCTCGGCGACGAAGAAGAAGTAGTTGACGACGTGTTCCGGCTTGCCGGCGAACTTCCTGCGCAGCACCGGGTCCTGCGTGGCCACGCCCACCGGGCAGGTGTTGAGGTGGCACTTGCGCATCATGATGCAGCCTTCGACCACCAGCGGCGCAGTGGCGAAGCCGAACTCGTCGGCGCCCAGCAGCGCGCCGATCACGACGTCGCGGCCGGTCTTCATCTGGCCGTCGGCCTGCACGCGGATGCGGCCGCGCAGGCGGTTCAGCACCAGGGTCTGCTGGGTCTCGGCCAGGCCGATCTCCCAGGGCGAGCCGGCGTGCTTGATCGACGACCAGGGCGAGGCGCCCGTGCCGCCGTCATGGCCGGCGATCACCACGTGGTCGGCCTTGCACTTGGCCACGCCCGCGGCGATGGTGCCCACGCCCACTTCCGACACCAGCTTGACGCTGATGGAGGCGTGCGGCGCCACGTTCTTCAGGTCGTGGATCAGCTGCGCCAGGTCCTCGATCGAGTAGATGTCGTGGTGCGGCGGCGGCGAGATCAGGCCGACGCCCGGCACCGAGTAGCGCAGCTTGCCGATGTACTTGGACACCTTCCCGCCGGGCAGCTGGCCGCCCTCGCCCGGCTTGGCGCCCTGGGCCATCTTGATCTGCACCTGGTCGGAGGACGACAGGTATTCGGCCGTGACGCCGAAGCGGCCCGAGGCCACCTGCTTGATGCGCGAACGCAGCGAGTCGCCGTCCTTCAGCGGGATGTCGACCTCGACCACGTCCTTGCCGATGATCTCGGCCATGGTCTGGCCGGTCTTGATCGGGATGCCCTTGAGCTCGTTGCGGTAGCGCGCCGGGTCCTCGCCGCCTTCGCCGGTGTTGCTCTTGCCGCCGATGCGGTTCATCGCGATCGCCAGCGTGGCGTGCGCCTCGGTGGAGATGGAGCCGAGCGACATCGCGCCGGTGGCGAAGCGCTTGACGATGTCCTTGGCGGGCTCGACCTCGTCGACGGGGATGGCCTTGGAAGGATCGACCTTGAACTCGAACAGGCCGCGCAGCGTCATGTGGCGGCGGCTCTGGTCGTTGATCAGCTGGGCGTATTCCTTGTACGTGCTCCAGTTGTTGGCGCGCGAGGCGTGCTGCAGCTTGGCGATGGCGTCGGGCGTCCACATGTGCTCTTCGCCGCGGGTGCGCCAGGCGTACTCGCCGCCGGCGTCCAGCATGTGGGCCAGCACCGGGTCGGCACCGAAGGCGGAGCGGTGCATGCGGATCGCCTCTTCGGCGATCTCGAACACGCCGATGCCCTCGACCCGGCTGGAGGTGCCGGTGAAGTACTTCTCGACGGTGTCGCTGTTCAGGCCGATCGCTTCGAACAGCTGGGCGCCGCAGTACGACATGTAGGTCGACACGCCCATCTTGGACATGATCTTGGAAAGACCCTTGCCGATCGCCTTGACGTAGTTGTAGATGGCCTTCTCGGCCGACAGCTCGCCCGGCAGGTCCTTGTGCATCTGCACCAGGGTTTCCATCGCCAGGTACGGATGGACCGCTTCCGCGCCGTAGCCGGCCAGCACGCCGAAGTGATGCACCTCGCGCGCCGAGCCGGTCTCCACCACCCGGCCGGCGGTGGTGCGCAGGCCCTCGCGCACCAGGTGCTGGTGGATCGACGACAGCGCCAGCAGCGCGGGGATGGCCACCTGGTCCGGGCCGACGGCGCGGTCGCTGATGATCAGGATGTTCTTGCCGCCGCGGATGGCGTCCACCGCCTCGGCGTTGAGCGAAGCCAGCTTGGCTTCCACGCCCTCATGGCCCCAGGCCAGCGGGTAGGTGATGTCTAGCGTGTAGCTGCGGAACTTGCCCTGGGTGATCTTCTCGATGCCGCGCAGCTTGGCCATGTCGGCGAAGTCGAGGATCGGCTGGCTGACTTCCAGCCGCATCGGCGGGTTCACCTGGTTGATGTCCAGCAGGTTCGGCTTCGGGCCGATGAAGGACACCAGCGACATGACGATGGCCTCGCGGATCGGGTCGATCGGCGGGTTGGTCACCTGGGCGAACAGCTGCTTGAAGTAGTTGTAGAGCGCCTTGTTCTTGTTGGACAGGACTGCCAGCGGGCTGTCGTTGCCCATGGAGCCGATGCCTTCCTCGCCGGCCTGGGC
>JAEWPC010000064.1 GCA_023460795.1 Bacillota bacterium | reverse complement strand
GCTTCCATTAATTCTTCAACAGTCGCAACCCACTTTGGCTCACCATTAAGTGCACCAAGAGCCGATCCTTGGATTACAGGAGAGTTGTCTCCGTCATATTCGTAAGATGAAAGAAGATCTCTCAATTCAAGTTCTACAAGTTCAAGAAGCTCAGCATCGTCTACCATGTCAACTTTGTTCATGAAAACTACTACCTTAGGTACGTTTACCTGACGGCAAAGAAGGATGTGCTCTCTTGTTTGAGGCATCGGTCCGTCTGTCGCAGCACATACAAGTATAGCACCGTCCATTTGAGCAGCACCTGTTACCATGTTTTTCACATAGTCGGCGTGACCAGGACAGTCTACGTGAGCGTAGTGTCTGTTTGCAGTTTCGTATTCAATGTGTGAAGTATTGATAGTAATACCTCTTTCTTTTTCTTCTGGTGCAGAGTCAATAGAAGAGAAATCTCTTGCAGTACCGAATCCTTTGTCAGATAATACTTTACTGATTGCTGCAGTAAGTGTAGTTTTACCATGGTCTACGTGACCGATGGTACCAATGTTCAAGTGTGGTTTGTTACGATTAAACGTTTCCTTTGCCATGATTTTAAATATTTAATTTATTACTTTTAAAATTTCAGTGCGCAAATATAGTGAAATTTTGAAAATCAAGCTCCTTTTTGCTAAAAAAAGTCTAAATATTCAAAATCAGCAGTTTGCGATAGTGGAACCCACATAAAAATGAGACTGCGAAGGTAATAAAATTATCTCTTTTTTGAAAATACTTTGCAGTTTTTATAGTGTTGTCATGAAAGAATTCCTGTACTGCCAAGGTTTTCTGGGTATAAGATGTAATTTTCTTTCTGAAAGCAGACGGGAATTCCCGGCTGCTTGCTTACCTTAAAAATGAAAAAAAATCACAACCAAAAAGATTGTGATTCTGTAGAGCCAACGATGAGATTTGAACTCACGACCTCTTCCTTACCAAGGAAACGCTCTACCCCTGAGCTACGTCGGCAATTATAATTTTAAAAAAAAATCACAAGCCGTTTCTTGGTTGTGATTCTTTGAGCGGAAGACGAGGGTCGAACTCGCGACATTCAGCTTGGAAGGCTGACGCTCTACCAACTGAGCTACTTCCGCAATTTGTGTTTACAAATCTGTTGGTAAACGGTGTGCAAATTTACTTTAATTTCTGAAATCTGCAAAAGTTTTTATCAAAAAATGTGGGGAGAGCAGGATTCGAACCTGCGAAGCCGAAGCAACTGAGTTACAGTCAGTCCCATTTGACCGCTCTGGAATCTCCCCAATTTTTAGATAAATGTTGCAAGAGCCTCCTGAGGGATTCCAACCCACGACCCCGAGATTACAAATCACGTGCTCTGGCCAACTGAGCTAAGGAGGCAAAATAGATTTCAAAAGAACGCTGATCTCTTTTTGCGAGTGCAAATATATGATTGTTTTTTTGAAATCTACAAATTTACTTTAGTATTTTTTTAGAAAAATAATCAGGCGGTTTCCTTTTTCTTGATTAGCAACCTCTTAGCGGCTTCCACGCATTGATCCACGCTTTCTTCAAAACTCTCAGAAGTCTTTTTTACTATAATATCATCTCCGGGAACTACTAATCTTATTTCGGCAGTTTTATTTTCCTTCTCGTTGGTATTTTCCACTCTCAGGACTACCTGACATTCCAAAATTTTATCGTAAAAAGTGGAGAGTTTCGATATTTTTTTGTTCAGATGTTCTTCCAGTGGCGCATGAGGAGTAACTCCAAGGGATTGTACTGTGATTTTCATAACTGCATTATTTAATTAAAGGTTAAAAATTTGTGCCTGTTGCACCTTCGTTTATTTCTTTGCTCTGGGGTGAGCCTCGCCGAATACTTTTTTCAGCTTTTCAATATTGGCACGCGTGTACATTTGCGTGGATGCCAAGGACGAGTGGCCCATTATTTTTTTTACTTTAGAAATTTCAGCCCCATTTTCTAAGACGTGAGTAGCAAAACTGTGCCTTAAAATATGGGGACTCTTTTTCTTCTTTGAAGTGACAAGACTAAGGTACTTGTTTACGATGGAATAGACAAATTTTTCTCCCAGTTTTTTGCCTTTGGGATGGAGGAAAAACCATTTTTCGTTGTCTTTCAATGGTTTTCTTTGGACTGCGTAAAACTCCAGTTGCTGCTTCAGTTCATCGGAGAAAGGGATGATTCTTTGCTTGTTGCCTTTTCCGGTCACTTTCATTTCATTTCCTTTCAAATTCACATCCTGATAAAGGAGATTGCACAGTTCGGCTTTCCGCATTCCGGTCTGGTACAGCGTTTCGATGACGAGCATTTCAAAAAATTGTTCAGAATCAGATAAAATCATCTGTAGATTTGCCATTTCATCCCGGGAAAAAGGGATTTGAATTTCGGGATAAAATTTTAAGGTTGAGATGTTTTCCATCGGCGTGGCTTTGATTTCACCTATTTTTACAAGAAAAAGGTAAAAACTCCGGAGGGTGGAAAGTTTGCGGTTAATGGTTCTTTTCGCTAGTTTCTTTTCTCCGAGATAAGCGATGAAGTTTCTGATGATTTTTTTATCGGCCTGAAGATAGTTTTCGGAACCTTCTGTTTCTAAATAAAAGTGCTGAAAATCCGCCAGGTCTTTGCGATAGCTGGTGATGGTGTGTGCGGAATAGCGTTTTTCTACGATGATATGTTCTATGAATTTTTCAGTCATGGGTAGAAATAAAAAATCACTTTCCAAATATAACGATTCGGAAAGTGATATGGTATGTGTGTAAGGAAATCTTACGACTGCTCTTCTAAGCTGGCCTCTCTTTGCTTATGAGCGGCTTTTTGAATCTTCTGTCTTTTGATAACAGAAGGTTTTATAAACTGCTGTCTCGATCTTAACTTGCGTATTACGCCTGTTTTGTCGAATTTTCTTTTGTACTTTTTGAGGGCTCTGTCGATAGACTCTCCGTCTTTTACTGGAATTATTAACATATATTACATCTCATTTTGGTTTGCAAAAATAAAATTTTTTTTTGAAGCCACCAAATATTAAAATCTTGTAAGGAGCTATAAAAAAATAATTACTATTTTTAACCACTTTTAATTTTTGAAAAACAAGGAACATAGTGATAATAGGAATGCGGGTAATAGTCTCCAAGTCAGTATTATACATAATGATCCTTAATAAATTGATATAATGAAAAAAGCAATAGTACTGATTTTGTTTTTCTTTTTCTGCTCATTTGTTGTGGCGCAAAGAACTCAAAATAAGCCTAAAGTGGCAACAGCAGCCACGATGAAAGCAGGAGCTTTTATTAATGTTAATACGCCAGCATATCCTCAGAGTGCCTATAGTATTCAGGATTTGATAAAAAATGTTTTGATAACCGGTGGTTCAAATTGTACAGCGAATGTAACAAATGTAATTGTTTCTCCTAATCTTACGGCAACCAATACCAATCGCTCATGGGGTTATTTTAATAAGGGGACTACCAATTTTCCCTTTAACGATGGAGTAGTACTTATGACAGGCCCGGCAAATACTGCGGGAAATTCCTTTATTCCTAATCTTTCTGGAAACTTATCAACGGGAGGTGATCTTGATTTGGCAAACGCATTAGGCGTGGCGAATAGCGAACTATTTGATGCTACTTATATCCAGTTTGATTTTACTCCGGTCACCAGTGAGATAAAATTCAATTATATTTTTGCTTCAGAAGAATATGACGGGAATTATCAGTGTGATTTCAGTGATGGTTTTGCATTGCTGTTAAAAAAAGTAACTGATCCTACCTATACCAATATTGCTGTTTTGCCGAATGGAACACCGGTAAGAGTAACGAATATTCATCCGTATGTGTCATCATCTTGTCCTGCGATTAATCAGCAGTATTTCGGAGGATATAATACCACTAATATTGAAACGAATTTTGCTGGCCGAACGATTCCTCTTACAGCGACAGCGACAGTAGTTCCTGGAGAAACCTACCGTTTCAAAATGGTGTTGGCAGATTACACGGACAGGCAGTTTGATACCGGCGTATTTCTTCAGGCAGGTTCTTTCAATATCGGCGTACAGTTGACTGATCCTTCCGGAAATAATTTACCTTCCAGCATCAGCATTTGTGAGGGAAGTTCGCAAACGCTCAACGCTTCTGTTGCAGTTCCAGGTGCTACGTATCAGTGGTTTTTCAATAATAATCTTATCCCCGGAGCTACCAATGTTTCTTACACGGTTAGCCAGCCTGGAGTTTATTCTGTAGAAGTGCATGTTCCCAATACAACTTGCCCGGGAAATGCTTCAATTACAGTAACGACATTGCCATTGCCTCAGGCTTTAGATGCTTCTTTGAGCGTCTGTTCAGCCAGCAATACAGCCACTTTTAATCTTACTTCAGCACAAAATTCCATCAGTACAACTCCGGGTGTTACTTTTCGATATTATACCAATCTGGCAGATGCGACTGCGGGAAACAATAATTTTATTACTAATCCAACAGCGTACGTTTCTGGAAATACTACTCTTTTTGTAAGAGTAATCGGTACGCAGTGTAGCGATATTGCCGAACTGCAGCTTACGGTGGAAGCTCAGCCTGCCACACCTGTAATTACCGCATCCGGAACAGTGATTTGTGGAACAGGAAGCATTACGCTCACTTCTAATTACACCAATGGAAACTTATGGTCTACCGGAGAAACGACCCAATCCATTACGGTTACAACTCCGGGAGTTTATACACTCACCAATACTATTGGTTCGTGTACAAGTCCTTCTGTTTCCGTTACCATTACCGGAAGTGCAGACCCGAATCTTCAAATTAGCGGGAATATGTCCTTCTGTGCTGGAGGTTCTACCATCCTCACAGCCACAGCAGGCGGAACCGGAAATACATTTTTATGGTCTAATGGTGTTGCGGGCTCGCAAATAACCGTAACAGCACCGGGGACTTATACCGTGACCGTAACAACGCCAGCGGGATGTCAGTTTCAGCAATCTGCTATCGTTACAGAAAATCCAGTTCCGGCAGTGCAGAATCATGTTCTAAATGAATGTTCCCCAACCAACACCTTTACATTCGATCTTACTTCAGCAGAGTCGCAGATCAGCACAACTCCGGGTATTACTTTTACGTATTATACCAACCTTGTGGATGCCAATGCGGGAAATAACAACATTACAATACCGGCAGCTTATAACTCAGGCAATGCTGTAATCTATGTCCGGGTGAGCAATGGGAATTGCTTCCAGATCGCAGAATTGCAACTAATAGTAACATCAGCTCCTGCGCCGGTTATTACACAATCTGCACCCGCTATTTGTGGAACAGATCCTGTTATTCTGACTTCCAATTATGCAACTGGAAACCTTTGGTCTACTGGAGAAACAACGCAAAGCATCACTGTCACAACGCCGGGAAATTATACGTTGACGGTTTCTGATGGTAATTGTGCTAGTCAACCGGTTTCTGTCAATATTGTACAGAACAATAATCCTAATCTGAATATCACAGGAAATACCATCATCTGCCAGGGATCTTCTACCACGCTTACTGCCAATGTTACCGGAACAGGATATACATTTGCATGGTCTAACGGTTCCAATGCACAAACAACTTCGGTGAATGCAGCCGGAACTTATTCCGTAACGGTTACAACACCGGCAGGATGTCAATACACTGCTTCTGCCACTGTTACGATGGATGCGCCGATTAATATTGTGATTGCGCAACCCGCACAAATTACCTGTATCAATACTTCCGTTACTTTGAATGCCTCTGCTTCCACTTTTTCGCAAGGACAGGTCAATATACTTTGGACAGCTTCTGGAGGAGGGAATAT
>JAEWPC010000063.1 GCA_023460795.1 Bacillota bacterium | reverse complement strand
TAGAGAAGAATTCGCAGCCGGCCGTTGATCAGTGCAACCCCCGCGAACCGGTTCGCGGGGGTTGCACTGATCAACGGCCGGCTGCGAATTCTTCTCTAATACGCACAAGAAGCTTCGAATCCGTCAGCACCTCGAGAGCGGTGAACGCCAGCAGCTTGGCGCCGAATATCATCGCGTCGTAGGCAGGGGGCATCTGCGCGGCGTCGCGAAACTCCACCGTATGCAGATTGTAGGGTTGGCCGACGACTTTAATGAACGGGTGAATCGCCGGGCATCTGAGCGAGACGTTGCCAAGATCCAGCGAGCCGTGATCCTCGGCGTCGTAGATCTCGTCCGGCGAGATTCCCTCCTCGATCAAGTTGGCCGTATATACTCCGGCCAGCGTTTGATTCGTGCGGAGCTCGTCGTACGAATATTCGTAGTTGCTGACCTCGACGGTGCAGCCCGTCGCAAGCGCCGCCGCTTCCGCGCACGCCTTTACTTTGCTTGAGAGCTCGTCGGTATAGGCTCGCGCGGCGGACCTCACATAGAATTGCGCCATCGTGTAGTCGGGGATAATGTTCGGCGCTTGTCCGCCCTCGGCGATAATGCCGTGAATGCGCGTATCGCTACGCGTCTGCTGCCTGAGCATGGCGATGTTGTTGAACAGCTGGATGACCGCATCGAGCGCGTTAACGCCTTGCTCGGGGTTAGCGGCAGCGTGGGCGGGCTTGCCGCGGAATTCGAACTGCAGCGCGTCCATCGACAGCGAGCTCCCCGAACGTTCATGACGATGATACGGATGCGCCATCAGAGCGACGTCGCAATCGTCGAACAGACCGGCGTTCGCCATATCGACTTTGGCGCCCTTCGTCTCTTCGGCCGGCGTGCCATATACGCGGATCGTTCCTCCGGTGCCGTCCGCCACGGCTCGTAAGCCTGCGGCTGCGCCAAGCGCCATCGTACAGATGAGATGGTGACCGCAGGCGTGTCCGATCTCCGGCAGAGCGTCATACTCGGCCAGCAGCCCGATGATCGGCCCCGGCTTGTCCGAGCGGTATTCGGCAATGAAAGCCGTAGGGATGTCTAACGTTCCTCGCTCGACCGAATAACCGAGCGACTCGAGCGCATCGGCCAGCTTGGCGGATGCCAGCTTCTCCTCGTGGCCCAGCTCCGGATGCGCGCCGATGAATGCGGCGATCTCCTTTAACTGAGGAGCAAAGGCGTCTATCGCTTCGCGAGTGATTCCCTTCTGATCGTTCATGGAGCCAGCTCCTTCGTTCGTATTCTCTATCTATTATCGTATCGCTTCGCCCTATCGCAATCAAGCTGTCGCATTTTTATAGTATGGATGGCATCTTTTCGCATTAAAAACGGTTGATCTGCTGTGATATGTTGTGCATGTGTCGTATATTTGAAGAAGAGGTGAGCCGTTTGATTCGGATCGGAATGTTAAGCTATTGGCATGTTCACGCAGAAGATTACACTCGGCAGGTGCTAGGCAATCCGCACACGGAAGTGGCGGCGATATGGGACGAGGACGCAGAGCGCGGCAAGGCGATAGCGGTCAAGTATGGCGTTCCGTTCCTCGCGTCGCTGGACGAATTGCTGGCGAGAAGCGATATCGATGCGGTCGTCGTCGACGCGCCGACGAACCTTCACCGCGAAGTGATGGTGAAAGCCGCCGGAGCAGGGAAGCACATCTTCACGGAGAAGGTCGTGGCGCCGACTTACGCCGAGGTGCGGGACATCCTGCAAGCCGTCCGGGAAGCCGGAGTAAAGCTATCCGTCTCCCTTCCGTGGTTGTATAAGAACATGACGAAGGCGATTCAAGCCGTCATAGCGGAAGGATCGCTCGGTCGATTGACGCAGGCTCGCGCGAGATTGTCGCATAACGGCGGCATCGCGAATTGGCTGCCGGAGCATTTCTATTCGCTGGAGCAATGCGCGGGAGGAGCGCTGATCGATCTTGGCTGTCATCCGATGTACCTGGTGCGCCGCGTGCTGGGCTTGCCGGAGTCGGTCAGCGCTACTTACGGATATGTGACCGGTCGCGAGGTGGAAGATAACGCGGTCGCGGTACTGAAGTACCCGAGCGGGGCGATCGGCATCGTCGAAGCGGGCTTCGTCAACAGCCATTCGCCGTTCTCGATCGAGGTGCACGGAACGGAAGGGACGCTGCTGTTCGGTTTCTCTGACGATAAGCTGAACGTGCGGAGCAACCGGGGTGGCGGGTGGAAGCAGATCGAGCTGCCGCGGGAAGATCCGATGGCGTTCGACCAATGGGTCGACCATATTCTTAACGGAACGGAAGCGACGGACAACGTCGAGATCGCCGTCGACTTGACCCGCCTGATGGAAGCAGCGAACCTATCCGCGAAATCCGGACGGTCGGTCCTCATCGGCGAATTGAAATAAACTCGCGAAGGGAGCGGGCAAGATGAATCGGGAACCGGACGTGACGAAGCGAAGAGAGCGGAAGGCGGCGAGCGGAGCCAGCCCGTTCCCTTACGCCAGAATGGATCGTAAGGCGGACGCGCTCGATCGGCTGGATTTGCAGTTTAGATGGGGCGATTACGGCATTCGCGTGTTCCGTTGGCACTTGGTCCATTTTCCGCCGGGGCATATCGTTAATTTCCACAAGCATTCCGAGTTCGAGTTCCACTTCATTCCGAAGGGGAAAGGCAAAGTCATCCTTCACGATCAGACTTACGATCTACACGAAGGCTTGTTCTACTTAACGGGTCCCGATGTCGTCCACTATCAGGAATCGGACGCGGACGAACCGATGGTCGAGCTATGCTTGCATTGCGACTTCTTTCCGTTAGACGGTGGTTCGGGCGACGGCCAGGATTGGGGGGACGCGCTCGAGATCGAGGAAGCCAGGGAGTGCATCGCCGCATTGCGCGAAATGCCCGCATGGCCGACAGCGGACCGGTTCGACGCGATGAGCGGTTTTCTTGAGGCTTACCGTTCCTGGGAGGAGCAGCCGCTCGGCTACTACACGCAGATGAAGCAGGCGCTCGTGCAAATCCTGCTTCGTTCGGCGCGCGCATTCGACAACCGATCGGCTCAGCGCGGCATACCGGAGCGCGACATGAATTATCACCGTTATCAGATGGCGACTCAGTACATCCGCGATAACGAGGGGCTGCAGATCAGCCTGGAACAAGTCGCGGATCGGATCAATATCAGCGCGAGGCAGCTTCAGCGCATTTTCCGCAACGAGGGTCAGACGACTTTCCACGAGTATTTGGAGCACGTCCGTCTGACGTCGATATGCGCGGAGCTGATCCAAACCGACAAGCCGATCGAGGAGATCGCGGTAGAGCACGGGTACGCGAATCCGAACTACTTATATCCGGTGTTCAAGCATAAATACGAGGTCACTCCGTCCGTCTATCGCCGGATGCATGCGGTATCGGCATCGACGAGACGAGAGTCATGGGGAGAGGAATGAATCGGATGAGCCGAACATTAAAAGTGGGTATTATCGGAAGCGGGGGCATCGCCAGAGCGCATGTCTCCGCGTATCGGAAGCTTCCTTATGTAGAGATCGTCGCCGTCGCGGACGTCATTCCGGGGAAGGCGCAGCAATTCGTCGATACGGAACAACTGAACGGCGCCGCTGCTTACGACGGGCACTCACTGCTGCTCGAGCAAGACCTGGATGCGGTCAGCATCTGCACGCCTAACGTCTCGCACCACGTCACGACCGTCGATTCGCTTCGCGCGGGCAAGCAAGTGCTGCTCGAGAAACCGATGTCGGTCACGTTCCAAGAGGCGCTCGAGATGACGAAGGCCGCCCGCGAGACGGGCAGCATGCTGACGATCGGCTTCCAGCCGCGTTACGATCCGAATATGAAGCTGCTGCAGGATATCGTACAGTCCGGACGGCTCGGTAAGGTATATTACGCGGAGACGGGCGGCGGCAGGCGCCGAGGCATGCCTGGCGGCACGTTCATCAGCAAGAAGTTGGCGGGAGCCGGCGCGATGGCCGATATTGGCTGTTACTCGCTCGATATGGCGCTGAACGCGATGGGGTATCCGAAGCCGATCACCGTCTCCGCGTTCACTTCGAACCATTTCGGCACGAACCCGCTCTATCATCAAGAAGCGAGCAAGTTCGAGGTCGAGGACTTCGGTGTTGCCATGGTGCGCTTCGAGAACGATCTCGTGCTTCAATTCAAGATCTCATGGGCGATGCACATGGATACCCTGGGAGCGACGATGTTCCTAGGAACGGATGCAGGCCTTAAAGTGACGCCTGCAGGCAGCGGTCCATGGTCGGGCGTATGGGATGGCGCCGTCGGATCGATCACGCTGTTCCATGACGAATACGGCGGTCATACGAGCACGCCGATTCCTCTCGTCGATCACCAGCTTAATCTGTTCGACGAGAAAGTGAGAGACTTCGCCGAAGCCGTTCAGGGCGGACGTCCGGCACCGATTCCGGGAGAGCAGATCCTCATCCAGCAAGCGATTATCGACGGCGTGCTGCGTTCGGCGGAAACCCGCCGCGAAGTGGCGATCGAGCTGCCGTAGGGCATGGCAGGGGGCCGCCTCAATAAGCCTGTGAACTTACCATGAATTCCTATCGATTATGACGTTGTCGGGACGAAAAAAATGCTATATTGAAAGGAAGGGTTTCGACACCTCTTGTCAGTCAGAATGGAGCGGGAGTTCATGCGTTTACAGGTCGCCTACAATGATTCGCTCGTCATCTTATCGTGTCTCATCGCGGTTGCGGCTTCCTATGCGGCGCTGGACCTTACGGGTCGCGTAAGTGCGGGAAAACCATTCAAAAGCCGCATCGTCTGGCTCCTGTGCGGAGCGATTCTCATCGGAACGGGCATTTGGTCGATGCATTTCGTAGGCATGTTAGCCATCTCGCTGTCCGAGCCGATCACCTACCATACGAAATGGATCGTCATCTCTTATATCGTCGCGATTGTCGCATCAGCCGTTGCTCTTCGAGCGGTCACCATGGAACGTCTAACTATCAGACGGTATTTGACCGGCGGATTGCTGTTAGGCGCAGGAATCATCGTGATGCATTATACAGGCATGGCGGCCATGCACGTACACATCCGGTACGATACCGGGTTGTTCGCTTTGTCCGTCTTGATCGCCATGACCGCTTCTTTCGTCGCGCTAGCGCTCACCATTTATTTTCGCAGCGCGAGTTCGTGGATATCGGTCGTCTACAAGCTTGTCAGCGGAGTTATGATGGGCGCGGCGATCGCCGGCATGCACTACACCGGCATGGCCGCCGCTCATTTCGAGAAGAACGCGCACGCCCAAGCTGCCGGAGTCGGCGTGAATCAGGAAATGCTCGCGTATGTCGTGGCCGCCGGCACGTTCGTCGCGATGGCGATCGCCATCGTCGGGTCGATCCTCGGCCATCGGCTGACGAGCAAGGACCATGCGCTATACGAGCATAACAAATGGTACAAATCGCTATACGAGAACCATACGGACGGTATCGTAACGATCGATACGAAAGGCGTGATCGTAGACGTCAATCCTGCGTTCGTAACCATGACAGGGCGGTCAGCCGAGCACTTCTTGGAGCAGCCGTTGATCGGAATTATCGGTCTAGTCGTCGAGGAACTGCGCGGCAAGGTAAGCCTTTGGCTCATCTATGCTTTGAAAGACGCCGAAGTGAAACGGCTGGAGACCGTAATTAACCACGTCTCCGGCAACCACGTGCACTTAAGCGCCATGAGCGTCCCCGTGACGATCGACGACGAGGTGAAAGGCATCTATTTCATCTTCAGGGACATTACCGAGGAGAAAAAGTCGAAGGAACAGATTCAGCATCTGGCCTATCATGACGAGCTCACCTCCCTTCCTAACCGCCGATTCGTCAATCTCACGCTCGACAAGGCGATACAGCGAGGCGAATCGTCGGCCGATCCATTCGCCGTCTTAGTCATCGACATCGACCGGTTTAAGCTCATTAACGATTTGCTCGGGCACGCTTATGGCGATCAATTCCTGCTGCAGGTTACGGAACGGCTCCGCCAAGCGGCTTCCGGCATGAACGTGACGATCGGACGGATGGGCGGTGACGAGTTCGCCGTCATCTGCCACGGAGATCCGATCGAGTCCGCGGCCGTGCGCGTCGCGGAACGCATCATCGACGTCGTGCAAAGTCCGTACAGGCTCAAGGACAACGACTTCTATGTATCGGCCAGCGTAGGCATCGCGCTATATCCCGAGCACGGAGACAGCGTGGAGGAGCTGCTGAAGAAAGCGGACACGGCCATGTACGACGTCAAGCGCAACGGCAAGAACGGTTATTGCTTCTACTCCGATAAGTTGGACGTGAATCTTCTTGGCAAGCTGGAGCTGGAGAGCGACTTGCGCAAAGCGATCGAGAGAAACGAGCTGCTGCTGCATTATCAGCCGCAGATTAACGCGGAGCAGAACAGGATCATCGGGGTCGAGGCGTTGCTGAGATGGGCTCACCCGGACAAAGGCCTCGTTCCGCCTAATCAATTTATTCCCGTCGCGGAAGAGGCGGGCATTATCGGAGACATCGGAGCTTGGGTGCTTAGGGAAGCTTGCCGTCAGATGAAGCAATGGCAGGCGCAGTACGGCTGGCAGGTGCCGGTATCCGTCAATCTGTCGTCTCAGCAGCTGCTCGATGACCGGATCGTCGATCTGGTCGCGGCGGTACTGCGGGAAACGGAGCTCGACCCGACGTACCTCGAGCTGGAAATTACGGAGAGCATCATGATGGACGCCTCGAGGGCGAGCCCGATCCTGCAGAAGCTGATGGAGCTCGGCATCCGATTCAGCTTGGACGATTTCGGAACGGGCTATAGCTCGTTAAGCTATTTGCGCATGTTCCCGATCGAGCGGCTTAAGATCGACCGGACGTTCGTTCAAGAGATTACGACGAACGAGGACGACCGCACGATCGTCGAGACGATCATCTCCATGGCGCACCATCTGAAGCTGAACGTCATCGCCGAAGGCGTCGAGACGAAGGAACAGCTGCAGCTGCTGCTCGATAACGGATGCGACGAGATTCAAGGCTACTATTACAGCAAGCCGCTCGCGGCCGATGAACTGGCTGCTTATATGCTTAGAGGAGTGGTAGCTTAGCACGCCCCGGCCGCCGCCGACTTTCCCGCCGAATGGGAAAGGGTGGCGGTTTTTTGCTGTCCGGTGGTATATTTATCCTAATTTATACGGCGTGAACGGAAGGGTGCGATAAGGAATGCAACATCACATACTGCTAGTCGAAGACGATGCGTCGATCGCGGAGCTGGTCGAAGGTTATCTGACGAAAGAGGGATTCCGGATCACGACGGCTGCTGACGGGGAAGAAGGCTTATCGCTCGCCGAACGCGAAAGGTTCGACTTCATCGTCGCGGATCTGATGATGCCGGGAATGGACGGGCTGGAGATGATCCGGCGGGTGCGGGAATCGAGCTCGGTACCGATCCTGATCATGTCAGCGAAGGACGGTGAAGTCGATAAAGCGCTCGGGCTTGGCTTCGGCGCGGACGATTATATCACGAAGCCGTTCTCGATGCTGGAGCTTGCCGCCAGAATTAAAGCGGGAATTCGACGGGCGACGAAATACGCGGGCCGGGATGAACAACAACAGGCGCCGCGCTTATTGACGTTCGAGCGGTTGACGATCGATTTGGACAACTTCTCGGCGGTTAAAGACGGAATAACGATCAAGCTTACTTCCAAGGAATTCGACATTCTGAAGCTTCTCGCGACGAATCCGAACCGCGTATTTACGAAGGCTCAAATCTACGGGTTGGTCTGGCAGGACGACTATATGGGCGACGATAACGTCATCAACGTGCATATGAGAAGATTGCGGGAGAAAATCGAGGACAACCCGTCCGATCCGCAGCTGATCAAGACGTTATGGGCGATCGGCTACAAGTGGGAAGGTAAATAAAATGAATCTTACGATTGCCGCTCTGTTGCTCGTTGTCGCGATATTGTTAACCGTTATCTATTCTCAACGTCGCTCCCAAGCTTCCCGAAGCCGCCAAATTTCCCTCGTCGCGAACAACCTTGCCCGAATCATCGCCGATGAATCCAAGGAGAGGCTGCTCTTGTTTACGGACGACGAACCGCTGAAGGCGCTTCTTGCCGAAGCGAATCGGCTGCTCGACCGGAATCAGAAGCTGCAAGCTCATTTCACGGCGGCGGAGTCGGCGATGCGGAAGATGATCTCCAACATCTCTCACGACCTCAGGACTCCGCTTACGGTTATCCTCGGTTATTTGGAGACGATGCAGCTTGATCCCGACATCGATCCCGCAGATAAAGACCGGCTATTGGCCAAAGTGCAAGCGAAGGCCGGGGAAGTATTGACGCTCATGAACAAGTTTTTCGACTTGGCCAGGCTGGAGTCCGAGGACGCGCCGATTCCGGTCACGACCGTACAGCTTAACGAGGCGTGCTCGCGGAACATTCTGCAATTCTACGAATCATTGACGGCCAGAGGCTTCGAGGTGATCATCCGCATTCCGGAGCAACCGATCTACGCGCTCGGCAACGAAGACGCGCTCGACCGCATCATGAACAATTTGATATCCAATGCGATTCGCCACGGCGGAGACGGCAAGGTCATCGGACTAACGCTGGAGCGGGAAGACGAATACGCCCGCATTGACGTCTGGGACGAAGGCCGAGGTATCGGAGAACAGCACCGGGACCGCGTGTTCGAACGGATGTATACGATGGACGACGCGAGGAATCGCGCTTTTCAGGGCAGCGGACTCGGCCTTACGATTACGAAGAGACTGGTCGAGCGCCTGGGCGGCACGATTCACCTCTATAGCAATCCCAACATTAAGACGATATTCACCATTCGCTTCAAGACGGTCGAACTTAAGAAACTCGTAAGGAACGGTTAAGAAGAAAGATCATTTCGGCTGATAAGATGAAATCAGGCAGAACGAATGGGAGGTAAGCCGTTATGACAACCGTATTACGAACGAGGCAACTAACGAAGACGTATAAAGGGAAAGACGTCGTCCGGAACGTCAACATGAACGTGCGGGCGGGGGAAATTTACGGGTTTCTCGGGCCGAACGGGGCGGGCAAAACGACGGTCATGAAAATGATCGCCAATCTGGTGAAGCCGACAGCCGGGGAGATCGAGCTGTTCGGGCAACGACTGACATCCGGCTCGTACGACGTGCTGGGCAGAATGGGCGCGATTATCGAGTACCCGGTGTTCTACGACAAGCTTACGGCAGAGGACAACTTGAAGCTTCATTGCGAATATATGGGCTATCACGCTCCGACAGCGATCGGCGAAGCGCTTGAGCTCGTCCGTCTGCAGAACGTCGAGAACAAGATGGTCAAGGATTTCTCGCTCGGAATGAAACAAAGACTAGGGATCGCAAGAGCGATCGTCACGAAGCCCGAGCTGCTCATTCTTGACGAGCCGATCAACGGTCTGGACCCGATGGGCATTAAAGAGTTCCGCGAAATATTCAAGTCGCTAAGCCGGGAGTACGGCATCACGATCCTGATCTCCAGTCATATCCTCGGGGAAATCGAGCTTGTCGCGGACCGGATCGGCGTCATTAACAACGGCCTGCTTCTTGAGGAAGTGTCCATGGCGGACGTGAGGGAGAAGAACAAATCCTACATCGAGCTGAAGACGCACGATTGCGCCAAAGCGGCTTACGTGGTCGAGCACGAGCTGGGGCTGTCCAACTTCCGGGTCATCGGCAACGAGTCGATCCGCATTTACGATCTGAGCAAGGAACAGCGGGATATCGCGAGAATGCTCGTCCAGCACGACGTCGAAATCGAGTCCATCGGCAAGCATAGCAGCACGCTCGAGGAGTACTTCCTGGGCGTCATGAAGGGGGCGGAGTTCAGTGCTTAAGCTGATCAGGCTTGAAATGCGCAAGTTCCAAATCGGCAAGTACGTTCGCGGGGCGTTCATCGCCGGCTTCGTCATTTTCGGCATGCTCTGTTTCTTGGCCTTAGCGGAGAGAAGCGAGGGCGCCGACGCGTTCCCGACGTATTCGGATGCTTTCTTCATTATCGATACGATGGTAAGAGGGACGTTCATCGTTTTCGCCGCCACGTTGATCGCGCGCATCGTGATCGGAGAGTATAAGAACAAAACGATTACTCTGTTGTTCATGTACCCGGTCAACCGTCGCAAGCTGATCGTAGCCAAGCTGATGATCGTCGTGCTGTTCACCTTCGCGGCGATCGTGTATACGGATTTGATGGTTAGCTGCGCTTTCTATCTGTTCGACCACTACGCGGATGTCGTCCCGGAGGATCTGACGGGAAGCGTCGTCTCCAAGACCGCGATCAGCATGGGGATGAACGCGCTAGCCGCCAGCTTCATGGGTTTGATCCCGCTGTTCTTCGGCATGCGGAAGCTGTCCGTCTCGACGACGATCGTCTCTTCTTTGGGCGTCGTGCTCCTCGTCTGCTCCGGGTCGAACGAAATTTCTTTAAACTCGATCATCGCCATTCCGATTACATTGGCCGTCATAGGCTTCATCATCGCTTATCTGGCGATCAGGAAAGTGGAGCACGTCGACGTCGCGGCATAGCTTGCAACAGCGAAGCCATCCTGTTGTCCGTATAGGACGTCAGGATGGCTTCTTCCAGGTCGTCAGGGGTCAGGGTTCAATGCCCCAGATCAGGGCGTCGTTCTGGTAAACGGTAATTTTGTCCGTATCGGTTAGCGTTGGCCTGTTGCCCGCATAGGAGTAGTCGCCCGTTTCGTTATAATTTGCCCAATTCGCTTTGTGGATCCGGCTTTGGATATCTCCGCTGGAAGACCCGGGCGCAAGCATGCCGGCCGCCGCGTCGAATGAGAATTCAAGGAAGTAATCCGCGCCGGGCTTAGCCGTGGATAGCTTCACCAGCTTGCCTTGAACGTTGGCGCAGCCGACTTGAGCCCAATCGCAGACAAAGTTCTGCGGCGTATCTCCGTCGACGGTGAAATAATATCGAACCTTCAATTCGCTCAGCGCAACCGGCGAATTGCCGGTATTCTTCAGGCTTATATAGGGGTTGATTGTATTATTCGTCGCATGGTTGTCTCCCGCGCGATATTGCGCCGAGACGGAGGCGAGCGATTGCGTAACGTTCGATTGCCCCGGTTTAGGCATAGCGCTGACGACCTGCGATGGCGGACTCTCTCCGCTGTTATTCGATGCCGTGACGACATAGTAGTAAGTCGTCCCGTTCTGGGCGGCCGCATCCGTAAAGTTCGTCAGCGTCCAATCGTATGGCGTGACCGGCGTGAACGGGCCGAGCGGCGAAGTTGAGCGTTTTACCGCGTAGCGGGTCGTGCCGATCGGGCGATCCCAGCTCAGCATAACTTGCCCATTGCCCGCGAACGCCTTCACGTTCTGAGGAGGCGCGGGCAAATCCGAAGTCGGTTCGACACCCCAGACGAGTTTGCCATTCTCATAGAGCGTGATAGTTGGCGAGTCCGCAAAAACCGTCTGGCCGGTATAGGAGTAATCGTTCAACTTGTCGTAATTCGTGAAAGTCGTATTATCCAAGCGCAATCGCACCTCGCCGCTCGTCCCCCCCGGCGGGATCGTACCCGCGGAAGGCGTGAAGGCCAACTCGATATACTTGTTCGCCGTAGGCGAAGGAGACGCGGAGGCCTTGATCGTTGCGGGAGCGTTCGCGCACCCGACCTGCGCCCAATCGCACCATACGCGATCCTGCGTAGCGGTATCCTGCGAGTACCAGTACCTTACCGTCATTTTGCTAAGATCGGCGGGCACGTTGCGGAAATTCCGGATGATAAGATGCGGAAGCATCGTGTTGTCCTGCGTGTCCGCGGCTTTGTATAGAACGGATAAATTGTTCTCGGGATGCGGACGCGCAACGATTTCGTTGGAATTCCTGGCGACGCCTGTCGTGCTGATCGCCGTGACCATGTAATAATAGGCAGTGCCGTACCGAGCGGTATAATCGTTGAAGCTCGTGCCGGTCAACTGCGGAGGAGAGATGATCGTATAGGGACCGCCGCTTGCCGTCGCGCGGTTGACTACGTATTCCTTGTTGCCGGGCAACGTGTCCCAATTCAGATGAACCGTCATGTTGTCTTCGGTCGCATAGAGGTTGAACGGCTGAGAGTAAAGCGCCGATTTCGCGAAATTGGATTGGGAGTTTACGATATATTGCCCTGTAACCGGATTCCGGGCATCCACCATGAATACGTAGTCTTCGTCAAGGTTAAGTCCGGTAATGACCGCGCTTAACCCGGTCAATCCGTATTGTATCGGCAGGATATCCCCGTAATAGGTGCCGTAATCCTTCATGACGTGCAAGTCGTACACGATGCCCTCGCCCGAGGAAGTCCAATTCAAATGGAACGCTTGGTTCGCGTTATCGGCAGTTACGAACAGATGACGGACATTGAGATTCCATCCTATGGTCTGCGCGAGCTCCGTTTCGGATCGGTAGGCCTCGACCCTATAGTTATATCCCTGATTGACGGTAAGACCTTGGTCCAGATAGGTGCCTGCAGCGGGCGTATCGAACAGCTTCTCGAATTGATGCGAGGCGGGATTGTGCTTATACACGGAATAATGATGCACGTTTTTGCCCGACCATTGCAGTACGATCGTACCGACGGTCTGATCCGAAGCGCTCGCCTTGAAGTTGAGTTCTACGGGATCCGTTCCTGCCGCCTGCACGCGAACGGCGTTCGACATGAACGCTAACCCTAAAGCCATCGAGAGTAATAAATACATCCACGAACGTTTCTTGCCGTGCGGAGCATGGGTAATGTCCTGCATGTTTGCTTCCTCCTTTTTGGGAAAACGTTTTCAAGCCAAATTATATCACCCATGAATACGCAATCAATTCCAATTTTTTTGTTTAAAATTCTCTCTCGCGGCTTGACGGGCACTTTTCCATCGTCCAAGCCGGAACTATGAAACCCAGTGTACATTCACATCCGGATATGGTATGTTATTCAGACTTGGAAAACGTTATCCAATGGGGGCGACCGCGAGTGGAAGTACAAGAATTTTACGCGAATGTTGCCCCTGCGAAGCCGAATATGGACGCAGCAATCGCTCATGCCTCTATTGGGCAACTCCTATCCGGCAGCCGTCGGGATATACGGTAATTTGTTCGTTATTTTCTGGATGAATGAGTGAGGCCACCTGCAGATTGATACGGGATTTGAGCTATATGAAGTGAACCGTCTGCTTAAGCTGGGTTATACTTCGGAAGCGATGGCATTGTACCAGCGGATCTTATTCCAAGAGACGGGCGTGCAGGAAGATCGTCAGTTTTTGGTTGCGGAGTCAGAGCTTGTGATGGACGGCGATCTGGTCAGTCTGTTTTACCGCCTATCCGATAACTTGAAACGACTAGAGCTTGCCTATTCGGACATGTTCGCCTCTATACTCCTTCAGGTTCCTACGGATGATGTATTTTACTTGCTCTTCACGCATGATTTCGAAGCGAAAAGTTTAATTACCTGGTACGGCCTTGGCGATCTTTTCCGCGTTCCGGAGGAACGCTGCTCGCGCATCGTCGATGCAGTCGTCCAATTATGCCGGATGGGCTTTGTCGCAACTGATCGTCCAGTAGGCCGGATTCATCACGGTCTGTTGATCGTTAACGAGGAGATTCGGCAGGATCTGTACACAGGTAATTGGCCGGATTTCCTCGCTCCGAATCTGATACAAGCGGTCGACACGGCATACCGACAACTTCCTCGCGAGATTTGGGAGATACGCGGTCGCGAGCACTATAGGCTGAATTTGCAATCGTTCTTATTTGATTTTTTCGGGTCAAAGTTTGCAGACATGAGATCGCGCTATCGGCAGTCGGACCTTGAAGCCTGCGGCGCTGCCTACAAGAGATCGTTGGTCCTCTCCATCGACACTTGTTTGGATCGGTGCTCGGAGGAGCAGATCAATGTGCTTGTAGCCCAGGCAGCTTGCCGGGATCCAAGAAGAGACGGACGGCAGTTTCTACTAAGACTTCGGGAGATACTGTACGAAAGGCAGTAGACTCTCCGGCCTCTCGCAGCACCTAGATAAGATTCAAACTGACGCTCGGCTACCAACCTCCAAAGACAGCCGCCGGTTTCCGGACAATTTCATTACCTGAGCAAGCCATAGAGGGACTACGAGAACAGATCCTCAAACAGGAAAAGGACCGACAAGCTGTCGGAGATAAGTACGAAGTTGCAACAACAATGACCGGAAAGACACCTAACGTACAACAGCATCATGAGGCGTAGCACAAAGCGATCGAACGCGCTAGTGTGCCTCGAATTCGGTTTCACGATCTCCGGCATACACACGCGAGCTTGCTACTCAAAGCAGGAATTCACATTAAGATTGTCAGTCAACGATTAGGCCATTCGTCGGTGACGATCACACTTGACCGCTATTCGCACGTATTGCCTGGATTGGAGGAGCAAGCAGCAGCCAAGCTGGACGAGCTACTGAGCAACTCAACAAGCAAGCCCGCCCCTGCTACAGTGGCTGGGTCTAGCCCCGATTCAGGGGTACAGTAGGGTGCAGCCGGGGTACGACCTGACTGTACCTCCTGAACCCCAAGCGACAGTACCGCTACGAGCGAGCAGGAGCGACTGTACCCCAAACTGAACCCCAAGTGAACCCCGACTTAACCCTTGCCGGGGCTGTGGCTGAATACTCATCCAAGAGCAAGCAAGAGAAGCCAAGCGAGTACCCATGCTGTGGCTGAATCTAGCTTGCTCTTGCTGTTCCTGTACTGATGCAGCGGCGCTGTACCCGATTTCCAAGCCGCTCTGCAACCACTTTCAACAACCGATTGTTTGCAACGTGTTGACAGAAAGCCCATCCAACCGTCTTGTCAGCCCATCTTCTATAAAATGTTCCAATCGTCCGAGCCCGCGTCCGAAGCGGCCTCTCGGCTCTAACCCTTCTGTCCGAACACTTGTCTTTCGTCCAAGCCGAAGCTTGCCTGCATAATCGTCCAAGTCCCCTCATATGCATGAACCATGGATTAACCAATGTGCAGAGGGGTGGATCGCATGCGTCGTCGAATGAGTTGGATCGCCGCTCTTGCCTTGCTTATGACCTTCGTCTTAGCGGGTTGCGGGGGCAAGAATGCGGATTCGATCGTGAAAGACCTGGACAAAGTGGTAAGCAAAATGGAAAGCTATCAAGGAAGCGGCACGATGACGTTACATACGGGGCAGCAGCCGCAGAAGTACAAGGTGGAAGTGTGGTACCAAAAGCCGGATTATTATCGGATCTCCCTCACGAACGAAAAGCGCGATATTACGCAGATCGTACTCCGCAACAACGAAGGCGTGTTCGTGCTTACGCCTCAGCTCAACAAGAGCTATCGGTTCCAAAGCGATTGGCCGAAAAACCAAGGCCAAGTGTACTTGTACCAGACGCTCGTTCAAAGCATCTTAATGGATAACTCGAGACAGTTCGCGGAAGACAAGGACGCCTACGTATTCGACGTCATGGCGGGCAATTATCAGAACGGCTCGTTCGCAAGGCAGAAAATATGGCTCGATCAAGGCAGCTACAAACCGCTCAGAGTGGAAGTTACCGACACGAGCGCCCATACGATGGTCGAAGTCAACTTCGATTCGTTCGAGTTCGGGACGAAGTTCGATAATTCCGCGTTCGATATGAATCAGAACATGGGCGGGCAGAAAGCGAAGCCTTCCGACTCTGCGCAGCCAAGTCCGAGCGCTGACAGCTCGAGCGGGCCTGATGCGTCCAAGGACAATCAAACCTCCGGTCAGGAAGTCGATCCGACGACCGCCGCTCCGCAAGAGAGCGTGACGATCGTCGAGCCGGATCCGGAAGCGTTGCCGGTCGGCGTGCAACTGCTCGAGCAACCGACGGACGTGCAGCTCGGCGAGAACACCGGCGTCATGCTGCGCTACTCCGGAGCATATGACTTCACGATTCTCGAGATGGTGTCCAGAGATCAAGCGGTCACGCTGATGAAAGGGCTGTCGGTCGATCTCGGCTTCACGATGGGCCATCTGACGCAAGGCGAGACTAGCACGCTGACGTGGACCTACAACGGAACGGAGTACAGGTTGATCAGTTCCGATCTCGAGCAAGCGGATATGGTGAAGATCGCGCAATCGATGGAGGAAACATCCGGTAAGTAACGATGGAGGAAACGGAGGCCGATCAATGGATGATCGGCCTCTTTGCCATATTGGCGAGGCCAATAGGAAATCGTTGCCTGCCCCGGAATCGTTGACAGTAGCGCCGCCGCCCGTTAACATTACTTTATTGTAGCAAGAGCAGCAGGGAAGGTGGCTCGTCCGTGGACAGTTATTACCGGCCGACCGTGGCCGAGATATCCCTAGATGCCCTGGAGAGCAATATTGCAGCGTTCCGCAAGCATCTGCCTCACGGAACGCTATTGCTCGCGTCCGTGAAAGCCAACGCGTACGGGCATGGGGCGGTAGAGGTAGCGCGCTCGGCCGAACAGGCCGGCATCGATTATTTGGGCGTCGCGTTCTTGGACGAGGCGTTGCAGCTTCGCGAGGCGGGGATTGGGGCGCCGATCCTCGTGCTGGGTTTTACGCCGCCGGAAGGGCTTCCCATCGCACGGGACCAAGGCATTACGTTGACGATGTACCGCGACGACATTCTCGATGCCGCGGCAGCTCTGCCTCCGTCGGAACGCAGGCTGAAAGCGCACGTGAAGATCGATTCGGGCATGGGACGGCTTGGCGTACTTCCAGGAGAGCATGCCGAGCGGTTCATCCGGCGTGCGTTCGAGATTCCGGGACTAGAAATCGAAGGCATGTTCACGCATTTCGCGCGTGCGGACGAGACGGATAAACAATATACGTTCATGCAAGCCGAACGCTTCGCCGGCGTCGTGAAATTCGCGGAGCGGAGCGGCTTCCATATCCCGATCGTTCACTCCGGCAACAGCGCGACGGGGATCGATCTTCCCGAGCATGTCGGCGGCATGCTTAGACTGGGCATTAGCATGTATGGATGTTATCCCAGTTCGGAAGTGAACGGCGAGTCCATCGCTTTGGAGCCTGTTCTTACGCTGAAGACGAAGATCGTCCATGTGAAGAGATTGTCCTCCGGAGAAGGCATCAGCTACGGTACGAGATATTTCACGAAGCGCGAAGAGACGATCGGCACGATACCGATCGGTTATGCGGACGGCTTCAGCCGGATGATGACCGGCAAAGCGGAAGCGCTCGTGCGCGGACGCCGGGTGCCGGTGCTGGGGACGATCTGCATGGATCAGTGCATGATCCGGCTCGACGACGCGGCCCGTGCGGGCGAAGCGGACGTTCAGCTCGACGAGGAAGCGGTACTGATCGGCCGTCAGGGCGATGCGACGATCACGATCGAAGAGGTCGCCGATCAGCTGGGCACGATCCCTTACGAGGTCGCGTGCATGATAGCGGCGAGGGTGCCGCGCGTCTACAAGCGGGGCGGAGAGACGGTAGCGGTGACGAACCCGGTCTTGGGATCATTTGGTTCATGAAAAATCTCGTCATCGAGCAGGAAAGTCTGTTATATATCTAGAATGGTTACGAGAGTATTCGTATATTTCGCTTCTTACACATGCATACTGGGAATTAGGTTGTGTGCTGGAAAACCTTTGGGGGTGTCTGTTCGGTGGCCAATCTTCATAACACGAAACGGATTATGATCAGTCTTCCCGATCAATTGCTGCGCGAGGTCGATTTTGTCGTAGCTAAGGAAAACACGAATCGCAGCGAGATCATTCGCCAGGCGATGAAGGAGTACTTGGTCGATCGCAAAAATCGGCTTATTCGCGACGCGATGCAGCGTGGTTATCTCGAGATGGCTAAGATCAACCTCCATATGGCTTCGGAAGCGTTCCAAGCGGAAGAAGACGCCGAAAGATCGCTCGGACGCCTCGTAAGCGGGGTGTAGCTATTGATCGTTAAACGCGGGGATGTATACTATGCGGATTTGTCTCCGGTCGTCGGCTCGGAACAAGGCGGCGTACGCCCCGTGCTGGTGATCCAGAACGATATTGGCAACCGATTCAGTCCGACGGTGATCGTAGCCGCTATCACGGCGCAGATTCAGAAAGCGAAATTGCCCACTCACGTGGAAATCGATGCGAAGACGCATGGGATGGAGCGGGATTCGGTTATTTTGCTCGAACAGATTCGTACCATCGATAAGCAGCGGCTAACCGATAAAATCACGCATCTGGAAGACGATACGATGCGCAAAGTCGATGAGGCATTGCAGATCAGCGTCGGCTTAATTGATTTTTAAAACACGAAAGACAGGAGCTGCTGGCTTACGGCGGTTGCCTGTCTTTATTTGTGCTTAGGAGGAGACACGAGCGAATGTCGAAGACGATGGATTTTAACGCGCAATTGAGCAAATACGCCGAGCTGATCGTAAGAGTAGGCGGCAACGTACAGCCTGGCCAACCGGTGTTCATCATCGGATCGGTAGAGATCGCGCCTCTCGTGCGGCTAGTCGCGGAGCGGGCTTATCAAGCTGGAGCCAGCAACGTGCACGTCGATTGGACGGACGAGACGATTACGAGGCTCAAGTACGAGAAGGCGGCCGACGAAGTGTTCACGCGGTTCCCGGAGTGGGAGACGGCCAAGCGCAACGAATTCGTTAACGAGAACGGCGTATACATCGCGCTTTTATCCCCGAATCCAGATCTGCTCAAAGGAATTCCTTCGGAGCGAATCGCGAACTACCAGAAAGCGCAAGGGCACGGCTTAAGGGAGTTCAGGCGCGCGACGCAAGCGGACCGCATCAGCTGGACGATCGTTGCCGCGTCGACCACGGCCTGGGCGGCCAAGGTATTCCCGGACGCGGGCGAAGAAGAAGCGGTCGCCAAGCTATGGGAAGCGATCTTCAAGGCGGTGCGTTTGGATGCGCCCGATCCGGTCCAAGCGTGGGACGAACACAATCGCAATTTGCATGCGAAGAGCGACTGGCTGAACGAGAAGCACTTCGTTAAGCTGCTGTATCGCGCGACCGGCACGGAACTGTCGGTAGAGCTGCCGGAGAAGCATGTGTGGGTGGCGGCTAGCAGCGTGAACGCGCAAGGAACCCCGTTCATGGCGAATATGCCGACGGAGGAAGTGTTCACCGTGCCGAATAAGACGGGGGTTAACGGCTATGTGTCCAGCACGAAGCCTCTCAGCTACGGTGGCAACATCATCGACGGCTTCAAGCTGACGTTCGAGGCGGGACGCATCGTTAAAGTCGAGGCGAAGCAAGGCCAGGACATCCTTCAGAATCTCGTGGATTCCGACGAAGGCTCGCACTACTTGGGCGAAGTCGCGCTCGTCCCTCATCCGTCCCCGATTTCGCAATCGAACGTGCTGTTCCTGAATACGCTGTTCGACGAGAACGCTTCGAACCATTTTGCCATCGGCAGCGGGTACGCCTTCAACGTCGCGGGAGGCAAGGAGATGTCTCCGGCGGAGCTTGAGGCATCCGGCGTTAATGCGAGCATCGTGCACGTGGACTTCATGGTCGGCTCCGGCGAGATGGACGTCGACGGCGTAACGGCGGACGGGACCGTCGTTCCGGTATTCCGCAATGGAGATTGGGCTTTCAAATAATCGTCGGTTGGGTGCAGGAGGAGCAAGGTCATGAGTGCAATACAGCAAACGGCAGGCGCGAACGCGCAGGAAAGAATGATTCGCCAGATCGCGGCGGAGCTTAACATTGGAGCAGGTCAAGTCCGGACGGTGGCGTCGTTGCTCGACGACGGCAATACGATCCCGTTCATCGCGCGGTACCGCAAGGAGATGACGGGCGAGCTGGACGAGAATCAGCTTCGCGCGATCGACGAGCGCCGAACGTATCTGAAAGGGTTAGAGGATCGTAAAGCGGAAGTGATCCGGCTCATCGAGGAGCAAGGCAAGCTGACGCCGGAGCTGCAAGCGGCGATCGAGAAAGCCGTGAAGTTGCAAGAGGTCGAGGATTTGTACCGGCCTTACCGGCAGAAGCGCAAGACGCGCGCTAGCGTCGCCAAGGAGCGCGGGCTGGAGCCGCTATCGCAGTGGATTCTATCGCAGCCGAGACAAGGCGATATGCTTGCCGAGGCGGCGAAATACATAAACCCCGAGCTTGGCGTGAACGCCGCCGAGGAAGCGGTGCAAGGCGCTTGCGACATCATCGCGGAGACGGTCGCCGATGAAGCGGACATCCGCAAGTGGGTACGCCGGTTTACGTGGGATAACGGCGTGCTGCACAGCAAAGCGAAGAATGCCGATGCGGAGTCGGTATACGAGATGTATTATCAATATTCCGAGCCGGTCAAGCGGCTGCCGCCGCACCGCGTGCTGGCGATCAACCGCGGCGAACGCGAGGAAGTGCTCGGCGTCTCCATCGACGTACAGACCGATCGGATTCACGCGGAGCTGAGCCGCCGGTACATTCGCGGCGCTTCGATCGTGCAGCAGGCGCTTGCCGCGACGCTGGAGGACGCGTATAAGCGCCTCATCTCGCCGTCCATCGAGCGCGAGATTCGGGGCGAGCTGACCGAGAAGGCGGAGGAACATGCAATCGGAATCTTCTCGGAAAATTTGCGTAATCTGCTGCTTCAGCCGCCGGTTAAAGGGCGCGTCGTGCTCGGCGTCGACCCGGCTTACCGGACGGGCTGCAAGCTGGCGGTAGTCGACGAGACGGGCAAGCTGCTGGAGGTGGCGGTCAGTTATCCGACCCCGCCGCACAACAAGAAGGCGGAAGCCGAAGCGTTGTTCCGCCGGCTCATCACGCAATACGTCGTGCAGCTGATCGTCGTCGGCAACGGCACCGCTTCCCGAGAGACGGAGCAGTTCGTCGTCGGCGTCATTCATGCGATGCCGGAGCGAAAGCTGCAGTATCTCATCGTTAACGAAGCGGGCGCGAGCGTCTACTCGGCGTCCAAGCTCGCGCAAGAGGAGTTTCCGGAGCTCGACGTCGCGGAGCGCAGCGCGGTATCGATCGCGCGTCGTCTGCAGGACCCGCTGGCCGAGCTCGTGAAGATCGAGCCGAAGGCGATCGGCGTCGGCCAATACCAGCACGACGTCACGCAGAAGCGGCTGGACGAGAGCTTATCGGGCGTTGTCGAGTCGGCGGTTAACCATGTCGGCGTCGACGTGAACACCGCCTCTCCGTCCCTGCTGTCCTACGTGTCGGGCATTAACGCCACGCTGGCGAAGAACATCGTCAAGCAGCGCGAAGAGATCGGCAAGTTCACGTCGCGAGCGCAGTTGCAGAAGGTGCCAAGACTCGGCGCGAAGACGTTCGAGCAGTGCGTCGGCTTCCTTCGCATCATGGAAGGGGCCAATCCGCTCGATCGCACGCCGATTCACCCGGAATCGTACGACGTCGTCGGGAAGCTGTTCAAGGCGCTCGGGTTGAACGTCGCGGAGATCGGCACGGACAAGGTGAACGAGAAGCTGAGAGAGCTTGATCTTAACGAGCTGTCCGGTTCGCTCGGGGTAGGAGTGCCTACCCTCCGGGATATCGTGGACAGCCTGATGCGTCCGGGCCGCGACCCGCGCGACGAGCTCCCGCCGCCGATTTTCCATACCGACGTGCTGGACATCGAGGACTTGAAGGCGGGCATGGAACTTAAAGGTACGGTCCGCAACGTCGTCGACTTCGGCGCGTTCGTCGATATCGGCATCAAGAACGACGGACTCGTCCACGTATCGCAGCTGAGCAATAAGTTCGTGAAGCACCCGACGGAAGTCGTCGCGGTTGGCGACACCGTCACCGTCTGGGTGATCGGCGTCGATCTGAAGAAAGGCCGCGTCAGCCTGACGATGCGTCAACCCTAATCGGAATCGGAATGGAGCCGCCGGAGGGAATTTCCGGCGGTTTCTTGTTTTTAGCAATCGTTTGCATCTTGTGTAATTTGGCGAATTTCGATACAATTCAAGCAACTAAGGCTACGGTCGAGGAGGCGATAGTATGATTCAGGACAAGTGCATCGGGTCCCATCATCCTAAGTGGTTCGGATTAGCGTTGCAGGCTCTGGTCATCCTGTCGCGCGATAATGCCCAGACCTGCCCGAGCGGAGAGCTTGCCGCTTATTTGCAATCGGAGGCGACGCTGCTGCGCCGGATTATGGCCACGCTGGTCAAAGGCGGCATCTTGGAGACGAGGGAAGGCCGCGACGGGGGATACCGGCTGCGTCGGGATCCGCGAACGGTGACGCTCGAGGAAGTATATACGGTGCTTCAAGTCAGCGACCCGCTTTGCTTCGGCATCAAGGAGACGACGGGCACGCATCCGTTCGGCCAAGAGATGAAGTCGATCTTCTGCGAGCTGACGTCGGAGATGGACCGTTCGATGCGCGAGGTGCTTAGCCGTTACACGATCGGCCACCTAGCCGACCGGGCGCTCTATTGCGCGAACAAACCTGAAGTTAAGGAGATGACAACCGGGAGTTGACATCTTTTTTTGATCGTCGTATACTGTGCAATAAATACAACAGTTAACGTTGTTTTTATTTTAGTCCATACTGTGTAAGAATTGACACAGATATACAGAGGAACAATAACTGTCGGCGGTCGTGCGAACCGGTCATCCTTTTCGTGTTAACTGTGTGATAATTTACTCAGATTAGAAGTCCATTCTTTATTGCCCAGAAGGAGGCAGAACTAATGTCAACAACAACGGTTACGAGCAAGGAGAAAGCATTCTCCGAGGTCATTCGCGAGCGCCGCTCGGTGAGGGCCTACGATCCAAGCTTCACCATTTCCAAGGAAGAAATGACCGAGCTGCTAGGAGATGCGATCCTCGCTCCGTCATCCTCGAACCTTCAGCCATGGCGGTTTCTCGTCATCGACGACCAAGCGCAGAAGGAGAAGCTTCTTCCGATCGCCTGGAATCAGCAGCAAGTAGTCGAGGCTTCCGCGGTCATCGCCGTTCTGGGCGACTTGGAGAGCTACAAGCACGCGGATACGATCTATACTCGCGCGTTCGAAGCCGGTTATATGCCCGAGGACACCAAGAACTCGTTCATCGAACGCACCGTGAAGACGTACGGCTCGCTTCCGAAGGACGTAGCGACGAGAATCGTCAGCACGGACGGCGGCTTGATCTCGATGCAGTTGATGCTGGCAGCCAAGGCAAGAGGCTACGACACCGTCCCGATGGGCGGCTATGACGCGGTCAAGTTCGTGGAGGCGTTCGGTATCAGCGAGCGTTACATTCCGATCATGCTGATCGCGATCGGCAAAGCTGCGAAGCCGGGTCATCCGACGGTGCGGTTGACCGTCCACGAAGTCGCGAGATGGAACGAAGCTTCGTTCGAATAAAGCAAACGCGAAGGGATCTTCCGCGGCGGCCGGGCCGCAGCGGAAGATCCCTTCGTTTACCGGATCAATGAATGTTGGATTGGTCTTTGGATTTGTCGGATTTGTCGGGTTTCGCCCGGTAATAAAACCAACAGTCGTTCAACAGGCGAATTTGCCGGCGGTCCTTCTTCTGAAAAGCGGACATGAGCTGATTGCAAAGCCATTGCGGCATCGGAATCGTCCTCCTCCCATAGCATGCTGTCACGCTTAGCATATGGGGATAGGCGAATGTCCGTGCAGGTCCGATTCATTAGAGCATATCTTCTTCTTCGTACCATTGCTCGAGCTGGGCTTGCAGCGCGCGAATTTCGGTCAGCAAGGAGATGATCGGGTAAGCTCCTTCGCGAATGGCGGAAAAGGCGCGTTCGAGTTCGTTAATATAATCCAATCCCGAAGCGATCGTATCGTTCTCGTTCAGCAGCTCGAGCTTGGCGCATTCGGCGACCGCTCTAGGCAACTTCGGAACGTTGTCGGCAGTCAGCTTCGACAGTTCCTTATGCAAGCGCAGATTAAGCGCGCTTAGTTGGTAAGCATGCGACGCGGGCATTTCCACGAATTCCAGCGCGCCTTGTTCGTGTTGCAGAATGATGTATGACATTACTGGCATGAGAAACCGGTCTCCCCTCGGTCCGTTACTACTTGACAGTGTAGCCCAACCCCGGACTACAATTCAAGTAGGCAAGCTTCGCAAGGGGAGGAAGACATGTCGTTAATGACGAACGATCAGTTGCAGCAATGGGTCGAACGGGTTTCTCTTGCGTCCTTCGGTCGGCCTTTTAAGCATAAGGCTACGTTTAATGCGCGTCTCAGAACGACGGGCGGGCGTTATTTTCTGAAAAGCCACCATATCGAGATTAGCCCGCATCAGCTTGCCGCTCATGGAGAAGAAGAGACGGAAGCGATTATTAAGCATGAGCTCTGCCATTATCATCTGCATCTGCAGCGCAAGGGATACCAGCACCGCGATGCGGATTTTAAGGCTTTATTGAAGGAAGTCGGGGCCACCCGGCATTGCCTCGCGTTGCCGGGCGCCGCTAGAAGATTGCCGGTCAAGTACGTGCTTGCGTGCCAGAACTGCGGGATGGAATATCCGCGCAAGCGACGCGTGGATCCTCGCAAATACGTGTGCGGGCGCTGTCGCGGGAAGCTTACGCTCTATCATGCGCAGCCTGCGGCGGAGCCATCGGCGACGCGTTGACGGCGGCTTTGGCGCTGGCGGCTTGGCGGTTTCGGACGAACAGCGCGACGCCGATCAGCGCCACGGTCATCATAATCGCGCTGGATGCCAGGCTCGGGACGATGTGGTCGGCGAATTGCTGAGGCGTGCGGATCTCGCTGCCGGATTGGAAGATCAGACCGGCGATAGCGATGCCGAATACGCCGCCAAGCTCTCTGGTCGCGTTGCCCGTGCCGCTGGCTTCTCCCGCGGCGTCCTCCGGCACTGCGGAGAGCGAGCCGTGCGACAGCGGGGTGAAGCTAAGGCCCATGCCGGTCCCGGCCAGCATCATCGCCGGGAGATAGTTGACGAACGGGACGTCTGCGCCCTGCGCTCCGATAATCCATGCGAAAAGGGCGAGAGCGACGGCTTGCATGGATAGACCGATGAGCAGCACGTTCTTGTTGCCGAATTTGTTGATGGCGAGTCCGGCGAGCGGCGCGGCGATCATCGTCATCGTCGTCCACGCCATCTCGCGGGCGCCGGCGCCGAGCGGCGTATTGCCTTGCGCCTGCTGCAGGAACAACGTCAGCAGGAAGATGGCTCCGAATACGCCCGCGTTCATCCAGAAGCCGGCGAATACATAGAAGGCGTATGCTTTGCGGCGGAACAGGTCGAAGCGGATGAACGGATTGGCCCGCGTTCTTTCCCATACGTAGAACAGCGCGAGCAGCAGGAGACCGCCGGCGAGCGAACCCATGACGGTCGCCGAGCCCCAACCATCGGAGTTGCCGCGCTCCAAACCGAATACGATGCCCAGCAAACCGGACGTCAGCAGCAATACCCCGATCGGATCGAAAGGCTTGCGGATTCCGCGGGAAGGTTGCAGCCACTTAAGACCCAAGGCGAAAGCGATGATGCCGATCGGGACGTTCACGTAGAAAATCATTTGCCAAGGCGCGCCTTCCATGATAAGCCCGCCGACCAGCGGTCCAATGCTTAGACCGAGGCCGGAGATGCCCGACCACATGCCGAGCGCGATGGCGCGTTTCTCGGGCGGGAATGCGGCGTTAACGAGCGTAAGGCTTAGCGGTACGATCGCGGCGCCTCCAACGCCCTGCAGGGCGCGGGAGAGAATGAGGGCGATCGAGGAGTCCGACAAGCCGGACAGCAGCGAACCTAGCGTGAAGACGGCGATGCCGGCGAGGAACACTTGCTTGCGTCCGATCGAGTCTCCGAGGACGCTGAACGGAATGAGGAGAACGGCGAAAGCCAACGTGTAGGAATTCATGAACCATTCCAGATCCGACAGCGAGGCCCCAAGATCCTCTTGGATGGACGGAAGCGCGACTCCGAGCACTAAATTGTCCAGCATAGCCATGAATAAGACGGTGCACGTAACGAATAGCAGGCGAACTCTAGCGGGGGTAAACATAGGTTAATCACTCCTAATTTTATTGATTGATCAATAAACAATTCTTATATTGAGACTTCGCTGGTTGGCGAAGGAGACTCCGGAACAGGAGGAGGTGCTCTTGCGGCTTGCAACCTTATTTATCGATCAATAAATAACGCGGTTTTAGAAACCCCGTTATTCACGGGGTTCAGCCCAAGGATTTAGCTTCGGCAGCGACAATACTTCCGCAAGGGTGATAATCATGCCGCACGAGACGAACATACTGGCGTCCGTGGCGGGATTCGCCGCCCCGGCTTGTTCGAATCGGTCTTTAATCGTATCGTAAATTTGCGACCAAGTGTCCCTCGAGAATTGTCTCACGTCGTCTTCGGGCATCGTGAAGCATTGCATAAGCAGCAGCATCTCGTCGCGATGGCTCGTTAGAAGCTCTTGGAACGATTCTCCCATGCGGTGCATCAGTTGTTCAGGCGGGGATTCGACGAAGCTGAACGCGTCGCGCAGCCTCACGAAAGCATGCCCGAGAACGCTGAGATACAGCTGCTCCTTCGACTTGAAGAAGTGAAAGACGTATGGCTGCGTCACGCCGGCCGCGGTTGCGATATGGGCGGTCGTCGTCTTATAGTAGCCTTGCTCGGCGAACAGCGCGGCGGCGCATTTCATGATCTGTTCTTTGCGATTGGCGACGACGTCTTCCTTCGGGCTCATGGCGGGTTGCTCCTTCTTGGATGTGGATACGAACGTTTGAGGACGCTGCTATATTTGATTTATTAATCAATAAATAACACGAATGAATTACCGATGTCAACATGGAGACGCGTAATTGGGCTGGATTTTTTTTCAATTCGAAAATTGTTTTGCGATGCTTGACTTAGGCATTGAACCATGGTAAATTACTAATTGTCGCTTTTGAAAAATCAATATTCCCTGATAGCTCAGTTGGTAGAGCACTCGACTGTTAATCGAGTTGTCACAGGTTCGAGTCCTGTTCGGGGAGCCATGGAGAAGTACCCAAGTGGCTCAAGGGGACCCTCTGCTAAGGGGTTAGACTGCGCAAGTGGTGCGAGGGTTCGAATCCCTCCTTCTCCGCCATGAAACACTCCAAAAGACGACCTTGAAGAAGCACGCCCGCCGGCGTGCTTCTTTTGATTTGCGTGGCGATTTGGTTGCACAATAGTGCGATATCATCGAGTTACAGAGTGGAAAGTGGCGGGGTGGCGCGCAATAGTGCGATATCATCGAGTTACAGAGCGGAATGTGGCGGATCAGCACGCAATAGCGCGATATTATCGTGTTGCGATAGCCGATGTGCAGCCAGGTAGCGATACAACTCCTGTATGAAATTTCCTCTAAAATAATACGAAAAATGGCTTGCCTTTGCTCTCGTGTTCAGATATACTCATATTTGTCGTCTGAAACGGGCGGCGGCAAGACAAGCCTCGCAGATTACATTTTGGCCCCTTGGTCAAGCGGTTAAGACACCTCCCTTTCACGGAGGTAACAGGGGTTCGAGTCCCCTAGGGGTCACCATGCGAGCCATTAGCTCAGTTGGTAGAGCACCTGACTTTTAATCAGGGTGTCGTAGGTTCGAGTCCTACATGGCTCACCATTGTTCGTTCGAACTCGGCGCAAGCCGGATCGGATGACAATTGAAATTGAATACGCGGTCGTGGCGGAATGGCAGACGCACCAGCTTGAGGGGCTGGCGGTAGCAATACCGTGGAGGTTCGAGTCCTCTCGACCGCACCATCATTCAAACGAACATAGGAGCTTCCCTTAGGGAACGCTCCTTTTTTGTTGTTGATCATTGGCCTTGGAGCTGCAGTTCCAGCATGGGAACAGGCGGTCTCCAGGCCTTTTTTGGTTTAGTTGATATGAGAATTGATCAATTAATCGTAAGGATATGTCATTGTTTTGGAAATTCAAATGGCGTAGGATTACTACATCAAAGTACTGAAAGCGTTGTCATATTTTGTTGTATCATACCGGTCCCATAGTCGAAAAAGTCAATTCGCTAAGGGCTTATATCGGTGTGCCCAAGCCCGAAGACATGGAAAGGTGATGCGGTGCGAATGCAAAGTAGCAGCATGAGAAGAACGTCGTTTCGGAAGTTTCTGTACATCCTTCCCTTTATGGTCTTGTTAGGCGTCTTTGCTTACTATCCCCTGTACGGATGGATATACGCCTTCTACGATTACACGCCGCCGATTCCGTTGTCCAAGTCGGAGTTCGTCGGGTTCAAATGGTTCCATTCCCTGGTCGAGAACCAGGTTAAAGTCGATCAGCTGCTGCAGGTCATTAAGAATACGTTCGGAATTAGCGGCTTGGGTTTGCTTTTCTCTTGGTTGCCGATGGTATTCGCCATCTTCCTGGCGGAGATCAAATCCGTTCGATTCCGCAAATTCATTCAGACGGTAACGACGCTTCCGAACTTTATTAGCTGGGTTCTCGTGTACTCGCTGGCTTTCTCCATGTTTTCCAGCGAGGGGATCGTCAACGGAATGCTCAGCCAGATGGGTTTGATCGATTCTCCGGTCTTGCTTCTTCAGAAATCGGACAACGTGTGGCTAACGATGTGGATGTGGACCACTTGGAAAGCTTTAGGTTGGTCGGCCATTCTGTATATCGCCGCGATCATGGGGATTGACGAGTCGCTCTACGAAGCAGCCAGGGTAGACGGAGCGACCAGAATGCAGGTGATCCGGCACATCGTCATACCGAACATGCTTCCAACGTATTTCGTGTTGTTAATGCTGCAAGTCGCGAGTTTCCTCAACAACGGCCTCGAGCAGTATTTCGTATTCCAGAACGCTTTCAATAAGGAAACGATACAGGTCCTTGACCTATACGTGTACAACCTGGCTATGGGAGGCGGCAGCTACTCCGTCTCCGTCGCGATCAGCATGCTGAAGAGCGTGATCAGCGTCATTCTTCTCTTCTCGGTGAACGGGTTATCCAAATTGACGAGAGGAGAGAGCATCGTATGACGACTCGTAAGACCGACAAGCTGATTACCGCATTGATCTATACGTTGTTTTCCCTGTTCGCTCTCATTTGCGTATATCCGTTCTACTCCATCATCATCAATACGATTAGCGCGAACGATATCAGCGCCAGAGGCGAAATCGTCTTTTATCCGAAACAAATCCATTTCCAAAACTATATCGACGTGTTCAAAATACCGGGGCTTGCCGATGCGGCGCTGATTTCCCTCGGAAGAACGGTGATCGGGACGTCATTGACGGTTGGGGCGTCTGCCTTCCTGGGCTTCATGTTCTCCCAGACCGACATGTGGGGACGTAAATTCTGGTACCGGTTCACGGTCATTACGATGTTCTTCAACGCCGGGATTATTCCGTGGTATCTCACGATGAGATCGCTTCATTTGACGAACAATTTCCTGGCCTATATCCTGCCGACCATCGTCGCTCCGTTCTTCGTCATCCTGGTCAAGACGTTCGTGGAGTCGACCCCTAAGGAATTGCAGCAGGCGGCCAGCATCGACGGAGCCGGAACGATGACGATCTTCTTCAGAGTCATGCTGCCGATCTGTAAGCCGATATTGGCCACGGTCGCCATATTCGCCGCGGTGGATCAGTGGAACGCGTTCCAGGACACGCTGTTGCTCATGACGGACAGCAATCTCTATAGCTTGCAGTTCATTCTCTACAACTACATTAACCAGGCAAGCTCGTTATCCACGATGGTCAATCTGCAGAATGCGGGCTCGACGACCATAGCCAGTCTGGCGACCAAGCAGACGACGACTTCCATCCGAATGACCGTAACGATTATCGTCGTCGCTCCGATCCTGCTCGTCTATCCGGTTTTCCAGCGGTTCTTCGTTAAAGGGATTATGATCGGCGCAGTGAAAGGCTAACTCGCGCCATTATCATAATAAATTGATAGAATTATGGGGGGTTACACATGAGCAAGAGCAGACAATCTGCGAAGAAGCCTATGATGGTAACGTTGGCCGGTCTGTTACTGGCGTCTACCGCGCTAGCAGGCTGCAGCAACGATTCGAACAACAACTCGGCATCGTCCGCCGCGGCGCCGGCAAGCTCCGGAGCGGAAGCGTCCGCATCCGGCGGCATCGACCACAGCAAACCGTTGACCATTACCGTATTCGACAACGCGGCTAACTATCAAGGGGAACAGACGGGTTGGTACGGCAAGCTTGTGAAGGATAAGTTCAACATTACGCTCAACATCCTAGCCCCGCAGGTAGCCGGAGATCAGTTGTACAAGACGAGATCGGCCGCGGGAGATCTTGGCGACCTCCTGATCATCGATAACAGCCAATTGGAAGAGCTGCTTCCAGCCGGAATGATCATGGATCTAACGGATAAGCTCAAGAATACGAAGTACTTGTCCCAATACGTAGATAATCACTTTAAGCCGTTTAATGCCGCCTTCGATAAAGTGAATCCGGAAGGCAAGATCTATGCGATGCCAACGTTCGAAGCCGACACTTCGCCTACGACGTTCTCGGAAGAAATTCCGTATTCTAGCCCGATCATGCCTTGGGATTATTACAAGGGAGTAGGGGCTCCGAAGCTGAACAATCTGACCGATCTTCTGAACGTGCTGAAGCAAATGCAAGAGAAATATCCGAAGACGCCTGACGGCAAGCCTATCGTTCCGATCACGTTGTGGAAGGATTGGGATGGCGGCACCGGCGCCATGGAGAACGTCCGTTGGATCAGCAACTGGTACGGCTACGAGAAGCCGGACGGCACGACGACGATCCAGTTGAACGCGAAGGGCGATATCGTGCCAATCGTCGACGATAACAGCATGTACAAGAAAATCCTGAAATTCCTGTTCGACGCCAACCAAATGGGGCTGGTCGATCCCGACTCGGCATCCCAAGACTGGAACAAAGTCGCCGAGAAGTTGACGAACAAGCAAGTTCTTCTGTTGTGGTATTCGTGGCAGAGAGGGTTCTACAACTCTATCGAGAGAGGCAAAAACGGGGACGGCAACGTGTCTGTTCCGATCGCGGATTCCCGTATCATTCAGAGCAGCGATGCTTACTACGGCAACGGCCGAGTATTCGCCATCGGATCCAAGGCGAAAGATCCGGACCGGATCATCGAATTCCTCGATTGGACCGTATCTCCGGAAGGAATGCGCTACTATACGAACGGATTCGAAGGCTTTAACTACGAGAAAACCGCGGACGGCAAATTAACGCTGACCGAAGTGGGCCAGACCGCATTCCAGAAGAACACTCCGGTTCCGGACGAGTACGGCGGCGGCGGTTATCAGGACGGTCAAAGCAAGCTGAACACGATGATCATGAGCGATTTCACCAAAGACCCGGATACGGGAGAGTTCTATAACAACAACTACTGGGCCTCTACCATTGAAGCGAACAAGACGGCTCTGACGACGGATTGGCAGCAGACGTATAATGCAACGAACGCTACGGACTATTACCAGAAGAACAATATGATCGATATCGTTCCGAACATTAATACGAGCCTCGGATCCGATTCCTCCGACATCAAGAACAAACGCAGCCAGATTTCGGATTATGTGAAGAACACGTCTTGGAAAATGGTGTTCGCCAAAAATCAAGCGGAGTTCGATCAGCTGTGGACGAAAATGCAGAAAGACGTAGTCGGTCTCGGTTGGGATGACGTCCTTGCGACGGATACGGCCAGAGCGCAGAAAATCGTTAAAATGCGCGCCGATGCTTTAGCTAGCCAATAATTGAAAAAAAGAGGGATATATATTGTCCAATATATATCCCTCTTCTCCTTGCGGCAGGCGTCGTCGCCTCATGAGGAAGCTTCCTGCGTCTCCGCGAGACGAGGAGCATGATGTTGGAATTTTTTCGGCGTAAACCCGGTGATCTGTTTGAATTGCCGGCAAAAATGCTCTACGTTATGATAGCCGCACTGAAAGGCGACTTCCGCGATGCTCTGCGAGCCGTGGGACAAATATTCCTTGGCTAACCGAATTCTGCTGTTGATGACATCCTCCATGCAGGAGATGCCGAACGTTTTTTTGTAGATGATCTGCAAATAACCGGGGCTGATGCTGAGCATGTCCGCCATCCTCGAAACCGTCCAACCGTCGCTCGGGTTGCTCTGAATCGCTGAGCGAAGTCTAAGAAGACTGTAATATTGCGGCGTAAATCCGTTGTGACAGTAGGATTCCAGCAGTTTGTTGAACAGCGTGCGGAGCAAGCTGTCGATGGATGAATTCTTGTAGTCTCTATTGAAGTTATGCTCGATGACCAGAAGCTCGAATAGCATATGGCAGTAGTCCGGATCGTCCAGCGAGAAAGGAACTCCGAACGGGAGCGACGTCTTCGTGACGAAAGGCTCGTCGGATGCAAAGCGAATCCAGTTATTGACGTATTTATCGGCGCAAGCCCTATAGTAGATTTTCTGATTCGCTTGATAAAGGATGGCGCTGTAGGGCGGATATTCCTTGAGCTCTCCGTCGACCCAGAATAGAGCGGGAGTCTTGGTGATCAGCAGCAGCCAGCAGGAATGCCCTTGAGGAATATCGAAGACGAAATTGCTAGCGTGCGTCGCATCGCATTCCACATAGTAAATATGGTTCATTCGATATTCTCCCTTCTCGTCCACGGTTAACGTTGTATTTCCCATTATAATAGAGATCAGCCTGACGCAGGTAATAAATAAAGTTTCGGAGAAAGAGGATAGAGATGCTTAATCCACGTCCTGATCGAAAGCTAAGGCTTTACTATCGCCAACCGGCCGCAAGATGGGATGAAGCTTTGCCTATTGGCAACGGGCGGCTGGGCGCCATGATATTCGGCCATCCGGTCTCCGAGCGGCTGCAGCTGAACGAGGATTCTTTGTGGTACGGGGGCCCGCGGGATCGTCATAATCCCGACGCCTTGAACCATCTGGCGGACATCCGCCGTCTAGTCTTCGAAGGGCGGCTGCAAGAAGCGGAACGCTTGGCCGCGCTGGCGTTGACGGGTATCCCCGAGACGCAGCGGCACTACGTGGCTCTCGGCGATCTCATGCTTCGATTCACGATCGACGAAAGTCAGGTTACGGATTACGAACGGGAGCTGGATCTAACCGAAGCGATCGTCCGCGTAGCCTTTCGAGCAGGCGCGGTAACCTATCGTCGCGAAATATTCGCCAGCTATCCCGAAGGGTCAATTGTCATTCGGCTGACGGCGGACACCCCGGGGCGAATCTCGTTCACGGCCCGAATGGGACGCGAAAATTATCGTTACGTGGAGCATCTGCGCGCCGAAGGCGGCCGAATGATAATCATGAGCGGCAACAGCGGCGGCGGAGTCGATTACTGCGGGGTTCTGGCATGCAGGCCGGAGGGAGGCCGCATGCGGACGATCGGGGAGCACCTGGTCGTCGAGGAAGCCGATGCCGTTACGTTGGTCGTTGCCGCGACGACGAGTTTTCGCGATCGGGACCCGGAAGCGGCAGCGGTGTCGAGGGCAGAGCATGTTGCGGCGCAAGCTTATGATCGCTTGAAATCTTCGCACCGGGAAGATTATCAATCTCTGTTTAACCGGACGTCTTTGCGCCTTCATGGAAGGTCGAGGGCGGAAGAGACCATCGCTGACGCGCATGACATGGCGGAACGGTTGGAGCGCATGAAGGCCGGCGCCGAAGATCCGGGATTGATGGCCCTCTATTTTCAATATGGCCGTTATCTGCTGATCTCGTCCAGCCGTCCCGGCTCTTTGCCGGCGAACCTGCAGGGCATCTGGAACAAAGACATGCTGCCCGCCTGGGACAGCAAGTTTACGATTAATATTAACGCCCAGATGAATTATTGGCCCGCGGAGCTCTGCGGCTTGTCCGAGTGTCACGAGCCGCTGTTCGACCTCATCGAACGGTTGGCGGAGAACGGACGCCGAACCGCGCAGGTCATGTACGGCTGCCGCGGAAGCGCCGCCCACCACAATACGGACATATGGGCGGACACGGCGCCGCAAGATCAGTATTTGCCTGCGACCTATTGGCCGCTAGGCCTTGCATGGTTAAGCTTACACTTGTGGGAACGATACTTGTTCGCCAGAGACGACGAGTTTCTGCGACGCGCTTATGCGATAATGAAGGAAGCCGCCGTATTCCTCCTGGATTACATGGTCGAGCTGCCGACGGGCGAGCTTGTCACCTGTCCGTCCGTCTCTCCGGAGAACGAGTATCGATTGCCCGGCGGGGAGACGGGAGTGCTATGCTACGGTCCCTCCATGGACAGTCAGATCTCTCGGGAGCTGTTCGCCGCTTGCCTGGCGGCGGAAGATCGACTGAAGGACGATCCGTCGTTCGCGGAGGCTCTCAAGCGAGCGATTGACAAGCTTCCGGAGCCGCGGATCGGGCGTCATGGGCAGCTTCAGGAGTGGCTTGAGGATTACGACGAGGTGGAACCGGGGCACCGGCATATTTCCCATCTGTTCGCGCTATACCCCGGGACGCAGATTACGACGCGCGCAACGCCGAGTCTAAGCGCGGCGGCGCGGCGCACGCTGGAGCGGCGTCTGGCGAACGGGGGCGGTCATACCGGCTGGAGCCGCGCCTGGATCGTCAACTTCTGGGCAAGGCTCGAGGATGCGGAAGAAGCCTATGCGAACGTGAGAGCGCTGCTGACCCATTCCACGTTGCCGAACCTGCTCGACAACCATCCGCCGTTCCAGATCGACGGCAATTTCGGCGGGACGGCGGGAATCGCGGAGATGCTCCTGCAGAGCCATGGGGATGCGATTCACCTGCTGCCGGCGCTTCCGGAAGCTTGGCCGGAAGGCGAAGTCTTAGGTCTTCGCGCGCGAGGCGCCGCGACGGTCGATATCGCGTGGGAGGCAGGCGGGCTTGCCTGGGCTAAGCTGAAGCCGGATCGCGAGGACGGCTTCCGATTGCGCTGCGGCGTCCCGGTCTCCTTCGAGATCGCGGGAGCGGCGATGGAACCGGAGCTGCTCGATGACGGCACCTACCGGGTGCAGGCAGCGGCAGGGCAAGAAGTTATTATCCGATTACGCACTACAACCGACTAACAAGGGAGACGAGCAAACATGAGAAAACAAGGACTTAACCCCTATCTGCCATCTTGGGAATACACGCCGGACGGCGAACCTTACGTTTTTAACGACAGAGTGTACGTATACGGATCTCACGATCGTTTCAACGGACATGCCTATTGTCTGAACGATTACGTCTGCTGGTCGGCGTCGGTGAAGGATCTGACGGATTGGCGTTACGAAGGCGTCATCTATCGGAAGACGGACGACCCGGTCAATCCGGACGGAGCGATGTGCCTTTATGCGCCTGACGTTACGGTAGGACCTGACGGCCGTTATTATTTGTACTACGTGCTCGACAAGACATCGTTAGTCTCCGTAGCCGTCTGCGACACCCCTGCGGGAAAATACGAGTTCTACGGTCATGTCAAATACAGCGACGGCACGCGTCTCGGAGATCGAGAAGGGGACGAGCATCAATTCGATCCCGGCGTACTGACCGAAGGGGATAAGACGTACCTGTACACCGGTTTCTGCGCGGTCGGCGATAAGTCCAGACACGGGTGTATGGCTACGGTGCTGGGAGCGGATATGCTCACGATCCTGGAGGAGCCGGTATTCGTCCTCCCGAACGAGCCTAACAGCCAAGGAACCGGGTTCGAGGGGCATGAATATTTCGAGGCGCCTTCCATTCGGAAAATCGGCGATACGTACTACCTGACCTACTCGTCGGTTTTGATGCACGAATTGTGCTACGCGACCAGCAAATCTCCGACCCGCGATTTCGTCTATCAAGGGGTTATCGTCAGCAACAACGACCTGTATATCGATACGTATAAACCCGCGGGCAAGCCGATGTACTACGGCGGCAACAATCATGGCGGGATCGTGGAGGTCGAAGGACAATGGTACGTCTTCTACCATCGGCATACGAACGGAACGAACTTCAGCCGGCAAGCTTGCGTCGAGCCACTCTCCTTCCGGGAAGACGGCACGATCGTTCAGGCGGAGATGACGTCCTGCGGTCCGAACGGCGGTCCGCTCGAAGGCCGGGGAGAATATCCCGCGTACTTGGCGTGCCACTTGTTCTGCAAGGACGAGGCGTTCTATACGGGAGCTCCCGGCGAATGGATGGACGCCCGCTTCCCTAAGATTACTCAAGACGGCAAGGACGGCGACGAGGAAATCGGTTATATCGCCAATATGAAAGATACCGCGACGGCGGGTTTCAAATACTTCCGCTGCGAAGGGATCAGCAAAGTCACGATCAAGGTGCGCGGGTATTGCAAAGGCGCCTTCGAGGTCAAGACCGCCTGGGACGGTCCGGCGCTCGCATCGATTCCGGTCGTCTCTTCGAACGTGTGGACCTCCTACACGACGGATGTCGCGATTCCGGACGGCGTTCATTCCCTTTACTTTACGTATAGAGCCGAGGGAGGCACAGGCGCGTCTCTGGCGTCGTTCGCCCTCGAATAAGTCATTGAATATTTAAACTTTTCGATTCGGGCTTTACTTTTGCGCGGCGAGGTAATATACTTCGATAGTGTCCGAAGATTTCAACTCTTCGTACGCTGCGCGAGCGGTCGTGGCGGAATGGCAGACGCACCAGCTTGAGGGGCTGGCGGTAGCAATACCGTGGAGGTTCGAGTCCTCTCGACCGCACCATACTTATTCATTGAAATCCCTTGCCGAGCAAGGGATTTTTTGTTCGTTGTCAGAGAAACTACATGGAAGAACAACAGGAGCTGATAGAGATGACGCAACAACCCATAACGGTGGCCGAAGCATACGAGCGCGCGAGTTATCCGATCGCGGGACACGGCCCAAGGAACATCCAAGTACTGAAGGACGCGCTGGACGCTTACGACGGCGACCTTAGAAGCGATAAATACGGGGGAGGCGCTATTATCGAGCCGTTTCAAGAGCGGATGGCGCAGCTGCTGGGCAAACCGTCAGCGGTATTCTTCCCTAGCGGTACGATGGCGCAGCAGATCGCGCTTCGCATCTGGTGCGATGCAGCGGGCAAGCGCAAGGTCGCCTATCATCCCCTGTCCCATCTGGAGCTGCACGAGAAGGACGGCGTGAAGGAACTGCATCATCTCGAACCGTTACTCATCGGGGACAGAGCGCGTCCGGTCTTGTTCGCTGATCTGCAACAGCTTGAAGAGGACGTCGCCTGCGTGCTGCTCGAACTGCCGCAACGGGAAATCGGCGGACAGCTTCCGGCTTACGAGGAACTGGTCAAGATGTCGGCCTACTGCCGAGAGCGAGGCATCAAGCTGCATCTCGACGGAGCGAGATTGTTCGAATGTCTGCCTCACTACGGCAAGACGGCCGCGGAAATCTGCGGGCTGTTCGACAGCGTGTACGTGTCGTTCTATAAAGGTCTCGGAGGCATCGCAGGCGCCATTCTTGCGGGCGATCGGGAGCTGACCGAGCCGTCGAAGGTATGGAAGAAACGGCACGGAGGCGATCTGATCAGCCTTTATCCGTATATCCTCAGCGCCGAATACTACATGGAGCGCCGATTGCCGCTCATGGGTAGATATCGCCGGGAAGCGCAAGAGCTTGCCGCTCTATACAACGAATGTCATGCCGTCTCCACGCTGCCGGTCGTGCCGCCGACGAATATGTTCCATGTCCGCGTCGACATGCCGAAGGAGCGGTTGGAACCCGTTATCGCGGCGGTGACGGAGGAGACGGGCTTCGGCTTCACGCCGTACTTGCGGGAAGAGGAAGACGGCGCATGCTCGTTCGAGATCAGCATCGGCGACCTGTATGCCGGTCTGCCGAAGGATCGATTGCGCGAGGCGTTCCGGGTGCTCGATACGCGGCTCAAGGCTTCGGACGCGCGATAACTTTAATTTATAACATTAAATCTAAGATTATCGAAATAAAAATACGGGCGAACGATTGTATAATGGATAAAGTCTAGAATAAAAGGCATAAGGAGATCGCTATGAACTTCAAGATGAACCGGACTTTATTACAGGAGGGCGCCTTCTTCCTTAGCGAGAAGGAAGCCTATAGCGGTGTTCGCCGAATTGCCGACAAAGTCATGAAAGATATCGAGCTGGTTGTCGGCGTTCGCCCGACGTCCGCCGAGAAAACCGATCGGTTAGCTTCTTTCGCGGTCATCTACGGAACGCTCGGCCGCAGCCCGATGCTGGATCGTCTGGCGGATCGGGGATTAATCGATCTAGAGGCAATCAGAGGCAAGAACGAGGTTTACCTATTTCAGACGATAGACGCACCCGTGAACGGCGTGGACAAAGCGCTTGTGATTGCCGGCAGCGATAAACGAGGTACGATTTACGGTCTGTTCCATCTGTCCGAGCTTCTAGGGGTTTCCCCGTATGTAGACTGGTGCGATGTGAAGCCCCCGCGCCGCGAGGAATTCACGCTGAGCGACGGCTATATTCACGTATCCAAGGAACCTTCCGTCCGTTACAGAGGCTTCTTCATTAACGATGAATGGCCCGCCTTCGGAACGTGGGTTCATCATCGTTTCGGCGGCTTCAACGCCGAGGCTTACGATCACGTCTTCGAGCTGCTGCTGCGCTTGAAAGGAAACTATCTATGGCCGGCCATGTGGTCTGCCAGATTCCACGACGACGGTCCGGGGCTGGCCAACTCGGAGCTTGCGGACGAATACGGCGTCGTGATGGGCGCTTCCCACCATGAACCGTGCTTGCGCCAAGGGGAAGAATACAAGTATTTGCGGGGCAAAGATTCGATCTATGGAGATGCGTGGAACTTCAGAACGAACGAAGATGGCATCACCCGGTTCTGGGCGGACGGCTTGCAACGAAGCGGCAAGTTCGAGAACGTGATTACGATCGGGATGCGCGGCGAAGCGGATACGGCGATTATGGGCAAGGAAGCGACGTTCGCGGACAACATTAACCTGCTTCGCGACGTCATTCGCACCCAAAACCGCTTGATCAAGGAGCATGTGAACCCCGATCTCGATCAAGTTCCCCGCATGCTGGCGTTATATAAGGAAGTGGAGCCGTTCTTCTACGGAGACGAGACGACCCCGGGCTTGATCGGCTCGGAGGAATTAGAGAACGTCATCCTCATGCTCTGCGACGACAACTTCGGCAATTTGCGCACGCTGCCGACCGAGGCGATGCGCTCCCATAACGGCGGCTACGGCATGTACTATCACTTCGACTATCATGGCGGGCCGATCTCCTATGAATGGATCAATAGCTCCTACCTGCCGAAGGTGTGGGAGCAGATGAGCATGGCCTATGACTTCGGAATCCGCGATTTGTGGGTCGTTAACGTAGGCGACATTTGCACGCAGGAGTTCCCTTTGGCTTATTTTCTCGATCTAGCGTATGACTTCGACCGTTGGGGCACGGGCGCGATCAACAAGACGGATGAATACACGAGGCTGTGGATCGAGCGGCAGTTCGGGGCTGTATGCGGCGAGGAAGACAGAGCGGCCATCCATCGCATTCTGGACGGCTATACGAAGATTGCCCATAACCGCAGGCCGGAGGCCATGAACGCTGAAGTTTATCATCCGGTTCATTATCAGGAAACCGATAGATTGCTGGCCAAGATCGAGAAGCTGATGAATGAAGCGGGCGAGCTTTACTCGAAGATGAGCGCCGAGGCGATGCCAGGGTTCTTCTCGTTGGTCTATTACCCGGCGATGGGCAATCTGAATCTCCAGAAGATGCAGCTGCTGGCGGGTAAGAATCATTACGCGGCCAAGCTGAATCTCATGGAAGCGAATGTGCTCGCCGAGCAGATCAAAGCCTGCATGAAGCGGGACAGGGAGCTTGTGGACGAATATCATTCCATCGATAACGGCAAATGGTACGGCATGGGATTGTCCGAGCATATCGGCTTTACCAGATGGAACGAGGACGAATGCAGGAATCCGATCCTGATGCAAGTCATGCCTGCCGCGAAGCCGAGACTAAGCGTGTCCTTGGACGGCACGGAGCAACGTTCGGAGGGCAGCAGCTGGCATGTGAATAAGCTTTATATGATGGACTTCAAGGCGCCGAACGTTACGGAGGCTTCCTTCACCATCAGCAGCCTTAGCGATTTAGAGAGCCCTTATGAGATCGCTTGCGATGCGCCATGGTTAATTTGTTCCGCTTATCAAGGTGTGTTGGACGGCACCAACAAAGCGGTGGACAAGATTACGGTGCGTATCGACCGCAGCAAGATGAACGATGAAACCGAAGCGAATATCAGGGTTCAGCTACCTAATCCTAATGTAGGAATCTGCACGATAATCGTGGATGCCAAGCTGTCGGAAATAAGCGGATTGCCGAATAACACGTTCGTGGATATCCTGGGGTATGTTTCCATTGAGGCCGAGCACTATTATGACAAATCAGCCGGATTCCAGGTCGTCGAAGGGTACGGTAAGACTTTATCCGGGGTGAAGGTGTTTCCGACTACTTCGTATTTTACGGCCGGAGAAGATGCGCCTTATTTGGAATACCGGTTCGTTGTCCAGGAAGCCGGAGCCTATGAAGTCGAATTGTATATGCAGCCTTCTAACCCGGTAACGACGGACAACACGTTATATTACGGCGTTCAAGCAAACGAAGGGACGATCCATGTGATTAACACCATTCCCAAAGACCTAAAAGTAGGAAAAGAAGCGAACCGCCAATGGGCTGCCGGGGTACTGGATAATATCCGGCGTCACGGCAGCAGCGTGGTGTGTCGGAGCGGACTGAATAAATTAAGAATTTACGCGGTGAGCCCAGGATTCGTGCTTGAAAAGCTGGTCATTTATCCGGAAGGCAAGAAGCCGCCGGAGAGCTACTTAGGACCGACCGAGTCTTATTACGTAGGTAAAATCTAAATCCGGGATTAGTGGTTTACGCTCTGCTTCTGGATTAAGTAAGTAAGCTTTTCACCGTGAATGGTGTTGTCGACCGCCATTTTGGCGATTAAGTTCTGATAATATCCGGTCGGCATGGCGGCAAGGATGAAACCGTGTTTCTGGGCATTGTTCCATTTATGGTAGAGGGCGCTCCTTAAGCCGCTTTCATACGATGTCGGCATGGGTAGCACGGCGATTGGCGCGGAAACCGGAACTTCCTGGCCCGTGAAAGCCTTATAGATTTCACGAAGGTACTGTTGGTGCGTCCGTTCATCCTCGAAGATCGACGTTAGCACGGCGCGGTCTTCATCCGTAGGCGCCAGCGCAAGCAGCCGCTGCTGGAATGCTTCGACGTTCGTGGAAGCTGCGGCCGTGTCGCGGATCGTTTGCAACGATGTCTGCAACGCTTCGTATGGCGTCGGGTAACTTTGGCGCATAGATTGGCTGAATAGACAGGGATTCGTAGATAAGTTAGGGCCGTAATACATGCAAGTCCCTCCTCCCTTATAGATTCCATCTAGCATATGTTTCCATTACGTCTATAGGTGTTAGTCCAATGAAGACGGCAGCCAAGATCATTCTTGGCTGCCGTTGCATTTTATTATAGTCGGAATAATTGTGCCCCGTGAGGCGGGATGGCTGCCGTTAAGGTGTCCTCGATCGTCCCGAGCTCGTTCCCGGACCAAAGTTCTTGGCATGTCCGTGGCTCTTTCAATTTCAATTGGTCTAAGGAGACGGACACCTCTTGGGCTGTCTCGCCGGTATTGAATAGCGCGACGTAAACCTCGCCTTGGTCGCCCTCGGCCGACCATGCGACCTGGTCGCCCTTGCGGTATACGAGCCTTGCGCCAGAGCTATGGCGGTGCATGTTCAGCACGTCGCGGTTGGTCAGCAGCGACAGCGTCCATTCGTCGTTGTCGCGAAGCTCTCCGCCGAACATGAGAGGCGAACGGAAGATGCTCCATAACGTCATCATCGTGACTTGCTCGTCGCGCGTAAAGCGGGTCCAGCGGTCGCTTCCGCCGCCATCCACGGAGCGAATGCCGATGTGGCCGAGCGGCAGCATGTCGCAGTCCGGCCAGTTGCCCGGAGCGGGATGGCCTTGCCACTTCTCGCAGCGATCGAACATATCGAGCAGGAGCGGCCATAAATCCCAGAAATCGTCGGTAATGCGCCACATGTTGGCCGTCGACTCGAAGAACTCGGCTTGCTCGACTGGAGCAGGCCCCGGCGACAGACTAAGAACCATCGGTCTGCCGCAACGGTCGATCGCGTTACGAATAAGCCGTATCTCCGGCAGATGCGCGCCATAAAGCCTGGAAGCGGCAATGTCGTCGACCTTAACGAAGTCGACTCCCCATTCCGCATACAGCTCGAACAGCGAATCGTAGTAAGCTTGCGCGCCTTCCTTGGAGGCGTCTACCCCGTACATATCGGTATTCCAAGGGCAGATGGAATTCGTATGGGCGATCTGTCTGGAGGTAACGTTCGTTCCCTTGATCGGGGTATCTTGATGAACGGCCTGCCTCGGAATACCCCGCATGATATGAATACCGAACTTTAATCCTAGACCGTGCACGTAATCGGCAAGAGGCTTGAAGCCTTGTCCATCGGCAGCGGAAGGGAATCGATTGACGGCAGGGAGAAGACGGGAGTATTCGTCCATCTCCAGCGGCACGAACGGGCGATAACTGGACGACACGGCGCCCGGCTCGCTCCACTGGATGTCTACGACGACGTATTCCCATCCGTAATCCTTCAGCTGATGAGCCATATATTCCGCGTTACCGCGGATTTCTTCTTCTCTTACCGCTGCTCCATAGCAGTCCCAACTGTTCCAGCCCATCGGGGGCGTAAGCGCGAAGTTCCTATGCGACATATGTAATTCCTCCTCGATGAATAGAATCTTCGTCAGGCTCGACCTGACTCACCCTTAATTTTAGAAGACAAGCCTATATGCCTATCGTAACCTCAGGGAAAAAGCATCGTCCACGATAATAATCGAGTTCCGATGGTAGAATGTTGCGGTCTGCTAATCGAGGAACAATCGGCTGTAGAGCAGGCTGTCCTCCCCGTGCCGGAACGCCCCGGGCGTCATGCCGGTCAGCTTGGCGAACACCTTGATGAAGTAGCTGCCGCTGGAAAAGCCGATGAGCCGGGCGATCTCTTCGACGCTGGACTCGGTACGGCGCAGCAGCTCCATCGCCCGTTCGATTCTAACCCGATTCGTATACTCGTGCGGCGTCAACCCGACCGTCTCAGCGAACGTACGCTGAAGGTGGTACTTGGATACTTGCAAGCTGTCCGCAAGCTCGTCAAGCGAGACTAATCCGGCATAGTTGATTTCAATATAGCTTGCGGCTAGCCGAACCTTGTCCGGCCAGCCCGCCCGGTCCCGCTGGTCGGAAAGAGCGAAACGTCCGAGCTCGGCGATAAACTGATACACGTAAGAGGAGGCCATGAAAGCATCGGCGATTCTGCCCGCGCTCGCTTCCGTGTGAATATTCCGCAGCAGGCGGATCGGCGCGCTTGTCCAGGGCAGAGATGGCGTCGTTCCGATCCGTGACTTCGCTTCGAGCCAGTTGGGCAGAATCAAAGTCGGTCGGATCAAGATAAAGAAGAATTCCCACGGCTTCTCGGCAGGATCATACCAGTAACGATGAGCGCCCGGTATTTCGACCATGAGCGCTTTCCCGGCGGGTATGCGTTCCTTGCGTCCGTCCCATTCCAGATATCCGGCGCCGTCGACCGTATATTGGAAGAGCAAGAGAGGGCCGTCCGTTCTCGTTAATCCTTCCCAGCTGTACGAGGCGCTGTCGATTCGGTCATAACCGACGGCGAACAGATTGCACATCGCCAGAGTCGAGCTTTCCGAGAAGCGGAAGCCGTAAGTGCCGTAACCGGAAAAAGAAGCCATAAGATCACCTCTGAGTACGTGGTGCAATGCCATGATAAAGGCCTGCCCCGCGCAGTTTGTCGACTGCAGGGGACAGGCCTAATGTGCTATGCGTTACGCCGCGGTTTGATCCGTTTCTTCCTTCGGCGCGTGCGTGCGCTTGATGAAGAGGCTGATGGCGAGCGCCAGGATCGCGAGGATAAGTCCGATCAAGAACGCATCGTGCAAGCCCGCGACCATCGCTTGTCTGCCCATGTCTTCTGGACTCAAAGATAGGTCAGGCGATTTCATGTAATCCTTGGCGCCGGAAGACATGATGCTGATGAACAACGCTACGCCGATTGCGCCGGCGACTTGCGTCAGCGTGTTCAGAATCGCGGTGCCATGCGCATAGAGACTCTTAGGAAGCTGGTTCAAGCCTGTCGTCTGCGCAGGCATCATGACTAAGGAAATCCCGACCATCATGATGATGTTGATCAAGATGATGCGGCCTTTGGTCCAATCCGCTTCGATGCCCATGAACATGTAAATCGCGACGCACATGAGCACGATGCCCGGAATGACGAGTACGCGCGGTCCGAACTTATCGAACAGCACCCCGGATATCGGAGCCATAATTCCGTTAATGATACCGCCGGGCATTAACGCCAAGCCCGACGCGAACGCCGTCAGGAGCAGCACTTGCTGCATGAAGAGCGGAAGCATGATCATCGTCGAGAAGAGCGACATCATAATAACGAGCATCAGTACGGTGACGAGCGAGAACATCGGATACTTAAAGGCGCGCAAGTCCATCATCGGTTGTTTCGAGATCAGCTGTCTCCACACGAATAGCACTAGGCTGAGGCTACCGACGATCAAGCACGACACGACGAGCGGATCCGTCCAAGAACCGCGGTCACCGGCGGTACTGAAGCCGTATACGATGCCGCCGAAGCCGACGGAGGAGAGAATGATAGACAGGAAGTCTACCTTCGGTTTCGTTACCGTCGTCACGTTCTTCAAATAAGACATAGCGAAGATAATGGAAAACACGGCGAGCGGAATAACGAGAATGAACAGCCAGCGCCAAGACAGATGCTCGACGATCAAGCCGGACAGCGTCGGGCCGATGACGGGAGCCGTCATAATGACGAGCCCGATCATGCCCATCGCTCCGCCGCGTTTCTCAGGCGGGAAAATAATCAGGATAACGTTCATCATCACCGGCATCATTAAGCCGGTGCCCAAAGCTTGCACGACGCGGCCGGCGAGCAATACGCCGAACTCCGGAGCGACGGCGCTGATAACCGTACCGGTTAGGAACAGCGTCATCGCGCCTATGAACATCTGCCTTGTCGTAAACCATTGCTGTAATAACGCCGTTACCGGCACGAGCATGCCGACGACGAGCATGTAAGCCGTGGCCAGCCACTGAACGGTCGACTCCGTAATCCCGAAGTCTTCCATTAGATCAGGGAACGCGATATTGAGCAACGTTTCGTTAAGAATGGCGACGAACGCGCCGATTATAAGTGCGGCTACGATCGGCCCGCGTTTGATTTTACTTAAATCGACGTTCGCTTCTTTGTTGTCTACACTACTGAAATCCACGCGAAAATCCTCCTGTGTTCAACTTTTTTCCAATCGACAACACAATACCGAACTCATGTTCGAAAGTCAAGGCGGGTATAGGATAAAAACATTGGCAGCGTACTTCGGACAACCGCACATTTCACGATTCCCGTCCATACCGAGGGTGCTTGCCTTACATAGCTTATAGCAGCCATACGAATAAGCCAATGGGAGGAACCGTTCCGACATGGATGAATGGTATCAGGTTTGCAGAAGGCACATGAATTGCAGAGTGCGCGTTCATACGCGCAACGGCGTGTACGAAGGCACGATCGTGAACGTGGACCGCGATAACTTGTATTTGCGGACGTCGGGCGATCTGAGAATTTCCGGTTGGTACGGTCCCGGATACGGTTTCGGGTACGGATTCGACGTCCTGGCGTTGTCGTTGTTCACGCTGCTCGCGATCGCATTAATCTAATGTAAGGTGGCAAAAAGAGGTGCCCTTCGTGGCATCTCTTTTACATAACTATCGTTATATTTTTTTAGGGGTGTATCTCGTTACGATTGCTGTTGAAATCAGGGGATTTGAATGGTCTCTTAGTGGACATCCCCCGATTTCAAAGGCAAACGCTCCGCTTCTCCATGAGATACACTCCTTTTTTTATCGATAGTACAATTAGCCCGCAATCTTTCGCTAAAATGGTGTCACAGAACGCTACAGGAACAAACTACCATCACCCGCCGCTGCAACGGTGCCGTAGATCGTTGCACCATCCAAACTACCGCCGCCCATCGCTGTAATGGTGTCACAGAACGCTGCAGGAACAAACTACTGCCTACCGCCGCTGTAATGGTGTCGCAGATGGTTGCAGCGACAAACTACCACCATCCGCTGCTGTAACGGTGTCATATGCCGCTAAATCGGCTCACGCTTGCGAAGTGCTCCAATAGCGGCACCACATGCCGCTAAACCAGCGCGCACCCGCGCGGTGCTCCAATAGCGGCACCACATGCCGCTAAACCGGCACGCGCTTGCGAAATGCTCCAATAGCGGCACCACATGCCGCTAAACCAGCGCGCACCCGCGCGGTGCTCCAACAGCGGCACCACACACATGCCGCTAAATCGCACAAAATTCCGCTACACCCGCCGCTGCCCTCTTTTCCGCGACACCCATCCAACCCGCAAAAAGTCAAAATTAGCGTGAAGAAGATCAAAATACCGTCACTGAGGCGCGCGGACACTTCACTATAATAGAGACATCCACTTTATTCGAAACAGAGGTGTACGCGATGGAACTCCAAGCTCATGCCGAGGCCAACACCCCGAACGCCGGAACAGAGCGGGCGGCGACGCGGCCGCGGAAGCATTCCGAGGAGCTGTGGGGCTGGCTGTTCGTCAGTCCGATGCTGCTGGGCGTGTTCGTGCTGGTGCTGATCCCGATCGTGGCGACGCTTGCGCTAAGCTTGGCCGACTGGAACTTCGTTCAAGGCTGGGACGGCATCCGGTGGGTCGGCTTTCGCAACTTCGACAGGCTGCTGGACGATCGTCTATTCACTCGCTCCGTGCGCAACAACGTCATTTTCCTCGTATCGGTTCCGGTTTATATGCTGATCTCCATGGTGCTGGCGGTGGTCATCGATCGGCACATATATATGAAGGGCTATTTCAAGGTCGCCTACTTCATGCCGTACATCTCCAACATCGTGGCCGTCGCCGTCGTCTGGCAGGTGCTGTTCCAGCCCTCGTTCGGACCGATCAACGAATTCCTTCACGCGATCGGAATCGACAACCCGCCCAAGTGGCTGGCCGATCCGGATTACGCGCTGATCTCGGTCATGATGATCACGGTGTGGATTTCCATCGGATTCAACATGATCATCTATATGGCGGGGCTGCAATCCATCCCGCGCGACTTGTACGAAGCGGCCGACATCGACGGCGCGAACGGCTGGGTCAAATTCGCCAGAATCACGTTCCCGCTGCTCTCCCCGACCTCGTTCTTCCTGCTCGTGACGGGAGTCATCGCTACGTTCAAGGTGTTCGATCTGATCGCGGTCACGACGCAAGGCGGTCCGATCGGCTCGACTTCGATGATGGTGTGGTACCTCTACGATACGGCGTTCGTGAACCTGAAGGTCGGCTACGCTTCTTCGATCGCGGTCGTGTTATTCCTGTTCGTGCTGCTCATCACGCTGATGCAATGGATTTTCCAGAAAAAATGGGTTAACTACTGACGAAGGAGGAGAGAGGACGATGACCGAGAAAGTTAACTTAAGCTGGCGCAAAGCGATACTGACGGCGTTGATGTTCGCCATCAGCATCCTGTTCCTGCTGCCGTTCATCTGGATGCTCGTCACCTCCTTCAAGCAGGAGACCGACGTGTTCACCTATCCGATCCAGTGGATTCCGAAGACTTGGCGCGCCATAGAAAACTACAAGGAAGTGTGGGCCGGCGACTATCCGTTCTGGCGCTACTACTTGAATTCGATCAAGATCGGCCTATCGACGACGGCCATATCCGTATTCGTCTCGGCGCTGGCCGCGTACGGCTTCTCCAAAATCAAGTTCAGAGCGAGCAGCCCGCTGTTCCTGATCGTGCTCGCGACTTATATGGTGCCAAGCCAAGCGATCTTAGTTCCGCAATTCATTCTCTATCGTAAAATCGGCCTGTTCGACAGCCATTTCGGATTGATCCTGCTCGGAAGCTTCAGCGTGCTCGGCACGTTCATGCTGCGGCAGTTCTTCATGGGGGTGCACCAGGAGTACATCGAATCGGCCAAAATCGACGGCGCCAACCATATCCGCATTTTCTGGTCGATCGCGCTTCCTCTCGTACGTCCGGCGGTAGCAACCTACGCCATTCTAAGATTCATATGGACATGGAACGACTATCAGAATCCGCTCATTTTCCTGCGCAGCGACAAGTTGTTCACGATTCCGCTGGCGATGCAGAAGTTCACGTCTCTTAGCGGGGAGTTCTATTCTCTCATTATGGCGGCGGCGGTGTCCGCGATATTGCCGCTCTTGATCATCTTCGTCATCGGGCAGAAAAGCGTCATTAACGGCATCGCGCTCGGCGGAGTGAAGGGATGACGGAAATCCGACAAAGAAGTAAAAATATTTAAGAAAAAGTAAATTTTGTTTCATCCTATCGTCTAGCCGCCTCTCTATAATGGGGGTTGTCAGGATCCGATGATTACCAGCAACATACAATCGAGGAGGGCAAGGGCATGAATAGAAAATGGTTGGCGGGTATGGCCGCAGGAACGTTGTTAATGGGTCTGCTGGCAGGTTGCGGAGGCAATAACAACGAGAACGACAAGGCTAGCGCATCCCCTTCGGAAACGACGAAAGCGACCGAAACTGCAAGCGCTTCCCCGAGCGCGAGCGCGGACCCGGTTAATCTTCGGCTTTACACGTACGGAACGGAGCAAGCGTATAACTGGAAGGCGACGCTCGACGCGTATCATGCCAAAGTACCGAACGTCACGATCGAGCTCGTGCAGTTGAGCGAGAAGGGCGACACTCAGGAAGCACTCAAGAAGCTGGACTTAGCGGCCGCTTCCGACGAGCAGATCGACGTGCTCATGTTCTCCGACCCTGCAGGCTACGCTCAACGCGTCGCGCTAGGCATGGCGGCTCCGCTTGATGATTTCATCGCGCAAGAAGGCTACAAGGTTGAAGAGGACTACAAGGTCGACACGCATCTGGACGGCAAAGTGTACGCGCTCCCGGGCAAGTTCAATCCGTGGTACGTGCTGCTGAACAAGGACCATCTGGACGCGGCTAACTTGCCGGTTCCGACGGACTGGACGTGGAACGATTACGCCGATTACGCGAAGAAGCTCACCCAAGGCGAGGGCGCGTCGAAGCGCTACGGCACGTACTTCCACGGCCCGCAGAACGGCGGTTGGATGGAATTCCTGAAGCTGATGGTCGAGAATCAGCCGACGAATTCGGACTTGTTGAAAGCCGACGGCACTTCGAACCTCGACGATCCGAACTTCAAGAAGACGCTCGAGCTGCGCGTTCGAATGGAGAAGGAAGACAAATCCTCGACGCCTTACCAAGACATCATCTCGCAGAAGCTCGCTTACCGTAACCAGTTCTTCGGCCAATCGGCCAGCATGCTGACGATCGGCTCCTGGATGAACACGGAGATCGGCGGCACGGAGACGCTTCCGCTTACGTTCCACGTCGCGGTCGCTCCGTTCCCGAAGAACAATCCGGAAGATCCGGTCGGCGTGACGCCGGTGACGACGGACTACGTCGCGGTGTACGGCAAGTCCAAGCAGAAGGAAGAAGCTTATAAATTCGTCCGTTGGTATACGACGGAAGGCCAAGTCGTCCAAGGCAAGAACGTTCCGGCATGGAACGGAGTTCAAGCGGACCAAGTCGGAGCGATCATCGACACGATCCTCGCGGGCACTAAGAACCCGGAGCTCGTCGACAAGCAATCGCTCGTGAACACGCTCGTCAACTCGAAAGCGGCTCAAATCATTCCGCCGGCTTCTTACCAGTCGGAGGCGTTCAAAGCGATCAACGAAGAATACGAGAAGCTCATCCTTGGCAACCAAGACATCGACGCAACGATCGCGAACGCGAAGAAACGCGTGGACGAAATTATCGCGGCGAATAAGTAAAGAAAGCGCTATTATAGAGTCAGGGGGCGGGACGTCCGCTCCCTGTTTTCCTTTATTCATAGAGGGAGGAGCGATGGCGATGTATAAGGTGCTTCTGGCCGACGACGATTACCCCGTATTGGAGCTCTTGTCGGAAGCCGTAGATTGGAAGGGACTCGGCCTTACGCTGAGCGGTATGCACGACAATGGCCAGACCGCCTGGGAGCACGCGCAGTCGGAAGCTCCCGATATTCTCATTACGGATATCGGCATGCCCAAGCTGGACGGACTCGAGCTGGCCGCTCGCGTGAAGCGGATGCGGCCGTCCGTCCGAATCGCCATCCTATCGTGCCATAGCGAGTTTCAATACGCCCAGCGAGCGATGCGTCTTCACGTGCAAGAGTATTTGCTGAAGGACGCCCTGAATCCGGACGATCTAGTGAAGGTGCTTGGCAAGTTCAAGGAAAGCTTGGACGCCGAGAAGCAGACGGACTGGGAGCATACGCGGCTCGCTCATCTCGTGAACGAGACGAAGGAGCTGCGCAAGGAGACGTTCTTCCGCAATTTCATTCAGCAGCCGTTGCTATCGCCCGAGCTGTGGCGCAGGGAGGCGAGCGCCTACGGACTGCTGGCGGACGGCGAGGTGTGCTTGCCGGCGATCGGGTACATCGAGGACTATTCCCGCGTTCGGACACGGTTCATCTCCGAGCAGACGCTGCGGTTCGCGATCGGCAACGTGCTCGAGGAGCTGATCCAGGAGCTGCCTTTGCGGGTCATCCATACCGGCTATAACGGGAGGCAATCGCTCTTCCTTTTCCTCTATAAACCGAATCTGAAAGTAAACGTATACGATCAAGCGCAGGCCGCGCTTGCAAGTATGCAGGGCGTGCTCGGCAAGGTGCTTAAGGTCGGCATGTCGTACATCGTCGGTCAGACTGCGGATACGCCGGAAAGGTTGAAAGGCAAGCTCTCCGAGCTGGTCTCGGAGACGAATCAACGGTTCTATCTCGCGGAGGGCGAGATTGCGAGAGCGCAGCCGATCAAGACGACGTCCGGCGGTCTGTTCGCGCAATACGACCAGGCGGGCTCGGAAATCCGCGAGGCGCTCGCGGGCAAAGAAGAGACGGCGATCATCCAAACGGCAGACAAGTGGGTCGAAGTCATCCGGCAAGGCCGCTATCCTGCCGAGGGGGTCAAGGATTGGGTGCTGAAGCTCGTGCTTGATCTGAAGCTGAAGCTGCATGCTATGCTAGCCGTTCGCTCGGACGACTCGGCGGATACGCTGCACAAGGAAATCGCGGATATCGATTCGCTGCGGGAAATGCGGAGATGGCTTGCCGGTCATTTGTTGTCTTTCACGGCTGCCAGAGGAGAAGGCGCATCGGGAAGCAAACGGCCGGAAGTGGCGGAAGCGTTCAGATACGTGTCGTCGAATTTGGGACGCCGGATCAGCTTGGAGGAGGTCGCCGAGCATCTGCATATGAATCCGAGTTATTTCAGCCGATTCTTCAAGAAGGAGACGGGCGTCACCTTCATCGAGCATATTACGAAGCAGAAGATGGAGCGCGCCAAGGAGCTGCTTGATCAGACGAATCATTCGGTCGGCGAAATTTGCGAGCTGCTCGGGTACGACAATCAAAGCTATTTCATCAAAACATTCAAAGCCCATGCCGGCGTAACGCCCGTCGAATATCGCGGGTAACGTTGGCGGGGAGAGGGGCTGCGGAGGAGCGGGAGCGCAATGGTCGCGAATGTCGATGGGGATCGCTTGAAGGAGATCATCTTGGGAATCGGTCCGGTTGACGCGTCATTATACGGAATCGCAAGAGAGTCGGCGAACGCCGATATCGTGGGTGAGCTCGTCCAAGACGGGGAGCGGTTGCTAGCGACGTCTATCCCCGCGCTGACGCAGGAGCTGTTCGAGCTGTTCGCGTCGCAGGGCAACCGGCTGGCTTACGAGGGCGTATACTTCGAGCGTCGCAGACGTCTGACGACGTTCGGGCTGCTGTCGCTGCTGTATCCGGGGCGGGATGATTATAAAGAGGCTTTGGTTGCTATTGTTGAAGCCGTGCTTGAGGAAAATACGTGGTGCCTTCCCGCTCACATGCGGGGAGAGACGCTTGAGCGCGGCATCGACTTGTTCGCGGCGGAAACCGGGTTCGCGCTGGCCGAGTTGATCGTGTTAGCCGGGGACGCGATTCCGATAGAATTGCGGGAGCGGATACGGTTCGAGGTGGACCGGCGGCTGTTCAAACCCTATCTGACGCTGGGACCGTATGCTTGGGAGACGGCGGATCATAACTGGGCGGCCGTCTGCGCGGGCTCGATCGGCTCGGCGGCTCTGCTCCTGGAGCGGGACGGCGAACGTCTAGCCGAGATCGTCGGCAAGGTTCTGGGGACGCTGTCCTGTTACTTGTCGGGCTTCGGCGTAGACGGCGCATGTCCGGAAGGCGTCGGCTATTGGAACTACGGGTTCGGCTACTTCGTCTATTACGCCGATTTGCTATACCGCAGATCAGACGGGCGCATCGACCTGCTCGCGGACGGCAAGGCCCGGCAAATCGCGCTTTTTCAGCAGCGGTGCTATCTGTGCGGGGATCGAACGGCGAATTTCTCCGACACGGCGGAGCGTTCGCCCGCGCATCGGGGGCTTTCCGCGTACCTCGCGGGGAGGTACGCGTCAGTGGAAGCTCCGCCGATGTCGGTATACGCGAGCTTGCGCGACGATCATTGCGCCCGATTCGCGCCCGCTCTGAGAGATCTGTTCTGGGTTGGAGGCGGCTATGGCGGAGATGATGCTGGAAATGGCTCGACTTGGTCGCCGGGAAGCTGGTATCTCCCGGACGCCAAGTGGCTGGTTTCGCGTCTTGGGAGCGAGTACGGGCAGTTCGGCTTCGCGGCTAAAGGCGGCCATAACGCGGAGCCTCACAACCATCTCGACGTCGGCCAATTCATCGTCGTCGCGGAGGGCGAGCCGGCTTTCGCCGCGGATTTGGGCCGCGGCGAATATACGGCGCAATATTTCGGCGAAGGCCGGTACGACTATGATTGCAACGGAGCGCAAGGCCACTCGTTGCCCGTGATCGGGGGAAGACGGCAGCAGCCCGGCAGGTCGTACGAGGCGCTCGTGTTGAAAGCCGAGACTTCGCCCCAAGAGGACGTGCTGGAGCTGGAGCTGGCAGGAACGTACGACTGTCCCGAGCTTGCATCGCTCGTACGGAGGTTGGCGTGGCGCAAGGCGGAGCTGCCGTCGTTGGAGCTTATCGACGAATACAAGTTGGGCAAGCCGGTCGGCGACATCGAAGAGCTCATCATCTCGCGATGTGAGCCAGAGGTGATCATGCCGGGAGAGATCGTCTTGAGAGGCGGGCGGCTGAACGTCATCGTGTCGTACGATGCTTCGCTGCTGACCCCTTCGATAGAACGCAGAACCATGTCCGGACATGACGGCACCGAGGAGGTCTATTATCGGATTTCGTTAAAGGCGCTTGTTCCGGACGCGCTTGGAATTAGCATAAAGATTCGGTTCGTTTTCGCGGCATCGGAAAGCGCGGAACAGGGGGCGTACGATGCTCGCATGGCTTAGAAGAGTTCCATTATTCCGCACGATCAGAGGCAAGCTGACCGGTGCAGCGATTATATGCATCCTCGTGCCCGCAATGCTGACGATGCTGATCTACAACTCTCTCACCGAGGAAGCGGTCAAGAAGCAGGCGGTCGGCAACGCGGCGGACGCGATGCGGCTCGTGAACGGATCGGTCAGCGATCTGCTGAGAGGCATGCTCAGCATCGCCAACTACGTTCAGATCAATCCGGATATGAACGCCTACTTCAAGCGGTACGTGGCGGGAGCCGTGGATAATGCTCCCGATCCGTACGATAAATTCACGGCTACGAAGAACATCCTGCAGCAGCTAGAGACGCTAACCGCCGTTGGCGAGAGAAGCTATATCAGCGTCTTGCTGACCGACGGGACCGCCTTCACCAACTATTCAACGGACGAGTTCGATCCGCGCGTGTTCATGCAGGAGGACTGGTTCCAGCAATTGAAGACGTACAGCGGATATACGACGTACTGGATAGGAACGACGGAGACGAAGTTCACCTACGAGAAAGAGAACAGTCCGTACCAAATATCGTTCGCGCGCACGCTTCGGCTCGACGACTCGAGAATTTACGGGTACGTCATCGTCACGATGATGGAGAGCAAGTTCCGGCAGCTGTTCTCCGGCATCGAGGGAGGACGCGAGCTGCTTATGGTGGACGAGACGGGCAAGGTGTTATCCGGGACGCATCGCGAGCGGATCGGAACGCTCTATCGAGCAGGCCTACCTGCAATCGGCGGCGAGGGTCGGCCGGAGTCCGTCATATCGGCGGGGGAAGACGGCAAGCAGCTCGTGACCGAGATGGGGCTGCCCATTAACGAATGGCGGCTCGTCTCCGTGCAGCCGTATCGCGAGGCGATCGTCGATATCGATTCGATCTTCAGCCGCGTATTCGTGTTCCAGCTCGCTTCGTTCGCCGCGTTCCTGCTGCTGCTGTTGGCGTTGCTCCGCAAATTCACGCAGCCGCTCGTACGGCTGAGCAAAGTCGCGGGCACGGTACAGCGAGGCAACCTGGAGGTCCGGTCGGACGTCAGGGGGCAGGACGAGATCGGACGCCTCGGCTTCCTGTTCGACCAGATGCTCGATCGCGTCAAAGACATGATCGCCGAAGTGTCGCGGACGCAGGCCAGCAAACGCAAGGCCGAGCTGGCGATGCTTCAGGCGCAAATCAATCCTCATTTTCTGTTCAACGTGCTGAATTCGATTCGCATGAAGGTGATGCGTTCGGGCGATCAAGACAGCGCGCACATGATCGCTTCGCTGTCCAAGCTGCTGCGCATGACGATCAGCCGCGACGAGGATGCGATCTCGCTGCACGAGGAGGTCGAGCTGCTCGCGAATTACATGGATCTGATGAACCTGCGGCAGAAGGAAACCGCGTTGCTATCGCTCGACATCGAAACCGAAGCGTTCATGGTGCGCGTGCCGAGGTTCTTCCTGCAGCCGCTCGTGGAGAACGCGCTCATCCACGGTCTGAATCGAAGCGCCGGACAGATCCGCATTACAGCCCGCCGGGAGCCATCCTTGCTCATTCTCACCGTCCAGGACGACGGAGCCGGCATGGACGAGAACACGCTGAGTGCCGTCCGCGCGAAGCTGGCGGGAGGCGAACCTGCAGCGAACGGGGAGAGCGGCGAAACCTCGGGATTCGGCTTGCTCAACGTAGCGGAGCGGATGCGGATTATGTTCGGCGAAGGCTTCCGGATGGAAGTCGCGAGCGCGCCGGGCGAAGGTGCCGAAATAGGCATGCGAATTCCCGTTAAGGAGCAACAGTAATCATTCGTAGACGACAACGACACGTACTTTCAGGAGAGGATGTGCCGGATATGGCGGCGATAGCGGATAACGGACATACGCAACATTGGGTGGAGGAGGCGTGGCGGCGAACGTTGGCCAAGACGAAATGGACGAACGAGCGGATCGGCGCGAGCTTCCCGCATGCGAGCCAAGGCGGCCGCTACGTGCTGGAGGAGCCGTATTGGTGGACGGCGGGCTTCTGGCCGGGCATGCTGTGGCTGCTCTATGAAGGCGGCGGCGACGAAGAGTTCCGCAGGGCGGCGGAAGCGTGCGAGGAGAAGCTGGACGCCGTGCTGGACGGCTATGACCGATTGGACCACGATCTCGGGTTCATGTGGCTGCTCACCAGCGTGGCGAACGATAAGCTGAACGGCGGCGAGGCGTCCCGCAGGCGGGCTTTCAAGGCGGCGAACTATTTGGCCGGACGCTTTAATCCGCAAGGCCGATACATTCGCGCATGGAACCCGTGGAATGAAGGGGAAGACAACTCCGGTTACGCGATTATCGACTGCGCGATGAACGTGAACCTGCTGTACTGGGCGTTCCGCGAAAGCGGCGATCTGCGTTACAAACACGTGGCGGAAGCGCACATGGGCACCGTGCTGAAGCACTTCATTCGCCCCGACGGGTCCGTCCGCCATATCGTCCGGTTCGATCCGGAGACGGGCGAAGTTGCGGAATATATCGGCGGCCAAGGCTTCGGCCCGGAGTCGGCTTGGTCTAGGGGAACGGCGTGGGCGTTGTACGGTCTTGCTCTTGCCTATCACCACACCGGCCGGGAGGAATACGCGAATGGCGCCAAGCAGGTCGCGCATTTCTTCCTCAGTCAATTGCCGGAGGATCGCGTGCCGCATTGGGATTTCCGCGCGCCGGAAGAGACGAAGCACCTTCGGGACTCCTCCGCGGGCGCTTGCGCGGCTTGCGGCTTGCTGTTGCTCGGCTCGTTGCTCCCGGAAGCGGAGCGGGATTCGTACCGAATCGCGGGAGAGCGGATCTTGGAGTCGCTGTACGTCCGTTACGGCTCCTTCGAAGATCCGGCCGAGGAAGGGCTGATTCTGCACGGCACGAGCCATTATCCGGAGCGCAAAAATATGGACGTACCGCTCATCTACGGCGACTACTTCTTCGTCGAAGGCTTGGCGAGACTGCGCGGAGCCCGGATGATTCCGTGGGAATAGGGGGAAGACCGGCATGAACAGGCACCCTCTCGCAGACAATCCGCTGCGCACGAAAGCCGATCTGCAGCTTGCTTTCAGGCAGTTAACCGAGCCGCTGCACCCGTACTATAGCGAAGGCGGAGCGCAGCTGCGGTTAGGCGCGACCGGAACGAGCTACTCGCCCGAGGTCGGATACATGGAAGGGTTCTCCCGCGTGTTGTGGGGACTCGTTCCCGTGATCGCGGGCGGCGGATCGGATGCCGAGCTGGAGCGTATTTGCCTCCAAGGTCTCGCTAACGGTACGAATCCGGAGCATCCCGAATACTGGGGCGCTGCCGGCGACTACGATCAACGGTTCGTGGAGATGGCCGCGTTCGGCTACGCGCTGGCGCTCGCTCCCGAGCGGCTCTGGGAACCGCTGCCGCCGCAGGCGAAAGACAGGCTGTACGCCTGGTTGAATCAGATCAACGAGCATCCGGTGTGGGACTGCAACTGGCTGTTCTTCCGCGTGATCGTTAATCTGGGTTTCCGCGCGGTCGGCAGACCCTACGACGCGGGACGGATGGAGAGCGACCTGCGGAGGATCGAACAGTTCTATGTCGGAGAAGGCTGGTATGCCGACGGCATCGGGGCTCACAGCGATTACTACGTTCCGTTCGCGATCCACTACTACGGGCTCCTGTACGCCAAACTGATAAAGGACGAAGATCCGGAGCGTACCTCGCGCTTCCGGGAGCGGGCGGCGGCATTCGCCGGCGGCTTCGTCCGATGGTTCGCGGAGGACGGAGCCGCGCTGCCGTACGGCCGAAGCCTGTCGTATCGCTTCTCGCAAGGCGCGTTCTGGGGCGCGCTTGCGTTCGCGGAAGAGGAAGCGCTGCCTTACGGCGTGTTGAAGGGGCTTCTTCTGAGGCATCTTCGCCAGTGGTTCAAGCAGCCGATCTTCGGCCCGGACGGCGTGCTGACGATCGGATACGCTTATCCGAACCTCGTCATGGCCGAGAATTATAATGCGCCCGGTTCCCCGTATTGGGCATGCAAAGCGTTCATGCCGCTCGCGCTGCCGGACGATCATTCGTTCTGGCAGGCGGAGGAGCTCCCGCTGCCTGCTCAGCCGGCCGTGACCGTGCAAGCGGAACCGCATCTGGTCGTATGCAGGGACGCGGAGACCGATCATGTGACCGCCTTCAATTCCGGTCACCGCTCGACGAACGAGCATACGCATACGTCCGCCAAGTACGAGAAATTCGTCTATTCGACCGCGTTCGGCTTCAGCGTTCCGCGAGCCGAATGGGGGCTCGCCCAAGGCGCTTTCGACAACATGCTGGCCCTGAGCGAAGGGGATAACCTCTACCGGGTCAGGCGGATGAACGAGGAGACGAGAATCGACGGCAACGTCCTCTACGCGAGATGGAAGCCGTGGGGCGACGTGGAAGTGCGCACGTGGCTGATCGCCGGACTTCCTTGGCATTTGCGCTTGCATCGGGTTGAAACCGAGCGGGAGCTGGATGCCGCGGAAGGCGGCTTCGCGCTGAAGCTGGAGGAAGGCGTCGCCTCGGCATGCGATGCGGACAGCGTCATCGCGCGAGGGCCGGCCGGCGTAAGCGGAATCGTGAATTTGCCGGGGGGCGAACGAACGCCGGAGCTGATTCGGCCGCAGGCGAACACGAACGTGCTTCACCCCCGCACCGCGATTCCGACGTTAACAGCCCGGCTAGCCCCCGGCGTTCACTGGTTGCTGTCCGCCGTCGTGGGTCGGCCGGCTAGGGGAGCGCGCCTGACCGACGAGCGTGCGGACGGGTGGCGCAGCTTTTACAAGATCGAATCGCATTCGCAATATTATCGGATCACCTTAATCGACACCGGGTGCATGCTCGACATTCCGCTGAACGGCTCTCGCTAAATTTTGCCGGATAGGCAATAATAAACCCGAGAGACAAGCAAAGCGGGGAAAACGATGAGTACAGAGTGGTGGCTGGGGCTAGCCGAAATTATATTGGTCAATATTGTGCTGAGCGGCGACAACGCGGTCGTCATCGCGATGGCGTGCCGGAATTTAAGGCCGGAGCAGCAGAAGAAAGCGATATTCTGGGGGACGTTCGGCGCCGTCGGCTTGCGTCTCGTGCTAACCTTCGTCGCCGTATGGCTGCTGCGTATCCCGATGGTGGAAGCGCTTGGAGGATTGCTGCTGCTATACATCGCGGTTAAGCTGCTCATGGACGAAGAGGAAGAAGAAATCGACAAAGGCGGCCTATCGATCGGGCAAGCCGTCAAGACGATCGTCGTCGCGGACGTCGTCATGAGCTTGGACAACGTGGTGGCGGTGGCGGGCGTCGCGAACGGCGACTGGCTGCTCATCGGCATCGGTCTCGGGGTCAGCATCCCGCTGATCGTATGGTGCAGCCAACTGCTAACGAATCTAATGAAACAGTTCCCGATTATCGTCGTGCTCGGCGCCGGACTGCTCGGTTACACGTCTGGAGAGATGATCATCTCCGACGAAGTCGTACAGCGATGGGTCAAGCCGTGGCTGTCCGGCCTGCACTACGTCGTGCCGATCGTGTTCGCCGCAGGGATATTGATCGTCGGGGTACTCAAGCTGAAGCAAAGCCGACGTAAGCCGATCGGAAGCAACACGCGGTAACGGATCTAGGCAACGACCGGACCTCCGGCGACGGACGGGACCGGTCGTTTTTCTCGTTGTTTAGGCGAATAGGATCCACTCCAATTTGTGAATGAAGCGGAGTGCCCGTAACGGTCTAGCAGAACGTTGCAGCCCCGTGCAAGCGTGGATTGCTGTTGTAACGGTCTCGCAGAACGTTGCAGCGTCGTGAAAGCGTGGATTGTTGCTATAACGGTCTCGCAGACCGTTGCAGCTCCGCGCAAGCGTGGTTTGTTGCTGTAACAGTCCTGCAGAACGTTGTAGCGTCTCGCAAGCGTGGATTGTTCGTCCGGCGGCATGCTTCGGGCCCATCATTTTCCACATACCGTGCACGTAACGCTCATATATATCAGGAAAGCCCCGCGATTTGCGCGAAGGCGGCCTTCGGCGTACAATTTTCATATATTCGTAGAGTCGAGATTTTGGTAAAATCGGGTAAAGGATTCCGAAGGCATATACGGGAAGCGGGCGATGAGGATGAATACGGCGGCGTTAGTTCGGCAGATCAAAGCGGGGGATCCCGATTCCACCGCGTTCACGGAGTTGATGAACCAGTACTATAACAGTCTGTTCTCGCTTGCCCATCGGCTCCTGAAGAACCGGCAGGAATGCGAGGATATGATTCAGGAGACGTTCATCCGCGTGCTGCTGCATATCGACAAGTACGACGAAAGCAAGAAATTCACGACATGGATTCACCAGATCACGAAGAATTTATGTCTCGATCTCATTAGAAGGAAGAAGGCTCGCCCTCAGCAGCTGGCGGCGCATGACCATGAGTTCGTCCGCCCTCAAGCCGCGGGCCGAAGCCCGGAAGAGGAATGTCTAGAGAGGGAGCAGGCGGAGGAGTTCAGACGATTGCTCGCCACCCTTCGGGCCAAAGATCGGGAGATTCTGTACAACCGCTATATGGAGGACCTCTCGCTGACGGAGATCAGCCAGCTGACGAAGCTGCCCGAAGGGACGATCAAGTCCCGATTGTCCCGCGCGAGGCAACAACTGAAGAAGAAATGGGTCGTGGCTTTATTGACCGCGCCGGGCATGCTGTTTGTCTAACGACGTGAAGGGGTGACGGGATGGACTGGTGGGCGATTTGGCTAATCGTTGCCGGCGCTTTGATCATTCTAGAGATGGTAACGCTTACATTCTATCTCTTATGGCTCGGAATCGGGGCGATCGTCGCGGCTATCGTGGCGCTGCCGCTGCCTGACGCGTTTTCGGTGCAAGCGATCGCCGGAGGGGTGGTCGCGCTGCTTCTGACATTGTACACGAAACCGTTGACGCGCAAGTTCCGGCAATCCAAAGGCTTTAGCGACGCCGCCCTCGAGCTGATCGGCAAACCGGGCATCGTGACGGAAGAAATCGCTGACGGCGCGCCCGGTATCGTCAAGATCGGGGGAGACACATGGAGCGCCATATCGAAGCAACGGCTGCCTAAAGACGAGAAAGTGCGCGTCATCGGGAGAGGCACGACCGTGCTCGAAGTGAAGAAGTGGGAGGAATGACGTATGGGACTCGTAATCGCGGTTGTGATCGTAGCCGTTATCGTTATCTTCATCGCCATGACCGTCAAGATCGTACCCCAACAGCGCGTCGGAGTCGTCGAGAGGCTCGGGAAGTTCAATCGGCTGCTGACGCCTGGGATTAATATCCTCGTACCGATCATCGATCATGTCCGGGTGTATCACGATCTTCGCATCCAGCAGTCGAACGTGCCGCCGCAGACCGTCATCACGAAGGACAACGTACAAGTACTTATCGATTCGATTATCTTCTATCAGATCATCTCTCCCGAGCAGGCGACGTACGGCATCTCCGACTACGTCAACGGCGTGAGGAACATTACGACGGCGACCATGCGGCAGATTATCGGGAAAATGGAGCTAGACGAGACGCTATCCGGACGCGAGAAAATATCGTCCAACATCCGCTTGGCGTTAGACGAGGCGACCGAGAAGTGGGGCGTGCGCATCGAACGCGTCGAAGTGCTCGATATCAAGCCGCCCGCCGACATCCAAGAGGCGATGGATAAGCAGATGAAGGCGGAGCGGAGCAAGCGCGCGATCGTCCTGGAGGCGGAAGCGGCGAAGCAGGACGTCATCCTTCGAGCCGAAGGCGACAAGCAGAGCAAGATTCTGAAGGCGGAAGGCGACAAGGAAGCCCGCATTCGCCAGGCGGAAGGACTGCGGCAAGCGCAAGAGCTGGAGGCGCAAGGCCAAGCGAAGGCGATCCAAGCGGTCGCTGAAGCGGAGAAGTCGCGGATCGAGCTGCTGCGAGCCTCCGGACTGGATGAGACCGTGCTCGCCTACCGGTCGTTCGAAGCGCTCGAGGAGGTCGCCAAGGGTCCGGCCAACAAAGTGTTCCTCCCCGTCAGCGCGGCCGATACGCTGGGCAGCATAGGCGCGATCGCCGAAGTGTTCAAGGCTAACAAGAAATAAAGTATGGAAACGCGACCGTTTATTCCGAATTATCGGAGTAAACGGTCGTTCTTTGTTAACATCATAGAAATTTATAAATCTTCGAGGTGGAACTGAGAGCGGATAACAGTAAATCGATAGTTATTTTTTCGGAAGCGGAGTGGAGTTGAACAAATAACAGCAAATCGACAGTTGTGTGACCGTATTTGCGAGACATGATGGGTTTGGATCAGAAATAAATGCAAAACGTTGTTATTTAGATCAGGTGACGCCATGGTAGACAAATTTAATGCAAATCGTTGTTATTGGAACAGAATCATCACCGACACCAACGAATTTCTGCCCATTCAAAGGACGCTGTCCGGCGTCTTTCTAATTACTTTTCGGTATAAAATATGTTATATTTGGATAGAAAGAGGGAGTGTGACGTGAACAAAGTATTTTCAATTATACTGATGCTTGGCTCAATAGTAGGACTAGTCGGGTGCTCCTTTAGCGGCCCGGAAAAGGTGGAGAAGTCCTCTATCTCAGTACTTTATTGGGACAAAAGTTCCTTTATGGATACTTACGGTGGTTACCTAAACATGGAGTTTCCGCAATTTGATTTCAATGTAATACCTTTAAAACAGGCATTCGCTGGCAATATTCCGCCTAATGCTCAAATAGAGAAGCTTATGAATGACGAAAAACCTGACATCTTGTTTTTGCAGCTACCTCAGTATCAATACTTGCAAAAGAAAAACTTATTGCAAGAATTGAACAGCGGTCTAAAAGCAGGTTCCTTACGACTAGAGGATTTAAATCGAAATATCATTAATCAAATACAAGATGATAATGATGCTATATATGGACTTCCAAGCACGGTAAACACGAATATGATATTTTTCAATAATGACATCTTTAATAAACTTGGAATTATTGTTCCGCCATCGCCGATAAACTGGAATAGTTTATTTGAATTGTTAGGAAAGTTTACTGGGAATCGGGAAAACATCGCGGGGTTAACATTTGAAGGAGGAGATTTGTGGTCCGTTATTCTAAAAATCGGAGTCGATCAGGGCATTAAATTTGCAGATTTGAAAAGTAAAAAAACAACGCTGGCTACTCCGGCTTGGGAAAGTCTGGTATTGACAATGACTGAACTCTTCAAGAATCACGTCATTAGATTTAACAATGAGACAAACAATAAATTTCTGGACAGCTTCTCGCAGGGGAAAGCTGCCGTAACGATAACAACGAATTCTTATATTGATACCCTGCAAGCGGCGGAAAACAATAAGCAACTGAGCTTCTCTTGGTCGTATAGTCCATTTCCTATTGCGAATAATGGTTCAACAAAGTCCCCGATTCAAATTGAAGAGATGATTTCAATCAATCGAAATTCGCCGAATCAACAAAATGCCTTTTCGGTTCTTTCCTTTCTTCTTGGCAAGAAAATGCAACCCGTGTACGAAGGAAAGGGAAAAATCACAACAAGAATACCGGATTTTGCAGGTAACTCCACGTTATTGCCTTATGAAGCGTTATATCAACCTTCTTCGTCTGTTGATTTATTGAGTTACGGGGAACTAATGGAAACTTTGAGTAAGGACTATAAGAGATGCCTAACCAAGACTGGAGAAAGAGAGATGGAAGAAATTATTGCAGGCAATACGGATATAGCTTCTGCCTTAAAACGTATAGAGAATGAAGTCGTATTTGAGTACAGCGAATAATGTAAAGGTAGATAGGCGATGGAAAACGTCGAATGGACGAGCAAAGTCGAGCAATCTCCCTTATAGCATGTCTTGAATTGACGCTAGCTGTTAATTAAAGCTATAATGAGTAATTAACAGACAATTCTGCATTTGGCACCGTACCTCAGTTGCATAACCTAAGGGAGATGACGCGAATGTACGAATCTAACGGTCGGGAGCACGTTATCGTATTTACGGGTCCGGATGGGTCGGGACGCAAATCCGTCGCGGAGGCGGTCGGACAGACGTTCGGAATCGCCAAGGTCGTATCTTATGTCACGCGCTCTCCGCGGCCCGGCGAAGTGAACGGGCAGGACTATCATTTTATCGATCATAAGACTTACGAAGAGATGGAGCGGCAGGGCGAGTTTCTCGAGAGCGTATCGATCGACGGCCATCATTACGGCATTCGCGGGCTAGACGTCGAGGAGCATCTCGATTCCCGAGGCTGCGTCTATTTGATCTTGAACCGAGAGGGCGCGGACATTCTCAAGAAAGTGTATGGGGACAAAGCCGTCCGGTTGTTCGTGTACGCCGACCGCCGTACCGTCGAGGAGCGCCAGCAACGGCTCGGGCTGGATCCGGCTACGATCGCCGCGCACCTGAGCCACTACGACAACGAGATGGCGTACCGGACTTTGTGCGAGCATGCTTTCGAGAATTACGATCTCGGGCAGACGACGTATGAGATCACGAACGTGCTGGAAACCTACTTGCAAAGAAATCTCGTGGATAAGGATTAAGCTTCCGGCCAAGGCTGGATCTTGCGATGAAACCGTAAATTCGAATACGATCGTATTCGAATTTGGCGGTTTTTTTGTGTTTCGTTGGGTTGTTTTTGTTAGTCATATGATATAATTTTAGGATAACATTATTGCTAACACTAGATGATGGAGGATTACCGCGTGAACGAATGGATAGAACAGCTCGGGGATTGGCAATTCAGAGCTTCGAATGAACAAACTTGGCTTCCTGCGCATGTACCGGGCTGCGTACATACGGATTTGCTGAAGAACGGCCGAATCGAGGCGCCTTTCGTCGGGACGAACGAAAAAGCGTTGCAGTGGATCGATAAGCAAGACTGGGAATACCGCACGACGTTCGACGTTCCGGCCGAGCGGCTGGCATCGAACAAGCTAGAGCTCGTATTCGAAGGCTTGGACACTTACGCGGAGGTCTACGTGAACGATAAGCTCGTCCTGTCCGCGGACAATATGTTCCGCATCTGGGTTGCGGACGTGAAGTCCTGCGTGCAAGTCGGCGGCAACATGCTGCGGATCGTATTCCGTTCGCCGATCCAAGAAGGGCTGCGCAAGCTGGAGGAATGCGGCATCCATTACCCCGCGTCGAACGACGATTCGGCGATCGGCGGTCTAGGCGACAAGAAGGTCAGCGTGTTCACTCGCAAGGCGCCGTACCATTACGGCTGGGACTGGGGACCGCGCTTCGTCACGAGCGGGATTTGGCGGAACGTCAATCTTCGCGGCTGGAGCGGCTTGCGCCTGAGCGACGTATATATCCGGCAAGACGAAGTTACGGCTTCGGGCGCGAAGTTGACGGCTGTCGTCGAGGTTGAGTCTGAGCAGGAACGCGAGGTCGCGCTGAACGTAAGTACGGAAGGCGGCGCGAGCTGGAGCGGCAGCTTCCGCGTGCAAGCGGGCGTTCAGACGGTCGAGCTTCCTTTGGTCATCTCGTCACCTAAGCTATGGTGGTCCCGCGGTCTGGGCGATCAATCGATGTATACGTTCAAGGTAGCCGTTTCGGCGGGAGGGGCTGCGCAGGCTAGCCGATCCATCCGGACGGGTCTCCGCTCGGTGAAGCTTATTCGGAAGCCGGATGCGAAGGGGTCTTCCTTCTACTTCGAAGTGAACGGCATTCCGGTGTTCGCCAAAGGCGCCAACCATATCCCGAATGATAGCTTCGCAACCGAGGTCACTGAAGAACGGTATCGTCACGAAATAGTCAGCGCGGCGGAATCGAATTACAATATGATTCGCGTGTGGGGCGGAGGCATTTACGAGCAGGATGCGTTCTACGAGCTGTGCGACGAATACGGCATTCTCGTCTGGCAGGACTTCATGTTCGCCTGCAGCATGTATCCGGGCGATCAAGCGTTCCTCGAGAACGTGCGCGAAGAGGCGAAGGACAACATCCGCAGACTGCGGAACCATCCGAGCATCGCGCTTTGGTGCGGCAACAACGAGATCGACGGCGCTTGGGCGCAGTATAACGAAGAAGGCGGCTGGGGCTGGAAGAAGCTCTTCACGATGGAGCAGCGCGAGAAGATGTGGGCGGATTACGAAGCGATCTTCCATCGGCTTCTGCCGGACGTCGTAGAGGTGTTGGCGCCGGATATCGCATATTGGCCTTCCTCGCCGATGCAGGCCATTACGAACGATGCGTCGCAGCATGCCGGTTCCGATACGCCGAATGGAGACATTCACTTCTGGGCGGTGTGGCACGCGCAGGAGCCGTTCGAGAACTATAAGACGAACATCGGCCGGTTCATGAGCGAGTACGGCTTCCAGTCGTTCCCCGAGCTGAAGACGGTGCGGACGTTCGCCGGAGAAGCCGACATGGCGCTCGATTCCGAGGTGATGCTCCATCACCAGAAGAACGGCCGCGGCAACTTCTTGATCAAGGATTACTCGGACCGTTACATGAAGGACGCGAAAGACTTCGCTTCGTTCCTTTACATGAGCTCCGTGCTTCAAGCCGAGGGCATGAAGATGGCGATAGAAGCGCATCGCCGCGCGAAGGATTACTGCATGGGCACGCTCTACTGGCAGATCAACGACTGCTGGCCGGTCGCTTCGTGGTCGAGCATGGACTATTACGGCCGCTGGAAAGCGACGCAATATTACGCCAAGCGGAGCTTTAGCGAAGTGCTCGTGTCGATCGACCAAGAGGAAGATCGGCTGTCGTTCCACGTCATATCGGACTCGCTTTCGCCGGTGGACGGAACGTTCGGTTGGAAATTGATCGATTTCTCGGGCGAGGTGCTGAAGACGGGTTCCGTACCTGCTCGGCTTGCGGCGAACTCCGCAGGCGTAGTACTGGAACTTTCGGTTAGCGAGCTGCTTGGAGGTCGCGATCCTAACCGGAGCGTGGTCGTGGCGGAATTGCGGGTCGACGGTACTGTCGTGGAGACGAAGGAGCATTACTTCGCCTACTCGAAGTTCCTCGAGCTGTCCGATCCGGGGATCGCGGTACGCGAAGTCGAAGGCAGCAACGGCACGAAATTCGAGCTGTCGGCGAAGAGCCTGGCGAAGCAAGTGTGGCTGCAATCGGACGAAGAGGGCATCTTCACGGACAACTTCTTCGACCTTGTTCCGGGACTGCCGCGCACTGTACAGTACCTGAAACGCGGCGAGGGCGGCCAAGCGTTCGCTCCGGCTTCTCCCGGAGCGCTTGTCGTCACCTCGATGATCGATTACGCAAAATGAGTATTGCCAGATTTTATGCGATGTGGTAAGGTATCGGTACATTCAATAGCAAGCGGAAGCACCGCAAATTCCGACGGTTCGTCGTCGGGGTTTGCGGTTTTTTGCGTTTAATCGCGGAGGAGGGGTTTTGTTGGCGACAAGAGCGATCGTTATTGCGGCTGGAGAGAGGGAGTATGCGGCCAAGCTCGCCGAATTCGTCCGGGAGCAGGAGCCGGACTGGGACGTCGCGGCGTTCACGTACGCCGGTGCCCTTAGGAGAGAGCTGCTTGAAGGGAACCGGAGCATCGATCTATTGGTCGCCGAACCGTCGATGATGCGAGAGGCGGGGGCATCATGCGAGCGGACGCGGAAGACGTTGGCGCTTGTCGAGCGAGCGGGAGCCGGCAGCCACGAAGGTTGGACGGAGGTTAGCCAGTATCAGCCGCTGCCGATGTTGTTGGCGGCGATTAGGGGAGCGCTCGCCGGAGAGCCCAGGGCGACGGCGGACGGATGCCGGATCGTAACGGTGTTCTCCGCCTCCGGGGGGACGGGCAAGACGACGCTGGCGCTGAATCTGCTTCGCCAAGCGGGAGAACGCGGGTTGCGTACGTTCTATCTTAATCTCGAGGCGCTTAACGCGACGTCGATCTTGTTCGGACAAGGGGAACCGGACAGCTTGTCCAGGCTGCTCTACGGTTTGCGGGCGCATCCGGAGCAGTGGGAGGCTTTGTTCGGCCAGCTGTGCCGGCATCAGCCTTATATAAGGACGGATTATATCGATGCGCCGGAGCACCCGGGAGAACGCTTGGCGATGACTGCCGACGTTCTCTCCGAGCTGATTAACCGTATACGCTCTTCGGGGCATTACGATCTGATCGTCATTGATCCCGATCAGGGGGCGGGCGATTGGCATCGCGAGCTGCTGCTGCTCAGCGATCGAGTCGTCTGGCTGGCGATCGACGATATGCAAGGGCTGAAGAAGGCGGATAAACTGCTTCGCTACTGGGGGGAGCAACCGGGTTCTGAGGCGTTGTCGGACAAGCTGCTGTTCGTTATGAATAAGGCGCAGGGTCAACGCCCGCTTAACCGGTGGAGCTTGCCGGGAGACGGACCGGCGATGAGCCTGCCGTACGTTCCGCAATGGAAGACGGTCGAGCAGCCGGGACGGTTGCTGGGCGCGCCTGCGTTCTGCGGGGCGGTCGACGAGCTGCTGGAGCTGCTCGAGCTTCGCGAACGAGCGCCATCCGCCAGGCGGCGGAAGGAGGTAGAGACCCATGGAGCGCACCGGGCTCACGTCCGAGGAGCTGGCTGAGCTGAAGGAAGCGGTCCGTTCGCTGCTCACTTGGGAGCGGGAAGTGACGGACGATGAGCTTCGTCGGATGATCGAGGAAGAGCTGTTCCGCCGAGAGAGAACGCGCCGGATGACGGCTGCGCAGCGAAGCGCTGCCGTAAGCAGGCTGTTCCACGCCTTTCGAGGGTTGGACGCGCTTCAGCCGCTGCTGGATGACGAAGAAATATCCGAGATCATGATCAATGCTCATGACGAGATTTATATCGAACGCAAGGGCGAACTGCGGCGGGTCCAGATCGGTTTCGAGAGCGCCGAGCGCTTGGAGGATTTGATCCATAGCATCGTCGGCAAAGTGAACCGGATGGTGAACGAGGCTTCCCCGATCGTGGATGCCCGGCTGCCCGACGGCTCGCGGGTGCACGTCGTATTGCCGCCCGTCGCGCTGAAGGGGCCGACGGTTACGATTCGCCGATTTCCTCGCCATCCGTTAGGGATACGCGAGCTGATCGCGGGCGGAGCTTTGACCGAGGAAGCCGCGGAGTTTCTGCGACACATGGTAGCGGCCAAATACAACCTCTTCATAAGCGGAGGGACGGGATCGGGCAAGACGACATTCCTGAACGCGCTGTCGCAATGGATCGGTCCAGGCGAGAGGATCATTACGATCGAGGATTCCGCCGAGCTGCAAATTCGCGGCGTCGAGAACTTGGTGTCGCTCGAGACGCGGAACCCCAATAGCGAAGGGAAGGGGGCGATCGGCATTCGCGAGCTCATCCGCGCTTCCCTGCGAATGCGCCCGAACCGGATTATCGTCGGCGAAGTCCGGGGAGCGGAAGCTCTCGATATGCTGCAGGCGATGAATACGGGGCATGAAGGCTCGCTGTCGACCGGACACGCGAATAGCGCGAGGGATATGATGTCGCGTCTGGAGACGATGGTGCTTAGCGGTGCCGAGCTGCCGATGGCAGTCATTCGGCAACAGATCGCTTCCGCGCTCGATATCGTCGTCCAGTTGAGCCGCTATCGCGATGCTTCCCGCCGCGTTGCGGAAATCTGCGAAGTCGTCGGCGTTAGCAACGGGGAGGTCGAGCTTCGCACGCTATACCGATTCGAGGAGGACGGAGAAGAGAACGGACGTATCGTTGGTAGCTTGCGCCGGGTCGCTGAGCTGATGAACTCGGACAAGCTGCGGCAGGCGGGGTTAGCGAAGGAGGCGGCAGGTTGAATGATCGAATACGGAAGTTACGAGCTCGGCGGGTTGGAACGAATGACGGCGATCGCGATCGGGGCGGGCGTGTGCGCCCTGCTCGTCGGATTGATATACGGAACATGGATTCTGGGTATTGTCGCGGCGCCGCTGGGTTTGCTGTATCCGAAATACTACGCGAGAACGCTATGCAACAGGCGCAAGAACAAGCTCAGGCAGCATTTCAAGGAAGCGCTGCATGCGTTGTCCTCGCTGCTGTCCGCGGGCAGGTCGGTGGAGAACGCGTTCCTCTCACTCGAGGCTGATCTGGCGCTGTTGCTGGGAGCCTCGAAGTCCGACCTAATGAAGGAGCTGGGCGTTATCGCCAATCGGCTGCGCAATGGCGATCCGCTGGACGTTCCGTTGCAGGATTTCGCGAGAAGGTCGGACTTGGCCGAGGTGAGGAGCTTCGCCGACGTCATCACCATCTGCAAGAAAGCGGGCGGAGACATGGTCGAAGTCGTTCGCAACACGTCGCAATTCATCGGCGAGAAGCTGGACATCGAGCTGGAAGTATCGGTGCTGATCGCCCAGAAGAAGTTCGAGTCTCGAATCATGATGGTCATGCCCTATCTGTTCGTGGGTATGCTCGGCTTCGTGGCCGGCGACTATATGCAACCGATTCATCAAGGCTTCGGCTGGATCTTGCTCACGCTGGTGTTCCTTGCGCTCCTCGGCTGCTCCTGGTGGATGGGGCGCATTATGGATATCCGCCTATGAAGCTCGGTTGGTCGGGAGTCTGCTGCGCGATGCTGCTTGGAATTTATGCGGTGCTGCTAAGCAGAGCCGTTCTTGCCCGAGGGGGACGGTTGCGAGGAATGAAGCCGTTGACCGATCCGTTCGTCTGCTTCCTCTTGATTCCGTCCGTATTAGGCAGAATCGAACCTCTGCTCATCCGGCAACGGTATGCTCTCGCACAGCTCAACGGCGGGACGTGCAGCCGAGATAAATGGCTATTATTCGCCGGCGAGAGTTTCGGGCTCGGTTACGCGGCACTTCTCGCATTCGGGTTGCTCGCATGGGTTGCGGATAACGATGCGCTTGCCGTTCTAGGAGGAATCGTATCCTGCTGCGTGTCGTTCCTTCGCGCGAAGGAGCTTCGCAATCGCGTCGCCATGCGCCGGCAGCGTATCGTGATGGAGCTGCCCGAGCTGCTTGGCAAGCTGCTCTTGATCGTAGGCGCTGGCGACAACGTGATGCGCGCATTGTCGAGATGCGTGGAACAGCAGCCGCCGGGCGGCAATCCGTTGTACGACGAGTTAAGGTCGGCCCTGATCGCCATGCAACGGGGTGAAAGCATGGCCGCCGCGCTCGAAGAGATGGGACGCAGATGCGCGGTCCCGGAAGTCAAGCTATTCGCTTCGACGCTGCTCATCAATGCGAGAAGAGGCGGCGAAGTATTCGTACCGGCGCTGAGGGAGCTGACGAGACAAATGTGGGAAAAGCGCAAGGCAGCCGTCCGCACGTTGGGGGAGCAGGCGTCGTCCAAGCTGGTTTTTCCGCTTACGCTCGTGTTTCTATGCATCATGCTTCTAGTAGGCGCTCCGGCTGTGCTGATGTTTTGAAGGTTAAACAAATTACGAATGGGAGTTGATCGGAATGAGAGCATCGATAGGTGCGTTGAGAAGGGCAGGCCATGCGCTGTGGCGCAACGAGAAGGGGATGGGGACGCTGGAAATCGTGCTCATCGTCGCCGTGCTGATCGCGATCGTGTTGGTATTCAAGGAGCAAATTCTGGCGTTCCTGGACGGTCTCATGGACAAAGTGACCGGCAAGTCGGACGAACTGTTCGAATGACGGGCGAGGCACGGAATTCGTTGCGCCGGAACTGCTCCGGAGGCTTGACGCTGGAGGCGTCGATGGTATTGCCTTGGGTGATGATACTCGCCTGCTTGACGCTTTTGTTTGCTTTGTACGTGTCGCTGCAAGCGCAAATCTATTACAGCGCTTCGGTCGCTGCCGAACGCGCGGCGTTCGGCTGGTCGAATTCGACTAAGGATGCCAAGACAGGAGCCTATGCTGCCGGACAGTACGACGGTCTATACTGGCGATTGAAAGACGATGCGCTGCTTCGAGGCTGGCTGGGCTTGGCGACCGGAGACGGGGCGGTCAGCGTTCCGATCGCCAACGGTTCGAGTTCGCCTGACGGCCGTTCGGCTTCCGGCAAGCTGGAGAAGATCGGTACGACGATGCCCGGCTCCTTGTCGGGAGTTCTCGAATACCGGAATACCGGAATTCAGAGGACCGTTACCGTGAAAGCCCGTTCAGGCTGGCTTCCCGATGCGCTCGTAACGTTCAGAGGGCAGCAGTCCGCATCGGCAGACGTAACGGCACTCGTCGTGGAGCCTGCGGAACTGATCCGAACCTTCGACCTTATCCGGTACTATTCCGCGAAGATGAAAGATTCCCAACAAGGCGAGGATGCCTATCGGGACGAGGTTGCGCAGACGTTGCGCAAGCGCCAGTCATAGCGGCAAGGAGGAGTACGCGTGGGACGTAAACGCAGGGAGAACGCGAGCGGTTCGGTAACGATCTTCGTCATCGCTTTGACGGCCGCCTTCGTTCTCATTACCGCATTGTTGATCGATTTCGCGAGAGTGGCGGCGTTCCGGGCGCAAGCGGAGCTGGCGGTGAAGTCGGGAGCCCGGTCGGTGATGTCCTCCTTCGATCCCGAGCTCTATTCGCGGTACGGTCTCTTCGCGAGAGGAGGCGATCCCGCGGATCGAATCTTCGCGGATACGCTCGCGGGCAACGCGATACCTGCGGGTTCGGCGCCGTTCCCTTATCTGGATATGCGATGGGAGCGGACGGAAGTCACGGAAAGCAGGCCGATCGCGGACCACGCCGTATTCCGCAGGCAAGTGCTTGAAGAGATGAAGTATAAGGCGCCGATTGACTTAACGATAGAGTTGGCGACGCGGCTTCGCGGCATGTCCGGCATGATCGAGGACACGAAGAAGACGGTCGATGCGCTCGAACGAATGCAGAAGGCTTATGATCGCCGGGAGGACGCGTTGGATCGAGCGTTAGAACGGCAGCGAGGCCACGGAACGATCATTCGGGAAGCATTCGAGGACGAGGTTCCGTATCCTCCGTTGACGCTTTCCCCGAGAGAGGCGACAGGCAGCATCGGTCAGATCGCCGATATCGCCAATCAGTACGATGATTACGTAAGCAAACGATTGGAAGACGAGGCAAGGAGACAAGCGATCCGCGCCATGGAAGAAGCGAAACGGAAGCGGGAAGAAGAGCGCAAAGCGCGCAAGGAGGAAGATCGTGATGACGAAGGTCAGGCAGCTTACGGAAGGACGGAGGAGCATGCCGAGGAAGAGAGTTCGATCGAGGAAGCGGAAATGCCCCGCTATGAGTCTATCGTGGCGGGATACGAGACGGGTACCGCGCGCATAGGTTCGAAACTAGCCGCCGACGCGGAAGCGGCGAGGAAGAAATCCGAGATGACATATGCCGGGGCGCTTGAAGCATGGGAGGAAGCGCAGGAAGCGAACGAAGAGATGCGCGCAATCGCGGCTGAAGCGGCAGCGATTCGCTCCGGAGAATCGATTTCATCGGAGCAGGCCGCCGCCATGGCTGAGCTTAGGCGCAAAGCGGCCGAGATGGTGCTCGATCCGTCCTTCTTCTCGCAGTATGAGACGGAAATCGCCGCGCAGCGTTCGCTTGGCGCGGAGGTTATCGGCTATGCGGCTAGCTTTGCGTCTCAATCGTCCTACGTTCCAGGGTCTACCGGTAGAGGAAGCGCTCTGAGAGGCGAAGCCGATCGCTTACAGAGCGGATTCGCACGGTTCATTAACGGCTACGGTTCATCCGGCACGATACTATCGGCTCGAGCAGCGACGTTCCAAGCTCATCGATCGCATGACGAGGAACGCAAGCAAGAAGAGAAGAAAGCGAAGACCGAATGGGCGGAGGCCAAGCAATGGTTGCGCCTGTTCTCCGGTCGGTCCGGTACGCCGGAAGAGCGGGCGGAGTTCGATCGGCTGAAGACGCTCTACGAGCAGAACCTGCAATGGAATCGTACGGAGGCCGAGTTCGCCGACAGCGAGCAGGCCGACGAGCCGGACGACGGTCGCGACGAGTCGTTGTCGTTAACGGGCGATCTTCTTGAGATGGTGGAAGACAGCTTGCTCGGCGTAAGGGATCAACTCTATTTCTCCGAATATACGATCTCCCGCATGTCCCGGTATGACCCGGCTTACGTGAAGGAGATGCTTCGCGGAGGCGACGCCACACTATCGATCGATGTGCAGCAGACGGAGTATATCCTGTACGGGTTTCATAACCCGTCGGGGAATATCGGAGCGGCTTTCGGAGAGATTTTCGCGCTCAGGCTGGCGATCCGCACGATGGAAGGCTTCGTGGAATGCAGCAAGCTGGGGCATCCGTTGCTAGTATTGGCAGCAGCGCTTGTGTACGGCATCCGGGGCGCGGTCGCGGACCTCCAATCGCTGGTGAACAAAGGGACGATTCAGCTTTCCAAGTACGCCAATATCGCCACGGCCTACGTCGATTATTTGCGTTTGTTCCTGCTCCTTCACGGGGGATCGGGCAATCAAATGGCCCGAATGATCGCGATCATGGAGCTCGAGACGGGAATATCGTTCCAAGAAGCTTATACCTATGCCAGCGGGGAAGGAACCGCATCGGTAAAGCTATGGTTTTTCCCAGGTCTAGTTCGAATGCTCGGCGGATATGGGAGTTTGGGCGGGGCGGTGAGAGACGGACGATATGAAGCCATCTATCAAGCGGATTATTCCTATCAGTAGCTGCGTCGGACGCCGAGCGTCATCAGATCGAGGAAGCGTTACGCTGGAAGCCGCCATGCTGATGCCCGTGTTTCTGCTGCTTATATTTTTCCTAATCTTCATGGTGCAGACCGCGATTATCTCCATGGCTCTGCATGGCGTATTGTCGCAGACGGTTCGGCAAGCAGCGGGAGCTTGGTATCCCGTCTCCCTTGCGATCAGCGAAGTTAAGGGGACAAGCGCTTATGAACAAGCCGACCGGTGGAGCGACAAGCTGACGAAGGCGGGCGAGACGATCGATAAAGTCGGACTTTGGCTGCCTTCACCCGTTAAGGATTGGGCAGGACAAGCAGCACGCGGCGAGTGGACTTTGGAACGGCAAGGTGCGAGGCTTGCATTCGAGCAGTTGGTTAAGCAGCGAATGGACGAGTCCGTGCTAGACGGCTCCCGTCTGCGGCTGTCCGCCGTCGAATTGCCGGACGATTCGGATCGAAGCCAAGCGTACTTAACGCTGCATGCCGAGTATACGTTGCCGATGAAAGTGCCGTTCATCGGCACGAAGCTGGTTCTAAGCCAGTCTGCGCGGGAGAGAGTATGGATCGGGGGCAATGCGACGAAAGCCAGGCTACCGGATGAAGATGGCGAAAGCCTGCAGGTTACGTTCGTATCGCTGGAGCCCAATCCGGTAAGACCGGGGAAGAAAGCAACGTTAGTCGTCCGCACGAAGCCGGGAGCTTCCGTCGATCTATCGGTCGTCTACAAGAGCGGACAAAGCCAGGCGAAGCATCTGGGCGCGGCGGTCGCCGGCGATGACGGGACGGTCAGCTGGACCTGGCATGTCTCGGGCAGAACGACGCCGGGGCAATGGAGCTTAAGGGTTACAGGAGCCGGTCAAGAAGGGCAGTGGGAGCACTCATTCGAAGTCAGGAGCGCATCCGCTCCATAGGGTGAGTTCGTTCGAGCCCGACGAAGATTATAATTTATTGAGGGTGAGTTAGTTCGAGCCCGACGAAGATTCGACTTTATGGAGGAGGGAGTTCGTTGGACCGAGGAGCAATAATCGGCGTTTGTCTACTGCTAGCGTGTGCCTGTTGGACCGATATGAGGACGATGCGAATTCCGAACGCTTTGAATGTAGGTTTCGCGGCCACCGGACTTCTCTATCAATGGATATCGCGCGGATACGACGGAGTGATCGTTGCCATGATCGGCGCGGTCGCCGGAATGGCCCCGTTATACGTCTTGTTTCTATTACGCGGAATGGGCGGAGGAGACGTCAAATGGTTCGGCGCATTCGGAATATGGATGGGTGCGCCGCCCACCCTTCTGCTAATGATGTACGCCATCGTATTCGCCGGTGCGATCGCCGCGGCGCTGGTCCTGCTTCGATTGCCGGGATTGAATAAGCTTGGCGGGCGGCTCAAGTGGCCGTGGGGCACTCATCCGGTGTCGGAAGGCAGGGGCTCGCGGTTTCCGTTCATGCTGGCTGTGGCGCCTGGCTTTATGATGCTGTTGGGACAAGGGTAGGGGGATGAGGATGGAGACACTGAAGGTCGGCTTCGAACAGCGCAGAGGATTATTCATGACCATCGGCAGCGTCAACGGATTTACCCGGGAGTCGGTCAATGGGACGCAGCTTCGTATGCTGCGGCATTGCGAGGTGCCGGGATTGCTTCCGGTAGAGTGTGAAGAGATCGACGGCATCGTTACGTTCAAATTCGATTTGAACGGCTGCCGCATGTTGGTCGAAGCGCTGCGAATCGTCAAATGGACGATGAGCGATTTCATGAACGCCCTGTGCCGCCTCGCGGAAGTGCTGGAGGATTGCAGGCTGTACTTACTTGACACGAACCGCATTCTACTCTCGGACGAATTCATCTTCATGGCAGGGGACGGCCAAGACATCAGATTTACGTACTTGCCGGTAACCTCCTCCTCCGAGCTTAGAAGCGCGGACCGCTTAGAGAGACTGGTCGTTCGATGGATGACGAACGTGGAGGACTTGGACGGACAAGCCGTACAGCAATTGCTGCGCATCGTCGGCGCTCCGGATTTCGCCCCGCGAACGTTGCGCGATTATATTAGAGAGTATTTATCTTCTTCCTCGGCGGCCGGTCATTCGGATGCTCAGGTGGTGTACGCGCCTTCGTTATCGATGATGTCGACCGCGCCTCCAGAGGTGAAAACAGTGGATAACCCGGAAGGGATGAAGCCTGAAGGCGATAAGCGAAGCGGGCTGCCATGGCGGTTGCTTCAGCCGCCGACAGGCGACCCGCATGCGGTGTCGGAGCTGTTGGGCGGGGATCGTATGGCCGGCGCGTGGGGCAGACCCAAACCGGCTAAACCGGTTATGGATCCGCACAGGCGGAGAACGTTGACGGGAGTCTCGGCCGCCGTAGCCGTAGCCGCTGCGTGGAGATTCGGCTATATGGATCATCCGGGACAATCCGCGCTGCTGTTAGGTCTCGGGATTACGGTCATCGCGCTTGCCAGCGTTCTATTGCTGTGGAATTGGGCGCCGAAGCAGGTAATGGAGTCGGGCCATTCAGTTGCTATGCCTGACAGGAAACCCGGTCAACCGTCGCCGGATGGAGCGGAAGAGGAGTCGCCGGATTCCGGTGCGCCTAGATTTCAAATTCGTGTTACGGAGGCAAGATGGCCTGCAACCGATCGTCCAATTGCTGCACCGCGAGAGAACGTGTTGCCCGCGGAGACGACCTGGCTGCCTGCCGGTCTCGGGGATCGCACGGAAATGCTGGCAACTGCCCGGCAAGAACCCCAATTCGCCAGTTACTTGCTCTGGGAGACCAAGGGGGACGGGTGCCGCGTGCCGCTTGGCGAACCATCGATCGTGATCGGCAGATCCGCGGAGGCGGCCCACCATGTTGACGAGACGAGCGGCGTATCCCGTGCCCATGCGGAGGTTGTGAGGGTCGACAATCAGTGGAAGGTCAAAGATTTAGGCTCTCGCAACGGGAGTAAGCTGAACGAGATGCCGATGACACCTTACGAACTTTATCCGTTACAGCCCGGAGACAGCTTGACGCTAGCTGCCTCCAAGTACCGCTTCGTTCAGGAGCACGCCTAAACAAAGAAGCCCTAACGGGTAATGTCCCGCAGGGCTTCTTCTAGCTTCGGAAAAGCGAACTCGAATCCGTGGTCTAACGCGACTCTCGGCATCGCCCGTTGTCCGGTAAGGACTAGCGTGCTCATCTCGCCAAGCACTAGCTTTAAGAGCCATCCCGGGACGGGGAACCAGTGGGGGCGCCGGGTGACTCGGCCGAGCATCCGCCCGAACTCGTCGTTCGTCACGGGGTCCGGCGCAACCGCGTTGACGGGGCCGGATATGCTCTCGTTCTCGAGGCAGAACAGGATGAGCGAGATCATGTCTTGCAGGTGAATCCAGGGCAACCCTTGCTCTCCGTTGCCGATTCTGCCGCCGCCGAAGAGACGGTAAGGCAAGCGGATGAAGCCGAACGCCCCGCCGCTGCGGGAGACGACGAGTCCGATCCGCAGCTTGACCAGGCGTCTGACCGGTATGCGGTCGATCGCGGCTTCCCATGTTACGACCGTCGTGCCGAGGAAATCGGCTGGATGAGCAGGACTGCTCTCGTCGTACACTTGATCGCCAGAATGCCCGTACAGAGAGATTCCGGAGGCGTTCACGACGACGGGTGGAGGCTCGCTCATTCGGCCGATGATGTCAGCGAGCCGATACGCGGCTCTCGTGCGGGAGGAGAGGATGCGTTCTTTGGCTTTAGTCGTCCAACGCTGATTGATCGACTCACCGGTTAGATTAACGACTCCATCGATGACGCCAAGCCGATCCGGAGTCGTCTCCCACTCTTCCCAGGTCATATACCGAGGGTGAGGCATCGTCGTATCGAAAGGCGATTTCTTCGGCTGCCGTCTCGTTACGATCCAAACTTCGTCTCCACGGGAAAGGAGCGCTAGCGTCAAAGCGGTCCCGATGTAACCCGTTCCCCCGCACACGACTATACGCACCCGCGCTCCTCCTCTTTTTTACTGCTTATCGATCGTATGAATCGTGTACTGCGACACTTTCTCGCCGTTCACGTCGATCGTATCCTCGGAATAAGTAAATTTAACGGGAATATCCGACTCCCATGAATCCACTTTGTCCGCTATCTCAGGACTGATCTGGAACGCAACCGTTCCGTCTTCCATCTTAACCTCGATAGAGTGGCTGTCGATGAGGCCGACGTATTCGCCGACCGCTTCATGGGTTTCCGGGTTCGCGGAAGCCTCCGCGCTCGATTCGCCGCCGGTTTCGGCGCTTGCCGTTACGGTCGGCGTAGCGGAAGGCGAGGTATTGGCATTATTAGAGTTACCGTTGTCGTTGCTGCACGCGGTTGCCAGCAGCGTAAGCGCAAGGACCGCGGAGCTTAAAGCAAGTGTCGTACTGCGTTTCTTGTTCATGTTGTAAAGCACCTCCTACGAGGTTAGACGATTCTCACGCGCAAAGGTTTCGTTTTTTAACGCGATCGTCTTCGATTCGCCATTAACCGAGCAGGTGTCGGTAGGCGGAATAGTCGATTTGATTTTTTTCCAGAAAATCCTTCAAGCTGCGGTGGTCGCGCTTCGGAGTCGCCAGAATGTAGCCTTCGATGCAATGCTCGTTCGTTACGCGCTCAGCGCCGCTCTCGACGGCGAGTTGGCCGATTCTAGCGGCGATCGAGTGCTTCGCGATATCCCGGAAAGGACCGGGAACCGGAGAGACGAGCTTGTCCAGCATCGCCTTGGACTCGTCCGTCCACAGCGGGCGGCTGCGTTCCACCCAATAGTTTTGCCAATCCAGCTTGGACTTGCCGTCGCGTTGCGGCATTACCTTCAGGAACTTGCGGAACATGAAGTATCCGCCGATCGTCATGAAGCCGATCAGCACGAACGTCCAAAACCAGATGAAATAGATGAACCAAGTTGGAGCTCCAGACATCATTATCACCTCATTCCGAAATTATAGCTCATTTCTAGATTTATTTCGACGTTCGCGCTACAATAAAGGGTGATTGCTTGGACAGGCCCCGCGAGCGTCGCGGGGTACGGATTGGTAGACGAGAGGAGCATATTCGCGATGGTTAAAATCGGCTCGCACGTTTCTTTTTCGGACAAAGGTCTGCTGAATGCAGCGAATGAAGCGGAATCGTACGGTTCCGGCACGTTTATGATTTATACGGGCGCGCCCCAAAACACGCGGAGGAAGCCGATCGAGGACTTGTACATCCCGGAAGGCATCCAAGCGATGGCCGCCAGCGGTATCAGCGTCAAGGACATCGTCGTTCACGCGCCCTACATTATTAATCTAGGCTCTTATAAAGAAGATACGTTCAATCTCGCCGTAAACTTCCTTCAAGAGGAAGTGCGGAGGACGCACCGGATCGGCGTGAACAATATCGTGCTGCACCCGGGCGCATACACCGAGAAGGACCCGGAATACGGCATCGCGCGCATCGCCGAAGGCTTGAACGAGGTGCTCGAAGGGACGAAGGAAACCGACGTGAACATCGCGCTCGAGACGATGGCGGGCAAAGGCACGGAAATCGGGCGCACCTTCGAAGAGCTTGCGCAAATTATCGAGAAAGTGCGCGATAACGACCGCCTGACCGTGTGCTTGGATACTTGCCACATTCACGATGCCGGATATGACGTCGTCGGGGACATCGATGGCGTGCTTCGCAAGTTCGACGAGGTCGTCGGCCTTGATCGCATCGCCGTCGTTCACGTTAACGACAGCAAGAATCCGCAAGGCGCCGCCAAAGACCGTCACGCGCCGATCGGCTCGGGTTGGATCGGCTACCAAGGCATCGCGGGCGTCGTCGGCCATGAGTTGCTGAAGGACAAGCCGTTCATCTTGGAAACGCCGTGGATCGGCAAGACCGATGCGACCGAGCGTCCGATGTACGAAGCGGAGATCGCGATGCTGCGCGGCGATATTGCCAAGCGGTTCGGAGGCGAGTTCCTGGAGGACGTCGAGCGCCTGCATTTTTACTTCGATAAAGAAGACATTCATCACCGCGATTACGTGCTGCAGACGTGGGAACTAATCAAATCGGACGCCAAAGCCAGGAAGGCCGATCCGCGAGAACCGATGGAGCGTCTGTACGATATGCTCGTAGAGCAACGCCTCCTGTCCGGAGAGCTGAGCGAGGAAGCGCTCAACCAAAGGCTGCTCGGATGGCTTGCAGGGAAGGAATGGCTGAAGTCGCTGTAACTTCGGCCGATCGTAGAGAGGAAGAGAAGCAGATGAGTCAACAACAGATCTATCAACCGCAGAACGCCAAACAACGGGAAGACAAGAGTAACCGGGCCCGCATGCTGATTTCGTGCCCGGACCGCGCGGGGATCGTCGCGGCCGTGTCGCAATTTCTATACGAGCAAGGCGCGAATATCGTGCAATCCGACCAATATACGATGGATCCGGAAGGCGGCATGTTCTTCATGCGGATCGAGTTCGATCTGCAGGATCTCGAGCTGCGTCTCGCGTCGCTTCAAGAGGACTTCACCCGCGTGGCGGACCGTTTCGAGATGCGTTGGAGCATCTTCCGCGCGGCGCGCAAGAAGCGGGTCGCCATCTTCGTATCGAAGGAGGATCACGCCCTTCTCGAGCTGCTGTGGCAATGGCAAGCAGGCGACTTGGATGCGGAGATCAGCATGGTAATCAGTAACCACGAGGATATGAGAGGTCTAGTCGAATCGTTCGGCATTCCGTATCACTACATCCCGGTTACGCCCGATACGAAACCGGAAGCGGAGCGCCAGCAGCGCGAGCTCACGGTCGGCAAAGTCGATCTCATCGTGCTTGCGCGTTATATGCAGATCATTCCGCCGAAGTTCATCGAGCAGTTCCACAACCGCATCATCAACATCCACCACTCGTTCTTGCCGGCGTTCGTGGGCGGCAAGCCATACCAACAGGCTTACGACCGCGGCGTTAAACTGATCGGCGCAACGGCTCACTACGTGACCGAGGAGCTTGACGGCGGCCCGATTATCGAGCAGGACATCCAACGCGTCAGCCACCGCGATAACGTCAACGAGCTGAAGCGCATCGGCCGCCACATCGAGCGGATCGTGCTTGCGCGCGCGGTGAAGTGGCACATCGAAGACCGATTGCTCGTGTTCCAGAACAAGACGGTTGCCTTCGTATAGAAGGCTTCGAACTTGTACATACATTTATAGCAATCCGATGGGGACCATGTTACAATAGGCAAAATAGTTTTATCTGTACGATTATGGGCATTGTGTCCGAGAACGTACGTGAATTGACATGAGGAGGGTTTTACCGTAATGACAGCAAGCACGAAAACGATTGATCAATTATCCGTTACGACGATCCGCACGCTAGCCATCGATGCGATCGAGAAAGCCAAATCCGGACACCCGGGCATGCCGATGGGCGCTGCTCCGATGGGTTACCAATTGTTCGCCAAATCGATGAAACATAATCCATCCGTGCCTAGTTGGATCGACCGCGACCGTTTTGTGCTTTCCGCGGGCCACGGTTCCATGCTGTTGTACTCCTTGCTCCACCTGAGCGGCTACGACCTGCCGATGGAAGAATTGAAAAACTTCCGTCAATGGGGTTCCTTGACGCCAGGACATCCGGAATTCGGCCACACGGCCGGCGTCGACGCGACGACGGGTCCTCTCGGCCAAGGTATCGCGATGGCCGTCGGTATGGCGATTGCGGAAGCGCAGCTTGGCGCGACTTATAATCGCGAAGGCTTCGACATTATCAATCACTACACGTACTCGATCTGCGGCGACGGCGACCTGATGGAAGGCGTGTCCCATGAGGCTGCTTCGATGGCGGGCCACATGAAGCTCGGCAAGCTGATCGTGCTGTACGATTCGAACGATATCTCCCTCGACGGCGAGCTTAGCCTCTCGATGTCCGAGCTTGCGGGCAAGCGCTTCGAAGCTTACGGCTGGCAAGTGCTGCGCGTAGAAGACGGCAACGACCTCGATGCGCTCTCGAAAGCGATCGCCGCTGCGCAAGCCGAGAAGAGCAAACCGACGCTGATCGAAGTGAAAACGGTCATCGGCTACGGTTCTCCGAACAAAGGCGGCAAAGGCGGTCACGCAGGTCCTCACGGTTCCCCGCTCGGCGCCGACGAGTCCAAATTGACCAAAGCGTTCTACGAATGGCCGCATGAAGAGTTCCATGTGCCTGAAGACGTTCGCGCTCACTTCGCGGAAGTGAAGAAAGCCGGCGAGCAGGCGCATGCGGCTTGGAAGGCTCAATTCGAGAAATACAAAGCCGCTCATCCGGCGCTGGCCGCACAATTCGAAGCGGCTGTCGCAGGCGAATTGCCTAGCGGATGGGATGCCGATCTTCCGAAGTACACGACGGAAGACAAACCGCTGTCCACGCGCGTGGCTTCGGGTAACGCTCTGAACGGCTTAGCTAAGAACATTCCGCAGCTCGTAGGCGGCTCCGCCGACCTCGAAAGCTCGACGATGACGCACCTGAAGGGTCTGCCGGTGTACAAACCGGGCAACTACGACGGACGCAACATCTACTTCGGCGTTCGCGAATTCGGTATGGCTGCGGCTATGAACGGCATTATGCTGCACGGCGGTTTGAAAGTATACGGCGGTACGTTCTTCGTATTCACCGACTACCTTCGTCCGGCCGTACGTCTGTCGGCGATTCAGAATCTGCCTGTTACTTACGTCCTGACGCATGACTCCATCGCAGTCGGCGAAGACGGCCCTACGCACGAACCGATCGAGCAGCTGGCTTCTATCCGCATCATCCCTAACCTGACGGTTATCCGTCCTGCAGACGGCAACGAGACGTCCGCGGCATGGGCTTACGCGGTACAGAACCAAGGCAAACCGGTCGCGCTCGTCCTCACGCGCCAGAACCTGCCGATTCTCGAAGGCACGGCTAACGCTCGCGAGACGCTCGCTAAAGGCGCTTACGTCGTATCCGAAGCCGCGAACGGCAAACCGCAAGGCATCTTGATCGCAACGGGCTCCGAAGTACAGCTTGCCGTCGCTTCGCAGAAAGCTCTTGCCGAGCAAGGCGTGCACGTGCGCGTAGTCAGCATGCCAAGCATGGATTTGTTCGATGCTCAAGACGCCGCATACAAAGAGAGCGTTCTGCCTAAGAGCGTTAAAGCCCGTCTGGCGATCGAGATGGCTCATCCGTTCGGTTGGGACCGTTTCGTCGGCGACGGCGGCGCGGTTCTCGGCATCAGCACGTTCGGCGCATCCGCACCGGGCGATCGCGTCATCAAAGAGTACGGCTTCACGGTGGAGAACGTCGTGGCGCAATTCAATAAATTGCTGTAACACGCATAAGGGAGCGGGAGAGAGCCATGTCGCAATTCAACAACGTATCCGTAGTCAAGAAAGCGAACGTATACTTCGATGGCAAAGTCACTAGCCGCACCGTCGTACTCGAAGACGGATCGAAAGTAACCCTTGGCGTTATGCTGCCGGGCGAATACGAGTTCGGCACTTCGCAGAAGGAACTCATGGACATCCAGTCCGGCGAGCTTTCCGTATTGCTTCCGGGCAACGACGAATGGCTCGATATCGCGACTCCTCAAGCTTTCGAAGTTCCGGCTAACGCCAGCTTCAAGCTGAAGGTCAGAACGGTTACCGACTATATTTGCTCGTATTTGGATTAATGGCATCGGCAGGCAAAGGATTCCGTAAACTAACGGGGTCCTTTGTTTTTTTGTAATCCAAACATCTTGCGAGTCGGAGAAAGATCGATTATAATCATTTATGCAACCGGTTGCATTGAATGAAGGAGGAAGTATCTTTGAGTCGTCTTACGATCAAGGAAATCGCGGAGATAGCTGGCGTTAATAAAGCGACGGTATCCAGAGTTTTGAATGGAAGCGTTAGCATTTCGGAGAAGACGCGAAACAAAATCATGGAAATCGTCAGGGAGCACAATTACGTTCCGAACACGGCCGCTCGCGCTTTGGCGTCAAGCCGGACGTACACGGTCGGATTTTGCTTCGACTACACGAATCGCCAAGCTTACGCGAATCCCTTTTTCAACGAAGTCCTGAGAGGTATCGAGGAAGAAATTTATGCGAACGACTACTTGTTCCTATTGATGAGCGTGCACGATATCGATACGAGCGAAACGACGACGTTCCAGAAGATCGTGCGAGAGCATCGGGTTGACGGGGTGCTGATCCCCGAAAGCTTGCTGACGGAGGAACATTATCGGTTTCTGATTGATCATGCGATGCCTTTCGTCGTCATAGGCGAATCATCTAGAGAGGGCGTCCGGTGGGTCGACGTCGATAATGTGCAAGCGGCCGAGGCGATGACCGAGAGACTGATCGGCAAAGGCTGCAAAGATATCGTCCTATTAGCTTCTCCGGAGCATGAACAAAGAGACATCTACGTCGCGAATCGCATCAACGGCTATACTGCGGCGATGAAAAGGCATGGACTTTCCACGAGGATCGTCGAGCCGAATCAACTCAGTCAAGAAGACGCGCTGCCGCATGCGCTTATCGCCTCGAGCCAAGGGAAGTTATACGAGTGGCTTGAAACCGAGAAGACGCCCTTGCAGCAAGCGATCCCGGTCGCGGCCTTCGACGATCATCCGTTGTATCGGCATTTACCGACGCCGGTCGAGTCGATTTCGTTGCATCTCGAGAGTATGGGAACGGAAGCCGCCAAGCTGCTTCTCCAGGTCATGGACGGCTCCGAAGACGCTCCTTCGCATATCAAGGTGCGGGCGCGAACTTAAAGAAGAGAAGGAACGATTCGTATGCAAGCATGGACTTATGCCGGATGTCACGATCCGGTGTTGGATTTCACATTGTTGGAGCTTGATCGCGCGGAAATTCGATTGCGGGTGCCCGCTCGAGCGACGAACGTTAGTGTCGTCTACTGGAATAAATACCGGCATCAAACGCTTGGAAGACATGAGAAAGAGATGACCGCATGGTCATCGACCGCGAACGGCAGCTATTACCGAGTAACGCTGCAAGCGGACGAATCTCGAATCCGTTATCTACAGTACGTGTTTCGGTTCGTGCTGGAGGGGCAGACCTATTGGGTGCTTTCCCACGGCGTCGAGACGGAGCTTCGTCCTCAGCACGCCTTCCAGTTTTCGTATGCGGGAGATCGCGACGCGGTTCATTCCCCCGGGTGGATTCGCGATCGGATATGGTATCAGATCTTTCCGGAGCGCTTCCATAACGGGGATAGCCATAACGATCCGAAGGACGTAGAGGTCTGGGGTTCCGAGCCGACGAGGGATAATTTCATGGGAGGTGATTTAAGGGGAATCATTAACAAATTGGACGCGATCGAGGCGCTGGGAGTCAATGCCTTATATCTGAATCCAATATTCGTATCGAGAAGCAATCATAAATACGATACGGAAGATTACATGGCGATCGATCCGGCGTTCGGGACGAAAGAAGACTTGAAGGAGCTCGTAGCCAAGTGCCATGACAGAGACATCAAGGTCGTACTGGACTTGGTCATCAATCACTGCGGGTACTTCCATCCTTTTTTCCAGGACGTCATCGCCAGAGGAGCCAATTCCCCATACAAAGAATGGTTTTATATTCAAGAGTACCCGATCGAGCTGAGCGAGGATCGATACGATTCGGTCGGATACTGGAAGTACATGCCTAAGCTGCGGACATCAACCCCCCAGGTTCGTCAATACGTCTATGATCTCGTTGCCTTCTGGCAGGAAGAAACGGGCATAGACGGCTGGCGAATTGATGTCGCAGACGAAGTGGAGTTCAGCTTTTTGCGGGAGCTGAACGCGCATGTCAAGCGGGTGACACCTGACGCCTTTATTATTGCAGAGATTTGGTACGATGCCAAGCCGCTAATGGTCGCGAAAGGAGCCGACAGCTTCATGAACTATGAGCTGCGTGCCATACTTCTCGAACTATTCGCGGATCAATCGATCGGGATCGAGGAGTTCCATGAGCGGCTAACTCGTCATTATCACCGTTATTCCTTAAAGGAATCCATGCAACAATTCAACTTGCTTGGAAGCCATGACACGGAGCGCGTGCTGACCCGATGCAAGCAGGACGAGAACGCGATGAAGACTCTCACCGCGGCGCAGTTCATGCTGCCGGGAACGCCGGTCGTCTATTACGGCGACGAGATCGGCATGATTGGCGAGAACGATCCGGGGTGCCGGGGGGCTATGGATTGGAGCATGCCTCACGAGAACAACGAACTATGGCGGCATCACCGTTCGTGGACGACGCTTCGGAAACGCGCTGCCGGTTTGATCCATGGCTCGCTCGAACTTGCGATCGATGAGACGAACGCGTCCATTATGATTCAAAGAACAAGCGAAGAAGAATCGCTATACTTAGTCATCAACATGTCGGAAACGGCACGCGCGCAAGAAGAATCGCTTATCGGATTCGGATTGACGCCGGAGCGGCTCGAATTCGTAACCTCGAGCGGCGGGCAGGCCGATCGACTCGGTTATATGCAGTACGCATTATATCGGGAAGCGCATAAATAGGGTGTTTAATTCGAGCCCGACGTAGAGTCAGTATATCAAGGAGGAATTCGAACATGCGAAACCACAAAACGGTTCGATTAGTCGTAACCTTAATGCTTCTGGCTTTGCTGGCCGCGGGATGCGGAACCGGCAATAACAATAACGATCAAGCGCAAGAGACGGCTGGCTCGTCGCCGAAAGCATCGGCTCCCGGAGAACAACCCGCCGAAGAAGTAACGTTAACGTTCTGGCATCATTACAGCACGGCTTCCGCGGAAGAGAAGACGCTTAAAGAAGTGCTTATTCCGAAGTTCGAAGCCGATCATCCGAACATTCACGTTAACGCGGTATCGTTCCCGTGGGATCAACTGCACCAGAAGCTTCAAATCGGCGCGTCCGCCGGAGAGCTTCCGGACGTCGCGCGTCTCGACATTATTTGGGTGCCGGAGCTGCAAGCTAACGATATGCTCGTAGCGCTGGACGACAAATTCGACGATTTCGAAGACGTTAGCAAGGAGCTGTTGGCGGGACCGTTATCCACGGCCGTAGTTGGAGAGCATACTTATGCGCTCCCGCTCAATACGAATACGAAAGTGCTGTTCTGGAACGAAAAGATGCTCAAAGAAGCCGGATTGAACCAAGCTCCCGCGACGATGGACGAGTTTTTCGCGGCGCTGCCGAAGCTGAAGGAAAAGTTCCCGCAATCGTGGGGATTCGGCGAACCTGCGCTACGCGGCTGGAACGTACTTCCTTGGCTTTGGAGCAACGGAGGAGACGTACTGTCCCCGGACAATACGACGGCGCAAGGCTATTTGAACGGCGCTGCTTCCGTCGAGATCGCGACGAAGCTGCAGCAAGCGTTCTCTCAAGGGTTGATCGGCGGCTTTAAGCCGGGAGACACTCCCGTGACGGAAGGCCATGCTAAAGACGTCTACGGCATGATGGCCGAAGGCCCGTGGGCTTACGCTCAATTTTCCGATCAATTCAAGGATTTCAAACCGATGGCGGGTTCGTTCCCTGAGGGCAAAGGCGGCTCCGTTCAAGTTCTCGGAGGCGAGGACATCGGCATTCTGAGCCAAGAGCATCCGGAAGAATCTTGGGAGTTCGTGAAATTCATGGTCTCCGAGGCAGCCGAAGTAGAGATGGGCAAGGTCGGGCAAATTCCCGTCAATCTGAAGGCGATGGAGAACCCGGATATTAAAGCGATCTCATACTTCGCTCCGTTTTTAGAACAGTTGAAAACGGCCAAAGCCCGTCCGCCGGTCAGCGCATGGCCGCAAATCGACGATGTGCTCAACGACGCTTTCATGCGGATTTTCCTTCAAAAAGCGGACGTCCAAAAAACGTTGGACGGGGCGGCTAAACAGATCGACGATCTATTGAATTCATAAAGAATGAGAAGACGAGGACACTACCCCCTGGTGTCCTCGTTCTTTAAAGGAGTTACCTTATGTACGCGAAAAAACTGCGGCGAGACGCTTACTTGTTCTTCCTTCCGGGATTTTTGTTCGTCTGCTGGTTTATCGTTTACCCGCTCGTTCAAAACTTTCTTTATAGCTTTTACGATTTTCGCTTGACCAAGTTAAGCGACAAAACGTTCATCGGGCTCGATAACTATAATGCGATTTTCCACGAAAAACTGTTATGGATTTCGTTGCGCAACATGCTATATTACGGCCTGCTTACGGTTCCCGGACAAATGGTTTTAGGATTTTTGGCCGCGTACGCGTTATATCGTTCCTTTCCGGGAGTGAAGTTTTTCAGAGCCGTCTATTTCGTACCCGTCATCACTTCCTGGGTCGTCGCCTCGCTCGTGTTCAAGTTTATTTTCACGGATCGCGGGTTTTTGAATTACCTGCTTACCGACAAGCTCCACTGGACGTCCGCTCCGGTATCCTGGTTGAGCACGCCGTTTCTAGCGCTGACGGTGCTTGCCTTGCTTGGCATCTGGAAGGGCATAGGCTGGGTCATGGTGCTCTATTTGGCCGCGCTCCAGAACGTGCCGCAATCGCTGTACGACGCCGCTAAGGTGGATGGCGCGGGAGCTTGGCAGCGTTTGGTTCATATTACGATTCCGTCCGTACGACAGACCTCCAGCTTTATTCAAGTGATGCTGATCATCGGTTCGTTCAACGTCTTTACTTCCGTCATGCTGATGACCGGGGGCGGACCTCTCCATGAGACGGAGGTTCTGCTAAGCTGGATGTACAATAAAGCTTTCAAGCATTACGACTTAGGATATGCGGCGGCGCTGGCTTATCTCTTCGCGCTCCCGATCGCCCTATTGAACTGGCTGCAAATGCGCAGAGACAAGGAGAGTGATTGATCATGAACGCTCGTCTTTCTCGCGTAAGCATCGGAATCGCTCTACTCATCGGCGCGGCGATATCGCTATATCCTTTGTTCTTCATGCTGTCGACATCGCTTCAGCCTAGCGCGGTCATTCTTGAGTATCCGCCGCGTCTATGGCCGTCCGCGCCGACTTGGGATCATTATAAGGAAGCCTGGAACAGCCAACAGTTCGGACAAAGCTTGCTCAACAGCGTATTCGTAACCGTTGCTTCGTTCTTCGCCCTATTCGCCCTATCGTCCATGCTGGCATTCGCTTACTCCCGATTCGAGTTCCGCGGGAAGAGGCTCAGTTGGCTCGTATTGATGGCCTGTCTGACGATCCCGGTCATGACGCTCATCATTCCTCAGTTCGTTATGACTCGGGATATGGGTTTATACGATTCGTATTGGGCGCTGATTCTGGTCTACACGGCAAGCGGGATTCCGTTTACGACGTTCTTGCTGAAAGGCTTCTTCGATTCGATCTCGAGGGAGATCGACGAGTCCGTGTACATGGATGGAGGCAGTTCGCGACTATTGTTTCTTCGTATCGTTATGCCGCTTTCCAAGCCTGCTTTCGTTCCGGCCATCATTTTTAACGCGCTGTATATTTGGGAGGAGTTTCCCTGGGCATTGACGATCATCAACGATCCCGCCAAACGAACGCTTCCCGTCGCTTTGGCTAATTTCCAAGGTCAATATACGACGCAATGGGGCGTCGTATTCGCCGGCTCCCTGATCGCGCTTCTTCCGATTCTCTTCTTGTTCCTATTCTTGCAACGCTATTTGATTCGAGGAATGACGGCCGGGGCCGTAAAGGGGTAACTCCGTAAAGGCAATTTCACGACCGTAAAAGATACACCAAATAAAACGAGGATGGAGCAGCATAAACTTGCTCCATCTTCGTTTTTTAGCTTTGATATCTCAATGGACATTTACTAAACAAAATTTTTGTTTTAATACAAAGGTATTGATCTTAAATGGGAAAACGTGTAAAGTCTATGGAGGAAATGTGCTTATTCTTAGACGAAGGAGCTGCGGAACGTGTTGGAGTTAAGCTTTAATGATCCGGATAAGCTGGTCGTGGTCACGCATGCCTTATCGACGCGCTCCCGCGTCGACATTCTCCAATTGTTGCGTACACGGAAAATGAACGTGATCGAGATCGCGGAAGCGTTGAAGCTCCCAGTATCGACGGTAGCCAACAATATTAAAGTGTTGGAGGCGGCCAAGCTGATCAACACAGAGCTGCTGCCGGCCTCGCGCGGAGCGATGAAGGTATGCAGCCGGAATTACGACGACATTCATATTGCATTCAATCAAGATAAGGCGTTGCCTAGAGGAGTGCTTAACGTCTACGAAATGGAGATGCCGATCGGGTCCTACAGCGATTGCGAAGTGTATCCGACCTGCGGGATGGCGAACTCGGACGGCATGATCATTCGAGAAGACGAGCCGGCCAGCTTCTATCATCCGAAGCACGTCGGCGCACAGATCATCTGGTTCCGCAAAGGTTACGTGGAATACTTGATTCCGCTCGAGCTTCCGCCCCGAGCCCGCGTCGATTCATTGGAGCTGTCGCTCGAGCTTTGCTCCGAAGCGCCGAATTACGATAACAATTGGCCGTCCGATATCACGTTCTGGATTAACGGAGTCGAGATCGGAACATGGACGAGCCCGGGAGACTTCGGCGATAGGAGAGGAAAGCTGAATCCTTCGTGGTGGTTGGATTGGACGACGCAATACGGACTGCTGAAGACTTGGAGAGTCGACGGGGATAGAACGACACTCGACATGGACAAGGCGTCGGAAGTGAAGATTCAGGACTTGAAGCTCATTTACCGCCCCAACGTAAGATTGCGAATCGGCGTCAAAGAAGATGCGGTTCATCAAGGCGGAGTGAATCTGTTCGGACGGCAATTCGGAGACTTCGAGCAGGAAATCGTGATGAAGGTTCACTACTCGATCGAAGAAGCGTAATCAGACAACCCTTAATTACAGTTAATCTGTAACTAAGGGTTATATTTTTTTAATCATTACAATAATTTAGTATGAAAACGTTGACATGGCTCAGATATGACCCTAAAATAAGGAAATTAGATTCAATAATCTTGAAATAAATGGGGGGAGTAAGCGATGAACGGATGGCCTCGCATCGCTACGGGCTGCTGCATCGCGGCCGCGCTTTGTCTGTCGGGGTGTGATATCGGTGGCGGAGGAGGGGGCGGCACAAGAGGGGCGGCGACCTTCGCGAACCCGATGATGAACGGCGGAGCGGATCCGTGGGTGATCAAACACGAGGGTTATTATTACTACACGCATACGGTCGGCAACGCCATTCGCGTGTGGAAATCCCGTTCGTTGACGGACATGGCGGGAGCGGTGTCGTCGGTCGTATGGCAGCCGCCGGCTTCGGGACCGAATTCCGCCGAGATCTGGGCGCCGGAGCTGCATTGGCTCGGCGACAAATGGTATATCTATTACGCGGCGGACGACGGGAATAACGACAATCACCGCATGTTCGTGCTGGAGTCGGAGACGGAGGATGCGCTCGGCCAATACGTCGACCGCGGTCAGATCACGGATTCAACCGATAAGTGGGCGATAGACGGTACCGTTCTTCGAAAGCCTGATGGCTCGCTGTACTTCGTCTGGTCAGGCTGGGAAGGCGACGTGAACGTAAGCCAGCGGCTCTATATCGCGCCGATGAGCGATCCGCTGACGATCTCCGGGCCAAGAGTCGAAATTTCCAAACCGGAGCTGCCATGGGAGACGGTCGGGGTGCCGGCTGTCAACGAAGGTCCGGCGATTCTCGTCTCCGACAAGAAGATCAACTTGATCTACTCGGCCAGCGGGAGCTGGACGGACGATTATACGCTCGGTCTGTTGTCGGCCGCTCCGGATAGCGACCTGCTCGACCCGGCCTCGTGGAAGAAGAAGCAAGAGCCCGTCTTCGCGAAGACGGATCGGGTGTTCGGTCCTGGGCACAACTCGTTCGTGAAGTCTCCGGACGGCCAAGAGGATTGGATCGTCTACCACGCAGCCGTCCATTCTGGCGCGGGCTGGAATCGCAACGTTCGAATGCAGCCGTTCCGATGGAATGACGACGGTACGCCGGATTTCGGAGAGCCCGTCTCACCGGGGGAGTTCCTGAGCCGTCCGTCCGGAGAGCCGAAGCGAATCCGGCTGGAAGCCGAGGATGCGAATCTGGATGGCGTTCAAGTCGAGGAGCACGAAGAAGCTTCGGGCGGCAAAATCGTTCGCGGATGGCAAGGGGACGAGACCGGCGCCGAATGGGATATTAAGGTCGAGAAGGATGGACTGTATCGCTTGGCGCTGCGCTATCTCAATGAGTCGTCCGTCCCGCAGCGGCTGACGATGACGATCGGCGGCGGGTTGCGCGTTCCGGTTATGCTTGATGCCGGCTTGAACGGAGAATGGTCGAACGCTTTCATTCCGGTCGGCTTGAAGCAAGGCGGCAATAAGATCAAGCTGAGCGGAGGCGACGACCGGCTGTCGATCGATTCGATCGATGTGATCGGCCCGGAAGACGGTTCGTCGGAAGATAAGTAAGGGGGCGAAAGCGTAAATGAATAGCAGCGCGACATTCCGGAATCCGATCGTATCCCGGGCTGCGGATCCCTGGGTATTGAAGCATACCGATGGCTTTTATTATTTTATGGCCACCCGCGCGGGACGTCTGGAGCTAACGCGTTCCTATAAATTGACCGGGATCGCCGAAGGGCGTACCCGCACCATCTGGACGCCTGAGGCCGGCGGCTCTTACAGTAATAACCTGTGGGCGCCGGAAATTCATCGCTTGGACGACCGTTGGTACGTCTACTTCACGGCCAACGACGGCGGAGGAGACGAGTCCCGGCGAATTTGCGTATTGGAGAACGCGGAAGAGGATCCGATGGAAGGGGAATGGGCTTGGAAAGGCGCGTTGCGGACGCCGCTTCCGGGACTGGACGGTACGGTGATGAGACTCCGGGAAGAAACCTACTTCCTGTACGCCGGATACGGTCGTTATCCGGATTACGGATCGGCGATCTATATCATTCGAATGGCCAATCCCTGGACGCTGATGGGGGAGCAAGTCTTGCTTACGGCTCCGATGTTCGAATGGGAGAAGCAGGGGGGCATGGCCATTAATGAGGGACCGGTCATCTTACGGCGGAACGGGCGCACGTTCCTGGTCTATTCAGCCAGCGCGGCGTGGTCGGAGGATTATGCGCTCGGCATGCTTACGTTGGATGATCGCGACGATCCAATGATAGCGGATCGCTGGCGGAAATCGACGAAGCCCGTATTTCGCAAAAGCGTGGAGAACGAAGTGTATGCACCGGGGCATAACAGCTTTACTGTCTCTCCAGACGGCCAAGAGGATTGGATCGTATTCCATGCGCTGCCTTCTCCCGGGGCGGATTGGAGCTTGCGCTCGACGCGCATTCAGAGATTCGGCTGGCATCCGGACGGGACTCCGGACTTCGGCGTTCCGTTGGGGGACTCTCACGACATGCCAGTCCCTTCGGGCGAGTAACGAACGCATGAACGCAGAAGATTTCGCTCATTTGTTACAAAAAAACCGAAATTAATTTCATTCATTGAACTGATAAGTGAATACATGTCGATTTTTATGGGTGTTTCGGGCTAATTGTGCGAATTAATGTTAAAACCTCCTTTCATTAATTACAAAAAAATTAAATGAAAGCGTTGACACCAATTATTTTATTTCTTATACTTTGATTAGTTACAATTAATTGGTTTTAAATAGGGATAAGGGGGTACGGGGAATACAGGGGGTAAGTCATGCAACGTTAAATTATAGGAGGATGAACATGGGCCAAATGAATAAACGCTTCTTAAGCCTGTTAACGGCGTCTTTGTTGGTAACGTCACTCGTAACGGCATGCAGTAATTCGAATAATAACGATCCCAAGAGCTCCCCGGCCGAATCGAGCGCCGCGCCCGCAACCGAGAGCAGCGCTGCGCCGGCAATGGATATCAGCGGAAGCATCCGCGGAAACCCGGCGCCGTCGCAAGAACAAATCGATCAAGTAAACAACTCTTTGAACGATACCTACTTAGGCGACTTGTTCGAGACAACGATTCCGAACAACTACTCCGCTTATCCATACAAGAAGAAGACCACGCTGGACATTTGGATTCCGGCCAACCAGAACGTTCCGGATTGGAACAAACATCCTTCCGTCATCCAGATGGAGAAGTTAACCGGTATCGACGTGAATTTCATCTCGCCGCCGATCGGACAGGAAGCGGATGCGTTTACCTTGATGATCTCTTCCGGCAAGCTTCCCGACATTATCATTGAACCGGGAAGATATCCGGGAGGTTTCGAAGCAGGCGTGAACGACGGAGCCTACGTGGATTTGACCGACCTGATGGAGAAGAATGCCCCGAACTATTCCGCTTGGCGGAATTCCGACGAGACGAGAAGAAAGACGACGATCACGGACAGCGGCAAGCTTCTCGGTTTCTACGGCATCGCGCCTTATCCGGAATGGATGTGGTTCGGGATGCTGATCAAGCAGGAGGCGCTGGATAAGACGGGACTACCGGTTCCGAATACGATCGAAGAATGGCATAACTTCCTGCTGAAAGCGAAGGAAGTCGGATACAGCGAACCGCTGAACTACGGATCGACTTACGGACAAATTTTCACCGGCATCATTAACGGCGCATACGGGGTGTGGGACTGGACGTTCGTGGACGGGGACGGCAAAGCGCAATGGGGTCCGGCACAGCCGAAAGCCAAGGAATATCTGGCTACGATGGCGCAGTGGAACAAAGAAGGATTGCTGAACAAAGACTGGGCTACGGCAGACTTCAACCAAAGAATGGCGGCTGCCGTATCCGATAGAACCGCCGTTATGATGGATTCGCCGGACACGATGTGGAGCTACTGGAAGCAACAGAACAACATCGATTTCGTAGGCGCCTTGAACCCGATCCTGAACGCCGGGGATAAAGCCGCGACTACGTACAAGAACTTCTATCGTACGGGACGCGAGGCGGCTATCACTACCCAAGCCGACGACGTAGAAGCAGCAATGGCATGGCTGGACTTTGCCTATACGAAAAAAGGCTGGGAAGTCATGAACTACGGCGAATACGGCAAGATGCACCTGATCGACGAGAACGGCAAGCCGTACTTCCACGCGGACAGCCATATCTACAAGGACCCGGAAGGCCAACCGGTTGCAACGACGCTCGACAAATATCGCTTGCACAGCTGGCCGGATATCCGCGACGAACATAACTCCAACCCGAATATCGTGGCCGAAGGCAGCTATTCCGGCGACATTCGCGCATTATGGACAGACAACATGGACACGAGTGCGGCAATGCCTCCCGTTACCTTCACGAAAGACGAAGCGTCGCGTGAAGCGGCGCTGGGCAACCAGCTCTCGACGCTCCGCGGAGAGTACTTCGCGAAGATTGTTATGGGACAAATGCCGGTAGACGCTTACGACAAATTCTTGGCGGAGGCGAAGAAGATGGGCCTGGATGAGTTCCTCGGCATCTGGCAGGCCGCATTGGATCGTTATAACCAACGCTAAGGTTCGTCGAACGATCCTCGCATGGATGGGCGGGCATGAAGCTATCGCGAATAGCTCATGCCCGTAAGTTCCATGTTCGATAGAGAGGTGGCTGGCGCATGGAGAATGCGCGATCTGCAACAACATCCGTCATCAAGAAAGACTTCAAGAAGCATTGGGTCGCCTACATGATGGTGATTCCGGTCCTCGCATGGTTCGTCATCTTCTGTTACGGGCCGATGTGGGGCGTCATGATTGCCTTCAAAGACTACAAGCCGTTGTTGGGATTCTCCGATAGCGATTGGGTGGGCTTTAAGCATTTCGTCGATTTCTTCGAGGGTCCTTATTTCTGGAGAACGGTGAAGAACACGCTTCTCCTTAATGGTTGGGGCATCGTATTCGGATTTACCGCGCCTATTCTGTTGGCGTTGTTGCTCAACGAAGTTAGAGACGGCAAGTTCAAGAAAACGGTACAAACGATTACCTATATGCCTCACTTTATTTCGCTCGTCGTCGTATGCGGCATGATTCATATTTTTACGGCGGACGAAGGCGTGATTACGCAAATCCTGCAATTTATAACCGGCAAAGAATATACCTCCCTGCTCGGATATTCCGACTTTTTCAGGCCGATCTACACCTTCTCCGGCATTTGGCAGAATATCGGCTGGGAATGCATTATCTATCTCGCCGCGATGAGCGCGATCGATTCGTCGCTTTACGAAGCGGCGGAGATGGACGGCATCGGAAGAATTCAGAAGATGTGGCACATTACGCTGCCGCAGATCAGCCCGGTCATCATCATTTTGTTTATCTTCGCGGTAGGCGGGCTGATGGCATCCAGCTGGGAGAAAATCATATTGCTGTATAATCCGTTGACTTACGAGACGGCAGACGTCATTGCTTCTTACGTCTATCGCAGAGGTTTAAGGGAAGCGAGCTTGAGTTACTCCGCCGCGGTCGGGTTGTTCAGCGCAGCCATCAACTTCGTTCTGCTCTGGATGACGAACCGAATCGCCAAACGAAACTCCGAAGTCAGCCTATGGTAGGAAGGAGGATCCCGCTTCTCTATGAGAGCCCATAAATCGATAGGCAACAGAACGTTCGATTTCGCCATCTACGCCTCGTTAACGATGCTAACGGTCGTTTGTTTGTACCCGATCTGGCACATCCTGCTGGCTTCGATCAGCAATCCGAGGGAGCTCGTCGCTCATAACGGCATCATGTTCAAGCCGCTCGGCTTTACGATCGACGGGTACAAGCTGATTTTCAGAGATAACGCCCTTCTGGTCGGATATTGGAATACGATTGTTTATGTCGGCTTAGGCACGTTGCTCAATATGGTCATGACCATCATGGGAGCGTTCGTGCTGTCTCGGCGGGATCTCTATTTCAAGAAACATATCATGATCGTGATCACGATTACGATGTTCTTCGGCGGCGGATTAATTCCTTGGTTTCTGCTGATGAGAGACATCGGAATGTACAACAATCTGTGGGCGATGATCATACCGACAGCCATCAACACGTGGAATATGATTATTCTTCGTACCGGCTTCCAGTCCATACCGGTCGAATTGGAGGAAGCGGCTACGATCGATGGGGCGAGCCAGTTCAAGATACTGGTCAACGTAATCCTTCCGCTGTCTAAAGCGACTCTGGCCGTTATTTTCCTCTACTATCTGGTAGGCAACTGGAACTCTTGGTTTAACGCCATGGTGCTGCTGCAGGATCGGAATCTGTTCCCGTTGCAGCTTCTATTGAAAGAAATACTGGTCGCCAACGATACTGCCGCATCGAATATCGGAAGCGCCGGCGGAGTCGTCATCGATAGCGCCTCGAGCGCCACGGCTTATCGGGAATTGGTCAAATATTGCGCGATCGTCGTATCGACGCTGCCCATCTTGCTCGTGTATCCATTCCTGCAAAAATACTTCGTGAAAGGCGTCTATGTCGGTTCGATTAAAGGTTAACGGGATATGACGAGGAGCGATTACATTGAACAAAGAATTATACGACAAAGTGACGATACCGCGTTCGGAATATCCCAGACCGCAGTTTCTCCGTAAAGAATGGCTAAGTCTGAACGGTGAATGGGATTTTTGTTATGACGATACGGGGATAGGCGAAGAAGAACGTTGGTACCGCCCCGATGCTTCGGCCCCATTCGATCGCAAAATCACGGTGCCGTTCGCGTTCCAGAGCAATCTGAGCGGCATCGAGGACTCTTCCGTTCACGATGTAGTGTGGTATCGCAGAGTGTTCGAGATCCCTGAAGGCTGGAAAGGCAAGCGGGTAATGCTGCACTTCGGAGCGGTCGATTACTTGTCGAAAGTGTGGGTGAACGGCCAACTGATGGCCGAACACGAAGGAGGACACACGCCGTTCCGGACGGATATCACTCCGATGCTTTCGGATGGCCGCAACGTGATCGTTGTTCGGGCGGAGGATTTCAGCCGGGATGTAACGTTACCGCGAGGCAAGCAATTCTGGCACGACCGTTCGGCGAGCATCTTCTATACGCGCACGACCGGCATCTGGCAGAGCGTATGGCTGGAGCCGCTCGCTCCCGTTCATATCAACAAGATCAAGCTTGCGCCGGACGTGGATCGGAACGAGATTCGTATTCGCGCTTTCGTACAGGGGTTCAGACCGTCGGACGCTCTAGAACTGCAGCTGGCCGTCTCTTTCCAAGGAACGACGATCGCGCAGGACCGGTACGTGGTCCGGAACGCCGAAGAGCAACGGACGATCGGGCTAAACGACTTCACGGATCACGGCATGGGCCGGCTATGGAGCCCGGAGCATCCGAATTTGTACGACCTACGCCTCCGGCTCGTGCGAGGCGAGGAAGTGCTCGATGAGGTCGAAAGCTATTTCGGAATGCGCAAATTCTCGATCGAGAACGGGAAGATTTACTTGAATAACCGGCCTTACTTCCAGAGGCTCGTGCTCGACCAGGGGTATTTCCCCGACGGCATTCTAACGGCGCCTTCGGACGAGGCGTTAAGACGCGACGTAGAGCTAGCTAAGGCGATGGGCTTTAACGGAGTGAGGAAGCACCAGAAGACCGAAGATCCAAGGTTCCTGTATTGGTGCGATAAGATCGGCATGCTCGTATGGGGCGAAGCGGCTAACGCTTACGAGTATTCGGAAGAATACGTCCGCCGCTTCACCAAGGAGTGGCAGGAGATCGTCGAACGGGACTTCAACCATCCTAGTATCGTAACTTGGGTGCCTCTGAACGAAAGCTGGGGAATTCCGAACGTCCTGATCGATAAACGCCAGCAGCAGCATGGCTTAGCGATGTACCATCTGACCAAATCGTTGGACGAGACCAGACTCGTCGTTAATAACGACGGCTGGGAGCAGACGACTACGGATCTGGCGACCATTCATGACTACGAGAGCCGTCAAGAAGTGTTGGAGAAGCGTTATTCAACGACGGATTCCGCGCTGGGCGCAATGCCCGCAAGACGGCAATTATTCGTCGGCGGAGCGAATTATGAGGGGCAACCGATTCTCGTTACCGAGTTCGGGGGAATCGCGTTCAAGCGAAGCGACTGGGAAGGCTGGGGATACTCCGGCGCGGAGAACGAGGAGGATTTCCTTGCCCGGCTCCAAGCCGTCGTGAGCCCGATGCTGACTTCCCCGGTCGTGCAAGGCTATTGCTACACGCAGTTAACGGACGTCGAGCAAGAGATCAACGGCCTGTTGACCTTCGACAGGCAGCCCAAAGCGCCGATTGAGGCCATTCGCGCCATTATGACCGGCAATCGAGAAGGATAGGTGATGTTGAATGGCCTTAAGCCAATACCGCAAAGATTACCCTAGGCCGCAATTCGTTCGCCAAGACTGGCTGAACTTGAACGGACAATGGGATTTCCGCTTCGACGATGCGAACGAAGGGGAGCGGGCGGGATGGTACCGCGCGTTCCCGCAAGCTCGTACGATCGAGGTGCCGTTCGTCTATGAGACGAAGGCTAGCGGAATCGGAGAAGAGAAGTTCCATCCGTACGTCTGGTATCATCGCGCGTTCATCGTTCCGGAGGGTTATGAGAATAAGCAAGTGTTGCTTCATTTTCAGGCAGTCGATTATGTCTCCATGGTGTGGGTGAACGGCGAGTTCGTCGGCCGGCATGAGGGGGGATACTCGGCCTTCTCCTTCGATATTACCCGGTACGTAAAGTCCGGCGAAGCGAATGCCGTGGTCGTCAAGGCGGAGGATAGCGACAGTTGTACCCAACCCCGGGGCAAGCAACGCTGGCGCAAAGACAATTTCGGTTGCTGGTACGTGCAGACGACGGGGATCTGGCAGACGGTATGGCTGGAATTCGTCGAGGCGCAGCATTTGCAATCGGTGAAGATTACGCCCGACGTCGACGCGAGCACCGTCCGTTTCGATTATCGGCTTCACGGGGAAGCGTCTGCCTCCTTAAAATTGACGTCTCGGATCACGATGGACGGTCAGTTGATCAAGGAGACGACGATAACCGTCGATCGATCCTATCTGTCATCCAGCGTAGAGTTGACCAGCGATACGAGAGAGTGGCGGATCGAGCATTGGAGTCCTCACAGTCCAAGGCTGTACGAGGTAGAATTTACGCTGACCGACGGAGAGAGGGAAGTTGATCGCGTTCACTCCTATTTCGGATTGCGGAAAGTCTCGATTCAGAAAGGCAAGGTGCTGCTGAATAACAGCCCGATCTACCAGCGGCTTATTCTCGATCAAGGCTATTGGCCGGACAGCCATCTGACTCCTCCATCCGAGGAGGCGATCATCGAAGACATCGACAAGATACTCGCCATGGGCTATAACGGAGTCCGCAAGCATCAGAAGATCGAGGATCCCCGGTTCCTCTACTGGTGCGACGTGAAAGGGCTGCTCGTCTGGTCGGAAGCCGCGGCGGCGTACGAGTTCAACGACGAGGCCGTAGAGCGGTTCACGCGGGAGTGGCTCGAAATCGTACAGCAGCAATATAACCATCCGTGCATTATTACATGGGTACCGTTTAACGAGTCGTGGGGCGTAGGCAACATATACTCGGACCGGAAGCAACAGCAATTTACGGAGGCGATCTATCATCTGACGAAGTCGTTCGATCCATACCGTCCGGTCGTCGTCAACGATGGCTGGGAGCATACGGTGTCGGACATTCTGACGCTGCACGATTACGAGGAGTCGGGAGAGGCGTTCCGCAAGCGCTACGCGAACATGGACGCGATTACGGGCGGCGACATCTCGCCTAACAACTTCAAGTACGCGCTGGCGCAAGGCTACGAATACCGCGGGCAGCCGATTATCGTCAGCGAATTCGGCGGTATTGCGTTCCGGAGCGACAAGGGTTGGGGATACGGCAATCAGGTCGAATCCGAAGAGGCGTTCTTGGAGCGGTTCCGCGGAATTACGCAGGCGATCAAGGATACCGAATCGATATGCGGCTACTGCTACACGCAGGTGACGGACGTACAGCAAGAGGTGAACGGGCTGCTGACGGAGAATCGTGAGCCGAAGATCGCTCTCGAGAAAATTCGGGAGATTAATAGGGCTTAGACGGATAGAGGCAAGGTCCGACACGGACCTTGCCTCTATCTAATAGGTTAACCGAGTTACTCCTCGGCGCTGTGCCCTTCGATATATTGCTTCAACTGCAGCCGCTGATACAGTGGCAAGCCGGCGAGCAGGCAGCCGTACTGGAACTGTCCGTTCTTGCGCTCGATGCGGATGACCTTGGCGGTCATCGGCGGGAGCTCCGACTCCTTCAGGAAGTGGATGATGACGAACATGTCTTGTTCCAGCGGAAATTTCGAGCCGATCTGCACGCCGTCCTCCGAGACGTCGAGAAGCGAGCCTTCGACGGATTGGCCGCTGAACGAGCCGGCTTCCTGCCATTGATAGATCGACATCATGACGGGAATATCGAGGGGCAGCCGCGTCTGCTTCCGGCGTTCCGAGCTGGAATCGGCCGCAGCCCGCTTCGTCGGGGCAACGGGGGTCTCCCCGATCTGCTTGCCGATCCAGCTTTCATACACTTGGGCTAGCGCGCACAAGTCGTTCTCTCCCAGGCCTGCGGCTTGGCCGATCTGGAATAAGCTCTTGGCCGCTTCGAGCATCGGCGTCGATACGCCGATACCGTCCGTCAGCACGGAGGACAGGCGCAAATCCTTCAGCATGAGGGCGAGCGAGAATTGGACGCTGTAGTCGCGGTCGATGATTTTGCGGCCTTTCAGATCCGCTTGTTTGCTTGCAGCGCCGCCGGATTGCACGATGCGCAGGAACGCGGACGCGTCGATGCCGCTCTTGGCCGCGATCGCCATGCCTTCGATCAAACCCGCGGCGTTGATGCCGACGATCGTGTTATGCGCGAGCTTCGCCGTCGACCCGTTGCCGCTGCCACCCATATAGATGACTTCGCGTCCCATCGTCAGCAAGAGCTCGCGATTGGCGGCGACAACTTGCTCGTCCCCTCCGGCCATGAACAAGAGCGAACCGTCGATCGCGGCCGGTTTGCTGCCGGTAACGGGGGCATCGATGAAATCGGAGAATTTGTCCGATACGCTCGCGGCAAGCCTGCGGGACAGTTCGGGCGAGATCGTGCTGCTGTCGATAACGGTCGTACCTGGCTTCAGTGCAGAGATAATGCCGTCCGCGCCGTAATAGATGTCTTCGATCGCGGCGTCGTTACTGACCATGGTAATGACGACATCCGCCGACCGGACCGCCTCCGCGGCAGTCCCGACCGAATCTGCCCCGAGCTTCGCGAGCTGCTCGTCTTTTCCGGCGCTGCGATTGTATACCGTCACCGAATATCCTTTGCGCAATAAATTCGCGGCCATGGGTTCGCCCATGACTCCCAATCCGATGAATCCGATGGACTTCATGCGATCGTCTCCTTGTACGTCATCATTCGTTTGACCTCATTATAGCTCAATTTCTACAGGAATACCTATCGAGTAGAAGACGGCTATAGAAATCGTTTATGACGTACAATATATTTATTTATGACGTAATGATTGCGGATTCACTTGTGCGAACATCCATTTTTAAGTATTCTATATCTAATGTTCTTAGACCGCTCAGGTCGCGAAAGGGAGAAGAATACCGTGAGCAAAAGCGTAAAGTTCGACTATTCCAAGGCACTTCAGTTTGTTGCCCAGCATGAAATCGACAACCTGGCACCTGCGGTGAAGCTGGCGCATGAGCAGTTACATAACGGTACGGGCGCGGGCTCGGACTACCTAGGCTGGATCAACCTTCCGTCTAACTACGATAAAGAAGAGTTCTCCCGGATTCAGAAATCCGCGAGCAAAATCCAATCCGATTCGGACGCCCTCGTCGTCATCGGCATCGGCGGTTCCTACCTCGGCGCGCGCGCGGCGATCGAGATGCTTCAGCATTCGTTCTACAACACGCTGTCCAAGGAACAACGCCGCACTCCGCAGATTTTCTACGCCGGCAATAACATCAGTTCGACTTACGTGACGCACTTGCTGCAGGCGCTCGAAGGCAAAGATTGGTCGATCAACGTCATTTCCAAGTCCGGCACGACGACCGAGCCTGCGATCGCTTTCCGTATTTTCCGCGAAGCGCTCGAGAAGAAGTACGGCAAAGAAGAAGCCCGCAAGCGCATTTACGCGACGACGGACAAAGCTCGCGGAGCGCTTAAAGTGCTCGCTACCGAAGAAGGCTACGAATCGTTCGTTATCCCGGACGACGTAGGCGGACGTTACTCCGTCCTGACGGCGGTAGGTTTGCTGCCGATCGCGGCAGCAGGAATCGATATCGAATCGATGATGAAGGGCGCGCAAGACGCTTCCAAAGAGCTTAACAATCCGAACCTCAGCGAGAACGGCGCGTACCAATATGCGGCTGTGCGCAACGCGCTGTACCGCAAAGGCAAGACGGTCGAAATTCTCGTCAACTACGAGCCGGGCCTCCACTTCGTATCCGAGTGGTGGAAACAGCTTTACGGCGAGAGCGAAGGCAAAGACTTTAAAGGCATCTATCCGGCCTCCGTCGACTTCTCCACGGATCTTCACTCGATGGGCCAGTTCATCCAAGAAGGCAACCGGATTATTTTCGAGACGGTGCTTCAAGTGGGTGAAGTCGCGGACCACATCACGATCGAGCGCAACGAAGACGACTTGGACGGCCTGAACTTCTTGGCCGGCAAGACGCTCGACTTCGTTAACAAGAAGGCGTTCGAAGGCACGCTGCTCGCGCATACCGACGGCCAAGTGCCTAACCTGATCGTGAATCTCCCGGACATGACTCCTTACACGTTCGGTTACATGGTGTACTTCTTCGAGATCGCGTGCGGCGTGAGCGGCTACCTGCTCGGCGTCAATCCGTTCAACCAAGAAGGCGTAGAGGCGTACAAGAAGAACATGTTCGCGTTGCTCGGCAAGCCGGGCTTCGAAGAACAGAAGAAAGCGCTGGAAGCGCGACTGTAAGCCAATATAAGCAGCGGATGAGAACCTTAGCTCGGCGGATGCCGTCGGGCTAAGGTTTTTCTTTTTTCCTTCTCACGTATCGGATCTGGGAGTACAATAAGGGGAAAATGTCCATTTTCGTCGAAAAGGAAGCTGCGGCCATGTCGGTAAGGGGAAGCATACAAGGTAAACGGGAAGGCGGCGCGATATGGCTTATCGCCTTTATCGTCGTTGGGGTGCTTTGGGGGACGCCGGTTGGTCTGTGGCATAAGCTGCTGCTGAATTGGTCGCTGATCGGTGTTGCTTTCGCGAGCGTTAGATACAAACAACGCTACATAACTGGACGAGAAGCCTTGCTGTCGGCAGCTCTAACCGTTGCGGCGGTCATAATCGCATGGCTCATCGGCTTCCCCATTGAACGCCATGCGATGGATGCGGTGCACTACTCCGACAATGAAATCGGGAATCTGCTCGTTCTTGCACCGTTGATCGCCGTCTGCGTCGTTCTGTGGATGTTATCCGCCATATGGATTCGTGCAGTTGCGGAATCCGGAGGCGCTCCTGCCCGAACCCTTGGGGCAGCTTGTCGCAGGCTCGTGTCCGAACCCGCCATTTGGTCGCTTGGACTTGTCGTTATTGTGCTGCACCAAATTCTGTTCACGATTTCGTTAACGGACTTCGTCGTAATTCGAATCGTGGGCGGAATTGCTCTATCCCGCGTCCAGATTCGAATGTTGAACGTCCTTAACGGAGGAGATTCGCCAAGGCCGTTGCGGGTTCCTGACTGGGCACGGACAAGTTACTTAAAGAATTTAGGACTTGCGAGCGCGCTGCTTGGCCTGTTATACCTTCTTCTCTCCGCGGCAGGCGGCCTGGACCGCGGCCTTATCATGGGCTATCCGTTCGGATGGCTATTCGGAGTGGGGTATGCGGTAGTCGCGACTGTTGCGGCGGTATTGGTCGATTACGCGCGTCGTTGTAAAATCATCGTCCTATTCGTTATCATCGTCATCACGCTGATTGGCGATCTTGTCGTCTTTATCGAAGCATCGGATCATATTCTCATCATCGACCATACGCGCATCGAAATCGATTTTTAAATCCGTGCAAGAGGTGTTGCAAGTGCTCGCTCGATACTCCACCGTCAGACAATACGGCTCGCAAGAAATCGTCATCAAGAAATCGCGCTTCATCGGCCACGCCAAGCCGGTCCGGACCGAGGAAGAAGCGATTGCTTTCATAGAAGAGATCAAAAAGAAGTATTGGGACGCGACGCACAACTGCTCCGCCTACCTGATCGGGGAACGCGACCAATACCAGAAGGCGCTCGACGACGGGGAACCGAGCGGCACCGCGGGCAAACCGATACTCGAGGTCATTAAGAACCGCGGCTTGAAAAATGTAGTCGTCGTCGTAACCCGTTATTTCGGCGGCATTATGCTGGGGGCGGGCGGACTCGTCCGAGCGTATACGGATGGAGCGGTCGCCGGGATCGACGCGGCGGAGCCGATCGTGAACGTGTTGCATCGCGAAGTATTCGTCGACGTCGATTATACGTGGTACGGAAAGCTGGAGAACGAGCTTCGCGGGAGAGGACACTTGGTAGGAGACGTCTCTTTTACGGACCGCGTTACCGTGCTCTGCCTGCCGGAAGAAGAAGAAGCGGAGAAGTTCCAGGCTTGGATCACGGACATGACCCAAGGACAAGCCGTCATCGCTGCCGGCGAAGCGAAATATATGACCGTAGGTAACCGCCCATAAAGGAAATGAATAAACTGCATTAGTTTTTTTAATAAAATCGGCTGCGACGATTGACGGGATTAGCCGGCAGATGGTAAAGTAACAATACCTACTAAGTTAATAGGAATTATTTTATATACAGCTTTTAAGCTTCAGGAGGTACACGTCAACGTGAGTTCCGTGATGCACAATCGCTGGTGGAGCTGGGGATTTCGCAGCGCTGTCATGCTTTATTTCGTCCTGTTGATCGTATTGCCGATTTGCGGCATATACGGTCAATCGCTATCCGCAGGTTGGCCTGCGTTCTTCGATAATTTATCCGAGCCGTTGGCTTGGAATGCCGTGCTATTAACCGTGAAATTGGCATTGTTCGCGACGATCGTCAACGTGTTCGTCGGGACGATGTCCGCTTGGGTGCTTATTCGGTACCGTTTCCCGGGACGGAGACTTCTGAATAGCCTCGTGGATTTGCCTTTCGCGCTGCCTACGGCCGTCGCGGGACTGATGATCCTGCTTCTGCTCGGCCCTCGCAGTTTCGTAGGGGAGTTGGCGGAACGCCTTGGCTTTACGATTCTGTTCCACGAACCCGCGATCGTCATCGCGATGGTGTTCGTGACGTTCCCGTTCGTCATCCGCGCGGTTCAGCCGCTATTGGAAGAGATGGACGTTTCGGAAGAAGAGGCGGCTTACACGCTTGGCGCGACGAAAGCAAGGACGTTCTGGCAGGTTATTCTTCCGAATATGCTGCCGGGCATCCTGAGCGGCGCCATGCTGGCTTTCTCCCGTGCGCTCGCGGAATTCGGCGCGGTCGTGCTCGTGGCCGGGAACATTCCCGGCAAGACGCTCATCGCCTCGGTGTATATCTTCGGAGAGATCGAGAGCGATAACGTGGCCGGCGCCACGGCCGTAAGCGTGCTTCTCCTGACGCTGTCCCTGCTGATCCTCTGGTCGGTCAACTACGTGCAGATGCGGAGGAAAGGCGTATGAGGCGGCTCTGGATCGGTTGTACCGTCGTCGTATTCACGTTGCTGCTCATCATACCGGTCATTCGAATCGCGATGGGGGCTTGGAACGAAGGCTGGAGCGGTTTTTCCGGAGGCATCACTCGTCCGGAAACCGGGCATGCGCTGTTGATGACCGGCTTAATCGTCGTCATCGTTACGATGATCAATACGGTATTCGGGGTTATGCTCTCCTTATACCTCGTACGGGCTACTTGGCTCGGACGCAAACTAAAGCAATTGCTCAACAGCATCGTCGATTTGCCGTTCGCGGTATCGCCCGTCATCGGAGGCCTCATGATCGTATTGCTGCTCGGTCCGGACACCGCCATCGGCGCGCTGCTCGGACGTGCGGGCGTCGATATCGTGTACGCCTTGCCGGGAATGGTCATCGCCACGTTGTTCGTGACGTTCCCGCTGATCGTCCGCGAGGTCATGCCGGTCCTTCAAGAGATCGGCAGCTCGCAGGAGGAAGCGGCGGCTACGCTCGGAGCCAGCGCTTGGACGACGTTCTGGCGCGTCACTTGGCCATCGATTCGTTGGAGCGTCGTCTACGGCGTCGTCCTGACGGTGGCGAGGGCGCTTGGCGAGTTCGGGGCCGTGCTCGTCGTATCCGGCAACATCATTAATAAGACACAGACGGCGACAACGCTCGTCTATCAAGACGTAGAGAACTTCAACCTGACCGCGGCGAACGCCGTCGCGCTCGTGCTTGCGGCAGGATCGGTAACCTTGCTCTTATTCATGGAATGGGCTAAATCCCGAAAGGAAGTGCACTAGGATGCATGTAGAAGTCCGTGGTCTTCATAAGAAATTCGGCAGCTTCCAAGCGGTTCACGACGTGAACTTCTCCATCGACAAAGGCCAGTTGATCGGCTTGCTCGGCCCGAGCGGCGGCGGCAAAACCTCGATTCTGCGCATGCTGGCAGGCTTAGAGACCGTCGACTCCGGCGATATCCTGTTCCACGGTCAACGCGTGAACGATTTGCCGCCGCAAGAGAGAGGCATCGGGTTTGTATTTCAGAACTACGCGCTATTCAAGCACATGACCGTAGCGGACAACATCGCGTTCGGGCTTGAAGTTAAGAAATGGTCGAAGGCCAAGATCAAAGACCGCGTAGCCGAGCTCGTCGAGCTCACGGGGCTGTCGGGCTTCGAACGCCGCCTGCCGCACCAGCTATCCGGAGGACAGCGCCAACGCGTCGCGTTCGCCAGGGCGCTGGCGCCCGAGCCGCAGCTTCTGCTGCTTGACGAGCCGTTCGCCGCGATCGATGCGAAGATCCGGCACGAGCTGCGTTCTTGGCTTCGCGATATGATCGATCGGCTCGGCATTACGTCGATCTTCGTCACGCACGACCAGGACGAAGCGATTGAGGTAGCGGACGAGATTATGATTATCAATAAAGGCCGCCTGGAACAGAAGGGCTCGCCTTGGGAAATTTATAAAGACCCGCAATCTCCGTTCGTGGCAGGCTTCATCGGCGAGTCGACGATCGTGGACAACGTGTCCTCGCTCCGCGGCTTCGATACCGCTAGCGCTTGGCCGGGCACGAAGGCTCTTATCCGTCCGGAGTATATCGAGATCGGGCAAGCGAGCGAGTTCGCTACGACGCTGTCGGCAACCGAACGCGGGCGCGTCCGTCACCTTCATTTTCGCGGAAGCGAGTGGCTGGTCGAGGTCGAAGTCGGAGAGACGAAGCTCGTGACGTATCGCTCGCTCGAGAAGCAAGTGCTTCACCCGGGAGAAGAAGTGCAGGTGCTCATTCACCGCGCTTACTTGTTTAACGACAACGACAGCTGGATCATGGAGAATAAGCTTAAGGAAGATCCGCTGCCGGTTCACATTTAATCGGCAAGGCGGGAGCCTTCGAAGGCACCGCGGGAGGTATGACATGTTGGCTGGCAATCCTCATTCATATAAGCGACAACGCGCTCGGGCGGTCTTGTTCCTGTTGCTGGCGCTCGTCCTGACGACGATGCTGTCCGCTTGCGGCGACGGGGACGATGCGGCGGGCGCGAATCAACCGTCGGGAGACGTTACGCTGGTCGTAGGCGCCTATTCGGTCGCGAAGGATGCCCTGTCGGATCTATTGCCTGCTTTCGAAGCCTATTGGCAGAAGAAGACCGGACAATCGGTAACGTTCCAGGAGTCGTACGAAGCGTCGGGGACGCAAGCCCGGGCGATCGTCGGCGGGTTCGAAGCGGACGTGACGCTGCTCGCCATGTACGGGGATATGGAGAAGCTGGTTAAGGCGAAGCTCGTGGAGCCGGATTGGAACCGCAACGCCGCCGAGGGCATGGTTACGCGCTCCATCGTCGTCCTGGGGACGCGAGAGGGCAATCCGCTCGGCATTCGGACCTTCGACGATCTGAGGCGCGAGGACGTTAAGGTGCTCTATCCGAACCCGAAGACGTCCGGCGGCGCGCAATGGGACATTAACGCGATCTACGGAGCAGGGCTCAAACGTTCGGAGAAGGAGCAAGGAGCTCCCGATCCGGCTTTTGCGAAGCGGTATCTGGCAGATATCCACCGCAACATCGAATCGATGGACAAAAGCGGCCGCGCTTCGATGGCGGCTTTCGAATACGGCGTCGGAGACGTTATCGTCACGTACGAGAACGAGCTTCTCGCGAGGAAGGCGCAAGGCGTGAACTACGACATCGTCATTCCGGACAGCACGATTCTGATCGAGAATCCGGCTGCGGTCGTCGCCCGCAACGCCGACAAGCACGGCGTGAGAGAAGTCGCGGACGCCTTCATCGACTACTTGCAAAGCGAAGAAGCGCAGCGAACGTTCGCGCGGCACGGTTTCCGTCCGATGAACGAGGCCGTCGCAGCCGAATTCGCCGGGCAGTTTCCGGAGCCGGCCGAGCTGTTCGACATTGAGTATCTTGGCGGATGGGACAACGTCCGCGAGACGCTGTACTCGAAGCGCGGCATCTGGTATCAGGTGCTCGCCGGGCAATAATCGATATGAAGTGCCGTCATTCGCGAACGTGCGAAGGGCGGCTTTTTTTGCTAGAATAAGGTGGACGACTTCTACTAGGAGGATTATCTTTGCAAAGACCAACTACAGTCCGTACGATGCTGCTTATCGCCTATTTTAAAATGATTTTTATTCTCGTATTCATGGTGCCGGCGTTGATGCGAGCGAAAGTGCCGGAAGACATTAGCGAGGCTAACTTCCGACTCATCGCGATCAATCTGGCCATTGAGTTTCTTTGTATGATTCTCCTTGCGGTGTTCGTCTTCAAGCGGAGGCGATTTATCGCGTTGATAGCGGTTGTCGTAGCGCTGTTGTTCCCTACGAATCAGATTCTCATGTTTACGACCATCCTGCTTATTCTGCTGTTCTTCCTGCGCTCGTCGCGCGAGTATTTCAAAGGTAACGCGCAGCCGGCCGCCAAGAGGAACGACGAAGTCGGCGAAGACAGTGCCGAGGTGATCGACGTCGAAGGAGAGATGCTCGAAGAGGGTTCGGAGACCGCCGAAGAAGCGCCAAGCCGTCCGGTCGCCGCAGCGCCCAAGACGAGAGCGAAGACGGATTTGGAAGTGACGATCCGCCAAGCCGGTCCGGAGGATGCCGACACCCTTCACGCGCTCATGATCATGTCCTTCGAGGAATACCGCACGAGCATTCCGCCTTCGAGCGCGCTAGAGGAGACGAGCGAGGGCATTCTCGAAGCTCTGCAGAGTGGAAGCGAGTCCGCGGCGATCCTGTACGAGGACGATGTCGCCGTCGCGATGGTGCGTTATAATTTCGAGGGCGACGCGATTCAGTTCTTCCGGCTCTCGGTCATTCCGTCCAAGCGCCGCAGAGGCTACGCGAAGCGGCTCGTGAAGTGGATCGAGCACCAAGGCACGGCCAAAGGCATGAACGCCGCCCGCTGCAAAGTGCGTCAGACGGTACAGAACAACGTCAGGATGTACCAGGACATGGGCTACGAGATTCTGGATACGGAGCTGGTCGTTCGCGAGGCGGGAACGGTCAAGGCGCTGTCGATGGAGAAGAGCTTAAGACCGCAATAAGGGTTCGACACTCTTAATGTACGTCGTGCTTGTGCTTTAGCATGACGCAAACGTTCAGCTTCTGACCGTCGACCGCCAGTTGAGCGTCGACAACTTGATAGGCTATACCGTCCAGAGTAACGCCGTTTACGAGTCGCAACAGCAAGAGGAGCTGTTCGATGTCGGGGACGGCGTTTTCCTTATGCGATCCGTCCGGAAGCTTCCAGGAAACGGTCAAGGCTGCTCCTCCTCCGAAGAGGAATCCGACGCTTTGGTCATCCGGCGCATTTCCACGAATACGACGATAATGAAACAGACGGCGATCAGAACATTGAACCACAACGGCGCGAATAACATGTCATCGCTCCTATCCTCATTGATTTCGTATCCATATTTTACCTTGAAACTACTTCAAATAACAACACTAAATATGAATAATCGTCATGTTTATATGGAGAAAATACACTTTCCCTTATACTGAAAGGCAAGAGGGGATGACGGGATGACAACGTTCGGAAAGCGCTTGAAACGAGCCAGATCGAACAAGATGCTGACGCAGAATGAAGTAGCGGGCAAGCTTGGCATCGACTATACGACGATCTCCAAGTACGAAAACAATAAATCGCAGCCGGACAACGAAATTTTGCGCGAGCTTGCGGCGTTATACGAAGTGTCGTTGGACTGGCTGATTTCCGGACAAGCGAATCAGGGAAAGCCGGTAGATACGATCTGCGTCGACGGCGTACTTCAACCGCTCTCTCGCGACGAAGCGCTTCATTTGATCGACAGCTTGGAAATGTACCGTCTGCTTCGGGCTAAACGGGAGAAAGATCAAGCGGGCTATCGCGCGCCTCGGTCGCGTCGCAGAGAGAACTAACTAGAGATTCGGGAGACGCGGATGAACAAGCAAGCACAAGCGTTGCGGAACGTGGGAATATTCGCCCACGTAGACGCGGGCAAGACAACGACGACGGAACAAATTCTATATCGAAGCGGCAGCATTCGATCGCTGGGCAGCGTCGATGAGGGTACCGCTCAGACGGACTGGCTGGATGTCGAGCGGACGCGGGGGATCTCCGTACGTGCGGCCGTAACCCGTTATACATGGCGCGGTACGGAAGTGAATTTGGTGGATACGCCGGGGCACGTCGACTTCCTCTCGGAGGTCGAACGTTCGCTGCGCGTCATGGACGGCGCCATACTTATTATTTCGGCCGTCGAAGGCGTGCAAGCCCAGACGGAAGTGATCTGGCAGGCGCTTCGGGACTTGAATATTCCGACCTTGCTCTATATGAACAAGCTGGACCGGATCGGAGCGGACCCTAAGCGGGTACTGGGCGAAATCCGCCGGTTAATGACCGATCGGGCCGTGCCGATTCAGGCGGTCGCGAACGTCGAAGCGGACTTCGAAGGTCCGATCGACTTAGTGGATTGGGGACATGAGGGTACGCCGGCGGACGGCGCCGCGACAACGCTGCCTTCCGTGAGAGAAGCTCGTGAACGATTGGCGGACGCCGTGGCGGTGCAAGACGATGCGCTTATGGAACGTTACTTGGAGCAAGGGGAGCTGTCGGACGCAGACCTCGTGACAACGCTGATCGACAAGGCGGCATCGGGCGAGCTGTTCCCGGTGCTGTACGGAGCCTCGAACAGGGGCATTGGCGTAGATAAGCTGATGGACGCGATCGTAACGCTGCTTCCCCCGCCGGCGGGCGATCCGGAAGGTCTGCTATCCGGTATCGTCTTCAAGCTGGACAAGGACCCCACGATGGGCCGAGTCTCTTACGTCCGGTTATACGCCGGCAAGCTGCGCAACCGGGATTCCGTGCGCAATGCCACGCAGGACATCGAGGAGAAAATCACGCAAATCCGCACAGTCGAAGGTCAGCGCAGCGAAGACGTCGGCGTTCTGAGCGCCGGGGATATCGCGGCGGTGTACGGCTGGAGCCGGGCGCGAATCGGGGACGTAATCGGTTCGCCGGCAGGCGTGCCCGGCGAACGCCGGATGGCGGAGCCGCTGCTGACGGTGCAGGCGCATTGGCAGAACGAAGCTGAATTCGCGGCCGTCGTCGCGGCGTTCCAAGAGCTTGCCGACGAGGATCCGCAGCTCGACGTGCAATGGCTGCCGGAAGACCGCGAGCTTCATCTCAAAGTCATGGGGCCGATCCAAGTGGAAGTACTCGGGCAGATGATGGCCAGCCGGTTCGGACTGAACGTTACCTTCGACGAGCCTTCGGTCATTTACAAGGAAACTCCGATCGAACCAGGCGAAGGCTTCGTTGCCTATACGATGCCGAAGCCGTGCTGGGCGATCCTGCGGTTCAAGATCGAACCGATGCCGAGGGGGAGCGGCTTATCGTACGGCTCCATCGTCCGCACGGAGCGTCTGCTCGAGCGCTATCAGAACGAGGTGGCCAGGCGAGTGCCGGAGGCGCTGGAGCAAGGCCTTCGGGGATGGCCGGTCACCGATCTGAAGGTTACGCTGGTCGAAGGCGAGCATCACGTATGGCATACGCATCCGCTCGACTTCGTCGTCGCGACGCCGATGGGCATGATGGACGGGCTCGTGAATACGGGGACGAAGCTGCTGGAGCCCATGCTCCGCTATAGGCTGTCCACGCCGGAGGAATTCGGGGGCAGAATCATGAGCGAGCTCGTGCTCATGCGCGGCACGTTCGATACGCCTGTCGTGCGGAATGAACGGATGGAGATCGAAGGGATGCTGCCCGTCGCGACTTCGCTGGATTTTCCGGCGAGGCTCGGATCGTTGACGAAAGGACGGGGGACGCTGAAGACGTTCTTCGGAGGTTATCAGGATTGCCCGCCGGACGTCGAAACGACGCGCAGACGCCGCGGCGTAAATCCGCTGGACACGTCGAAGTGGATATTGGCGACGCGCAATGCGTTATCGGGGGAGTAACATGGAAGGGGGGGGGGGGGGGGGGGCCCGGGCGGGG
>JAEWPC010000062.1 GCA_023460795.1 Bacillota bacterium | reverse complement strand
TCTCCATAAAAGTGAAACTTTTATCGAAGAGCCTTTCGGCTCAATCAGTTAATGCTGGTTTGTTCACCGAAGTGAACGATTTATTACCGTAAATTACGCTCGATGTTCAGTTTTCAAAGAACAAGCTATACTGCGTTCGTTTCTGTTCTTTCGCCGCCCCGCGAGGCGACTTGAATAATATATCACGAACGAAAAGCATATTGCAACCCTTTTTATAACGGAAATTTAATACAGCTAACGACCCATATTCATATTGATAATCTCGATGTACAAGATTACAATAAATCATAGTAATCAACTCGGAATAAGGAGGGCCCAACATGAAGGAGATTCCGCTTCGTTATGTTAAAGCCAATCAGACAGGTATCGTGACTTTCGTTATTATCGGCTTGGCTCTGCAACAGCCCTGGTTTATCGCCGCTCTATGGGTCATACAGATCGTCGGTCTACTAACGGAAGGGCGTCTTAATCCATTCGTCGCGATCGCCAAACGGCTGTTCCCGGTCAAAGGCGCGTTCGAGACCCAAGCCGTCGTCCTTCAGCGCTTCAATAACACGCTCGCGATCTTGTTTCTAACGCTATCGCTTATTCTGTTCGCCGTCGGCTGGCAAGTCGCGGGCATCGTCGTCTCCCTCATGCTGCTAGGCGCCGCGGGAGCCGCCCTGCTCGGATACTGCATCGGGTGCACGGTTTACTTTCAGTACAAACAGTATCTCGCCCGCAGGAAAGTCAATGCCGCATAATCGATTGACCGCATACATGAAGGGTTGGGCATCCGCCGATGCCCAACCCTTTATTTTTCGCGACATTACCCGCTCTCTAGCTGCGTCCGTCAAAGGCGTTCTTGTTCACCTTTCCGAAAAAGCCGTTCGAAGAACCGATGTATAAGCTTCCGTCGAGCACCGTGATCGTCCCGTACATCTGATCGCTAGGCGTAATATCGTAATACTCGATTCGAATGTCGCGATACCGATGGAGCACCTCTCCCGTCGAGGCATTAAGCGCATAAACGTCGGGAATCCCCTCTACGAGCAGTCGGTTTTCGTATACGGTTAGTTTGCCGTGCGCCACGAAGTCCGATTCCCAGATCGGCGCGCCGTTCGCGAGCTTCACCGCGCGCGGTTTGCCTTCCAGCTTATAATACAGCACGTCGCCGTCGATCAAACCGCCGTCCGCTCTCCCCTTTACGTTCCACAGCGTTGCGCCCGAGCGCATATCGATTAACGACGAAGTGATATCCTTGCTGTCGTATAATCGCTCCCCGTCGTTTGATTTCTGCCGGAAGAGGTATCGTTCGCCGATGCTTTCATAATGAACTTCGGAATCGATCAGCGGCGGCAGCGTGAGCCGCGTCTTACCCGTAGCCGGGTCCGCCAAAGCCAGATCGTCCGCTCCTCTCATCCAATACCCCGGCGACTTCGAGAACGGGAATCGCGTATCTTCCGTGAAGCCGTACGGAGCCTCGCCAATACCGAGCCTCTCCGGCAGTTCCCACCTCGTCGTCCCGGACTTCGGATCTAACGCGGTTAGCTTACCGTCCACGATAAGTCGGGTTCCCGTCTGCAGGACGAATACCCGCTTCGCCGGATCTTGCGGCAGCAATTCTCCTTCTCCCTCGATCGTTCGGCTCCAGATCAGGCTGCCGTTAGCGATCTTGCGCGCTTCCATGCGAGTCGTATTCTTGTCGCCCTCGGTCGTCGTGTAGGACAGTGCCGTTACGGAACCGGAAGATACGAACGTCCCAACGCTTATCGCGCCTTTTACTTTGAAAGATTTGTTCCACAGTTTCTTGCCCGTTGCCGTATTCAGAACGAATAGATCGTAAGCGGATTCCTCGACTTTGCTCTCGATTTTGTCGATGAACGCGATGAACCGTCCATCTTCGGACAACGCGTACAACTGTCTGTCATGACCGAAATCGTGTTTCCAGACGATTGCTCCCGACTTGCGATCGATGCCGTACAAATGCGACGTTTCGTGCATGCCGCTGAACCCCCCGTCTTCCCCGGCCACGATCAAGTTGCCTCCGGCTTCCCCGACGAGAAAGTTGAACGGCAGCTCCGTGCGCGTCCGCCACTCGAACGCCAGCGGTGCCGACTGAGCGAAAAGCGGCTTGTAAGCCGATTCCGTCTCGGGTCGAAGCACCGTCGGACTGTCGGCCCCGAACATCGATGAAATGCCGAAATCCATCGTATTCGCCCGGTCATGAAAAGCGTATCTAAGCAAAGCGCCGCTCTCCTCCCACGTAATCGCCAGTTGGGAAGTGTCGCTTTCATAGCGGGAGACGGTCAACGTCCGAAGCTTCCCGGGCATCTCCACGTTGTTCGATGATTCCTCGTAAGCCGGCTTTCCGAAAATGCGTTCAATCCGCTCGCGCGACGCGCCGACCCCAAGTTCGGATCGGACGACCGCGGCGATCGTATCGGCGTCGTCCGCGCCGGTTTCCGCGTACAACCCCGCCCACTCTTGCGAAGGCTGCACATCCTTTTTCGGAACCCAAGCCAACTCGATTCCGCGACGGCCATCCGAAGGCGGTACCGCAACCCCGTACCAGTCGTCGAATTGCTGCAGCGCGAATAACGTATCCCCCGCATGGACGGAGGCCGATGCCTCGCTCCCTTCCATAGGAGCCCATAGCGCTTGCGCATCGTTGACGGCTTTTAGCCGCATCGGATCGATCCGCTTCGCCCGTGCCGCTTCGGAGGTCAACTGCCAAGCCGGTATCCAAGAACGCACTCCGTCGTCGTCCACCTCCGCGAACGTGGCGTTCATCGCGATCACATGCAGCGGCCGGTCTACCCGGGCTAAATACGAGACTCGTTGTACCGAGCCTCCGATCATGTCATAACCGAGCGTTGGTAAAGCGACATGGACGTTCTTATTCGGGTCAACCGCGACTTCAGCCGCATAAGGGTTATCCTCAGAGCCCGATGCCTTCAGCGCCCCCATCGCGGGTACGTAAGTCTCCGTTCTGCCCGATGCGTCTTTGCCGTATAGAACCGCGTACAACATCCGCCCATCTCCCGACCACTCCAGCAATAGTCGCGCTCCGGAAGCCGGATAGGCGTACTCCCACCGCTCCGTGTCTACCCATTGCATCCCCCAATACAGCGAAGACTGCCGCGATTCGTAATCGTCGCCGAACGCTTGCTTCACTTGCTCGGGAGTCATGTCCATCGCCAACCGGTCGCGGACGTTCGCTTTCGTGATCGCCGCAGAAATCGCGGTCGATTCCGCCGGCGAAGGAGATGGTAACGAAGTCTCGAGAACGCTTGGTGTCGGCCGCGTCGCCCCGTTATCCTTGCAACCCGCCACGCTTGCCGCCAGTAGAGCGAGGGCTACGAGCCGAACGAATGCCAATCTTCTCATGAATATGCCTCCGTTATCGATTGTTGATCGATTAGACGACTGGAATGGAGAATGGTTGCAACAGGATGGAAAACAAGAATGGCCTCGACGCAAAAAACCTCCCTCCGATCGCTTCGGAGAGAGGTTGGTATACACCTATCGAGGGTTAAGCTTCCCCAAGCAGCTTCAGCAGCTCTTGCTCGTCCTCGAGCACCTCGACGCCAAGCTCGCGGGCTTTGGTCAGCTTGCTGCCCGCGCTTTCGCCCGCGATAACGAGGTCGGTCTTCTTGGACACGCTGCCGGACACTTTGGCTCCTAGCGCCTCCAGCTTCTTCGCCGCCTCGTCTCGCGTCATGACGCTGAGGGTACCTGTCAGTACGACGGTTTTCCCGAACAGCGGATGGCTCGCATCCGCAGCCGCGGCCGGGCGGGACGCTTCCGCTTTGACGCCGGCCGCCCGCATGCGGGCAATGCTCTTCAGCATGATCGGATCGCGGAAGAACGTGAAGATGCTCTCCGCGACGATGCCGCCAACGTCGGGCAACCCTTGCAATTCTTCGGCATCCGCCGCCATCAAGCGATCCAAGTCGCCGTAGTGATCCGCGAGCATCTTAGCCGTCGCTTTGCCCGTGTTCGGGATTCCGAGGGCGTTCAGGAACTGGCTAAGCTCGCGCGACTTCGACTTCTCGAGCGCCGCAAGCAAATTCGCGGCTTTCTTCTCGCCGAACCGTTGCAGCTTCACGAGATCGTCCATCGAGAGCGAGTACAAGTCCGCCGGATCGCGTACTTCCAGTTCCTCGTAAAGCTGTTCCGCGGTTTTGCCACTGAACGTCTCGATATCCATGCAGTCTCGCGAAGCGAAGTGCGTGATGCGCCCGATCGTCTGCGGCTTGCAGCCGAGGCGGTTGTTGCAGAACAGATGCGCGCCGCGCATCTCGAGCGGAGAACCGCAGCCCGGGCAGGTCGTCGGCACCTCGATCGTCTGCCCCGCTTCGTCGTCGGCTTTGCCGAGGATTTCCGGAATGACGTCGTTCGACCGGCGAATGAACACGCGAGTGCCGAGCGCATGCATCAGGTTCTTGCGCTCGATATCGCCGATATTGTTCAGCGTACAGTTCTGTACCGTAACGCCGGCAAGCTCTACGGCTTCCACGCGGGCGAGCGGCGTAATCTTGCCCGTACGGCCGACTTCCCAGGAGACGGATTCGAGCACCGTCGTCGTCTCTTCGGCCTCGAATTTGAAGGCGACCGCCCAGCGCGGGAACTTATCGGTATATCCGAGCACCTGTCTCGTGCGCATGTCCGTCAGCTTGATGACCGCTCCGTCAATCAGATAGTCCAACTGGTCGCGGCGGGCAACCACCCGCTCCAGCTCGGCGATAACCTCTTCCATCGTAGCGCAATAAGCGGAGTACGGATTCACCGGGAATTTGTTGTCGCGCAGGAAAGCGATCATCTCGCGATGATTCTCGAAGGAGACGCCTTCGGCGTAGCCTACGTTATAGAAGAACGCATCGAGTCGGCGAGCCGCAGTGAGCTTCGGATCCTGGTTGCGCAGCGCACCAGCGGCGCCGTTGCGCGCGTTCTTCAACGGCTCGGCAGCCGTCTTATTGTACTCTTCGAGCACGGAAAGACGCATGAAGCCTTCGCCTTGCACCTCGATCGGGCCGCCTTCGAATCCGATCGTCAGCGGCACCGTACGGATCGTCTTCGACTGCGGGAGGATGCCTTCGCCCACTTCCCCGTTGCCGCGCGTAGCCGCTTGCGTCAGCTCGCCGCCCGAGTACGTCAGGTTAAGCGACAGTCCGTCGAACTTCAGCTCCACGACATACTCCGGTGCCGGAAGCGGTTGGTCCGGATTCTTCGCGTTGTAATCTTGAATCAGACGAGTAGCCCGTGCGGCCCACGCCAGCAAATCTTCGGTATTCTGGGCTTTGTCCAAGCTCCAAAGCCGAGCCAGGTGGCGATGCGGCTCGAAGCCTTTGAGCAGCTCGCCGCCGACTCGCCGCGTCGGAGAATCCGGCAACACCGTGCCCGTCGATTGCTCTAACGCGACGAGTTCGTCATACAACGCATCGTACTCTTTATCGCTGATCGTCGGTTGATCTTCGGTGTAGTAGCGATGACCGTGCGCATTCAGCTCATCGACGAGCTCGCGCATCCTTGCGGTCGGTTCCGTTAAAGCCATTCGCCGTCAACCTCTCTTCTACAATAGATAATCGCTATACTTTCGTAACCGGCGCGAACGCGGCCAAGAGACGCTTAACGCCGACGGGCGCCGGGAACGCGATCTGCAATTCCATGTCGTTGCCCGTTCCCTTAACCGCGACGACCGTGCCGATACCCCACTTCGCGTGCTGAACCTTATCTCCCGCGACGACGCCGCCGAGCCCTTCCCCGGACGGCTTAGCAGCCGCCGGCGTAGACGAGGTCACCGTTGCCGGACGAGCAGCACCTGCGCTTGCAGAAGCTCCGAAGCCTGGGCGGGAACCAAAGCCGGCGGTACCGGACGATGAAACATTGCCCCCGCCGCCGACCGAGCTGCCGCGCGAACCGAACCCGCCTCCGCCGTACGAACTGCCGCCGCCCCCAAGGCGCGATGCGAAGCCGCCATAAGAGCCGCCCGCACGTCCTCCTGCGGGACCAGACACTTCCTTCAGTTGATTCGGAATTTCCTCAAGGAACCGGGACGGCGCGTTGCTGTTCGTGCGCCCGTACAGCAAACGACTGCGCGCGCACGTCAGATACAGCTTCTTCTCCGCGCGGGTAATGCCTACGTAAGCAAGCCGGCGTTCTTCCTCCATCTCCTCGTTGTCGAGGAACGCCCGGTTGCCCGGGAATACGCCCTCCTCCATGCCGATGATGAACACGACCGGGAACTCGAGTCCTTTCGCGCTATGCATCGTCATCAAGATGACGGCGTCTCCGTCATCCTCCTCGTCGTCGTTGTTCATCGAATCGATATCCGCGATGAGCGCGAGATCCGTCAAGAATGCCACGAGCGACTTGTCCTCGCCCCGCTTCTCGAACTCTTGGGTGACGGACAGGAACTCCTCGATATTCTCGAGACGCGACTTCGATTCCAGGGAGTTCTCCCGAATGAACTCGGCGCGGTAATCGGTCAGCTCGAGCATTTTCTCGGTTAACTCGGTAACGGACAAATATTCCACCATCGAGGTCAAATTGCGCATCAGGTCCCGGAACTCGCCAAGCGCCACCTTAGCGCGGGTCTGAACGTCGAGATGGTACAAGCCGTCTCCGAGCAGCCCGTCCCCTTCGTTCAACAGACGGAAGATCGAGACCCCGCGTTGCTGCGCCTCCGCCTGCACTTTGCCCATCGTCGTGTCGCCGAGACCGCGCTTCGGCTCGTTGATGATCCGAAGCAAGCTGATGTCGTCGTCCGGGTTGGAGATCAGTCGCAAGTACGCGAGAATGTCCTTGATCTCCTTGCGGTCGTAGAACTTGATGCCGCCGACGATCTGGTACGGAATCTCCGATTTGATCAGAATTTCCTCGATGACCCGCGACTGCGCGTTCGTCCGATACAAGATGGCGTGATCGTCGTGTCGCCGTCCGCTCTGGCGGTTTTTGCGGATTTCGCCGGCTACGAAGTACCCTTCCTCATGCTCCGAGTCGCCTTGATACACCGTGATGAGGTCCCCGCCCTGCTGGTCGGTCCACAAATTCTTGGCCCGGCGACCCAGGTTATTCTTGATCACGGAGTTCGCCGCGTCGAGAATGTTGGACGTCGAACGGTAATTCTGCTCGAGCAGAATCGTCGTCGATTCCGGATAATCCTTCTCGAAGTTCAGGATGTTCGTAATGTCCGCGCCGCGCCACCGGTAGATCGATTGGTCGCTGTCCCCGACGACGCACAGGTTATGATGCTTGGAAGCGAGCATCTTGCACAGCATGTATTGCGCGCGGTTCGTATCTTGATACTCGTCCACGTGAATGTAACGGAATTTATTCTGGTAGAAATCGAGCACTTCCGGCACGTCCTTGAACAGCTGAATCGTCAGCATGATCAAGTCGTCGAAGTCGACGGAGTTGTTCGCCTTCAAGCGCTTCTGATACTGGGTATACACTTTAGCGGCGATTTTCTGAAAGTAATCCCCCGCCGTCTCCTCGTACTTGTCGGGGGCGATCAGTTCATTCTTCGCGCCGCTGATCGCCGCCTGGACCGACTTCGGTTCGATTTTCTTCACGTCGATATTGTTGTCTTTCATGATGTTGCGGATGACGGACAATTGATCGGTGGAATCTAAAATACTGAAATTAGAGCTGAATCCGATTCTTTCGATGTCTTTGCGAAGAATGCGAACGCACATGGAGTGGAACGTGCTGACCCAGATATCTTTGCCGGTCGGACCGACGAGCTTGGACACCCGCTCTTGCATCTCGCGAGCCGCTTTGTTCGTAAACGTAATGGCTAGAATGCTCCATGGCGCGGCGATGCGCTTCGAGATTAAATAGGCGATGCGGTGAGTGAGCACGCGAGTCTTGCCGCTTCCCGCTCCGGCCATAATCAGCAGCGGGCCTTGCGTCGTAACCGCCGCTTCCCGCTGCTTCGGATTAAGCTTGGCGATCGCCGCTTCGATATCCAGTTCGTTCGATGGTTCTCGTTCAAAAAACATGGTGCCGCTCCTTTATCGTTTCGTTCACCGCGGGCACGGTGGCCAGCGCGGCGTCGAGATTCGAGTAGATGATATTGCCGACGACGACGGTATGAGCGACTTCGGCCGCAAGGCGCGCGCGTTCGGGCGAGTCGATGCCCCCGCCGTAGATCAGGTGCGCTTGCCGCAGGCCATCCTTCACGCGCCTGACGAGAGCCATGTCGCCGAACGTGCCGCTATACTCCAAGTACAGCACCGGAACGTTCCACAACCTGTCCGCGACTTGCGCATAAGCGATCGCCTCCGATGCCGTCAACGCGGCATTCGCGCCCGTTACCTGGGCTACCGTCGAATCGGGATTCAGCACCAAGTACGCTTCTCCGACGACATGGTCCCACGGAAGCAGATGCCCGAAATCGCCTAACGCCGCGGCATGGTGCCCGATGAGCCACTCGGTACTTCCGGCGTTCAGCACGCTCGGAATGAAGTACCCGTCGAAGCCGGGCACGCCGCAAGCGGCGTCGGACAGCTCCATCGCGCAGGGCACCTCGTATCTGCGGATGCGGGCCAGCAAGTCGACCGTATTGTCGTACGTCACGCCGCTCGATCCGCCTACGAGGATCGCGTCGGTGCCCGAGAGGCAAATACGATCCAGGGCTTCGTCGCTAATCTCCCGCTCGGGATCGAGCTTAAATACGTGCCTCCAATGGGTATAGAAAGAATGCGCCATGGTGCCTCCAAAAATAAGAACATATGTTACCCTCTAGTTTACAGGAAAAAGGATGACGTTCCAAGCGAACGCCACCCGTTTTTTCTCGACTATCCCGCAAGCAGACTTTCATTGAACTGGCGCTCCTGCCAAGCCGTAAACCCGACCACCTTGTTCGCCCCCTGAATGTCGGTCAGCGCAATGCCGCGCTTCAGCTCGACGTATTGCTGCAAGCTCGCGATCTGCTCCTCGCTCAAGTCGATGAGCTTGCGCTCTCCGCCGAGCTTCCCGAGCATAACACCGATCACTTCGGCCGCCAGCGCGGTGTTCGGTTGAATCCGCGCGCTTCCGTAAGCGACGGCGGACGCCCCGACTGCCTTTCCGGCGACTACGACGTTGTCGTATCCTTTGGACAAGAAGGAGCGCAGCGGCATGCCGTATTGATCGGGCTTGCCTTTATGCATCCCCCATCTCCGCAGCTTCGTGCCTTGAAGGTCGATGGCGTACCCCGCAATGCTCACGTTATCCCGGAACATCGCGCCCCTCATCAGGTCCGTGCCTTGCATGACGTATTCCGTCTCGTAGCGATCGCAGTCCCGGACATACAAGTAACTCGGATAGCCGTTCATTTCGGCCTGCTCCCAACCAGGGAGCGTCTGACGGAAATGGAGCAATACGCGCTGCGTCTCCCGCTTGCCTTCATCGATCGCCTTCTGCACGCTCGCGGGGTCCGTCGGATCGACGTCGTAGGCGAGCAAGGCGTTAATGGCAGCCTCTCCATCCCTCTGATTCACGATATTAAGTCCCCGCAGCATCCACTCTTCCGAGCTTGGCGTATAGCTGCGACCTACATGGCCGAACCCCCATGTGGCCAAGGGCGTTACCGTCGTGCCGGATCCGTACTTGCGTTCGCGTTCCGACACCGGCAAATTCATGACCTCTCGGCGAAACCGATCCCAATCGACGTTCCGGAAGTTCATCATGAACGTCGCCGCCATATATTCCTTCTGACCGCCGCCGAAAATCGTCTCGATTCCAGGGATGCGCTTCAAGCCCAGTCGGCTTGTCAACGCGGCATGATCGGTATTTTCTACGTAGTAGGACGCCGTAATCCGCTTCATCTCGCCCTCCTTCGTCGAGTACGTAATCGTTCCGACAGAACGGCGGGAACCTGACGGAGCTTGAACGATCTCGACCGCTTGAATGGCTACACCGGATTCGATAGGAATTCCTTCGATCAGGGCATCATAGTAACGCTTGAACTCGGCCGGTTTGCGAATATCGCCTTGCTTATACCGATCGAACAGCTCCTTCACTCGGCCTTGCAGAAGCGAACGTCCGGCATCGTTCACCGGTTCGTCCAGGAACAGCATCTCGCCTTGAATCAACTGGCCTCCCGGCTGGTCTCTCGGATCGAGAATACAGACGGACAGTCCTTCCTCCATGGCCGCTTGCGCTAGATAAATGCCTTCGATCTCCGATCCGATGAGGACGACGTCATAATGAGTCTGATCCGGCACCCCGGATTCCGTGGCAGACTCCGCATCCGAAACCACAACCATCCCGCGAGAAAATACGAGAGTAACGATAGCGAGCATGGCAAACCAAATTCGTCCCGAAATAGTTGACGCATCCCCCTGATAGATCGATTCTCCCGCTATCATACGAGGTGCATGCGGCAGGCGTAAATGAGAGGATATAGACAAAAATGCCCGCATTTGGCATGCGGGCATATCCATTGTTAGGAGTCCTTGAGCTTGCTTAGCATATAGCTGCGGATTTCATCCTTCAGATCCGGGCGCTCCAAAGCGAAATCGATGATCGTCTTCAGGTAACCGAGCTTCTCGCCGGTGTCGTAGCGTGCTCCATGGAACTTATAGGCATATACCGACTCATCCTGCATCAACCGGAAAATCGCGTCAGTCAGCTGAATTTCTCCGCCGGCGCCTACGTCCTGAGTCTCTAAAATATCGAATATGGCGGGCGTGAGGATATATCGGCCGATAATCGCTACGTTGGAAGGCGCACGCTCGAACGCAGGTTTCTCGACTACGCCGCGCACTTTAATGATCCGGTCCCCGTCGCCGCCGGCCGGATCGGGATCGACGATGCCATATCGCGACACTTCGTTATCCGGTACCTTCTGCACGGCCAGCACCGACCCTTGAACGCGATCGTACACGTCTATCATCTGTTTCAGGCAGGGCGTTCCCTCCGTCTGAATGATATCGTCCCCGAGCAATACCGCGAACGGCTCATTGCCGATGAACTTGCGCGCGCACCAGATGGCATGGCCGAGCCCGCGGGCTTCCTTCTGCCGGATGTAGTGGATGTCCGTCAACTCGGAAGCTTTCTGCACTTCGGAGAGCAGGTCGAACTTCCCTTTCTCGCGCAGATTCTGCTCAAGCTCGTAGGAGCTGTCGAAGTGGTCTTCGATCGCGCGTTTCCCTTTGCCCGTGACGATGAGAATGTCTTCGATTCCGGACGCTACGGCTTCTTCGACGATGTACTGAATGCCCGGCTTATCGATAACGGGGAGCATCTCTTTCGGCATCGCTTTCGTCGCCGGCAGGAACCTGGTCCCAAGACCGGCTGCCGGTATAATCGCTTTGCGAATCTTCATGACGGCTGCTCATCCCCCTATGTAGAGCTTCAAGCTGCATGAACACAGCCTGAGGCAAATCCTTCCTTACTTGACCAATTGCCCCCGCGTAACGCCGAGCTGGTTCGTGGCCTTCAGCTTGCGCCATACTTCGCCTCCGCCGATCCGGCCGTCGAGCGCGGCGCGGTACAAGGAAAGCACCTCGCGTACTTTATCGGCGTTCTCCTCGAGGAACTCCACCCGGTACGAGCGAACGCCCAGCTCCATGAACGTGCTGAGGTATTCGGCTCCGGACTGCTCTACCGCATTGTATACCGTATTCCGGCAACCCTCGTCGACGCGGACGGGATGGGACATGCCGATGCGGTCCTGCAGCGAAGCCCGTTTCTCTTCGCATGGCCGGCCGCAGTTCGTATAGTTCGTCCCTTCGCTCATGAACGTGCAGTAGACGCAATGCTCCGTATGGAACATCGGCATATGCTGGTGGATCACGATCTCCAGATGGGACGTATCGGCTTTGCGCAGCATGTCGACCATCTGCTGGATGTTCAGGTCGTACGAAGGAGTTACCCATTCGCAGCCCGCTTCGCGGAAAAGATCGACCGTCTTATGGTTCGCCACGTTGAGCGAGAAGTCGCCGATTAACATCGGATGCGCGGCATCCGGCTTTTCCATGCGTTCTTTCAAATAGAAATAGAGCGCGCCGGTGTTGCGGACGAGCACGGCATCCGGCTGCAGCTTCAGAATGTTGCGGTGGTAGCCGTTCTCGCCCGGCATATGAATGCGCGGCGTGACGAGCGCGATGCGCTTGCCCTTCTCGCGGCACAGCTTGATCGCCTCAGGGAACTGCTTAATGAATTCGAAGTCCGCGTAGATAAGCGATACGTCCGTGTCTACGACGGCCTCCACTTGCTCGAGCGTCCGGCAGAGCGCCGTAAGCGCAGCCGTACCGACCGCTACGGGCTCCGCTTCTTCATGCGCATCAGCGTATTCGTCCACTTGGTTCTTGATATACTTCGGCGGTTGCTCGCGCAGCAGCTCCAGCTGTTCCGCAGCCTCGCGGCGAATGCGGTTCAACTCGCTCTTCGGAACGATAACGTCGCCTTTCAAGCCTACTTCCAGTTGATCCAAGTGATAGATCGTTCCGCCAAGACGGCCAAGCTGCTCGCCCAGCACCTCATAGCCGAGCGGACGCTTCTCCGCCCGTTCGAGCGGCATGGCGGATTCGATCGCCACGGTCGTGCCCAGGCGAACGTCGGTCCATATCGTGCGCAACGGAACGCCTTCCTGCCCGAAAACCGATACCGCGACCGGCAACGTGCGAAGCGGCTTCTCCGTCTCGAACGTGCTGCGAAGCCTGCGATCGAGCGCCGGATCGCTCGTCTTCCAGATCCGATCGCCGACGTGCACCCGGTTCAAGTCGATGTCGTTGCGTCCCGGGATAATCTCGATCAACTCGCCTTCCGGCGCTTCGCTTTCCAACTTCAAGCCGCCCTTGCGCACGTCGTATACGCGTCCGCCTTCTTCCTTCTTCGTCGGATCTCCGGCGTCGAACACGATGCCGTCCCCGCGCTTCAGCGGCGCCTCCAACCGGCATACGACGCCGTCTCGCAGTATACGTTCGACTTTGCCCAAGTAGACGCCGCGGCTCTTCGGGAACGTCCCTTCGACTAACTGCTTGTTGTTCGTCCCTTCCAGGAACCCGTGCGTGAACCCGCGCGAGAAGCTTTGCTGCAGCTCCCGCACCTCTTCCTTCGAAGGACCGGATTCGTCGTCTTCGAAGTACTTATCGATTTCCTTATTGTACTTGCTGACGACGTTCGCGACGTACTCGGGACTCTTGAGACGTCCTTCGATCTTGAACGAGGTGACTCCCGCTTCGATCAGCTCCGGCACGATATCGATGGCCGCAAGGTCTTTCGGCGACAGCAAATACGCGATATCGCCCATCGGCTGATGCACGCCGTCGACCATCAGATCGTACGGCAGACGGCACGCTTGCGCGCATTCGCCTCGGTTCGCCGAACGACCGCCCCACATCTCGGACGTCAGGCATTGTCCGGAGTAGGATACGCACAATGCGCCGTGCACGAACACTTCCATCGGCAGCTTCGCTTGTACGCCGATCTGCTGGATTTGCTTCAGGTTATTCTCGCGCCCTAATACGACCCGCTCCAAATTCCAAGGCTTGATGAACTCTACCGCCTCCGGAGAAGTGATCGTCATCTGCGTCGAGCCGTGAATCGGGAAGTCCGGCGAAATCTCGCGGATCATCTTCACGAGTCCGAGATCCTGCACGATTACGGCGTCGACGCCCGCATCGATGCATGCCTCGATCAGCTTCCGCGCTTCCGGCAGTTCGTCTTCGAATACGAGAATGTTGAACGTCAGAAATCCTTGTACGCCGTATTTATGCAGAAACTTCATGATCTCCGGCAGCTCGTTCGTCTGGAAATTGTGCGCCCGAGCTCTCGCGTTAAACTTCTCGACGCCGAAGAAAATCGCATTGGCGCCGTTCGCGATCGCTGCCCGCATGCACTCCCAATCTCCGGCAGGCGCGAGCAGTTCGATATCTTCACGCCGCATGGCGGCTTTGTCTATCATAATGGTCTTTACCCTCCAAGTCGCTCCGCGGCGACGGTGTACTACCCCATAGTATAACAAAGTCGGCACGCGCGAGCTATGGAAGCTCTTGAAAGCACGAAGACTGCCGAAGACGCGGAATGATCCGCTCTCTCGGCAGTCTTCATGTACACGATTATGAATTGAATTTGAATGATGCAAGCGCAGCTTCCAATTGCTTGATGACGAACTCCGAACCGTTGGCAAGGAAATAGGAACCTTCTACGAAATAAAGGTCGCCTCTGTATCCGAACACGTAGCTGATGACGCGATACGGGGTATTTTCGTCCGAAACATTCGCATTCTCATACACGAATTTCTGCGCAGGTTGGCCCGCGAAAGTCGTAGGTGTCGATTCGATGACTTTGAACTTGCTATCTTTTTGAGCATTGTCGCGCAAGTTTGAGTCAATTACTCGTATCGCGCCTTGAACGTCGTATTCGTTCTCATGGACGCTCACGGCAAAGCCGCCGCCACCAAACGTAAACTCAAAACGATCAGGTTTATTTTGCTCCGATTGGATTCTCCAGTGGTCCGGAATCGTCACGCTATATTCGTACGTATTGTTTGTTTTAACGGAAGTCGCCACGCGATCCATCGTATCGTATTCATCCGGAATTTCCCCGAAATTATTTTCGACGGCCTTGAAGTCGACTTTCATTGTCTTCATCAGCTGTTCGAAGGTAATTCCTTTGTTGTATTTGAGCTCATCCGTGTAGCCGAATTCCGTGTAGTACCTATAAGAACCGTTAACGGCGAAAACCTCGTATTCTTCCCACCATGTTTCCGTATCGTAGGAATAGCTAATTTTAACCGCTTTTGCGGGAATTCCGTTCCAGGTAACATCCAGACGTTCTACGATTTTGCCGTACTGCGGACTGAACGCGTCGGTAAATCGCTTCATCTTGCGATCGATCCATGCGTCCAATGTTTCCCCCGCAACTGTCGAAGTCACGTCAAACCATAAATACGATTCTTTATAAGAGTAATAAGGATAGGAAACTTCCTTATCCAAAGCCCAATCTTTCGGCAACTGCAAAGTTAGCCCATAGTCTTCGTAACTCATCGCCTTAAATCCACCGATAATCTTGGACAAATCCTTCAACGTTTTATCGAAGATATTGAACGTCGTCTTGAAACTGTCCAAAATACCGGTCTCCTTGCTTAGATCGGCGATACTGGAAACCTTCTTGCCGAATACGACTACGTATAATTGATTATTCGCCTGTATGCCGCGCTGTTCGTAGAAAAATCCCGACTTATCTTTCGTGACTATTTTCTCGTAGCTTGATGTTCCGTCGGGGTTGTTTACGGTACGCTTATCTACGATCGTCTCGTCTCTCTTCAAGTACTCGTACAGACGATTCCTCGTCTCATTAACCGACAACGGCTCAGTCGCTTCCGTGACGAAAATACCCAAATAGTACTCTTTCTTAACGTCGCGGAAAACGATCGAATCGCCATTCTCCGACTGCGTATCTTGAATGAGTCCCGTCGGATAGTTCATGGACCACTTATAATAGCTGTCTCCGATCTTGCTCTTGCCGGCGTCCGAATCGATGCTGTTGCCGGATGCCGCAGCCGCCGGGGCAGCGCCGGTTCCCTTGAGCACGAGCTCCTTGGTCTTGGCGTCCGTCGTCAGCTTGATGCCAAGCGCTTTGGCGATCGCCTCGACCGGCACCATCGTCACGCCCGACTTGTCGACCGGCGCAGCAGGAAGCGTCGCCTTCTTGCCGTCGAACGTAGCGGCTTTGCTATTCTTCGTCAGCGTAACCTTGTGTTTTAGATAAGCGAGCTGAATGTTTTTGTTAACCGGCTTAACCGTTGCTCCGAAACCTTTGGCGTTCGTAAAGACGCTTAGCGGAACCATCGCAATCTTCCCGGAGTTGAACGGAGGCTGAATCTTAACCTTCTCTCCGTTAACGCTCATGGAGCTGCTGCCAACCTTCACGCGAACTTCCACTTGCTTCGTCGTCTCCGCGGCGGCTGCCGGCAGAGCAGCGACGAGCAGAAGGACAACGGCTAGCAGAATAGCCAACGGATTCTTCATACGCCATGCGTGAATCATGAATGAATGCTCCTCTCGAATATGGAACGAATGTTAGGAGAACGTGAAGCGCGACGCTTACCCTTCGGATAACACGAGCTTGTAGGTGACCAAGTCTCCGTCGGATAACACGGTAACCCGGACGGTATCGCCAGGCAAATGCGCCTTGAGGAGCTCTGTCAGTTCGACTTGCGAGTATACTTCTTTATCGTTCACGGCAAAAATCTGATCCCCGACCTTAAAGCCAGCCTTGGTCGCGTTCGCCGACGGTACCGACACGACCGTCATCGGTTCCTCGGACGGCAATCCGACTACCGCCGACCAACTCTCTTCGAGTCCTAGACCGAGCGATGCGCGCTTTACTTTGCCGTATTTGTAAAAATGGTTCAGCACGTATTGGACGGTATCCGCCGGAATCGCGAATCCGATGCTGTCGATGTCGACATCGACGAACTTCATGGAGTTAATTCCGATGACTTCGCCCTTCAGATTGATAAGCGGTCCGCCGCTGTTGCCCGGATTGATGGCCGCATCCGTCTGGATCAAGTTGTAATCGGAAGAGACGGAGCGATTCATGCCGCTAATGATTCCGACCGTAGCGGTGTTCCGCAGGGAGAACGATACCGGCGTGCCGATCGCGATCGCGGTCTCGCCCACCTCTAGCTTCAACGGCGACGGAGCGAACACGGCCGGCTTCAATCCCGTTTTGTTGATCTTAACGAGCGCCAGATCGCTCTTCTCGTCGATTTGTTTACTCGTGCCTGCGTATTCCTTGCCGTCCGCGGTTACGACGACGATCTGCTTCATATCTTTAACGACGTGAGCGTTCGTCACGATCCATCCGTCTTTCTTGACGATGACTCCCGTGCCGTGCGCAAGGGAAAACCGATTGTCCGCGTACTCGTCGTCCGGCTTGCCGATGATGGCGACGACGGAGGGCGATACTTTCTTAATGACATCGGGAACGGCCGAGTTAGGAGAGTAAGCGTATTTCTTCGTTTTGGCGTCGTAAGCTCCGGTACCGCCTATCTCGGCTACTAACGACGAGGCTTTCACGTACACTTCGCCGTTGATAACCTTTGCATCTAATGCAACTTTGTTCCCGTCCGTACCGGCCGCAACGACGACGCTTGCGGTCGTCAGCATGACGACGATGGCCAAGCCAGCTAGTAAGATTCGTTTTCGATTGCCGCTCAACATGCCACTCTCCTATTCTATCAATTAAACAGGTATACTTTACCATAATTGAAGAATGTTCGGAACTGGTCTGAGCTCGAATTTAAGCTTTTTTTGACATAAAAAAAACAAACCGCAGCGCGCGTGCGCTCGGCTTGTCTGTTCTCGCTTATGTGTATGATGTTACCAACCGCTGATCATCTTGTAGTCCGCAGCCAAGAAAACAAGCAGCGAGACTGTCGCGAATCCGATCGCAAGTAGGTTTTTGCGAGGCCGCTGCATCAGCAGTCGAATCAATCCTGCCGCAATAAGGACCGTGAAAATGATCATGAACACATCGAATGGCGTAAATGTGCTCGTCGATTCCGTTTCCGCAAGGAACATGTGGGGACCTCCTTTATCTAGCCTACTGAACCCATCTTTATCTATGTTATCTTTTGGGCGATCGGGTTGCAAGTCCGAATTAGCGCCCGTAACAACTTTGTCACACATCGAGATCGCTTGGATATTATTCGCGGCTTTCGCAAAATTTACTCTTATCAACCATTTACCGCAAGGAGGGGCAGACATTGGACGATAATCGTTATAGTATCGCAGATTTATCTCAGGATGAACTTAACGAGCTTAAACGATTCGAACGGCAGCTTTCCGAGAAATCCGGTCATGCGATCGCGTTAATCGCTTACGACAAGGACAATGAGGACGCCGACTGATTGGAATTGGATTTGTTGACCATACTAGAGGGGAATCCAACAATTGGGAGGAACCTCACGTGAACCAAAGACTGCTCGCGCTTCTTATTGTCGCTTTATTAACCGTGTCGGCGCCTTTGTCGGCTGCCGCCTTCGCGCCTGACGGCGAGATGCACGATGCGAACAAACCTAGACCGTCGCTGGATTGGAAGGCGTACCCCGCCGACATTCAAGCGTTGAAGGTTCAATTGGACAGTATTCGGGATCAGCAAAAAGGATTGTTCGCGCAGATGAAAGAACAGCACGACCTCATCCGCGAAGCCCGCAAGACGCTGTCCGAATCGCAGCGCCAGTCGCTTAAGAAGGACGCGCGCGGCATCGTCGAGCAAATGAAAGCAACCCGGGATTCGATTCATGCGCTGCGCGATCAGAAGAGAGCGAGCTGGGACAAGTTCCACTCGCACTCCCGCGACAAGCAATGGAACGACGCGAAGAACGATCTTCAAGCGATAGTAACCCAGAAGCAGCAGATTCTCGACAATCAGAAAAACATCCTGAAGCTGCAGCAGCAGCTGATCACGCTTATGAAGCCGACCGCCGGCATGCATGACCACGCGAAGCAGGGATAGAAAGCTCAACCGCCAAGGATACGATATCCTTGGCGGTTATTTTCGTCTCATTAAGGATTCACCATTTAAAATCGTTCGGTAGACCGGAGGAATATCCATCTTGGTTCGGGAGAACTCTCGTAATCGCCTTTGTCGCGACATCCATGACTGCATATCCTTCAAACACCGAATGGCCTTCCATGAACTGATAGTAATATAAGAACTTGTTGCCATCCGGACTCCATTCCTGAAAGTGAATCCACTGATAATCGCCTTCGATCTTCTCCTTATCGATCTTGCCGGCGTATTCGCTGCCCTGTACATCGACTAATCCCCTAATCATATCGGGAAGGTCGATCCAATGTTCGCCCTGTACATCCATCACTCGCGCCGTCTCCCAAATCCGCCCCCCGTAACCGATGTATAAAAACCGGTCGTTCGGTGAGATCGTTAGGCGGGTAGTGCTTGGCTCTTGCCAAATCATGACGGTACGTCCATCGCGCACGAGATAGATTTCGCCATTGTTGTAGTACGCTTCTTGATACTTGAAATAGGCAATCGCCTTAGAGTCGGACGTCCTAACGAAAGCTTCGCCTTCGTAGCCGCCGCCGAGTACTCCATACGCAAAGCTTGCGGCTCTGGCTACGTCCGAATCTGAATCGTCTTGCATGGCTTTAATCTCTACTAGACGTTCTTCTGTCAATAAATCCGGATAGTCCGTCAACCGATAAAGGCAATACCATCGAATGAGCGGATCCTCGTTGCGCAGTCCGGCAACGTAATATTCATACGGCTTCTCTTCAAAGTGGCCATACAAATTTTGCTTCTGAGCGATTAACGGCGCGAATTCTTTCCAGTAGAGCTCGATGTCCGATTCCTGTTCCCCTTGCAGAGCGGGTTCACTCGGCAGCGGACTCGACACCTCCGTAGCTAACCGATCGTTTGCTCTATTCTCATTGCATCCCGAAATCAGCACCGCCGCGATAACAATGGCGAAGCATCCCGTTGCTCTAATCGTCCATTTCAAAACTCCCGCTCCCCTTATGGTTGGCTACGATTCCCTTAGCAGCCGCTCGAACCGTTCGGCCCTTGCTATCGCTGGCATCGGATCGCCGACGCCGTCCTCGACGCACCAGAAGGCGGACAGCACCCCGAAGCTCATGGCCCACTTTAGAATCCGGGCTCGGTCCAGGTCCAATGCCGAAGCTAGCACGCTCACGCGATTACGCAGAATGTCGATCTGGTTGTCCGCTGGTAGATTGTTCGTTAATAACGCGCAAACTTCGTATTCCGCCTCTCCGATTACTCCTTTAGGGTCGATCGCGATCCACGGTTCCCGCTCACCCGCTAGGAGGTTGCCATGGTGCAGGTCGCCATGAAGCAAGAGCGGCTGTCCCGCCGTACGGAGCAGTTCTTCGAAGGTGTTCTCCGCCAGCTTGACTATCCGCTCAGGCAACGGTCCCGTCCCCCCATCGAAGCGGCTTCTGAGCCGTTGAAGCCCTTCCGTCCAGCCGGCCACCGACGGGAATGCATGGTTCCCGGCAGGCGCCGGTCTCCATAAACGTCTCATGACTTGAGCCGCCGCGAGCATCGCTTCTTCGTCGTCTTGAATGGTGTGAAGCGTATACCCCGGTTTCACGCTCTCCATTAACAGGATGCCTCGATCTGGTTCGGAAGCGATGACGCGTACCGCCCCCCTTCCGTCGTACCATCTTAAAGCTTGTTCTTCCGATCGGCTCTCCTTGTTAGGAACGCATAGCTTTAACGCGGCTTCGGTTCCGTCGTCCAACCTCACGGCAGCGACGTAATTAAAGGTCAATTCGTAGGAGCGAACGATGCGCAGTCCCCACTTTTCCTCGCAATAACGAACCAGTTTGTCGAAGCCTTCCAGCCAATTCTCGCCCTGTTCTCCGTGAACGCTCTTAATCGTCTGACGGAAAAGTTCCGGCAATCGCATGCCCTCATCGCCTCCACATAAAAAATCCCCTTCAGGATCTGCTTAAGTAACGTCCTGAAGAGGATGATGCTGATGATTAAACTTGCGCGAGCGCCGCTTCGGTGCGGGCGCGGTCGCGCTCGAGAATCGGCCCAAGATAGCGGCCGGTGTACGACTTCTCGACCTTGACGATTTCCTCCGGCGTGCCCGTGGCGACGATCGTGCCGCCGCCGCTGCCGCCTTCCGGTCCGAGGTCGACCAAATAATCCGCGGTCTTGATGACGTCCAAGTTATGCTCGATGACGAGCACGCTCTCGCCCGAATCGACAAGCCGATGCAGCACTTGCAGCAGCCGGTCGATGTCGTCGACGTGCAAGCCGGTCGTCGGCTCGTCAAGGATGTAGAGCGTCTTGCCCGTGCTGCGTCTGTACAGCTCGGCCGCCAGCTTTACGCGCTGGGCTTCGCCGCCCGAGAGCGTCGTCGCCGGTTGCCCGAGATCCATATAGCCGAGCCCGACGTCCATTAACGTCTGCATTTTGCGATGGATGCGCGGGATGTTCACGAAGAACTCCGTCGCGTCCTCGATCGTCATCTCGAGTACTTCGGCGATGCTCTTGCCTTTATACTTCACTTCTAGCGTCTCGCGATTATACCGTTTGCCCTTGCACACCTCGCACGGTACGTAGACGTCGGGCAGGAAGTGCATCTCGATCTTGATGATGCCGTCGCCTTTGCACGCTTCGCAGCGGCCGCCTTTGACGTTAAAGCTAAAGCGACCTTTCTTGTACCCGCGCACCTTGGACTCGTTCGTCATCGCGAACACGTCGCGGATATCGTCGAACACGCCGGTGTAGGTGGCCGGATTCGAACGCGGCGTGCGGCCTATCGGCGACTGGTCGATATCGATGACTTTCTCCAAGTGCTCGATGCCTAGGAATTCCTTATAGTAACCCGGACGCGTCTTCGCCTTATTCAGATCGCGGGCGAGCGTCTTATATAGAATCTCGTTCACGAGCGTCGACTTGCCGGAGCCTGACACTCCGGTAACGGCGGTGAATACGCCGAGCGGAAGCTTCACGTTAAGGTTCTTCAGGTTGTTCTCTTTGGCGCCTTTGATCTCGAGCCAATTGCCGCTGGGCTTGCGGCGCTTCAGCGGCACGGAGATGAATTTGCGGCCGCTCAAGTACGCGCCGGTAAGCGACTTCTCGTCCGCCATCACTTCCTGCGGCGTCCCTTGTGAGATGACCTTGCCTCCATGAATGCCCGCGCCCGGACCGATGTCGATAATATAATCGGCGGCCAGCATCGTATCCTCGTCATGCTCGACGACGATGAGCGTATTGCCGAGGTCGCGCATGTGCTCGAGCGTCTGGATTAGACGGTCGTTATCCCGCTGATGCAAGCCGATGCTCGGTTCGTCCAGAATGTACAGGACGCCCATCAGGCTCGATCCAATCTGCGTCGCCAACCGAATGCGCTGCGCCTCGCCGCCCGACAGCGTGCCCGCCGCCCGGGAAAGCGTCAAATAATCGAGACCGACGTTCACGAGGAAGCCCAGCCGGTTGTTGATCTCCTTCAGGATGAGGTTGGCGATCGCCCTCTCCTTCTCGTTCAGCGACAAGTTGGAGAAGAACCGCTGCGCGTCTCCGATCGAAAGCGCCGTTACGTAACCCATGTTCTCACCGCCGATCGTGACGGCGAGCGACTCCTTCTTGAGGCGTTGCCCCTTACAGGTCGTGCAAGGCTGAGCGCTCATATAAGCTTCGATGAATTCGCGAATGCCTTCTGAGCCGGTCTCCTTGTAGCGACGCTCCAGGTTGTGAATGACGCCTTCGAACGGCACCAGCGCGTCGCGCGTATGCCCGAATTCGTTCTCGTAACGGAAACGGATCTTCTCTCCGCCGGTTCCGTAAAGAATGAGGTTAAGCTGCTTATCGCTCAGCTCCTCGATCGGCTTGTCGGTATCGATGCCGTAATGCGCGCATACCGCCGCGAGAAACTGCGGGTAATAGTTGGACGTGCTTCCTGCCCAAGCTTCAAAAGCTCCATCGTCGATGCTCTTGGAGCGATCCGGCACGAGCAGATCGGGATCGACGACCATCTTCGCGCCAAGGCCGTCGCATGTCGGGCAGGCGCCGAACGGCGAGTTGAAGGAGAACATGCGCGGCGCAAGCTCGTCGATCGAGAAGCCGCACACCGGGCACGCCAAATTCGAGTTGAACATCAGCTCTTCCTTATCGATGATGTCCACGATAATCTGGCCGCCGGACAGCTTCAGTCCCGTCTCCAGCGAATCCGCGAGCCGCGTCGCGACGTCTTCCTTAACGACGATCCGGTCGACGACGACTTCGATCGAATGCTTCTTGTTCTTCTCCAGCTCGATCTTCTCGGATAAGTCGCGGATTTCGCCGTTCACGCGAACCCGCACGAACCCTTGCTTCTGCACGTCCTGTAGCAGCTTGCTGTGCTCGCCCTTGCGCCCGGAAACGATCGGGGCTAGAATCTGCAGCCGCGTTCGCTCGGGATATTCCATGATCCGGTCGACCATCTGCTCGACTGTCTGCGAAGTAATCTCGATGCCGTGCTCTGGGCAGTGCGGCTTGCCCACGCGAGCGAACATGAGACGCAAATAGTCGTAAATCTCCGTTACCGTTCCGACGGTAGAACGCGGATTGCGGCTCGTCGTCTTCTGATCGATGGATATCGCCGGCGACAAGCCTTCGATCGAGTCGACGTCCGGCTTATCCATCTGCCCGAGGAACTGCCTTGCGTAAGCGGACAGCGATTCCACGTATCTGCGCTGGCCTTCCGCGTAGATCGTATCGAACGCAAGCGACGACTTGCCAGAACCGGAAAGTCCGGTCAATACGACGAACTTGTCGCGCGGAATCGTCACGTCGATATTTTTCAGATTATGGGCGCGGGCGCCCTTGATTACGATGCTCTCGTTGGCCAACGAATAAAGCCCCTTTCGCGACGGCAGGGGCAATAACGCGCCAACCGCAGTCGTCCACCGAAATAAGAATATACGTTCCCATCCATTATAGCGAACTGCCGACGGTCATGCAAATCGTAATTCAGGCGCCGAATCGGGACAAAAAGTTGCTGTAAGAGTACCGGTTTTCCGTTAATCTAAGGTTGAATCTACTTCGTGCATGGAGGATAAACCGATGTGGAACCCGGATGGTTTTCTGCGGAATATGCTGGCGCAAGGCAGCCCTGAAATGTCGTTCAAGGCTAGCTCAATGGAAGAAATGCAAGGTTGGCAGCTGCGGCTTCGCGATCGTTTCGTCCAACTGCTGGGTGGATTTCCGGATGAAAACGCGGCGCTGGAGCCCGTCAGGTTAGAGTCGGCGGACTGCGGCGATTACATCAGATATCGGGTGGAAATCGGAACGTATGCCGGTCTTCGAATGCCTTGTTACCTACTCGTGCCGAACAGCGCAGACGCAACGCCTCGCCCCGCCGTCATCGCCCTGCACGGTCACGGACCCGGAGGCAGCAAAAGTCCGGTCGGACTCAACCCGGACGGAACCGATGCGGACAACCCCGATTATCACAACAACTTCGCGATTGCGCTCGTCCGCGCGGGATATATCACCCTCGTGCCGGAGCTGCTCGGTTTCGGAGAACGCAAGCTGGAGGAGGATGCGGATCAAGACAACTCGTGCCACCGCATCTCGACGCTCCTGCTCGCTATGGGCAAGACGATGGCGGGCGTCCGCGTATACGAAACGCTCCGCTGCATCGATTATTTACAATCCCTCCCCGAGGTAGACGGTCATCGCATCGGCTGCATGGGTATTTCCGGCGGAGGGCTTGTCGCCGCTTATGCTGCCGCCATCGATCAACGGCTGCGAGCAGCCGTCGTCAGCGGATTTTTCAACACGTTCGAAGCCAGCATAATGTCCATCCGTCACTGCGTCGATAACTACGTACCCGGACTTTCCGCGGTTGCCGAGATGCCCGACCTGTTCGGCCTTATCGCGCCGAGGCCGTTGCTTCTCGAATCAGGCATCCGGGATCACATTTTCCCGATCGAAGCCGTCAAAGCCTCTTACCCGTTATTGGAACGGATGTATGCGACAGCCGGAGCACCCGGGAATCTCGATATCGACATGTTCGACCGCGGCCACGAAATTTCGGGCGCGAAAGCGTACGAGTGGTTCAAACGCCTATAGGGAAAATCTGCTCTCGGCGACGCTCTAACAGTCTGCGAGAACGTTGCAGGTTCGATTTCCGGTGCGGCGCCGCTCTAGCGGTCTGGGAGAACACTGCAGGTTCAATCTCCGGTGCCTCGACGCTCTAGCGGTCTGGGAGAACGTTGCGGGTTCAATCTCCTGCGCCCTTACGCTCTAACGGTCTGTCTGACCGTTGCCGGTTCAATTTTCGCGCCGCGGAAATTATATTCTAAACAACAAAATGAGGACGGAGCAGAAGTAATTCCTGCTCCATCCTCATTTTGGTTCATTAAAGATATAAATGAGTTCCAACAGCCTACTTAGATAACGCCGTGAGCCAGCATCGCGTCCGCGACTCTGATGAAGCCGGCGATGTTCGCGCCGACGACCAAGTTGCCCGGGTAGCCGTACTCGTTAGCCGCTCTCATGCTGTTGCGGTAGATGTTTCTCATGATTTCGTGCAGCTTCGCGTCGACTTCTTCGAAAGTCCAAGACAGACGCATGCTGTTCTGTACCATCTCGAGCGCGGAAGTCGCTACGCCGCCGGCGTTAGCCGCTTTAGCCGGGCCGAACAGCACTTTGTTGTTCAAGAACACTTCGATCGCTTCGAGCGTCGACGGCATGTTCGCGCCTTCGCCGATCGCTTTGACGCCGTTAGCAACGAGGATCTTAGCGGATTCTTCGTTGATCTCGTTCTGCGTCGCGCATGGAAGAGCGATATCGCAAGGGATCGTCCAGATGCCTTCGCAGCCTTCGAAGTACTCGGCATGCGGATGAGCCTTCAAGTATTCCTTGATGCGTTTTCTTTCGACTTCTTTCAATTGGACGACCGTCTTCAGGTCGATGCCGTTCTTGTCGTAGATGTAGCCGTTGGAATCGGAGCAAGCGACGACTTTAGCGCCAAGCTCCTGGGCTTTCTTGATCGCGTAGATCGATACGTTGCCGGAACCGGACACGACGACCGTGCTGTCCTTGAAGCTCATGCCTTGGTCTTGCAGCATTTCGTTCACGAAGTATACGCAGCCGTAGCCGGTCGCTTCCGTACGAGCCAAGCTTCCGCCGTAGCCGACGCCTTTACCCGTCAGAACGCCTGCAGGGTAACCGCCGCGGATCCGCTTGTATTGGCCGAACATGAAGCCGATTTCGCGTCCGCCTACGCCGATGTCGCCGGCAGGAACGTCTTCGTCCGGACCGATGTACTTGTTCAGCTCGGTCATGAAGCTTTGGGTAAAGCGCATCACTTCGGCATCCGATTTGCCTTTAGGGTCGAAGTCGGATCCGCCCTTGCCGCCGCCGATCCATTGGCCGGTCAGCGAGTTTTTGAAAATTTGTTCGAAGCCGAGGAACTTGATGATGCTCGCGTTAACGGACGGGTGGAAGCGAAGGCCGCCTTTGTAGGGTCCGATCGCGCTGTTGAACTGCACGCGGAAACCGCGGTTCACTTGCACCTTGCCTTGGTCGTCCGTCCATGGCACGCGGAACGTGATGATTCTTTCCGGCTCGGAGATGCGCTCGAGGATGGAGTTCTCCTTGTACTTCGGATGCTTCGCGAAGACGGGAATCAGCGAATCGAAAATTTCTTTGACCGCTTGATGGAACTCGCTTTCGCCGGGATTGCGTTTCTTAACGGTTTCATACACTTCGTCGACGTACGCCTTAGCGGCGATCAAATCGTCTTGCTTGATTTCTTGTGCGATAGTCATGTTCTCTCGTCTTCCTTTTCATCGAATTTTGGGCATTGCCGCAATGCTATAGAATCGTGTCATGATCACGATCTAAACCTGATTAGAGAAGCTCTTTGCGAAGCTCTTCTGCCGACTTCGGAGACAGCAGGCCGAACGGTACGTCGAATACCGTCTTGGCGCCTTGTTGCCCGTCTTTAGCCATGCGGTATACCGCGCGCGCATAGGCGACGAGAACGCTGGCCGTGAATTCGGGATTGCTGTCCAGCTTCAAGCTGAATTCGACGATCTGGTTGCTATTCTTGCCTGTGCGGCCGCTTCGGATGACGTTGCCTCCGTGAGGCATCGTGCCATGCTCGGCGCGCAGCGTCTCTTCGCTGACGAAATGCACGACCGTGTCGTAATCGGAGAAGTAGTTCGGCATATTGCGAATTTCATCCGCGATCGCGTCGGCGTTCGCGCCCTCTTCCAGAACGACGTAGCACTCGCGCAGATGCTTCTCGCGCGTCGTCAGCGTCGGATTCTCGCCGCTGCGGACGCGAGCGACCGCTTCTTCGCGAGGAATCGTATACTGGATGCCGTTCTTTACGCCTTTCACGCGACGAATCGCGTCGGAGTGGCCTTGGCTGACGCCTTTGCCCCAGAATGTATACTCGTTGCCTTCAGGAAGCACCGCTTCCGCCAGCAGTCGATTAAGCGAGAACAAACCCGGGTCCCATCCGGTGGAGATAACAGCCACGTTGCCGCCCGAACGAGCGGATGCGTCGACTTTCGCGAAATATTCCGGAATGCGCGCATGCGTGTCGAAGCTGTCGACGGTGTTGAACAGTTTGGACAAAGCAGGACCTTGATCAGGCAAGTCCGTCGCAGAACCGCCGCAAAGGATCAACACGTCGATCTTGCCTTTGTACGATTCGATCTCGGAGATCGAAATCAAGCCGTTGCCGGCCGCCTCAGGACTTCTGCGCGTAAAGATGCCGACAAGCTCGAGGTCCGGATTTTGACGAATCGCCGCTTCTACGCCGCGTCCGAGATTGCCGTAGCCGACGATGCCGACTTTAATGTGTTGAGCACTCATGTTCCACTTACCCTTCCGTTTTGTTAGTTTTCTATAATGTCGACTTCATCTCGCTGGCAAGATGATCAGTCGTTAAAGCCTGTCATGAAAATTAACACATTAACTATCATACATCATGAAAGTCCGAAGAAAAAGCGTTAATTGTGTGAAAAACACAAAGAATATGCAAAAAAATCCAAAGAAATAACGCAAAAGTGTAAATTTTATGTTCGAAAGTCCATTCCGTTGTTATTATTTACTAATTCTGCATCTATATGAATTTCCGTGTATAACATAGCTTACAGAAAAAGCTGCCAAGACGAATGTCTTGACAGCTTTCATTACAACGACTGTGCGATATTGGTGATTTTCTACAATCCAGCCTTCAATTCAAGCAGCGCATCTCTCAATTCCGCGGCGCGTTCGAACTGCAGGCTCTTCGCCGCTTCTTTCATTTCGAATTCGAGCCGCTCGATCATGGATTGGCGGTCCTTCTTCGATAGCTTGCCCAAATCGTCCTTCCCCGCCAAATACGAGCTTTTCTGTTCGGCGACCTTCGTTGCTTCGATGACGTCGCGCACCTTCTTGCGAATCGTCTGCGGCGTAATGCCATGCTTCTCGTTGTAGACGGTTTGAATCGCGCGGCGGCGCTCCGTCTCTCCGATCGCCTTCTCCATCGATTCCGTAATCTTATCCCCGTACATGATTACGCGTCCTTCGGAGTTGCGCGCCGCCCGTCCGATCGTCTGAATGAGCGACCGCTCCGAGCGTAGGAAACCTTCCTTGTCCGCGTCGAGTATGGCGACCAACGTAACCTCCGGCAAGTCCAAGCCTTCCCGAAGAAGGTTGATGCCGATCAGCACGTCGAACGTACCGAGCCGCAAATCGCGCAGGATCGCCATCCGTTCTAGCGTCTTGATATCCGAGTGCAAGTACCTGACCTTAATGCCGACTTCCTTCAAATAATCCGTCAGATCCTCCGCCATCTTCTTCGTCAGCGTCGTGACGAGCACGCGCTCGTCTTGCGCGATGCGGGTGCGGATCTCGCCGAGCAAATCGTCGATCTGCCCTTTCGTCGGACGCACCTCGATGATCGGATCGACGAGCCCCGTCGGACGGATGATCTGCTGCACCATCGTCGGACAGTGCTCCAGCTCATAAGGCCCTGGCGTAGCGGAAACATAGACGAGCTGCTTCGCTTTCTCCTCGAATTCCTCGAATCTAAGCGGCCGATTATCCTTGGCGGAAGGCAGGCGGAAGCCGTGATCGACGAGCACGGTTTTGCGCGCTTGGTCTCCGTTGTACATCGCGCGCACTTGCGGCAGCGTAACGTGAGACTCATCGATGACGATTAAGTAATCGTCCGGAAAAAAGTCCATGAGCGTATACGGCGTCGCCCCGCGCTCCCGGAACGTCATCGGTCCCGAGTAGTTCTCAATGCCGGAGCAGAAGCCCATCTCGGCCATCATCTCAAGATCGTAACGGGTGCGTTGCTCGAGCCGCTGCGCCTCCAGCAGCTTGCCTTGCTCGCGAAGCTCGGCAAGCCGTTCCTCCAGCTCCGCTTCGATGTTGACTAGGGCCCGCTTCATCTTTTCCTCGCCGGTAACGAAGTGAGATCCCGGGAAAATGACGACGTGTTCGCGCGAGGCGAGAATTTCCCCGGTCAGCACGTCGATTTCCGTGATCCGCTCGATTTCGTCCCCGAACATTTCGACGCGAATCGCCTGATCGCTTCGCGATACCGGGAAAATCTCGATGACATCACCCCGAACCCGGAACGTCCCGCGCGTGAAATTGATATCGTTGCGTTGATACTGAATATCGACAAGCTTATGGAGAATCGCGTTGCGCGAACGCTCCATGCCTACGCGCAGGCTAAGCCGCAAATCGCGGTATTCCTCCGGCGAACCGAGGCCGTAAATGCACGAGACGCTGGCGACGATAATGACGTCCCTCCGTTCGAACAGCGAAGACGTCGAGGAGTGGCGCAGCTTATCGATTTCGTCGTTGATGCTGGAGTCCTTCTCGATATACGTGTCCGTAGACGGAATGTAAGCTTCCGGTTGATAGTAGTCGTAATAGCTGACGAAGTATTCCACCGCGTTCTCCGGAAAAAACTCCTTGAACTCGCTGCACAGCTGCGCCGCCAACGTCTTGTTATGCGCGATGACGAGCGTCGGCTTGTTCACCTTGGCGATCGTCTGCGCGATCGTGAACGTCTTCCCCGTCCCCGTCGCTCCGAGCAGCGTCTGGTGCCTCATCCCTACCGCGATGCCTTCGGCCAATTGTCTGATCGCTTCCGGCTGGTCCCCTTGCGGAGAGTACTCCGAAACCAGCTTGAACGGCTTATTCTCGATATCCGTATTCGCCACCCGCTTATTCCTCCTTCGAATCCATGCTTATATCGTATCATTAAAATTCGGTTACGCTGCGAATGTGTGTTCCCATTCGATTATAGCTTTTTCCAGTTTGCGCGTCAAAAAATCCGCATGGAAAATCCTTGTATTATGCGCAGAAACGCTTAGACTGATAAATAGATGAAGCAGACCACCCTAAAGGAGAGTCGCGCAATGGGATTCATGGACTTTATTAAGGGCCAGTTTATCGAAGTCATCGAATGGCTGGACGACAAAGGCGTGCTCGTGCATCGCTTCGAGGCCTACGACAACGCGATCAAGATGGGCGCCAAGCTGGTCGTTCGGGAATCGCAAGCCGCGATTTTCGTCAACGAAGGCCAGCTCGCCGACGTATTCGGTCCCGGCACGTACACGTTGAGCACTCAGAACATGCCGGTGCTGACCGCGCTGAGATCTTGGAAATACAGCTTCAATTCCCCGTTCAAGGCGGATGTCTTCTTCGTGAATACGACGAACTTCACCGACCTGAAATGGGGAACGACGAATCCGGTCATTATGCGGGACGCCGACTTCGGCATGGTTCGCATTCGCGGCTTCGGCAATTACGCGGTTAAGGTCGGAGACCCTGCCGTGTTCCTGCGCGAAATTTTCGGCACGAAGAAGGAATTCACGACCGACAGCATTACCGGCTTCCTGAAGACGATCATCGTCTCCGGACTGAGCGATCTGCTCGGCGAATCCAAGATCCCGGTCGCCGATGTAGCCAGCTCTTACGATGAGCTCGGCGAGCAAGCCGCTGCGCGTCTGCAGCCTAAGTTCGAAGCGATGGGCCTGAAGCTCACGAGCCTGACCATCGAGAACATCTCGTTGCCGGAGGAAGTCGAGAAGATGATCGACCGCCGGTCGTCGATGAACGCGCTCGGCAACATGGATACGTATATGAAGTTCCAGACGGCGGAAGCGATCCGCGATGCCGCGAACAACGAAGGCAGCGGCGGCGCGGGGCTCGGCGCGGGCATGGGAGCCGGCATGGCTATCGGCCAGATGATGGGCCAGATGTTCCAACCGCAGCAACAGCAGGCGGCGGCAGCAAGCGCATCGCAGCAGCAAACGCAGCAGCAACAGCAGACGCAGAACGCTGCAGGTGTCGCATGCTCGAATGCCGGGTGCAGCCACGTCCTCGGGCCGGCGGAGAAGTTCTGCGCGGAATGCGGAACCCCGCGGCCTCAGCATCGCTTCTGCACCCAATGCGGGCACGAATTGTCGCCTTCGGCCAAGTTCTGCTCCGATTGCGGCACGAAAGCATAAGGCGGTGACGGCATGACGAATCAAGCGGCCGCGGCCGTACGCTTCCCTTGCTCGGGGTGCGGCGGCCCGATGGTATTCGACTCCGAGACTCAAGGCTTGAAATGCCAATATTGCGGCTACGAGCAGACGATCGAGAACGTGCTCGAGCAGCCGCAGGAGCACCCGTTCGAAGACGCGGACGATTCCGCCGAGCTTCGGGATTGGGGAACGAAGCAGACCGCGATCCATTGCGAGAGCTGCGGCGGAGAAACCTTGATCCCCGCAGGGCAGACGACCGGCACGTGCGTCTTCTGCGGCTCGCCGAAGGTGCTCGAGCAGGAGGACACCGATACGATCCGGCCGGAAACGCTCGTCCCTTTTCACATCTCCGTGGACGAAGCCCGCTCCTCGTTCTCGGCATGGAAGAAGAAGCGCTGGTTTCTGCCGAACAAGTTCAAACGAATGAACGTCAGCTCCCAGCTCGCCAGCATTTATATTCCTTACTGGACTTACGATGCCGACACTTACTCGGTCTATACCGCGGAGCGCGGCGACTATCATTATCGGATGGTTCCTCGCACCCGGGTCGTGAACGGCAAAACGGAAACGCACATGGTTCGGGAACGCTATACGGTATGGACGTGGGTGCGAGGCGATCACGAGCGCGCGTTCGACGATATCCTGATCCCCGCTTCCGGCCATTATAACCAGTCTCTGCTGGAGAAGCTCGGCGATTTCGATCTTAAGGGCCTGCTTCCTTATAAACCGGAATACTTAAGCGGGTATATATCGGAGAAGTACTCGATCGACCGCAGGCAAGGATGGGATCAGGCCCAGGATAAAGCCGAAGGGCGGTTGAAGGATGAAATCAAGCGGCGCATCGGCGGCGACGAGCTGCGCAGTCTCAGCATCCGGACAACTTACAGCGACGTCACGTATAAGCATATGCTTCTCCCCGTATGGAACGCGAACTATCAATATCGGGGCAAATCTTATTACTACATGGTCAACGGGCAGACGGGCACCGTCTCCGGTTACGTGCCGAGGAGTCCATGGAAAATAACGCTGTTCTCGCTCATGTGCGCGGCAGTCGTCATCGCTATTGTTCTGTTCTTCGCAAGCCAGCAATCGCCATCGTAAACGAGTACGGCTCGGCAGGGACTTTCCCTGCCGAGCCTTTGTCGTTGGAGACTGCGTGCGAACATTGTCGCGGAGAGCGACAATCTTGAACCGATCGCGCACGTATGGCGCTACATTGTCGCGGAGAGCGACAATGTTGGACCGATCGCGCACGTATGGCGCCACATTGTCGCGGAGAGCGACAATCTTGGGCCGATCGCGCACGTTGGGCGCTACATTGTCGCGGAGAGCGACAATCTTGGACAGATCCCGCACGTATGGCGCTACATTGTCGCGGAGAGCGACAATCTTGGACCGATCGCGCACGTATGGCGCTACATTGTCGCGGAAAGCGACAATCTTGCTCGCGGCTTATTCGCATTGACAAATTTATGCCCTCGCTATATGATTCAATTATAGACATTTAGATAATTATCTAAATATCAAAATCACTGAGCCGACAAGACTCCAAGAAAGGAGACTGTCCCTTGAATGATGCTTTCAAAGCGCTGTCCGACCCCACCAGACGCAAGATTCTGCAGCTGCTTAAGGAACGCGACCTGTCCGCCGGCGAAATCGCCGACCAATTCAACATTTCCAAGCCGAGCATCTCCCACCACCTGAGTATTCTGAAACAGGCGAAGCTCGTGCAGGACGAACGGCAAGGCCAGAACATCGTCTACTCGTTAAATCTGACCGTCATGCAGGAAGCGCTCGGCTGGTTTCTGGGCATGATCGGCACCAAAGGAGAGAAATCCGATGACTGAACAAAACAAGCAACCGACGGAGCCCAAATGGACCCGCCGCGACTGGATACTGCTGGCGATCAACCTGTGCGTATTCGCAGCGTTCTTCATCGCGTACAACGACAAGCTGCCGGAACGGGTCATTTCGCATTATAACGCATCCGGCCAAGCCGACAATACGATGACCAAAGGATCCTTCTGGCTCTTGTACGCCGGGATCGGAGCGATATTGCCTTCGATCATGACGTTGATCCGGCAGGTAGATCCGCGCAAGAAGAACTACGCCAAGTTCAATAGCTACTTCTACCTGTTACGCTATGCGATCAGCGCTTTTCTGCACGTAATGTTCCTGCTCATTATCCTCGACAATCTGGATTACGAAGTGTCGATCGTCAATTGGATCATCGGCGGAATCGGACTGTTGTGGATCATCGTCGGCAACGGGATGGGCCAGCTTCGCAGCAACTTTTTCGTAGGAATCCGCACGCCGTGGACGCTGACCGACGACGATAACTGGCGCAGGACGCACCGCGTCGGGGGGAGACTGTGGGTCATCGCGGGGCTGCTCATGCTGATCGGAGCGTTCTTCCTCGACTCGACCGGTCTCGTCGTCGACCTGATCGTCGCGATCGCGATCAGCGTCGTCTGTCCGATCGCCTACTCTTTCCTGCTGTATCGCCGTAAACAGCGCAACCGCTAATCCCCGATCAACTTAAGTCCGACGACCGCGCTCACGACAACGGCTAAGCATAAGATTCTAAGCGGCTGGCGGGATTCTCCGTAGAACAGCATTCCTGCGAGCGTCCCTCCCGCCGTACCGATCGCGGTCCAGATCGCGTAAGCCGTCCCCATGGAGATCGACTTCATCGCCACCGTCAGCAGCAAGAAGCTGCATGCGAACCCCGCGATCAGCAGCAGCACGTTCCCGGCGCTGCGCCGCGCTTTCACCCGATTCATCCCCAGCACGCCGACGACTTCGCACAGTCCGGCAGCGATTAACGCTATCCATGCCATCTTATTGCGCCTCCTTGTCCGTCTTCGGGCTCGTCATTTTTAGTCCCACGATTCCGAGAATCAGTATGATCACAAGCGCCAGCTTTCCCGGATTCAACTCGATATCGAAAAAGATTGACTCCGCGAACACCGTCCCGGCCGCGCCGATCCCCGTAAATACGGCGTATACGGTCCCGACCGGCAATGCGCTCATCGCGTAGCCGATCGCCGCGAAACTAATGACTATCGCCGCCGCCGTTAAAGCCCACTCCGCGAACGTAGAGGCATGCTTCAGACCGGACACCCAACCGATCTCCGTCAACCCTCCGAGGACGAGCACCATCCAGTAACGATTCATTACTCTGCAACCTCCTAGTAGCCTTCTCGGCTTCCGACGACAACAGAAAAACCCGTTTGTATCGTACGTCCTTCAGCGGCATTACCGCTTCGGTCGTCTTCACGATACTCCCGGGTTTTTGTCCCTCCGTGTACATCTTCCAGCCGGAAAATGCGCTCTCTCTCGGACCGAACCGCCGCGTTGCCGCTTGGCGTGGAACCCTAGAGAGCCTGTTGTGAATAAGTCTCTATACCATAGCCCCCGTCGCCGGGGAAGTCAATGTTTTTTCTTGGAAGACGCGGCTCTCGGCGGCAATCCGGCCTTGGCCGCTTCCCTCTCCGCCGCCAGGGCTTCCTCCGCGGCAATAGCCGCTGCCAATTCCTTCTCCGCCCGCTCCGCATCCTTACGCACTTGCTCGGCGGCTTGGGTACGCCCGAAGCGTCCTCTGGCTCCGGCATTCCGCAGCTCCTGCAAGATCGATGCGGACCGTGACGCCGCCACATAGTCCACGTCGTCGTCAGGAGCAAGGATCAGTCCAAGCTGATAATGCTCCCCTTCGTATCTCGCCCGCTGAACGAACCGCACGTGTCCGTCGCGGTTAACGACTTCCAGCTTACTGAACGCGGATTGCCTGCCTAACGCGACATGCAGCTCTTCCTTCGTCCGCACGGACACTCCGTTCGCCTTCTTGATCACTTCTCCCGAGACGAAACCCATCTCTTGCGCAGGCGTGCCTGGCAATACCGCGAGCACTCTCACTCCCGAGCGGTCGTGGACGAAGATCGGCGGACGGCTGATCTCCCGTCGTCTGCTGATCAGCAGCAGCCCTTCATGCAGCGCGAATGCGGCAACCGCCGCAACGAGCGTGAGCGGCGACCAGAACTCCGCGCCTGCCGCCAAGCCCGCTATGACAACGCCGTACAGGATAAGCAGATTGCCTGCCGTACGCGCCTTCGACTCGGGCCATTCCGTCCAAGTCCGATCGCTGAAGCCGATCAATACCGGGAAGGCGAGCATGCTCCAACCCGCGATATCGCCGGTCAAGCCGAACAGCGGCGTCCATGGCAGTTCAAGCCCGCTCCCGCTTGCCGGTACGAGCCACAGCAGCGGAATCGGCCACGCGCCCGACAAAGCGAAAGCGCCCATCGGCTTGCCTCGTTTGCCCTCCAAGAATAAAGGCATCGCGTGTTTCCCGCTTTGGAGGCGTACGAGCAAGCCTTCCCCGATATGCAGAACGCCGGCCAAGAAAATCAAGCTGGGCACGCTGATATCGGATACCGCCTGAATCGCATCCTGCCATATGCCGTCCTTCAACGAATCCGTGTCGATCGCTTGTAAAACCGCTTGAAGCACGCCAAGGGCGCCAGCAGCATAGGCCAAGCAAATATAACGCAAGCGGAAAATCGCCATAACGGCCATCGCGATCCAGACGCATGCCAACGTGCTCGCCGTCAGCTTGGCTCCGGCGGCCACGCCGGCCAGCGAAAGCACAAGGCCCGCTGCCGCGCCGGCCATGACCCGCAGCATCGTCAAATACAGCGCGCCGTAGATCCGAACGTGAAACAGCTTGCGCTGCAGCAAGGTGCCTTGTCTAGCCTGCCAATAGACGAGAAGGATTGCGATATATATATACGGTTGCGCGAACAATCCGATAACGGCTTGTCCCGCTTCGCTCAATAGATCAAGATAAGGCTCCATTCGCCTGTCTCCTCTGACATTGCTTTGTGTATAACCTAAGCCTAGGCCAACCCTTACCTATTCGACAACGGACAATCATTTCCTTTTAGTTCCCCGCGTCGATCAGGTCTCGGGCTTTCGCGAGCGCCGCCGTCCACTGCGCGTCGTTCTCCTTCTGCTGCAGCCGGTCGTACAGCGCTTCTTCGAGCCGCTGAGCCGTCGCCGCGTCTACGACGCCGGTAACCTGCAGCTCCTCTTGCTTCTGGAACGCTTCGAGCGCATCCTTCGTCGCTTGGCTGAAATAACCGTCGCGGCGATCTGCCGGAAAGCCGACGCCTTCCAGAATCGCCTGCAGGTTGGCGACCAGCTGACCCGCTTGATCGAAGTGGAGCACAGTATCCCGCGGCAGCTGCGTCGCTCCATAATAATCCGGCTGCTTCACCTCTGTATCCGGAACGATGCCGGTCTCGTTAACCCATGAGCCGTCCGGTAGCATCCACTTGGACACCGTCAGCTTGATCAAGCTTCCGTCTTCCAATTCCTTGTCGAAGGGAATTTGCACGAGACCTTTGCCGTACGTTCTCTCCCCGATCAGGGAAGCGCCTGCAGACACCTTTAACGCGCCGGCAAGCATCTCGGCAGCGCTTGCGGTTTCCTGATTCACCAACACGATAATCGGATAAGGCTTAGGCTGACTAAGTCCTTCCTTGGAGACGATCGTCTGCGCGGTCCCATCCTTATACCCGTATTGCACGATAGGCTTGCCTGCGGGTATGAACTGCGAAGCGATCAATTCCGCGGTCTGCACCATCCCGCCCGGATTATCCCTCAGATCGATCACGAGCGCTTGAAGCTCGCCCTTCTCCAAGTCATCTACCTCTTCGGCGACCCTGGAAGCCGTGTCGGCGCCAAACTTCCGAATGACCAAATATCCGATCCCTTCCTCGGGGAATTCGGAATATACCGTAACCATATCGATCCGGTCTCGTACGAGCTCGAGATCGATCGGAACGGCTATCGCTTCGCGCTTGACGTGCAGCTTCGCTTTCGTGCCCTTCGGCCCGCGGATCTTCGCTACGGCTTCGCTCAGAGTCAACCCTTGCAGGCTCTCTCCGTTAACCGACAGAAGAACGTCTTTCGGCAGCAAGCCCGCTCGCTCGGCAGGCGAACCTCTGAAGATCGACTCGACGACGATCTTGCCTTCCGCTACGCTTAAGTAAGCGCCTATCCCCGTAAAAGCGCCTTGAAGCTCGTCGGACTCGGCCTCCGCTTCGTTCCTCGGCTTATATTCCGAATACGGATCGTTCAGCGATTCCACCATGCCTTGAATGGCGCCGTCCAGCAGGCGCTCGCGATCGGCCGGCAATAGGAACCGGTTACGGATGAGTTCATACGCTTTATTGAATTTGGATAATTCCTTCTCGTTAATCCCGTACTCCGGCAACGCCTCTGCCGGTTCGTTCGAAGGCTGTTCCATTCGCATAAACCCGGGATACTGCAAGGCCGCATAAGTGGTCATGCCCGCCGCAACGGCCGCAAGCACCATTAACGATAACACGGTGCGTCCTCGAAACCACACGTTGTCCCACTCCCTAGTGTTCAGCCTTCATCCCTACAAGTATATCAAATTCTATACGTCGTGTAGCGTGAAAAAAACAACCGACCCGTCCGTATGTCGGGGGATCGGCTGTCTCTGCTGGCTGTATTATTTCAAATATGGAGCCGGATCTGTCGGCTCGGAATTTTTGCGGACTTCGAAGTGCAGATGGTTGCCGGTAGAATCTCCCGTCGAGCCTACCTTCGCGATCAATTGCCCGCGTTTCACCTCTTCGCCTTCCTTCACGAGGATGCCGCCTTGCATAATGTGTCCGTATACGGTCCACAGGCCGCCGCCGTGATCGATGATGACGCAGTTGCCGTAACCGCTCATCGAACGCGCGGTGATGACGCGGCCGGACTCGGCCGCATAGATCGACGTGCCCTTCGGCGCCGCCATGTCCATCCCGGCATGAAGCTTCTTCGTCTTAAAAATCGGATGGGTCCGCCAGCCGAACGGCGAAGTCAGCCTGTACTCAACCCGGAGAGGCATGCCGAGCTTGCCGCCTTTATAGTAGTTCGTCAGCGCTTTTTTCTTCGCTTGCAGCTCCGCCGACTTCTTGGCGAATTTCTTCAGCTGCGCTTCCGCTTCTTCGCTGATCTCTTCCATCTCTTCGATCTGTTCCGCGATGTTCGCGAGCATCGCTTCTTTATCCCGCTCGTTCGCTTCAAGCTTGGATTTGTTCGTCTGCAGCTCCGCGTACAAGGCTTTGACGTTGGTCAACTCTTCCTCGACCTGTTGCTTCTTCTGTTCGACCGCTTCTTTATATTGCAGCGCTTGCTCGGCGATGGCGTTATCTTGATTCACGATCGCTTCGACTTGGTCGATACGGGTGAGAAATTCGGGAAGATCCGATACGTCCATCAGCACGTCCAGGAACGAAGACGGTCCGGCCATATAGGCCATGCGGACGCGGTTATCCATCAATTCGACCCGATGGTCGCGCTGCTTGATCGCGTCTTCCAGCTGCTGCGCGGTAACGCGCACTTGCTCTTCCGCCGCATCGAGCTTGTCCTGCGTCTCGTTCAGCTTCTTCTGCAGCTCCTGAATGCTGGCGTTCAACTTATCGATATCTTCTTTGGTCGCCGCTTTCTTGCCGTTCAGCGCTTGGACTTGATTGTCCGCCGCTTTCTGGCTGTTCTGCGCCTTCTCCATCTCTTTCCTAAGCTGGCTCAGCTGTTGGTCGATCTTCTGCGCTTCCGTTAGCGCGCTGCTTCGCATAGGGTTCTCGATCATCGCCGCCAGCACGAGAAAAGCCAGCAGCAGCAATATTTTCCTTCTCACGCGTATCCTCCTTGTGCGCCGGTTATCGGATAACAGGCATTTCGGATTGAGTTAGACTTTCAAATATTTGCGTACGGATATCGTACTGCCCCACACGCCGAGCAACGTACCCAGCACGAGCACCGTGCCGCCGACGACGAAGCCTACTTCGTGCAAAGACAAATAATTGATCTGATACAAGCCGATCGTCGAGCTGGTCTTGCTCATGATTTTGCCGTAGCCGAATAACAGAATAGCCGACGTCAAGAACGAGCCGACAAAACCGATAATCGCTCCCTCGATGAAGAAAGGCCAGCGGATGAAGCTGTTCGTCGCCCCTACGAGCTTCATGATCGAGATTTCCCGGCGTCTCGCCAGAATCGTCATCTTGATCGTCGTCGAGATCAGGAACATCGCCATGACCGCCAAGCCGACGACGATGAACAAGCCGATGTTGCGGATCGCGTTCGTGATCTTAAACAACGTCTCGATCGATTCTTTGCCGTATTTCACTTCCATGATCGTTTTGTCGGGATCGGTCTCGTTCAGCGCCTCGATCTGCTTGGCGACAAAGCCGATCTTCTGCGGATCGAACGCGTCGACCTCGAACATGTCCGGCAGCGGATTGTTCTCTTCTTCGTAGCCTTCGAGCGCCTTCTTGCCTTTCTCTCCCATGCTTTCTTTGAACCGTCTAAGCCCTTCGTTCTTGTCTACGTAGGTAACGTTCTTCACTTCGGGAATGCGCTTGATCAAGCGCTCGATCTCTTCGGCCTTCGGCTTGGTCGCATCCAGTTCGAGGTAGACGCTGATTTGCGCTTGGCTGTCGACCTGGTCCGCGATTTTGTTCACGTTCAGCGCGAGCAGCATGAACACGCCGAGAATGAACAAGGATACGGCGATCGAGCTGATCGAAGCGATGGACATCCATCCGTTCCGGCCGACGTTCTTGAAGCCTTCGCGAAAATGGCGGGATACCGTGCTAAATTTCATAGCCGTATTCCCCCCTAACCTCGTCGCGAACGATGCTGCCTCTCTCGATCGCGATGACGCGCTTGCGAAGCGTGTTCACGATCTCTTTGTTGTGGGTGGCCATGACGATCGTCGTTCCGCGGAAATTGATCTCCTCCAGCAGCTTCATAATGCCCCAGGACGTCTCCGGGTCCAAGTTCCCGGTAGGCTCGTCCGCTACGATAACCGCCGGATTGTTGACGATCGCGCGGGCGATCGCGACGCGTTGCTGCTCTCCCCCGGACAGCTGCGCCGGCAAGCTGTTCGCCTTGTGCTTCAAGCCGACGAGCTCGAGCACTTCCATCGTGCGACGGCGAATGACGCGGCGCGGCGTCTCGATGACTTCCATGGCGAACGCGACGTTCTCGTACGCGGTCAGCTTCGGGAGCAGCTTGTAATCTTGGAAAATAACGCCGATATTGCGACGCACGAACGGGATTTTGCGGTGTTTGAGCTTGCCTATATTGAATCCGTTAACGGAGATTTGACCTTTGGTCGGAACCTCCTCACGGTAGATCAATTTCATGAACGTGGACTTGCCTGCGCCGGACGGTCCGACGATATAGACGAATTCATTGCGGTCGATCACCACGTTAATCCCTTGCAGAGCTGTCGTTCCGTCGGGATAGGTCTTCCATATGTCCTGCATATCTATCACGTTTAGGATCACTTCCTGTTAAGATTCAGACTTAAGATACTTCGACACCATAACCTAAATTCCTCTCTAAATCGATAGTTCCACCCGCGAAAGCTGTCGGGGATATCGCGCTTAGACCTAGGCGCCGTAACGCTCCCGCTGTTTTTTAAAAATTTTTAATAAAATGGGAAAACCATTCGCCGAAGCTTATGTATATATGAGTAGAGGTTTACGACGCGCGCTCAGTCTGCAGGTTGGCGGAAACGAAAGAGGGATGCCGGATGAGAAAAAGGTGGATCATCAGCGCCGTGATGTCGTTCTTCCTGGTCGGGATCGGAATTACGATCGGCGGAGCGATCGCTTATGGCGGCAAAAACAACTTGCCGGACGGTTTTACCGTCGCTGGCTTGCGGCTGGAAGGACTGCCTGCCGAGGAAGCGCTCGAGCAGGTCAGAATTCGCGTGGCGGAATGGGAGGCCGTCTCGGTCGCCGTATTCGGCAAAGACGGAGGCGCCGCAGGCGCGCCTGAGATGACGTTGAAGGAACTCGGCATGAACATCGACGTATCCGAGGGCATCGCGGCGATCGAACATTTTCGCGACATCGGCTGGTTGGAACGGGCGCAGCTGCGGATGCGCAACGCGGCCGGCGGCGTCTACGATATGAAGGTCAATTGGGATGAAGCTCGGTTCAAGGCTGTCGCCCGGAAAGCTTGGAGTCCTCTCGTAAGCGGGCAACCGGTAAACGCGTCGCGTACGATTAACGACAAGGACGAAGTCGTGTACACGCCCGAGATCATCGGCCGCGCGCTGGATGTCGCGGGGATGTTCGGCCAGGTGAGACAATACGAGCCTCTCGCGTTAACCGGTGACCCGTCGACGGAGGCGCTTAAGCTTAAGCTACCGATTATCGAGTCGGCTCCCGAAATTACGGTCGATAAGCTGAAGGAGGAAGGCATCGAGCGCAAGATCGCCGAATTCACGACCTCGTTCACGACGAGCGGTGCCGGAAGATCGCACAACGTAACCGCGGCGGCGAATGCGCTGAACGATACGCTGCTCATGCCGGACGATGTGTTCGATTACGATAAGATCGTGAAGCTCGCGGAGGAACGATACGGCTGGAAGGAAGCGCCGGTCATCCTGAAGGGCAAGCTTACGCCGGGCATCGGCGGCGGCATCTGCCAAGTGTCCAGCACGCTGTACAACGCTGCGCTTATGGCCGGGCTCGACATCGTGGAACGCCGGAATCACTCCCTTGCGGTGCACTACTTGCCTACGGGCCTCGACGCCACGTACGCCGAGGGCTACATCAACTTCAAGTTCCGCAACTCCACGGGCAAGCAGCTGCTCATCCGCACCGTCGTGCAGGATAAGAAGCTGACGATCAAGCTGTTCGGCACGCTGCCGGACAACGTCGAGTACCGCACCGAGCGCAAGGAGATTAAAGTCAATCAACCCAAAACGGTATACGTAGCCAACGATCAACTGAAGCCGGGCAAGCAAGACACGGTTCAGAAGGGCGAGCCGGGTTTCGTGGTCGAGACGTACCTCGTCAAGCTCGTGGACGGCGCCGTCGTCGAACGCCGCAAGCTGTCCCGCGACACGTACCGCGCGACCGACGCGCTGATCGCGGTCAATCCGCAGGACACGCGCCTGCTCCCCGCCGACGACGGCAAACCTTCGCCGTCGCCGAGCAAGAACGAAGGGCCGATCGAGCCGGTGTGATATAGAATAAGTCCCGCACGATTCTCTCAAATCGTACGGGACTTTTTATTTGACGGAAATTAACAACGATTTGCAGTTATTTCTAACGCCACTAGCCTACCGCTGCGAAATAACAACCATTTGCATTTATTCGGCGGGATTTCGGTTGATTCCACACGAAGAACCGACAATAACTAACGATTCGTTGTTAATTATGCATTGTGACGGATTTTCGCAAAAATATTTATCGATCTGCTGTTATTGCGTTTTGCGGACGTCGGTATATTAT
>JAEWPC010000061.1 GCA_023460795.1 Bacillota bacterium | reverse complement strand
CATTTTCAACCACTGGTCAAGTCTTATTTTCATTTTCGAGCAAAAAAAAAAAGAGCGGGCTATCTTTTTACTGATAACCTGCTCTTACTCTTTAATTTGGCCTTGCTCCTTAACTAAATGACATTGCGGAAAATCCGGGGCGAGAAGCTGTCTGCCTATAATAAACCGAGTTCAATCGCTCGACGGACTGCCTCTCGACGGCTGTTCACCTCAAGCTTGTCATAGATGTTCTTGGTATGAGTACGCAAGGTATTCAAGGAAATGATGAGTTCGCGGGCAATGTCCGGGCCGCTCAAGTCGGTTGCGAGGAGCCGAAGCACATCGCGTTCACGTTCGCTTAGCGGTTCGCGCAGCGGCTTCCCGAGCGGCGGCTTGGTCCGTGGGATGTGCAACGTATCAACCTTGATTAGAGCTGCCAATAAGTGACGAGCGTAATCAGGAGCGATCCCTTGGTTCGCTGCGATTTCAAGCAGGTTAGCCATGGGTTGGCCTTCGTCTATGAAGATACGGACATAACCTTCCGGCTCAGCCAAAGTCAGAGATCGTTCCAACTGCCGAAGCGCGGCTGGTGTGTCGCCCTGCATATGATAAGCGATGGCCTGCACGACCAGGATTTCGATCATGCTTCCCATTCTTCCGCCTGCTTCCGCCTCTTGGAGGAGACGCCCCAGAAGCTCCGATGCTTCGCGCAACGAGCGGTCCGCACGGTCAACCTTATACTGGGCCAAGAGCACTCTGGCCAGGGTGACATGCTCGAACTCGCGTGCATAGCTAAGGTCGTCTTGGACGGACAACCCTTGATCCCGAACCCAATCGAGCGCTTCACCCAGCCTTCCCTGCAGGATCCGCGCTCGCGTTATCAACGCAGCCGTTGGTCGTAATTCAAGGAAAAAGTCGCTGGCAAACAACTTCTCTGCTTCAAAAAGATGCTCAAGCGCACCGTTCAAGTCTCCTTGCGCCTCCCGCAATCGAGACATGGAGATGCACCAGCGATATCGAAATTGCGGAAATCCGGTATGCGCGCCTTGTTCTTTGCTTTTCAGCAAAATCTGCTCAGCGGCATGTAGATCGTTAAACTCCCGGTAAATTTCGCTCATTCCCACATCAATGTCCGCCGTCCCCCGAAGATGAGGATCACCGTGTTCCATCGCAAGCTGCAAGCCTTGCTCGTAGGTACGCATAGCCTCGCGTAGCCGACCTTGCCCCATACAGATGACCGCGATCGCGTTGGCGCCATTGATCGCATCGGAGACGGCGCCTGCCTTTCTCACTCTAGCTAGGCCTTCGGCGAACATCCGGCGTGCTTCCTCTAAATCTCCGTTCCTCCAGGATACGAGTCCCAAGAGCGCCGTCGCCGCTCCGCGTGAAAGATCGTCGTCCTCGGGCACGAGGTCGAGAGCCTTCCGTGCATACTGTCGGACAGCCGTCACCTTACCCAGAACTAATGCAAGTCCCGCGCGATACACGGCTATCAACCCCGGAAGACGGCTAAATTCCTCTTCGTCCAAGACAATCATTCCAGCCGACAATGCTTGTTGTCGATCGCTCTGATCCGCCAATGCGACCAGCCACCGCTCGGCATCCCGCAGCCGGTCTTCAACGGCTTCCAGCTTCCCGCCGGCTAGCAACGCCCCAGCATACCAAACGCCTAATACCGGCCTGAATCGGATTAGTTCCTCCGGGAGCGCCTGAATCCATCCCAACATGGCAATCTCGTCCCTGTTCCTGCGCAAAGAAGGTATAGCTCGCTCGACGAGGTCCGCCGTTCGCGCGTAATCCTCTGCGGCGAGGGAATGGCGGATCGCATCCGCCGCCATCCCGTTCTGCTCGTACCACACGCTCGCGCGCAGATGCAGCATGGCTACCAGATTAGGATGATCAGCCCTCAAGTGCGTATACAGCACCTCGGCGAAGAGGTGATGATATCGATACCATCGACGCCTGTCGTCTAAAGGGACGACAAAAAAATTACCGCGTTCCAGAAGCTCCAACCGCGCATGGCCTTCTTCCTGTCCCGTAACGGCATCGCATAACGAACCATGCAAGCGGTCGAGAACGGACGTCCGAAGCAGGAAACTCCGGATCGATTCAGGCTGGCGCTGCAGAACCTCTTCGACCAAGTAATCCATAATATATCGATTGTCGCCGGCAAACTCCCGGATGAACGACGGAATGTCCTTATGCCCTTTCATGGAGAGAGCCGCCAGCTGAAGACCGGCAATCCAGCCTTCGGTACGACTGTCCAGCGCGGACATCTCGTCCGCCGTAAGACTTAATCCCATCGCTTGGTTGAGGAATGCGGCCGCCTCGTCTAGAGTAAAGCGCAGGTCCGCTTCACGCAATTCGGATAAGTGGCCCCGGGCACGTATCCTGCCCAAGGGAAGCTGCGGATTTTCGCGGGTCGTGATGACTAGGTGCATCTGAGCAGGGAGATGATCGAGCAGGAAAGTCATGCAATCGCCTAACCATTCCGCGTCTATTTGATGATAGTCGTCGAGAACGAGGACGAATTTGCGCGGGTAAGCCGAGATTTCATTGAGCAGCATCGTTAGGATCGTTTCGGTTGGCGGCGGTTGCGGGGACTGGAGCGCGTTAGCGGCGCTCCGTCCGAAGCTTTCCTCGATCGTCTGCAGTGCGGCAACGAAGTGCGCCAGGAAGCGTTTGGCGTCGTTATCCCCTTTGTCCAACGACAGCCAAGCGGCAGGCCGTTCGCAACCGGCGATCCAATCTCCGATCAGAGTTGTCTTGCCGAACCCGGCTGAAGCGGAGACGAGCGTCAGCTTACGGTTCAATCCCTCGTTCAATTGCTCGATTAAGCGCGACCTTGGAACAACTGTCGTCCGAGGGAGAGGAATATATAGTTTCGTCGCCAATATGGGCAAATTCATCGCTTTATCCCTACCTTCTTCGCAACGTACGTGATGCAATCCGTTTCTAGTCGAACGGGGCGGCCGTCTCTGTAGATCTCATAGACCAGCGGCTTAACCGATCTCGCTTGGACTTCCCAACCATCGTAATGCCGATCCAGCAGTTCCATCATCGCTTCCGTCGGAAGATTCACTTCGAACATCGGATCTAACGCCTCGCCGGTGTCCACGACGGTTTCTTGAATATTCGAGCCGATGACGATGCAGTTGATTCCGTTATTCCTCGTACCGTCCGCCATCTCGTCAAGCTTCCGCCTCAACGATAATGATCGATATCGGACAGCACCGGCTCAATGAAAGCCGATACTTCATATTGCTCGGCGTACTCCGAGAGCTTACCAAGCGCGGACTCCAGAAAATCAACGCATACGACTTGGCCGCCGCGGCCGTCCTTCATAAACTCGGCGATCGGAATGCTGTTCCGTCCGATTCCCGACCCCAAGTCAAGAACATCCAGACGCTCATAATCTTCGAATTGCGATAAAAGATCAAGCACCGTCCTGACAGGCCTATGAAGCCAAGTGCCGGGTTCGAATAGCTTGTAGTTATCGTAGCAAGAGTCGTGGTATTTCTTCTCTTCATGGCGGATCGTCTGCAGGCGGTTCATACGCTCACCTCTTAAACCCATCATAGGCTTACCGTATTTCCCGAGCAACCTTTATCTCGCATCAGACCCTCATGACCTCTTTCGTAATCCGATCAAAATAACAACGATGTGCCGTTATTTCGTCTGCCATAGCGTTATGACTTCCAGTTAACAACGATTTGCAGTTATTTTAGCCCTGTTTCGAGCGTATCCCGTTTTTACGATCATTTAACTGTCGATTTGTTGTTATTCTCGCTAATCTTCTGTTGTCCTGAAATATAACTATCGTTTCGTTGTTATTCGCACAAATAAAATAGCGGCACCACTGTGCCGCCCTTCCGCTCTCCGCCTACCCCCGCATCTTCGCGATCAAATCCATCTTCAGCTGCCACGTCTCGGCGCTCAAGCTTACGCGATACGGCTCCGGATTCAACTTGCGCAAGTATTCGGGCCAGAACAAGTCCAGTTGCTGCGCATGATACTCTCTTATCGCCTTCAGGTCCGGCATCTCGTACACCAACTCGCCCGCTTGGACAATCCGCCGAAGCAGCGGGACCGCTTCGTAATCAACGACGTTCTTATAAATGTAAGGGTGAACCGGATCGAACAGCTTCAGCGGTTCGTCCGCGGGCGGCTTTTCGTGCTCCAGCGCGATGTAGTCGCCTTCCGCTCTCCCCGTATTCCGGCTAACGATCCGATACATCGCCTTGAAGCCGGGCGTCGTCACCTTCTCGGGATTGCCCGAGATTTTAATAACGGGCACGTACTTCCCGTCTTTCTCCCTAGCGACGAGCTTATAGACGCCTCCAAGCGAAGGCTGGTCGCCCGCCGTAATAAGCTGCGTGCCAACGCCCCACGTATCGATCTTCGCGCCCTGTCCCTTAAGGTTAAAAATAATGTTCTCGTCAAGGTCGTTCGAGGCGACGATCTGCACGTAAGGGAAGCCCGCATCATCGAGCATCTGCCTCGCGGTGCGCGACAAATACGCGAGATCGCCGCTGTCGAGTCGGATCGCGTTCATTCTCTTGCCTTGACGCTCCAGATATTGCGCCGTGCGGATCGCGGCAGGCACGCCGCTTCTTAGCGTATCGTACGTATCGACGAGCAGCGTCACCTGATCGGGCAGCGCCTCGGCGTATTTAAGGAAAGCTTCCTCCTCGGTATCGTGCCCTTGCACCCAAGCGTGCGCATGCGTCCCTTTCGTGGGAATGCCGAACAGCATGCCCGCGCGCAGGTTGGAGGTCGCGTGGAAGCCCGCGATGTAGGCGGCCCTCGCGCCCCATATCGACGCATCGGCTTCCTGCGCCCGCCGCGTCCCGAATTCGAGCAGGCCGTCGTTCCCTGCCACCTGCTTAATGCGGGATGCCTTCGTCGCGATGAGCGTCTGATAGTTTACGAAGTTAAGTATCGCCGTCTCCATAAGCTGCGCCTCGAACACTCTCGCTTCTACGCGAACGATCGGCTCGTTCGGGAACACGAGAGTGCCTTCCGGCACCGCATCAAGCTGCCCGGTGAACCTGAACTCCCGCAGCTCCTGCAGAAATTCCTCCTTATACCCCTCTTCCTGCGAACGTAAGTACGCGATCTCCTTCTCGCCGAACTTCAAATTTCTAATGTAGTCCACGACCCGCTCGAGCCCGGCGAATACCGCATACCCGTTGCCGAAAGGCAGCTTACGGAAGAACACCTCGAACACCGCTTTGTCGTTCTTCGTTCCTTGTATCCAATGCGCATACATCATATTGATCTGGTACTTATCCGTATGCAGCGTCATATTATCGCCATTCATTGCCCTGCCCCTTCCGCCGCTCTTCTTCCCTGATATCGGACGCAAGCGGTCTGCGCTACGTCTCTTCCCTTCCAATAATCGTCCAATTGGCCGAAAGTTAACCCCTGCGGGACCCCTCAGCCTACTACGACGCTCGCGCCAAGCGTGCGCTCGAAATGACCCAGCGCCCATTCATGCCCTTGCGGATTAAACGAAGCGACCGCATCCGCGTGAACGACGATTCGATAGCCTTTGTTATACGCGTCCACCGCCGTATGCAAGACGCAAATATCGGTACACACGCCGACCAGATGCAGCTCCTCGATACCGCGCGTCCGAAGCTGCAGCTCCAGGTCGGTCCCGCAGAACGCGCTGTACCGCGTTTTGTCCATCCAATAGATCGCCTCGCGATTCGTTTCGTAAGCCTCGTTCAGCTTACCGTACAGCTTCCGCCCTTCCGTCCCCCGGATATTGTGCGGAGGGAACAGACGATACTCCGGATGCAACGTATCTCCCTCGTCGTGCAAGTCGACGGCCATGACGACCCAATCGCCCGCTTCGGCGAACCGGGTCGTCAGCACCGCGACTCGATCCTCGATATCGATCGCCGGCTGTCCGCAGGGCAGCTTCCCGGCAACGAAATCGACCGTGTAATCGATGACGATCAGCGCCTTGTCGCTCATGTGAAGCACTCTCCTTTAACTGTAAATGGATAACCGGGGTACGTAATCCGTAAACCGATAAAGCTGGGCCGCTCTTTGCGAATATCGGTTGGACATCAGAGGTTCTCCGCGATGATCCTTCGCTTCTTCGATAAGGCCTTTCCGGCTTTGCGTCGACGTAATCTTGCGGATGAAGTTTTTCTCCTCGAACGTCGGCACGACCGTCCGAATCACTTGATACAGCTCGCCGATCGTGAATTCCTCTGGCAGGAACTCCTTCGCGATCGTCGTCGTCAGCATTCGGTGCCGAATCTGTTCAAGCGCGTCCAGCAGGATCACGTTGTGATCGAAAGCGAGGTCCATGCCAAGCGCCTCTTCGACTTTGAACAATCGGACATCGGCCGCGTCGTCGTCCGCCCGTCGGCTCTCCAAGAACCGCTCATGCACGAGCGCGAGGAAAGCGTGCGAGATAATCCACCCGCGAGGGTCGCGTCCCGGCGTGCTGTAAGCGTTGAAATATTCGATATGCACGCCTTCGACGGCCGTCTCTTCTGCCAGCTCGCGTTTCGCGCTTTCCATGATCGTCTCCGTCTCCTGCGAGAACCCGCCGGGCAGCGCCCATTGTCCCTCGAACGGCCACTTCTTCCGCTGGATCAGCAATACTTCGAGGTCGCGCGACGGCAACGATCTCTTCGCCGTGCTGCGCGGAGTCGACGTGATGGTGAATATAACGATGTCGGCAGGCGCCCCGTCCGGCGTTCGATATTTGCTCGCGGAATAGTTGGTTGCGTCTTCGGTTGGCATGATCATGAAACCCACCTTGTTGCATTTTTTATATTGTCATTATGACATTATTAAACGCAAAGTCAATAGGTATTCATCTATCCAGTCCGCATGAAATCAAAAAAGCGGCTGCCGAAGCACCCGCCGAATGACCATTCTCGTTCCCATTATGGCTGCCAAACTTCCCATACGTTGCCGTCAGGATCGGCGAACGTTAGGTTGGGACCGCTTGTCACCCGTTCGCCAATTATATTCACTCCGTTAGCCTTGAATCGTTCTCTCAGCTCATCGATCCGCGGCGTAATAAAGCATGCCATTGCATGGGGCTTGCCGCCGTCCAACGACCATGAGAAACGCAGCCTACCGCCTTCTTCGTCCGATTTGCGAAGGAGCAAGGCGGGTACCGTTTGCCTTAATCCAGGTGAAGGCAGGTTTCCGTTCCTATCGGGAAAATTCATTATAGCCATTACCATCCCGGGTTCAACCCGTTCGTTGTCTACCGGTTGATACCCTAAATTCTTTTGATACCACTTCATAGATTCGTAAACATCATTAACGGGTACGTAAATACAAGTAACGCCGGTAATGTCCTCTAGCCCGTCTTCTACACTGACTCCAGCGTCAGCCGGCATTTCCGTTCTCTCCTTTTGCTTATTAACGTTTCTAACCGCTTTTAATGCTGCCGGAGCAAGAACAGGCTTGTAGCCATCTGCATTACGGGGCTTTCTCGCGCTTCGACTCATACCTGGTTCATCCTTTCATTTACCATCTCATCCGGCTCTACCGATAATTTCAGCATAGCAGATTCCAATTGGAATGGACTGTATCTTTTTATCAAAAACAGCCTGTTATTTAACATAACTAATTAATTATATGTTCATGCGGACGGGCAGGATAAACCTGGGCATTGGCTGCCTATGCTTATTGTGCTATAGTACGGTTGTAACTAAAGAAGAAAATCTGAGGCTTGCCGCGCGCGGCCGTCTCAGGAGAGGTTCGCGAACTCCCTCTATAAAAAACTAAGGAAAACGAACACGGACAGGTGTCGTTTTTTTCATGTTCTTTAGTGGTAGAGCCAGTTCCGAAATCTCCTCTTCTCATTCAGGAAGGAGATTATTCGTCATGCGCACGAAAGACGAAATGCAAGACATCACGCTGTTAGGCAACCAAGGCACGAAGTACGAGTTCTCCTACAACCCGGGAATTCTCGAGGCGTTCGACAACAAGCATCCCGGACGCGATTACTTCGTGAAGTTCAATTGCCCCGAGTTCACGAGCCTATGTCCGATCACCGGCCAGCCGGACTTCGCCACGATCTACATCTCGTATATTCCGGATCGGCGAATGGTCGAGAGCAAGGCGCTTAAGCTGTACCTGTTCAGCTTCCGCAATCACGGCGATTTTCACGAGGACTGCATGAACATCATCATGAACGATCTGATCGAGCTGATGGAGCCGCGCTACATCGAAGTGTGGGGCAAGTTCACTCCCCGCGGCGGCATCTCGATCGATCCGTACTGCAACTGGGGAAAGCCCGGGACTAAGTACGAACAGATGGCGGAATATCGCCTCATGAATCATGATCTGTATCCGGAGAAAATCGACAATCGATAAGGAGTTGAACGGTATGAAGTTGAAAATGTGGTGCATTCTACTGTACCTGCTGTCTATCGTGACGGCGAATATACTAACGGCTTCCTATGCTCCGCTTCATCTGGGCAACCTGATTTTCCCGGTAGGTTCGTTCCTGATCGGGGCGACGTTCATCTTCCGCGATCTCGTGCAGAACGCGGTCGGGCGCCGCAATACCTATATCACGATAGCTACGGCGCTGGTCATCTCCGCCATATCCTCCTCGTTGCTAGGAGACGGGCTGCAGATCGTGGCCGCCTCCGCGGTCGCCTTCCTGTTCTCGGAGACGACGGACACCGAGATCTATTCGCGCCTCAAGCTGCCAATGGGATTAAGAGTGCTCTACAGCGGCATCGTCGGGGGAGCGCTCGACAGCGCCATCTTCGTCATCATCGGCTTGTCGCCGCTGTTTAACGGCTTCCTAACTTGGGAGATGACGGGCTACGCGATCGCCGGACAGATTCTCGTGAAGATCGCGATGCAATTCCTCGGTGCTGGCGTTCTCGGCGTGCTGCCTCGGCGGGTGCTCGGCGCGAACGCGGCTGTGTAAGTTGTTTGGTTGAAGACGGAGCCATTATGGCTCCGTCTTTGTTATTTCGCTACTCGCCCAACATTGTCGCTCTTCGCTACAATCTAGCTTCGTTTCCCCGCCGCACGCCCAACATTGTCGCTCTCCGCTACAATCTCGCCCCGGTTCCCCGCTACTCGCCCAACATTGTCGCTCTCCGCTACAATCCCTGCGGGTTCTATGTGCTCACCACCGCGAATATTCTCCTATGACGCATTCTCAATGTCTAAGGAGTGATATCCGATCAGAAAGCCGAACAAGAGCTTGATCGCCTTACTTGCCGTATGTCTGCTCGCGTTATCGATCGGTACGTTCGCGGGCTCGGCTGCCACGACTAGCGGAACGGCATACG
>JAEWPC010000060.1 GCA_023460795.1 Bacillota bacterium | reverse complement strand
CAAGTGCGGAAGGGATAAGCGCTGAAAGCATCTAAGCGCGAAGCCTGCCTCAAGATGAGATTTCCCAATTCGTAAGACCCCTTGAAGAACACGAGGTTGATAGGCTCGGGGTGGAAGCGCGGCAACGTGTGGAGCTGACGAGTACTAATCGGTCGAGGGCTTATCCTAAAGATACGGATGGCCAGGATGTTTCAAACTTTCACCAACGCTTTGGTCGTATCGCCTTAACAGGCTTTACGGTTCGAGCCAGCTAAAGCTGCTCGATTTCGCATCCAGTTTTCAAGGCGCAAGCCTTGATCCACATGACTTCTGGTCTGGTGGCGATGGCGGAGGGGTTCCACGCGTACCCATCCCGAACACGACCGTTAAGACCTCCAGCGCCGATGGTACTTGGACCGCAGGGTCCTGGGAGAGTAGGACGTTGCCAGGCTGAAGTCATCTAACATTCCCTGATAGCTCAGTTGGTAGAGCACTCGACTGTTAATCGAGTTGTCACAGGTTCGAGTCCTGTTCGGGGAGCCATTATGGAGAGGTGTCCGAGTTGGTCGAAGGAGCACGATTGGAAATCGTGTAGGCGCCTAAAGCGTCTCGAGGGTTCGAATCCCTCTCTCTCCGCCATAATGCTTTAGCAATTATGCAATCGGTAGTCCAGCAGCGTGGCCCCTTGGTCAAGCGGTTAAGACACCTCCCTTTCACGGAGGTAACAGGGGTTCGAATCCCCTAGGGGTCACCATCATTCCTCAATGAAGAATTACCATAAATTGAGGGTTGCAATCGGTAACTGAGTTAGGTTATGATATGTAAGTCGCCTTGAGATAACAGAATAGAGTAACTACTAACGACGCGGGGTGGAGCAGCCCGGTAGCTCGTCGGGCTCATAACCCGAAGGCCGCAGGTTCAAATCCTGCCCCCGCAACCAATTATCTCTCGGCTGATTACCGAGGAAAGATCGCGGAGCCGTGGTGTAGTGGCCTAACATGCCTGCCTGTCACGCAGGAGACCGCGGGTTCGAATCCCGTCGGCTCCGCCACTTTATTCTTGGCTCGATAGCTCAGCTGGTAGAGCAGAGGACTGAAAATCCTCGTGTCGGCGGTTCGATTCCGTCTCGAGCCACCATTTACAACTTCATTTACAACATGCCGACTTAGCTCAACTGGTAGAGCAACTGACTTGTAATCAGTAGGTTGGGGGTTCAAGTCCTCTAGTCGGCACCAGTTTTCTCTTAAGTCGTGGAGGCTTAGCGAAGTGGCCAAACGCGGCAGACTGTAAATCTGTTCCTTCACGGTTCGGTGGTTCAAATCCATCAGCCTCCACCAGTTTTATCTTAGGGGCATAGTTTAAGGGTAGAACAGCGGTCTCCAAAACCGTTAGTGTGGGTTCAATTCCTGCTGCCCCTGCCAATTGAATGACCATGGCGGTCGTGGCGAAGAGGTCAACGCACCGGATTGTGGCTCCGGCATTCGGGGGTTCAAGTCCCCTCGATCGCCCCATTAATTTCATTCAAGCATAGGGAATTAGCCAAGCGGTAAGGCAACGGACTTTGACTCCGTCATTCCAAGGTTCGAATCCTTGATTCCCTGCCATTTACGCGGAAATAGCTCAGTGGTAGAGCATCTCGTTGCCAACGAGAAGGTCGCGGGTTCGAATCCCGTTTTCCGCTCCACTTTGTTTTCTCGGCGCCATAGCCAAGTGGTAAGGCAGAGCTCTGCAAAAGCTTTACCCCCAGTTCGAGTCTGGGTGGCGCCTCCAATAACTGAATATACGCGCCCTTAGCTCAGCTGGATAGAGCGTTAGACTACGAATCTAAAGGCCAGGAGTTCGAATCTCTTAGGGCGCGCCACTTACAATATGCCGGTGTGGCGGAATGGCAGACGCGACGGACTCAAAATCCGTTTCCTGAGAGGGAGTGGGGGTTCGAGTCCCTTCACCGGCACCATACTTGAATAAGAACAGCTTTAGGATCTTGGATCCTGAAGCTTTTTTTGTATTTCAAAGCAGCGATGGGAGCGTAAGAAGGCACAACTTACAACCTGCTGCTGAAGCCATCTACACCGCCCCATTCGGATTGCTTGCCCATAGTGCCGAATCCGATGAGCGAAGGGGATATAGGTATACAGGAAAACCTCCACAGCCGTGGAGGTTTTATTCGTTTTATATGGCGCTGCCGCCGAACAGGAAGCGATGCTCCCATTGCGTCCCTTCGATGGTGCTGGTCGTTACGCCTCCGCTAGCCTTGGAATAAGTGTGGAGGATAGTGCCATTGCCCAAGTAGATTCCCACGTGGGTAATCCGCTGCGATGACTTGTCCACGCTCTTGTAAGAAGCCTCGTCAGATCCCTCGTAAGACATGAAGAACATCAGATCGCCGCGTTTCAATTGATGCCAGTCCGTCTGTACGGAACTCGGGTGGTTCTCCTTCACGAAAGCGCCTTGCTGACGCGAATCGGCAGGCAATTTGACGGTAATCGCTTCATTGAACACCCACCGAACGAAATCCGAGCAATCGAAGGTCTTGGCCGTGCTGCGATTCGATGCATACTCGTACGGCGTACCTAAATGCTTCATCCCTTCGGCAATGACCTTCTCGATCTCATCGGACGCCGTATCCGGGTTGTCCGTAACGTTGCCCGCGTCGTTCGTTGGCTGATTATCGGAACTTGGTTCCGTAGGAGCATCGTAACCGTTCCAATAAGACATCCAATCCATCCATGATGAACGATTGGCGGATTCATGATCGAAGGAAGCAGCCGATACCGACATCGGAACGGCTGAAAGTCCGCTTACCAATAAACCCGCGGCTAGCAATCCCATGACTTGTTTTCTCAAGTTGCCTCACCTCCATATGATGTATACCTAGGCTAACATAAGGTCAGGGAAGATCAAACCCTCAATAGTTGCCAAGCTGCCTTAACCTTAGGTCGTACAAGGAAAAGCCTTAAGGCGGTATACGTACTCGACTACAGTCCAGGGTCAAAAACATACGCGGGTCCGTTATGCGAAAAGGCGCGGAGGTTTACAATGAGTTCATAAAGCAAACGAAACAAACGAAATGAGGTGAAGCGAAAGATGCGAAGCGGAAACGGACTTGCGATCCTGTTGATCGGATTCGGCGGTCTCATCATTCTCAGCAAGTTGGGCATCGGACTTGGATTTTTCTTTGGGCTTCTGATCCCGATTCTTATCTTCTTGCTAGGCGTCATGGCTTGGAACAACGGCAGTCGGCTTCTTGGGGGCGTACTTGGGGTAATCGGCGGAATCATGCTGCTCGGTCAACTATCCCACTTGTTCGTCTGGGTAGCCGCGGCAGCGCTGATTATTTTCGGCGTATCGATGCTGCGTAGAAACTCTAGAGCATAGGGGGTAACAAAGTTAATGAGCGTAATGAGAAGGGTTAGGGATCTCACGGCGGCCAATATGAACGAACGGCTCAGCCAGTCGGAAGATCCGGTAAGCGTAATCGATCAGTTCCTGTGGTCGACGCACCAAGAGATCGTACAAAGCGAAAGCTTGCAGCGTCAGTACGCGGTGCACACCGAGCACCTCTATAGACAATGGAAAGACGCGCAGCAATGGGTAGCGAAGAGAGAGCAACAAGCGGTAACCGCGCTGAAAGCCGGCGAGGAGGAATTGGCGAGGTTGGCTCTTCAAGAGAAAGTCATGCACGAGACGCAAGCGGACAATTACGGCAAGCTATACGATCAGAGCAAGCAAGACCTCGCGGAGCTGGAGCGGCTGCTGCTAGAGCTTCGCTCGGAGTATCGGACCGTGTACGACAGGCGCCAATTCTACGTCGCTAAGATGGAATCGCTGCGATTGCAGCAGCGCTTGAATTCCAAATTCGGTTCGGGCGGTCCGGATACCTCGAGAATGTTCCGGACGATCGACGACCGTCTGACCGATATCGAACTAGAGGCCCGCAGCCTGCGCGATTTGCGGAGAGCGGGACATGAAACCACATATGCTGATTCCTTCGCCCAACATTCGATCGAGCATGAGCTTGACGCGATGAAACGAAGACTGCAGCAGGGAGGAGGATCCGATGCGTAAGCTTTACCGTTCGACACGAGATAAGAAGATATTCGGGATTTGCGGGGGATTAGGGGAGTACTTCGGCGTAGACACGACTTTGCTTCGCGTATTGCTCATTATCGTAGCCATGTTCTCGGCGGGTTCCGTTGTACTGGTGTACATTATCGCCGGCTTCGTCATCCCTCAAGATCCGGTTCACGGCGGATACGGATCGACGCCTCCGCCATACGGCTGGGGAGGACGCGAGCAGCCTCCATACGGCTCGCAGAACTGGTCTAACCATGGTCCTTCGTGGAGCCATGCTTCGCAACCGCCGGTGCCTCCGCAGCCTCCACGTCCGCCGGCCCCGGATTACGGGAAGCCGCCTGTATATACGGCGCAAGCTACTCCAGTATCGAGACCGGCGCAGGAGATCGACAAGATGATGGAGGAGATGGAGACGAAGGCGCTGCGCAAGGAGATCGAAGAGCTTAAAGCTAAACTCAACAAAATCGAGAGGGAATCGAAAGGAGAATAACGATGGGTGTATTTCAAAGAATGAAGGATATGACGAAAGCTTCGATGCATGATTGGCTGGACAAATTAGAGGATCCGATCGTCATGATCAACCAGTACATTCGGGACATGGAGAAAGAAATCCACGATGCGGAAGTAACCGTAGCGAAGCAAATGGCCGCCGAACGCCGGATGAAGCATCGCTTGGACGAATCCATTCGTCTCTCGGCTGAGCGCGAAGGGCAAGCAGAGCTCGTTCTGCGTAACGGTAACGAAGGCTTGGCGCGCAAACTGTTGGAGGACAAAGTACAATTTACCCGCCAGGCGGAGGAATTGACGAACTTGCACGGTCAGGCTTATGCGCAAGTCACCGAATTGACCGCGCAGTTGCACGAGATGAAAGAGGAATACTACAAACTCCGCAACAAGCGCAACGAGCTGGCAGCCCGTGCTCAGATGGCCAAAGCTCGCAAACAAATGGCGCAAGTCAGCTCGCTCCATACGATCGAAAGCGGCAACGCGTCCCGCGGGTTCCACCGGATGGAGGAAAAGATCATGCAGATGGAGGCGGAAGCCGAAGTCGCGCGCATTCCGAATTCCCCGTATGCCGGCGCGCCGACTCACCTCGATCCGGAGAAGAGCTTCCGTGTCGAGCAAGAGCTGCAAGAGCTGAAAAATCGGATCGGAACGAACGAATAGTCGAATAATCATGCATTCTCGGCGTTGCCAAGTTATGCTATGATGTCAAAGTGCGCTGTCGATCATTCACGCCATAACGGAATCTCCGTTATGGCTTTCGCTACGAGATAAGGCGAGATTCGCAAGGAGGTGTAACCCGATATGAGAATGCCTATGTCCAGGAACGCGATGTTGATTATTGCAGCCGGTATTTATCTTGCGCTAGGCGCCATAGCGGGTTACGCGACGGTTAACGCGGTCGTATTATTAATCATCGCCATGGACCGTTACCGCTGGGACCGATCAAGACTTTCTTTCGTCATTATCGCGATTAGCATACTCGTACTGATCGTGAATCAGTTCGCGTTATTCGCGCTCGTCGTCCTGATCTCGCTCGGCATATACTATTTGCGGGCAAAGCCTCCTACGGCCGGTACTTACGTCAGCAAACATCAGCTGTTCCTGAACATGAGGTGGGATGAACGGTCGTGGCTGCTTCATTCGATGAGCTTCTGGCATGCAATCGGCGAGGTGCGAATGGATATGACGCTGGCGGTGCCGGAGGATCGACGGATTACGATCGTGCTTCAGGGCATTGCCGGCAACGTGGACGTCATCGTTCCCGACGATTACGGACTCGAAGTGGAAGCGTCGGTGCTGCTCGGACAAATTTCGTTCAAGGATAAGAAGGAAGGCGGAATGTTCCATCGTTTCTCATGGAAATCGCCTGATTTCGATACTCGGGAGACGCAATTGAAACTTCAGCTATTTTATCTCGTAGGAGATATCAAAATAAGGACGATATAACGACGAGCCGCCCGGGAGGGAATAGGATGGATTCGCGAAAAGCTGTGAACATGGTTTGGCGCCAGATGGGAGAGACCGTCCTCTTCTCGCTTGGGATCGGCGTGTTGATCGTCTATTTGTTATGGGTTCAAGGATTCATGGCCAAGTTCGGGCATTGGACGGATGCTTTAAAATTCGGGCTGTACGCGTTCGGCGTTCTCGTCGTGGCCGGCGCGGCATTCGGTTTCCTGCGCAGCTACCCGATTCGCAATCGGCTTGATATACTCGGCGACGCCATGTCGTCTCTAGAGAAGGGCAATCCAAGCTTGCCAATCCCAAGTCTAGGACATGACGAGATCGGAAGGCTCGGCGATCAGCTTGTGAGGCTCGGACGCAAGTGGGAGGAGCAAGTCGCTTCCTTGCAACGTTTATCGACGAACAACGCGGAATTAGCTTCGAAAGCAAGAATGAGCGCCGTCGTGGAGGAGCGGCAACGGCTGGCGCGCGAGCTGCACGACGCGGTCAGCCAGCAGCTGTTCGCCATATCGATGACGGCGACGGCAGTCGGACGTACGCTGGATCAAGACTTCGAACGCGCCAAGCGTCAGGTTGAGCTCATCGAAGAGATGGCCGCTGCGGCCCAATCGGAAATGCGCGCGTTGCTGCTGCATTTGCGTCCGGTTCATCTGGAAGGCAAGCGGCTCGTCGAAGCGATTCCGGAACTCGTCGACGAGATGCGCGCCAAGATCGCGATGGATATTTCCTTGGATATGGAAGACGATCTGCTCCTTAACAAAGGAATGGAGAACCACCTTTTCCGCATCGTGCAAGAAGCGCTCTCCAATACGCTGCGCCACGCGAAGGCGACGAAGATGGATATCGTGCTTCAGCGGCGGGGGGATTCCGTGCGGCTGGGCATTCGAGATAACGGGATCGGCTTTGATCCGATGATGAAGAAGCACGCTTCATACGGAATGGTTAACATGGAAGAACGAGTGAACGAAATCGGCGGCTCGCTCAATATCGCCAGCGCGCCGGGTAAAGGAACGCGTATTGAAATCAGGGTGCCCATTATGGGGGAAGGCGGGTAAGTACATATGGCAGACATTCGCGTATTGCTGGTCGACGATCACGAGATGGTGCGGATCGGCTTGGCGGCGGTGCTATCGACGGAGCAAGGCATAGAGGTCGTAGGCGAAGCGGGGAACGGCATGGAAGGCTTGCGCCTGGCGAAGGAGTATAAACCGGACGTCGTGCTGATGGATCTCGTCATGGAGCCGATGGACGGCATCGAAACGACGCGGCGCGTGATGGAGGAGCTGCCGCAGTGCCGGGTAATCGTGTTAACCAGCTTCCTCGACGACGAGAAGCTGTATCCGGTTATCGAAGCCGGGGCGTTCAGTTACTTGCTGAAGACATCGCGGGCTTCCGAGATCGCCGACGCCATCCGTGCGGCCGGCCGCGGCCAATCGGTATTGGAATCCCAAGTCGCGTCCAAAATGATGAACCGTTTCCGTCGTCCTGCGCAAGCCGAAGCTCAGCCTCATGAAGATTTAACGGATCGGGAAATGGAAGTGTTGAAGTTGATCGCGCAGGGGAAGTCTAATCAAGAGATTGCGGACGACTTGTTCATCGGGATTAAGACGGTCAAATACCACTTGACGAATTTGTTCGGCAAGCTGGGGGTTGAAGACCGCACGCAGGCGGCGATCTACGCGCATCGTAACGGCTTGGCGGAATAATCGATCACGGGGCAGGGCGCCTATTGTGGAAATAGTAGGTTAAAAATATAGCGTTGTTCCGGCAATTATGCTACAATACATTAAATTTAGTATACTTTGTTTACTCCTATCCTAAGATCCCGTGAGAGAAGAAAGATGAGGAATATGACAAATAACAACCATGAAACCGTATCCGCCCATGAAGCGGTCTATTTCATTTTCGGAGCTACTGGAGATTTAGCTCGCCGGAAGCTATTCCCAGCCCTGTACAGCCTGTACCGCGAAGGCAAGCTGGGCGAACGGTTCGCCATCGTCGGCCTTGCCCGCCGTCCGCGCACGAACGATCAATTCCGCGACGACGTTCACGAAGCCATTAAGGAATTTTGCAGATATAAGCCGAGCGACGCGGACTCTTGGAACGCCTTCGTCGAGCATTTTACATACCAATCGCTCGATATCAACAACGTGGAAGGGTTCCGCACGCTGAAAGCCCACACGGAAGATCTCGAAGCCAAATATTCGATCCCGGGCAACCGCCTGTTCTACTTGGCGCTTGCGCCGGAGCTGTTCGGTCACGTGTCCCGCAGCCTGCGCGACGGCGGCATGCTGGAGTCGCAAGGCTGGAGAAATCTCGTCATCGAGAAGCCGTTCGGCTACGATTATCCTTCGGCGGAGAAGCTCAACGCCGAGATCAGCGAAGTGTTCCGCGAGGACGAAGTGTACCGCATCGACCATTATCTCGGCAAAGAGATGGTTCAGAACATCGAAGTCATTCGTTTCGCGAACGGATTCTTCGAGCCTCTGTGGAACAAGAACCATATCGCCAACGTTCAGATTACGCTCGCGGAGACCGTAGGCGTAGAGGATCGCGGCGCGTATTACAATAAATCCGGAGCGCTTCGCGACATGGTGCAGAACCATCTGATGCAAATGCTTACGATGGTCGCTATGGAGCCGCCAAGCCGCTTGGACGCGGAAGACATCCGAGACGAGAAAGTCAAAGTGCTTCGCTCCATTCGCAAGATGACCACCCGCGATGAAGTCGTCGGCAGCGTTATCCGCGGTCAATACGCCCCGGGCTCTAACAAAGGCAAAGATCTCAAAGGCTACCGCGATGAGGAATCCGTCGATTCGGCTTCCACAACGGAAACGTTCTTCGCCGCGACTCTGTACGTAGATAACTTCCGCTGGGCGGGCGTCCCGTTCTATGTGCGCACAGGCAAACGCCTTCCAGTCAAATCGACCGAGATCGTCATCGAATTCAAGAACGTCCCTAACAACGTCTTGTTCGCGAGCAAGCAAAACGTTCAGCCGAACCTGCTCGTCATTCGCGTCAATCCGATGGAAGGCATTTATATTAAGTTGAACGCGAAGAAACCGGGCAACGAGATGGCGATCCAGACGATCGCCACGGAATATTGCCAAAGCTGCTTGACCGGCATCAATACGCCGGAAGCGTACGAACGTCTCATTTTCGACGCCGCGCGCGGCGATTCCACGTACTTCACCCGTTGGGACGAACTCGCGACCGCTTGGAAGCTGGTCGATCCGATCGCTGCGGCGTGGAAGCAAGATCCAAGCGATCTGCAGTTCTACGCGGCTGGATCCTGGGGGCCGGACAAAGTCGAACAGATGCTTGCCGAGAACGGGCACCACTGGTGGCCGGTCAACGGTCAAGACGAAGACAACGTCATCTGGATTTCGAACAGCAAGTAAGCAAGGTCAGCTAGGAGGAGAAACGAATGCCCCGCATTATCGATATTAGCATGACGATCGAAGAAGGCATGCAAGTATGGAAGAACTACGAGGCGAAGAAGCCGAGCATCACGAACGTGCAGAATCACGACCAAGGCAAGCCACACGAAAGCTTGCTGACGATGAACGTGCACACCGGCACCCACGTCGACGCTCCGCTGCATATGATCGCAGGCGGCGCGACGATCGAGACGGTCTCGCTTGATCGACTCATCGGCCCGGCTCGCGTGCTTGATCTGACGCACGTGAAGGGTTCGATCACGAAGGAAGACCTGCTGCCGTTCGCGATTCAGAAGGGCGAGCGCCTGTTGTTCAAGACGTCGAGCTCTTTGATCGAAGAATTCGATCTGGAGTTCCCGTTCCTGCGGGAAGACGGCGCCAAGTATTTGGCCGACATCGGCGTAGGCGTAGTCGCAACGGACGCGCTCGGAATCGAGCGCGCGCAGCCGGACTATGCAACGCACCGTACGCTGATGAGCAACGATATTATTATCGTTGAAGGCTTGCGCCTCAAGCACGTAGAACCGGGCAACTACTACCTCGTTATCGCACCGCTGAAGATGACGGGAATCGATGCGGCGCCGGCTCGCGCGTTCTTGATCGCCGATTGACGATATCGTTCGAATGAAGGTCATACCGTTCTCGGTATGACCTTTTTGTATGGAACCCTGCAGATCGGTGCACCGATAGTCGGACAGGTGTTCGTTAATCCTGTTAATCTGTTTATGAAGGAGGTCGAGAAAGTGGATACGCTTAAAGCCATGAACGAGGCGTTAGCTTACATCGAGAGCCATCTGACGGACGAGATCGACATGAACGAAGCGGCTAGGGTGGCCTGTTGCTCGGAATACCATTTTACGAGAATGTTCTCATTCCTTTCGGGTATCCCGTTGTCCGAGTACGTGCGGAGAAGAAGGCTGACGCTTGCCGCATTCGAGATTCATAACCAAGGCGCCAAGGTCATCGACGTCGCGTTGAAATACGGGTATAACTCCCCGGATGCGTTCACAAGGGCGTTCCAGAACCTGCACGGGATTACGCCTTCGGACGCGCGCGGTTACGGCCATTCGCTTAAAGCCTATCCGCCTCTCACCTTCCAGTTAACCGTTAAGGGAGGCAACGAAATGAAGTATCGGATTATCGAGAAAGACGCATTTCAAGTCGTAGGCATCAGTCGGAGAGTGCCGATCGTATTCAACGGGGTTAATCCGGCTATAGCGGCCATGTGGGCTAGTTTGGATGGAGAGACGATCGCAGAGCTGAAGCAGTTGTCCAACGTAGAACCGACGGGGTTGCTGAGCGCGTCTACGAATTTCTCCGATAGCAGGATGGAGGAACAAGGAGAACTCGATCATTATATTGGCGTCGCGACGACGAGGGAAGGTGCCGAACGGTTTGCAAAGCTGAATGTCGCAGCTTCCACGTGGGCAGTGTTCGAAGCGGTCGGACCTTTCCCCGAGACGTTGCAGAACGTGTGGGGGCGAATTTACTCCGAATGGTTCCCGACTTCAGGTTACGAGCAGGACGTCGGGCCGGAGCTGCTATGGAACGAGAGCAAAGAGGTGTCGTCGCCGACATTCAGAAGCGAGATTTGGATTCCGGTTAGGAAGATACAAGGGTAATACCCAAGCTGCTCGAGAAAATGGGCTGTCGCGATCGTGGCAGCTCATTGTTTTTCGCTTTACAACGTAACAATGTTATGTTACATTGGTTCCATGGAGGAGATGAAGATGGATCGAGATCTCATTTCGAAGAAGGAATTGCTGGATACGACGGGCATCTCTTACGGCCAGTTGTACCGATGGAAGCGAAAGCAGCTTATCCCCGAGGAATGGTTTATTCGCAAGTCGACGTTCACGGGGCAAGAGACGTTTTTCCCGAAGGATCTGATTCTGGCTCGCATCGATAAAATCGTGAACATGAAGGACGATTTGTCGCTCGACCAGGTGGCGGGGAAGCTGTCACCGATGATGCAGGACTACGAATTGCGTAAAGCTGCGTTCGCAGAACGTAACATTGTTTCGCAATTGGTGATGAATCAATTCGCAGGAAAAGATCCGGACCACACCGTTTATTCGTTCGAGATGCTGCTTTATTTCTACGTGATCGATAAGCTGTTGCAGACGGGCGAGATGACGATGGAAGAAGGCGAACGGCTGCTGACGGTGCTCAAGGATCATTTTCCGAAATTTGAAGGCAAGCCTTGCGATCTGATTTTTATACGTAAAATGGGCGTTTCGTCGTTCATGCTCGTCAGTTCGGATGCGCATCTGTATTTCGATAACGGGATAAAGGTCGTCGCCAAGTTGCCGATGGTTGAACTCATCGAGCAATTGAGAGGTAAATTGATATGACAGGGGAGAGTGGAATGGAACATAAGGGTCTGCCGGATCTGTCCGTGAACGGCGTCAGCGATGCGGTCGGAGGCAAATACGGTAACGTAAGGATCGACGGAGTCATCAAAGTGGTCGGAGATATCGAAGCGCAGTCGTTCAAGCTGAACGGCGTCGTCAGAACGACCGGGAGCGTGAAGTCCGAATCGTTCGAATGCGATGGAACGTTGAAGGTCGCAGGGAGCTTGTCGGCAGGCAGCATGCTAATGAACGGGCTGGTCAATGTAGAAGGCGCGTTGTCCGGAGAACGTCTGCTGCTGAACGGCTTGCTTACCATTAAGGGCGATTGCGAGTTCGAGCATGTGGAAGGCGAAGGGGGATTCGACGTTGACGGACTGCTCAACGCAGGTTCGATTAACCTGAAGCTGCAAGGGCGCGGCAAAGCAAGAGAGATCGGAGTCGAATCGCTGCATATTCGTCAAGGCACGAAGAGCTTGTGGAGCAAAGTGTGGAAATGGTTGTTCCCGAAATTCAGCCCCGAGCTTCGAGCGGGAGTGATCGAAGGAGACGACATCGACGTGGAATATACGAAGGCGGACGTCATTCGAGGTAACCGCGTCGTAATCGGTAAGGGCAGCGTCATCGGACGGGTAGAGTACAAATCCGAGCTCAAAGTTCTTCCGGGCGCTACAATCGGAGAAAGGGTGAAGACAGGTGGCTGAGCCGCGCAGGCAAGACTTGAAAATTATCGGGGAGACGACTTCTTCCGGAGGGCAGTTCGGCAACGTTCGGATTACCGGACAATGCACGTTCAATAGCGACTTGGACTGCAGCAGAATGTCCTGCATCGGACAGGCGGACGTGCAAGGGAATTTGCGCGCGGGCGAACTGAAGCTTACCGGCGAAGCCGCGGTCAGAGGGACTATCGACGCAGGGCGCGTCGGCGGGCAGGGGCAGTTGAACGTATCGTCGCGCTTGCGCGGCGAACAGATTCGATTTACCGGGGAGATCAAAGTCGGGGGAGATTGCGAAGCGGGCGATCTTGCGATCTCCGGGGCGTTCGACGTAAGCGGGTTAGTAAGCGCGGAGCGATTGGAGCTGAAGATGTATGGTCCTTGCAAAGCGCAAGAAATCGGCGGAGGCCGATTAGTCGTGAAACGCAGCCGCAAATCGGCGCTCTTACACCTATTCAAACCAAGCAACGCCGGCGCTCTAATCGCTGATTCGATCGAAGGAGACGTCGTAGAGCTGGAGCATACGACGGTCGAGGTTGTTCGCGGCAACCATGTTACGATCGGCCAGGGCTGCACGGTAGGCCGCGTAGAGTATTCTCAGACGCTTCATATTCATAAAAGCGCGGTCGTTCAAGAGATGGTGCGGCAGGAGTAATAATCAAAGGCGTCGGCGAGTCGAATTCGCCGACGCCTCCGGTTTATAGATTGCCTATCGAGTTGACGACCTCGTCGATAATGCCGTATTCGAGCGCTTCTTGGGCGGACAGGAAGTAGTCGCGGTCCATGTCTTTCTCGATACGTTCCAGCGGTTGCCCTGTCCGTTCGGAGGCGATCTTGTTCAAGCGCTCCCTCGTGTCGAGTATTCGTTTGGCGCTGATCGCGATGTCGCTGGCTTGGCCTTGAGCGCCGCCATGCGGCTGGTGAATCATGATCTCGCTGCTTGGCAGCGCGAAGCGTTTGCCCTTGGCGCCGGACAATAGCAGGATCGCCGCGAAAGAAGCTGCCATGCCGACGCATATCGTGTGCACCGGAGGTTTAATGAACTGCATCGTATCGTAAATGGCGAATCCGGCCGTCGTCGAGCCGCCCGGCGAGTTGATGTATAGACTGATTTCCTTGTCAGGGTCTTCAGCCGCGAGAAATAACAGCTGAGCGACGATGCTGTTCGCGACTTGATCGTCGATGGCCGACCCGAGGAACACGATGCGGTCCTTCAGCAAGCGGGAATAGATATCGTAGGAACGTTCACCGCGATTGGACTGTTCGACGACGTATGGAATAAATTGGCTCATGGGGACATCCTTCTTTCTGGATTGGAATGGTGTAACGAAACGTAAACGAACGCAGGAGTCATAAAGATACGGGTAAAAAAGATTTACGTAACGCGTATCCTTTGGGACTCTTCGTTCGTTTACTGTTGCAAGGACGCGTATAATAAAAGGACGGAGGTGACCGTCATGACGAATACGGTACAAGATCGAGCGGATCTGGTGAAGCTCCAAGGGGCTTTGGAGCGCTATTGCCTATCGTTGACCGAATCCCGCTGGGAAGCGGAGGATTTGTCGCAGGAGGCGTGGCTTAAGGTGCTCGATTCCTCCGTCGGCCTTAAACATGATAATCCGGAGGCGCTCATGTTGCGGGTCGCCCGCAACGCGTGGATCGACCGGGCGAGGAAGCAGGCGAGACGTCAGCGGACGATGCAGGCGATTCGCTCGGCGGAGGAGCCTTATGCGTTGCCGGATGACAGTCTGATAGGGATTGAGAACGCGATGCTGGCAATCATGAAAGGCCTGTCTCCGCTGCAAAGAGCGGTGTTCTTCATGCGCGACGTATACGGGTATTCGGCCGAGGAGAGCGCGGCAAGGCTCGGATTAACGGTCGGAGCGGTCAAAGCCGCGTTGCACCGGGCGAGAGCAGCACTGCCCGCCGTAAGGAACGCCATTCGGAGCGGGGAATTGCAGGAGGAAGGGCTTCGCGACGTGCTTAGGGCGCTTGCGCACGCGTACGGCGGCGGGGACGTCGATACGCTGCTTGCGCTCGTACAGCACAACGAGGCGGACCCGGCTCCCGCAATCGGTGCTCTTCAGAGCCGAAGAATTCGCGCTTCGGTCGTGCCGACCAGAAGCGGCGGCGGTACGGCGCCCTCGATGGGGAGGGCGGCGTAGTTTTTCAACTGGTTGTGGTGTTACAGTTTTGAGGAATGTGATATACTACAAATAAAGCAAAGGAGCCGTGCGGGTAACACGACTCCCTTGACAACAGCCCCTATTAAGGGCGGTTGGCTTCGGAATAGCGATCGGAAATAGACCGAGTCCATTGCGTTGGGCGGTCTATTTCTTTTTATGGAAAGAAAGAATAAGTACGACGAGTGTGGCGAACGAAATCATAAGCCCCAACGCGTCCTTAACCTCCATGGCATCACCTCCTGTTCGCAAACTCCGTTTCCCTTTGCCGGGGAACGGAGTTTTTTCGCATAAATATGCTATAATGGAAGCTGTCATTTTACAGTGGAAGGGACTTTATCACCAATGAGTTCAAACGGTAACGACGGACTGCAGCAAGAAGTAGAGAAGCGCCGCACGTTCGCGATTATTTCTCACCCCGATGCGGGGAAAACGACGTTAACGGAAAAACTGCTCCTCTTCGGCGGAGCGATTCATACGGCTGGGTCCGTTAAAGCGCGCAAAGCGGCCCGCCATGCGACATCGGACTGGATGGAGATCGAGAAGCAACGGGGAATTTCGGTTACGTCCTCCGTCATGCAGTTCCAATACGCGGGCAAGCAAGTGAACATCCTGGATACGCCAGGTCACCAAGACTTCTCCGAAGACACCTACCGGACGCTGACGGCAGCCGACAGCGCGGTCATGCTGATCGACGTCGCCAAAGGCGTCGAGGCGCAGACGATCAAGCTGTTCCAGGTGTGCGCCAAGCGCGGCATTCCGATCTTCACGTTCATCAACAAGCTCGACCGCGAAGGACAGAATCCGTTCGAGCTGCTCGAGGAAATCGAGCGCGTCCTCGGCATCCGCTCGGTGCCGATGAACTGGCCGATCGGCATGGGGCGCGAGTTGGCGGGCGTGTACGATCGGATGAAAAATCAGGTCGAGCTGTTTAACGGCAAAGACCATTCGACGATCGAGGTTCGCAAAGCGTCGGACTACAACGACCCGATTATCCGCGAGATGGCGGGAGATTTCCTCGCCGACCAATTGGCTCAGGATCTCGAGTTGCTCGACGTTGCAGGCGATGCATTCGATTACGACAAAGTTAGCCGCGGGGAGTTGACGCCCGTCTTCTTCGGAAGCGCGGTCAACAACTTCGGCGTGCAGACGTTCCTTGAGAACTTCCTGCAGCTCGCACCTTCGCCTACTTCGCGTAAGAGCACGGCCGGCGAGGTCGATCCGACGGACGAGAAGTTCTCGGGCTATATTTTCAAAATTCAAGCGAACATGAACCCGGCGCACCGCGACCGCATCGCATTCCTGCGCATTTGCTCCGGCAAGTTCAACCGCGGTATGGCCGTGCGCCACGTTCGCGCGGGCAAAGAGATCAAGCTCTCGCAGCCGCAGCAGTTCCTCGCGCAAGATCGCGATATCGTCGAGACGGCATATCCGGGCGACATAATCGGGTTGTTCGATCCGGGTATTTTCCGCATCGGGGACAGCTTGTCCGAAGGCCGCGACGTTACCTTCGACGAGCTGCCGACGTTCTCGCCGGAAATCTTCGCGAAGGTGTCCGTGAAAAACGCGCTGAAGCAGAAGCAATATCTGAAGGGACTCGACCAATTGACGGAAGAAGGCATGGTGCAAGTGTTCCGTTCGGTCGGTCCGTTCGAGGATACGTATCTAGGCGTCGTCGGGCAGCTGCAGTTCGAGGTGTTCGAATACCGGATGAAGAACGAATACGGCGTCGACATTCAGTTGAACCGCACGACGTACCAGTTCGCGAGATGGCTCGTCGGCAAGGTCGATCCGTCGAAGTTCCGGATCAACTCGACGCTCGTTAAGGATAAGAACGACAACGACGTCGCGTTGTTCGAGAACGAATACGCGATGCGCACGGCGATGGAGAGACTTCCGGACGTGAAGTTCCTGGAGATGGCGCCTTAACCGAATAGCGATGATAATATGGAAACCGTACCCCGAGGGGGTGCGGTTTTTTCGCCCTTTTATCGATATCCCGCTCGCTCAGAAAGTTGAGAAGCTGATACTTCCTGAGCGAGCGGGATATCGTTGTAAGGAGCAACCGATCCTTGGATTACGTTTCGGCGATGTTGTACAATGGTAGGTACGAAAAGGGAGAAGGGGACGGATGTCGATATGAAGGGCCGGTTGACGATAAAAGGCGGAAAACTCGTGCTTCCGGATGCCGTTATGCGCAGCGACGTTACGATTGAAGACGGAAGGATCGCGGCGATCGGCGATAACGGAGGATCCGAGAACGACGTGATCGATGCGGAAGGGGCCTGGGTGTTGCCGGGCTTGATCGACGTCCATTGCGACGCGATCGAGAAGGAAGTCGAGCCGAGACCGAACACGCTGTTCCCGATGGAGATGGCGTTCTTGAACTTCGAGCGCAAGCTGGCGGGGCACGGCATTACGACGATGCTGCATTCGCTGTCGTTAGGAGTGGGACTTAGCTTGCGCGGAGAGCATCTGGTTTCCAAGATGATCGAGCTGATCGCGTCATTCCGTGGCCAGCCGGCGATGATTCGCCACGGCGTGCATCTCAGGTACGAGGTGTCCCATCTGACCGGGTTCGACCTCGCCAGCCGCTGCATCTCCGAAGGACTTATCGATTATTTATCGCTCATGGACCACGCGCCGGGAATCGGACAGTATCATCGCCCGGGCGCTTTCGAACGATACGTGATGAAAAATCAAGGCGTCGGATTGGACGAAGTGCAAGCGATCGTGGAAGAGCTGCAAGGCCGCCGTTCGCTTGTCGATTGGGATCGGCTAAGAGCGCTGACCGCCGGGGCGCGGGGCCGCGGCATCGCCGTCGCTTCTCATGACGACGATAGCGAGGAGGCAGTCGATCGTTCGCTTTCATTCGGAGCGAGCGTATCCGAATTTCCGCTAAGCTTGGAGACGGCGGCTTACGCCACCTCGCGCGGAATGGACGTATGCGTAGGCGCGCCGAACATCGTGAGAGGCGGATCGCACGACGGGAACATGAAAGCCGCGGACGCGATCAGAGATAAAGCGGCGAACATGATCTGCTCGGACTACCATCCGGCCTCTCTGTTGCATGCGGTGTTCGAGCTTGAAGCCGCCGGAATTCGGCTCGAGGAAGCGGTAGCGATGGCATCGCTGGCACCGGCTCGCATGCTAGGCAGACAAGCCGAGATCGGATCGATCGCCGTAGGCAAGCAAGCGGATCTGATCGTCGTGCGCAAAACCCGCGGCGTTCCGATCGTCAGCGATACGTTAGTAGATGGGAATATCGTGTTTACGGCCCGCCCGTACGAATTGCGCTAATATTAGAACTGAACATGAACCGCTCCCTGTTAATGGGGGCGTTTTTTTTGCGTTTTATTAAGATATCCCGCTACGAACGATGCGAAAAACCGTCATATCCATGCGAGAATCGATCATCGAAAGCAAGAATGCGCTCTCCTATAATGAGTTTACAGACAAGAGAGGAGGCGGAAGAGTGAAGTCGCCAAATACGAAAGCGATCTCGAACCTATGGAAATATCGTTATCTCACTCTTATGATGCTGCCAGCGGTTGCCGTACTCGTCATACACAGTTACCTCCCCATGTTCGGCGTGTTCATCGCCTTCAAGAACGTGAACTACGTCGACGGTATCTGGGGAAGTCCATGGGCGGGCTTTGACAACTTCCAATTCCTATTCCAATCGGATTCGCTTTGGCGGATTACCCGGAACACGATCGGATACAGCCTGGCGTTCCTCGCGATCAACCTGATCCTCTCGGTCGTCATCGCGGTCGCTCTGAACGAACTCAGAAGCAGGTTTGCCGGCAAGCTGTACCAGAGCGTTATTCTGATGCCCCACTTCCTATCGATGGTCGTCGTCAGCTATCTCGTCTATGCGTTCCTCAACCCCACGCAAGGCTTCATGAATACGACCGTGCTCGATTGGTTCGGGATCGACCCGAAGTTCTGGTACTCGGAGAAAGAGTACTGGCCGTATATCCTGATTCTGGTCAACGCCTGGCATGGCATCGGCATCGGGGCGATCATCTACATCGCGGCCATCGCTGGCATCGATCCCGAATATTACGAGGCCGCGGTCATCGACGGAGCGTCGAAATGGAAGCAAATCCTGCACATTACGCTGCCTTCGATCCGGCCGGTCATGATCATTCTGACGATTCTGCAGATCGGCAAAATCCTGAACGCCGACTTCGGTTTGTTCTATCAAGTGACGCTGGATACCGGCATGCTCTATCCGACGACGGACGTCGTCGACACATACGTGTACCGCTCGCTGCTCGAGCTGAACGATATCGGCATGTCTTCCGCGGCCGCGTTCATGCAGTCGGTCATCGGGTTCGTCCTGGTCATTGCGACGAACATGGCGGTACGCAAGCTCGACCGGGATCAGGCGCTATTCTAACGAGAGGGGGCGAACGATGTGTCCGCGCCGGCCAAAGCCAAGCCATTGAATCAAATTTCTACCGGATCGAACGTAGCGATTAACGCCGTATTCATCCTCCTGTCGTTGCTGTTCATCATGCCTGTCGTGCTCGTTCTTATGGTATCGATGACCGACGGCGACGCGCTGCTGCGCAACGGATATAGCTTTTGGCCCGAGAAGCTGTCTTCCATCGCTTACAAGGCGATGTTCGAAGACTACGGGACGATTATCGGGGGTTACGGCGTCAGCATCGGCATTACGGCAGTCGGGACGGTCTTGAGCGTTCTGCTGATGGCGCTGTTCGCCTATCCGTTATCTAGGAGCGACTATCCGTACCGCACGTTCTTCACGTTCTTCCTATTCATCACCCTCGTCTTCAACGGGGGGCTGGTCAGCCGTTATATGGTCTATACCCGCGTGCTCGATCTTTACGACTCTTATTGGGCGCTTATCCTTCCGCTGCTCATCGTCCCGTTCAACGTGATCATCATGCGCACGTTTTTCCAGACGACGATTCACCCGGCTATCATCGACTCCGCGAGGATCGACGGCGCCGGTGAGCTGCGGATCTTCACGAGCATCATTCTCCCGCTGTCCGTGCCGGTACTAGCAACGATGGGGTTGTTCGGCACGATCGCGTATTGGAACGATTGGTTCAACGCGTTGTTGTACATCGAGAGCGAGCACAAGTATCCGCTGCAATATCTGATGCGGCGCGTCATCAACGACGTACAGTTTCTGAAGACGAATATCACGATCGCGGCGCAAAACCCGGAAATGATGAGCAAGCTTCCCGACCAAGCGCTGCAGATGGCGATGGCGATCGTCGGCATGGGTCCGATCCTGCTCGTTTATCCGTTCTTCCAGAGGTTCTTCGTCAAGGGGCTGACAATCGGGGCAGTCAAGGGATAAGCGGTAGAACCGACGAAGGGCAGCGTACCGGAAGTCGTTCTATAGATGATCTAAATCATAGGGAGGCATACGAAATGAAAAGAAAATGGGTTGGTCGAAGTCTAGTCGCCGCATTACTCACGTTAACCGTTGTACTGCAAGCCTGCTCGAACAACAGCAATAACGGCAACGCCGGCGAATCCGCGAGCCCGAGCGCGACGGCGTCGACTCCGGCGGCTTCCTCGTCCGGCGAAGCGGCGCCTGAGCCGAGCGAGCAGCTCGAACCGTACGAAGTGTCGATCGTGTACCAAGGCACGCCGCAGAAGGACGATGCTCTCGTCGAGGCGAAGCTAAGCGAGTATTTGAAGGACAAGATCAACGCGACGATCGATCTGCGTCCGATTCCTTCCTCCGAGTATCGGCAGAAGACGGAGCTCATGATGAACACCGGCGAACAAATGGACCTCGTCTTCGCCGCATCCTGGGCGGGTTTCTTCGGCAACGTGACGAAGGGCGCCTATCTCGAGCTCGACGAGCTGCTCGATAAGTACGGGCAAGGCATCAAGGAAGGGTTAAACCCTCTTTATCTGGAAGCGCCTCGATTCAAAGGCAAGCTGTACGCGGTACCTACGAATAAAGAGATCACGCAGGGCTTGGCGCTGATGTACCGCAAAGACATCGTCGACAAGTACAATATTCCGGTCGATCAGATTAACACGATGGAAGATTTGCGTCCTTGGTTCGAGCTCTTGAAGGAGAAGGAGCCGCAATTGATCTTGAACATGGTCGGCGCCCAATCGCAAGGCGATAACATCATGTACGAGACGAACTCCTCTTTCCGCGCCATCGGACCGAAATACAGCAAAATGCCGCTGTTCCTCATCGACTTCAAGTCTACGGACATGAAGGTAAAGTCGCTGCTCGATCCGGAGATCGTCGCCATTAACAAGAAGGAATACGAGCTGTACCGCGACTATTACGTCAAAGGCTACACGAACGCGGACGCGGCGACGAACACGGCGAATTTGGCCGATCTGAGAAAAGCCGGCCAATTGTGGGTTCAGAGAGCGACCTGGAAGCCGGGCGCCGAAATCGAGATGAAAATCAGCACGGATAATAAGTACGACTTCGTCTCGCGCGTCGTCGCCGAGCCGATCGTCGATACGGACGCGGCGTCCGGCTCGATGCTCGCCATCTCCAGAACGTCCAAGAACCCAGAACGCGCCATGATGGTTCTGAACTACATGCATACCGATCCTTACGTCATCAACCTGCTCGTGCACGGCATTGAAGGCAAGCATTACACCAAGGTCGGTGACAATCGCATCGAGCTTATCCCGGATTCCGGTTTCTTGCCGGGTACGTTCTGGGTGCTGGGCAATCAGATGATCAACTACTTGAAGCCGGGTCAGCCGGACGACATGTACGACGAATGGAAGAAGTTCAACAACGAAGCGACGCGCTTCCCGCTGCTGGGCTTCGTGTTCGACGACACGAACGTGAAGAACGAGCTGTCCGCGCTATCGGGCATCATGGGGGAATACGCGGCGCTCGCGACCGGAGCCGTGCCGAATCCGAGCAAAATTATCGAAGAGCGCAACAAGAAGCTCGAAGCCGCCGGCCTCGAGAAGGTCAAAGCGGAAATGCAGGCGCAAATCGATGCATGGTTAGCCGAAAATAAACAATGAGCGAGGAGAGTCGTTGCATGAGCGGTTGGAGCGGGAACGCATGGCAATATGTCTTGGATAAAATCGAGCGCACGCATGCTCGGATCGGCGATTCGTTCCCGCTTGCCTCTTATGGAGGGAGGTATGACGACCGAGAGCCGCATTGCTGGACGAACGGCTTCTGGCCGGGTATTCTGTGGACCGTATATCGGGAGACGAAGGACGAGAGTTTGCGCAAGACCGCGGAAAGCTGCGAAGCCAAGATGGACGTCCCGCTGCAACAATACGTGGAGCTGCATCACGACAACGGCTTCATGTGGAGCCTGTCCTCCGTCGCGAACTTTACGCTGACCGGCAACCCGCAATCGCGGATTCGCGGGCTAATCGCGGCGAGCCATCTGGCCAGCCGATTCAACTTGAAGGGGCGTTTCATCCGCGCTTGGCTGTACGAGGGCAGCGAAGGGCTCGCGATTATCGATTGCATGATGAATCTCGGGTTGCTGTATTGGGCGAGCGAGCAGCTAGGCGATCCGCGATACCGTCACATCGCGCACGCTCACGCCGAGACGACGCTGAAGAGCTTCGTCGACGAGGATGGCGCCGCTCGGCACATCGTCCGGTTCGACCCGGAGACGGGCGAACATCTCGAAGCGCTCGGCGGGCAGGGCTTCGGTCCGTCGTCCGCATGGTCGCGCGGCGCGGCTTGGGCGATCTACGGCTTCGCCAACAGCTACCGTTATACGAAGGATGAACGGTTTCTGGCCGCGGCGAAGAAGACGGCGGATTTCTTCCTCAAGCACTTGCCGGACGATCTCGTGCCGCCCTGGGACTTCCGCGCGCCAGAGGAGCAAATCTGGGCGAAGGACTCGACTGCGGCAGCTTGCGCGGCAAGCGGCATGCTCGAGATTGCGGCGCTGACCGGGCTGGACGACACAGAGCGATACCGTAACGCGGGGGAAGCGATTCTCAAGTCGTTGTACGAGAACTACACGCCGAAGGATCCCGCGGAGGAGGCACTGATCGTTAAAGGCACGGGCAGCTTCCCAAGCGGCTACGAAGTCGAGACGCCGATCATATACGGAGATTTCTTCTTCGCCGAAGGCATCGCGAAGCTGAGAGGGAAGCAAGAGATTTTCTGGTAAAGACAGGGACGATCCCGAACGCGCGCGCTGAACCGCGCATAGGGGATCGTCCTTCTTGTTAGTCGTTGGCGGTATATGGAGAAGTCGTCGAGCCTGCGTAGAAACCTCCGCGGACGCGGATATGCTCGTACGGTGTTGACGGGTTCGCGATCCGCCATAGCATCCGGTCGGCGGCGCGGAAGCCGCACTCCTTGATGAGCAGCAGCGGTCTTGTGAGCAACGGCAGATCGTCCGTCTGCTCATTGACGATGCCGATCAGCGAGCAATCCGCCGGTACGCGCACGCCGGCGTCGGTTAAAGCGCGGTACACCGGGACGGCCAGCTCGTCGATCGCGCATAGGATCGCGCTCGGTTGCAGCTCCCGATAACGATCGATGAAAGCGCGCGCGTCGAATTTCACCTGCTCGGGAACATAGGCGAGCAGCGGCAGTCGAACCGTCGGCGCCGCAGCTTCGCTGCCGCCTTCGATCGCGTCTCTGAACGTCTGCCATCGCAGGCGGAATCCTCGCTGCGCGCCGATGTCTCCCACGTACAGGATTCGCGAGTGTCCTAATTTGCGCAAATGCATGACCGATTGATAGACGGCTTCGCCGACGTCCCAAATGACGCTGTCGACGTTCACCTCGTGAGGAGGAAAATTGAGCAGAATGCGGGGGACGGGGAGCGCGAGCAGAAGCCGTTCCAGACGCTCGCTCGCCATTCGCGGCGCGATGAACACGCCTTCGGCGAAGCCGATACCGGCGGTTTCCGCCCATTCGGCGAAATCGTCCGGTTGAAGCTCCGCCGGAATCAACACCGGGTCGACTCGGTGCCCGAACTCCGTGAACCGATCGTGAAGGCCGTCTAGCAACAACCGGTTAAAGTTCAGGGATTGCTCCGTATGCAGCAGCACGAAGCGCCTTTGGACGATCGGATAAGGGGAAATTCGCTCGTAAGCGAACGCGTTCGTCTGGGCTTTCGTCAAGTAGCCGAGCTCCCGCGCCTGGCGGAAGACGTCGCTTCTCGTCTGCTCGGACATACCGGGCTTGCCCGACAACGCTTTGGATACGGTCTGGACGGAGAGGCCGAGCTTGTCGGCAAGATCGTGCAGCGTTACTTTCTTTCGTCTCATGTCGGAGGCGGCCTCGGCTTTCATGGCGTAATTGTAGCTTAATTTTAAACTAAAGTTAAACTAACTTTAAATCAAGCTCTTCCTCATAATGAAAGTTGTCAACGAACATCAACTTAGGCACACAGAGGGAGAGATACGCGTGAAAATATTGGAGGCGGACGTCGTCGTCTGCGGCGGAGGACCTGCGGGAGTCTGCGCGGCGATCGCGGCGGGGAGAACCGGCGCAAGCACGATCATGATCGAACGATACGGATTTATTGGGGGCATGTCCACGGCGGCTCTCGTCTATCCTTGGATGACCTACCATACGTTGGACGGCAAGCAAGTCATTAAAGGCATCGCTCAGGAAATCATCGACCGGTTAATGGCGATCGGCGGTTCGCCGGGTCATCTTCGGGACACGGTCGGATTCACGAATACGATTACGCCGTACCACCCGGAGAAGTATAAGGTGCTGGCGGTCGATATGCTGAAGGAAGCGGGCGTCAAGCTGCTGCTCCATAGCTTCATCGACGAGGTGAGGATGGACGGCAAAGCGATCGAGGCGGTGCAGGTGACGACGAAGTCGGGCAAGCTGCTCGTCAAAGGCCGAATGTTCGTCGACGCGACCGGGGATGCGGATCTCGCTTACTTATCCGGCGCCCCGTGTCTTCAAGGACGGGACCAAGACAAGCTGACGCAGCCGATGACGATGAAGTTCCGGATGCGCGGCGTCGATCTCGAGCGGGTGAAGCGATATATGATCGAGCATCCGGACGAGTTCTACCGCAAGACGCCGATCGACGAGCTAGAGCAGCTTCCGTTGTCCGGCGTCATGGGCTTCGTCAAGCATTGGAAGGACGCCAATCTGCCGATTAACCGCGACCAGGTGTTATTCTTCACCGGACCTGCTGACGATGAGGTGCTCGTAAACACGACGCGGGTGCAAGGGCTGAACGGAACCGACGTAGAGGATTTGACCGAAGCGGAGGAGCTTGGCCGCAAGCAGGTGCTCATGGTCGCCGAGTTCATGACGGCGAACTTGCCCGGCTTCGAGAAGGCGTCGCTATCCGACGTCGGCGCGCAGATCGGCATCCGGGAGACGCGGCGCATAGACGGCGTGTACGCGCTGCAAGCGGACGACGTCGTGCAAGGGCGCAGATTCCCCGACACGATCGCGCGCAGCGGCTACCCGATCGACATCCACGATCCGTCCGGCAAGGGCGTAACGGCCGCATGGGTGAAGGGCGACGGCGCGTACGACATTCCGTATCGCTGCCTGCTGCCGAAAGTCGTGACCAACCTTCTTGTCGGCGGACGCTGTATCTCGACTTCTCACGAAGCGCTGGCCACGACGAGGCTGACGCCGAGCTGCATGGCGACCGGCCAAGCGGCGGGAACCGCGGCGGGACTTGCGGCGAAGCAGGGCATAACTCCGGCGGAGCTGGACGTCCAGCTGCTAAGGAACGTGCTCTCCGGCAACGGCGTCGTAGTCGAATAAGGACCATGGAGCAGCCTGCGCCTCAAACCTTGACGGACACCCGTTCCGCTCAAGGTTTTTTGTATCCCAATTGGATACAAATGGCGCACTTCTCCCAGCCGTTTTATTGTAAAGTAGATGAATATCCTCTCTTAAGGGAGCGCTTACATGAACCGAATGCGCTTTATCTCGATCCGAACGAAGTTTCTCCTGCTTTTTTGCCTGCTGATCACGCTGCCTTTTCTCCTTAGCGGCATTCTTACGTATCGTAAATATTCATCCAACGTGGAGCGGGACGCGGAGGCGTATTCGCAGCAGATCGCCGAGCAGGTCGCCATCAATCTGGAGCAGTACTTGAAGGATATCGACCGTGTGACGCTCTCGCTGTATTACGATAACGACGTGATGGAAATATTGAGCGATCGACGCGGACCGATGAAGAGCAGCAACTACTTGACGGCTAGCGAGTGGATGGAGATGAACCAATTGATCTCGAGCGTCGTCACCGACCGGACGGAGATCGAAGGCGCCTTCGTGTTCGCGCTCGACGGCAGCTTGTTCAGCAACCTTCAGGAGACGATTCGGAGAAGTTGGGACCCCGACACCAACGGATGGATGGTTCAAGCGAAAGCCAAGGACGGAGGACTTGCGGTTATTCCTCCTAGCGAAGGCGGTTACTATCTGGATCAGCCTCGCAAAGTGCTATCGCTGACGCGGCTCATTAAAAATCCGCAGACGACCGATGATCTGGGCTATGTGAAGATCGATATATCCAGCAAAGGACTCGAGAAAATCATTTCGAAGATTCGGGTCACGCCGAATAGCAAGCTGTACGTGTTCAACGAGGACAGGCAGCTGCTATATCCGTTCGAGACGGAAGCCGACTCGAGCTACGAGACGATCGCGGGGGAAGGCTCCGATCAGTTAATCGTCTCCGATCATGAAGCGGAGTACGGTAAGCTGCGAGTCGTAAGCGTCGTTCCCAGGGGCGACGTGCTGAAGGACGCGAGACAATTAACGAGCTTCACGCTTTGGATATCGATTTCCGCGCTCGTGCTCGCCTACGTGGCCGCCGTGCTGGCGTCGAACATGTTCGTCAAGCCGATCAACCATTTGCTCAAGAAAATGAGGCGCGTCCAAACCGGCAATTTCGATGAGCGAGCCGTCGTTAATTCGAACGACGAGATAGGCCTGCTGACGGAAGGTTTCAACCATATGGTGTCCCAGCTCGATATCATGATCAAGGACATGTACGAGCTGCGCTTGCGTGAGAAGGACGCGGAGCTGAGCGCCCTGCAAAGCCAGATGAATCCGCATTTTCTGTACAACACGCTGGAGTCGATCTCGATGTTCGCCCACAAGGAACGCAACGAGGAGCTTTCGCACGTCATTACGAACCTCGGCAAGCTGCTGCGTTATACGATCAACAACAAGGAACGGTTCATGACGCTGCGCGAGGAGCTCGAGTTCGTCGATTACTACTTGAGCATCCAGTCGTTCCGGCTGGAAGACCGGTTGTCTTCGGAGATCATGTCCGATTTCTCCCACGAGCAGGCGATCGTGCCGAAGCTGATTCTGCAACCGCTCGTAGAGAACGCGATCGAACATGGCCTTGGCTTTGATGCGACGCTGCGAATTACGATTCTCACGAAAATCATCGGAGATGATCTGTTCATCTTCGTCATGGATAACGGAGTCGGCATCCCGTCGGATAGAAGGACGGAACTTGAGAGGATGTTGAACGGATCGACGAAGGAAGCCGGAGAGCCGCTCACCGGTAAGAAGACGAAAGGCTTCGCGCTGCGCAACATTCATCAACGGCTGCGCATGCTGTACGGCGAGCCTTACGGACTCACGATCGAGCAGACGAAGACGCAAGGCGCGTCGTTCCATATACGATTGCCGTTCAGATGGGAGGAATAACGATGAGACTGCTGCTCGTGGAAGACGAAGCGAAAATTCGTCAAGGCATACGAAGCCACGTGGAGTCGATCTTGCCCGCGCCGCTGCACATCACGGAAGCGGCTAACGGCAAGGAAGCTTGGGAGTGGCTGAAGACGCAAGACCAAGTCGATCTGGTCATCACGGATATTCGCATGGGAGAGATGGACGGCATCGAGCTGCTTCGCCGGGTCCAGCCGACGCATCCGGGATTGCCGTTCGTCATCATCAGCGGTTATGACGAATTCGGTTACGCGCGCGAGGCGCTGCGATTCGGCGCGATCGATTATTTGCTTAAGCCTATCGACCGGGTAGAGCTGGCGAGAGTGCTGCACAAGGTGCGCGACTCTTTGCGACCGCACGAAGGCAGCGGAGCCGTAGACGACGAGGAGGAGCCGGACGATCAGAAGGAGAGGCTGCTCATCCGCAAAGTAAAGGAACTGGTGGCAGACAATTTGGATCAAGATCTTTCGCTGCAGTTTCTGGCCGACCGCGTCTATTTGCACCCCAAGTATCTATCCGATATGTTCAAACGGGAAACCGGGCAAAATTTGTCGGACTTCGTGACGGAGCGCCGGATGAACAAAGCCAAGAAGCTGCTGAAGGAAACGGTCATGAAAATTCCGGACATCTCGCTCATGTGCGGATTCGCGAACCATAAATATTTTCGCGCATTGTTCAAGCAGCATGCCGGCGTCACTCCGTCGGAATACCGAGATCAATGAAACACCTTACGATTTCGACCCTTTTATGGAATCCATGTCGTTACGGGCGTTCGGCATCACCTCGTATAATTAGGCTTGTAAGCGCTTAATAAAACCGTAGAAGGAGAACATCACATGAAAAAGGGTCTAATCCTAGCTTTATGCTTAAGCATGACGATGCTGTTCGTCTCTGCCTGCAGCTCAGACAACAACAACAATGACGGGAACGCGAAGCCGTCCGGCTCCGCATCGGCTACTACCCCGGCAGCCAGCCAAGTCAAGCTGACGTTCGCGATTTGGGGCAACGACACGCACAAAAAAATGTACGAGGACATGATCGCGAAGTACAAGACGATCAAGCCGAACGTCGACGTGGAAGTCATGACGATTCCGGCGGGGGAGTACCAGCAGAAAATTTCGGTTATGCTCGCTTCCAAAACCGCGCCGGACATCATGTGGATGCTTGAGCGGGCGATCCCGCAATTCCTCGACAACGGTCAAGTCGTCGACATTGCGTCGGCGGTCAAGAACGACGCGGAATACGACTTCGGAGACTTCATTCCTTCCACGCTCGAGCTCGTAACCCGCGGCGATCAGCTGTACGGCATTCCGTTCTCTACGCCGCCGAACATGATCTATTACAACAAAAACCTTTTCGAAGCCAAAGGCTTGAAAACGCCGACCGAGCTGTATAAGGAAGGCAACTGGACGTACGAAGAGATGGAGAAGGCGGCTCAGGCCATCTCCGATCCATCGAATGGCGTGTACGGCTTCAACATGATTCTCCCGAGCCAATCGTGGACGGGAAGCTGGATGGAATCGATAATCTCGCTCGTATGGGCGTTCGGCGCCGACTACTTCAGCCCGGACAACAAGAAGTTCGCCCTGAATACGCCGGAAGGCGAGAAGGCGCTGCAGTTCTTCAGCGACGCGATGTTCAAGAAGCAAATTCATCCGAAGCCGGGCGATCAAACCGGATTCGAATCGGGCAAAATCGGCATGCAACAAAACCTGCTCAGCTACATCGGCAAAGCGAAAGAGATCAAAGACTTCGAATGGGATATCGCTCCGATGCCTAAGGGACCGGGCGGCAGCCAAGGCACGACGCTCGGCTACGCGGCTTACATGGTCACGAAGGATAGCGAGCATTCGGAGGAAGCGATCGACTTCCTGAAATATCTGACGAGCAAAGAGAATATGGCGATCACGTCGCAGTTCTTCGTACCGGGCCGCACGTCCGTGCTCGGCTCCGACGATTTCCTTAAGCAAGGACCGTCTCCGGAGAGCGTGAAGATGGCGATCCTCGATCAAATGGCGGACGCAAGAGTACGCCCTGGCTTTAATAACTATCAACGCATCGACGACAAGATGAAGCAGAACTTCGACTCCATCTACACGCAGTCGGGTACGATCCCCGATATTCTGAAGAAAATGGAATCCGACGTTAGTCCGATTCTGGCCGAATAGCACGAGTAAGAGACAATTGCCAAGCGGGGCCGCTTGGCAATTGTTATAGAAGGAGCGATTTGCCTATGAGCGCAAGCTACACCAAGTTGAAACGGAAAAAAGCATTATACGGTTACGCGTTCATCGCTCCGATGATGATCGGTTTCCTCCTGTTCATGGCCGGTCCGATCGTCGCGGCGGGGTGGTACAGCCTAACGAGTTATTCGTTGCTCCAGCCGAGCGAATTCGTCGGAATGGACAATTACGTCGAAATCTTATCGAAGGACGACTCGTTCTGGGAGACGCTGAGGAATACGCTATATTTCTCAGCCGGGCTCATTCCCTTGAACCTTCTGCTCGCGCTTGCGCTGGCTCTGCTTCTGTCGAGCAAGCTTCGCGGCATCGGGTTGTTCCGGACGGCGATATTCACTCCTGTCGTTACTTCGATCATTATATGGGCGATCGTCTGGAAATATATTTTCGCCACGGACGCCGGACTCTTGAATCAGATGCTTCACTTCTTCGGCATTAAAGGTCCCGCCTGGCTGTACGACAAAGATCTCGCGATGCCCGTCGTTATCGTTACGAGCGTGCTGAAGAAGGTCGGCATGAACATGGTCATCTTCCTCGCGGCGCTGCAAGACGTGCCGAAGATGTACTACGAGGCGGCGACGATCGACGGCGCTTCGAAATGGAAGCGATTCACGGCCATTACGCTGCCGATGATCTCTCCCGCGCTGTTCTTGACGCTAATCATTACGTTGATCGGTTCTCTTAAGGTGTTCTCGCAGATTGTCGTCATGACCGACGGCGGACCGGGAACGAGCACGAGCGTGCTGGTCTACTATATTTACAAGCTAGCGTTCAAAAATTACGAGCTAGGCTATGCCTCCGCGGTTGCGTTCGTCCTATTCTTCCTCGTTCTGGCGCTGACGGTCGTGCAATGGAAGCTGCGGAAGAGGTGGGTGCACCATGAAGAGTAAAGCGAGCAGGTACTTATGGAACGGCGTACAGTATGCGTTGCTGTCCATCGTTACGATCATCATCGTCATGCCTTTCTTCTGGATGTTGACGACGTCGCTCAAGGATCGCAACAAAATTTTTCAGTTCCCGCCGCAATGGATTCCGAGACCTTTCGTATGGAGCAACTACAAGGAAGTGTTCACCGCGCAGCCGGATTTCCTGCTCCATTACTGGAACAGCCTATACATCGCCGTCCTCGTTACGGCAGGCACTTGCATCGTCGGCGCGTTAGCGGGATTCGCTTTCGCGAAGCTCAGCTTCCCGGGGCGCAACGTTCTGTTCCTCGTTCTTCTTAGCGGAATGATGATCCCTAACGAAGTGACGATCATCCCGAACTTTATATGGTTTTCCAAGCTGGGCATTATCGATAAGCACTTTCCGCTGATCATTCCGCCGATGCTCGGCGCCGGCGGCATCTTCGGGGTGTTCCTGCTGAGGCAGTTCTACATCACGATTCCGAAGGACATGGACGAAGCCGCGGAGATCGACGGCTGCGGACCGTGGCTGACGTTCTGGAAAATCATGCTTCCGATGACGACGCCCGCCTTCGCGACGCTTGCCATCTTTACGTTCCTGAACAGCTGGGAGGACTTCCTCGACCCGCTTATCTATTTGAATTCGTCCAAGCTGTACACGCTGCCGATCTCGCTGAGGATGTTCACGGATATGGCGGGCACGGATTGGCACCTGCTGATGGCCGCCTCCGTCATGGCTACGTTGCCGCTCTTGCTCGTGTTCTTCTTCGCGCAGAAGAGGTTCGTGGAGGGCGTATCGACGACAGGATTGAAGTAGGATCGCAATTTCGTAACCAAGAATGTGTTTCGGCATCTCGAGACCGTGTCGTTACGGCGGCACCTTAATAAAGGGGACAATGGGTATGTTCAGAAAATTTATCGCAGTCCTGCTTTGTATGACGATGCTTGGATCTGTCGGGATGCTGCAGCCGCAAGCCGCGCATGCAGCGCCCGGCCCCTGGGATCTGATCAACGACGACATGTCCGATTTCGTTGCCACGGGCTGGGAAGACTTCGGCACCGGCACCGGCTCGGTCGTGCAGGAAAACGGATACGTAGCGATCCACGATCAAGGAACTGCTAAAGCCCGATATTTGCTGAAAAATATGACTACGCCTAAAGAAGCGTTTACTTTCGAGATCAAGGCGAAAGCCGACGCGACGAATACGCTGAATGAGTTCAGCATTCGCAGCGACAGCTACCTGATCAGCGTATTCTTAACTTACGGTACGAGCGGCAAAGTACAGAGCAACGCGACAAGCCCCGCGAAGTCCGCAACGTTGGATACGACGATTTACCATACGTACCGATTGGTCGTACACGCCGATTACACGTACGACCTGTACGTGGACGGCTCGCTCGTATGGGCGAACGCTCCGAAGCTGTCCGCAACAGGTACTTCGCTGATTAAAATCGGGGGCGATTCCGCTTCGAAAGCAGAGTTGTTCGTTGATCATATCCGTATGGGAACGGGAGAAATCTTGCCGTCCGATGCGGCTATCGTCTCGATCCCGTCCGTGACGGTGACGACGTCGGCCGGCATACCGCCGGTAATGCCCTCCGTCGTGACCGCCGTGTACGATGATGAATCTACGCCGGAGCTACCGGTCGTCTGGGAGGCGATCGATCCCGCGAGCTACGCAAGCGAAGGTACGTTCACGGTGCAAGGGGAAGCAGCGGGAACGAGTATACCGGTCACCGCAATTGTCACGGTGGGCCCAGCCGTCGTAGCGATCTTGAACTTCGAACCGGCTGCCGTTACGACGCTCGTACGGACGGCGCCTGTCTTGCCGGCTACCGTTAACGCGAACTATGCGGATAGCTCGACAGCCCCCGTGCCCGTCGTGTGGGATTCTATCCCGGAGACGCAATATTTGGAGACGGGAACATTCGACGTACTCGGAACGGTTGAAGGAACGTTCCTTCGACCGGTTGCTCACGTGAACGTGGAAGAGGCGTCAGATGATCTGTTCGATGTGCTGCGGAAGAAGATCGCCACGATGCTGACCGGCGGCGACGACTATGATCCGCTTGACCCGGATATTGCCGCCCAAATCGCGGTCGTAACCTCCAAAGCGCAATCCAATTGGAGCGCCATGGACAAGTCTTCCGGCAGAACGTACTTGTGGAGCGACTTGGCCGCGGCGAGCGATTCCGATTGCGATTGTCGCAGTTCGGCGGATATGACTGCGTCGTATACCCGATTGAAAGAGATGGCGATTGCCTATTCAACGAGTGGGTCGGCGTTGTACCACGATGCCGCGTTATTCTCGGACATCAGCGATGCTCTGGATTGGATGTATGAACATCGCTACAACGAAGTTATCAAACAAACGGATAACTGGTGGGATTGGTGGATCGGCTCGCCGATCGCGCTTAACGAGATCGTCGTTCTGCTGTATGACCAGCTGCTGCCTTCGCAAATCGCGAATTACATGAATGCCGTCAATCGCTTCACGCCGATCGTCGATATGACGGCTGCGAACCGGGTTTGGAAGAGCCAGGTCGTAACCGTTCGCGGAATTATCGTCAAAGACGCCGCGAAAATCGCGCTTGCCAGGGACGGGTTAAGCGACGTATTCCTGTATACGACAGCAAGCGACGGCTTCTACCGGGACGGTTCCTTCATTCAGCACGAAGTGTTCCCGTATACCGGCGGTTACGGCGCATCTATGCTGGCTAGCCTGTCGGACTTGCTCTACGTTCTTAACGGTACTCCTTGGCAGGTAACCGATCCGAACGTAAATAACGTCTATCAGTGGGTGTACGATTCCTTCGAACCCGTCATGTACAAAGGCTTGGTTATGGATATGACCCGCGGGCGCGAGCTTTCGCGCTATTACGCCACCGATCATATAGCCGGTCAGCGGATCATCCGGGGAGTCATGCGATTGGCCGAGAGCGCGCCTGAAGAGCATGCCCGGGCTTTCAAGAGCATGGTCAAGCACTGGGTCCAATCCAATGATTATGTCGATTTTTATAAGAATAACTCCATCAACGATATCGAAAGAGCCAGGGCGATTGTCCAGGACGACTCGATAGAGCCGCGCGGCGAATGGAATGCGTACCGTCAGTTCGCGGGCATGGACTCGACCGTCTTGCGTCGTCCGGACTACACGGTGGCGATCAACATGTTCTCGTCGCGTACCGCGAACTTCGAATCCTCGCACACCGAGAATAGGAGGGGCTGGCACACGGCGGATGGCTTGATGTATCTGTACAATGCCGACATCGGTCAATACAGCGACGATTACTGGCCAACCGTCGACGCCTACCGATTGCCCGGCACCACCGTGGATACGCTCACTCGCACGCCTGGAGCGGGCGGAACAAGGAAAAGCAAGTACAGCTGGGCGGGTGGCACGGATATGCTCGGCATATACGGCGTATCCGGCATGGAACTTGACGGGCTCGTCAGCTCGCTGACGGCCCGGAAATCGTGGTTCATGTTCGATGACGAGATCGTCTCGCTCGGCTCGGGCATCACGAGCACGGATAACCGAACGATCGAGACGATCGTGGACAATCGCAAGATCGGCTCCCTCGGGGACAACGCGTTCACCGTGGATGGGGCCTTGCAACCGACGGCTCTTGGATGGAATGACGAGCTGGAGTCGACGAGCTGGGCGCATTTGCAAGGTTCCGTGCCCGGTTCGGATATCGGCTATTATTTCCCGGAGCCTACGACCGTAAAATCGCTGCGCGAGTCGCGTACCGGCAATTATAGCGAAATCGACGGAAGAAAAGGTACGCCGACAACGCCGATTACGAGCAACTACTTGACGCTCTGGTTCGATCATGGCGCTAACCCCGCTGGGGCGACCTACGAATACGTAACGTTGCCGAACGCAACGGCGGCACGGACGGGCAGCTATGCCGACAATCCGGATATCGAGGTGCTCGACAATTCTTCGAGCGTGCAAGCCGTCAAGGAGAAGAAGCTCGACATGGTCGGAGCCAACTTCTGGAACGACGGGCTGGCGACGGTTCGCGACGGAGGCGCCGACTGGATTACGAGCAATCGGAAAGCTTCCGTGATGACGCAAGTTACGGATTCGAGCTTGCTTGTATCCGTCTCCGATCCGACGCAGTTGAACTCGGAAACGATCGAGTTAGAAATCCATCAAGAAGCTAAGGGCGTCATCGCCGCCGATCCTGGCGTGACGGTGCTGCAATTCGCTCCAACGGTCAAACTGTCCGTGCAGACGTCAGGCTCCAAAGGAGCTGCGTTCCACGTGAGCCTTAATCTCGCTCCACCGGAATCCGCTCCAAGCAAGCCGAACTTGACGAACGCTGTCGCCGGCAATTACACGGCGACATTGCAATGGGACAACGTGGAATCGGCTGCTGGATATTACGTTATGTATGGAACGGAAAGCGGAAGGTATACGAACAAAGTCCAGCTCGGCTATACGAGCAATTATAAATTAGGCGATCTTGAGGCCGGCAAGACGTATTACTTTGCCGTATCGGCTTACAATTCGCTGGGCGAGAGCGAGCCTTCGGCCGAGCTTGACGTGACGCCGATGGCAATGGCATGGGATCTGATCGACGACGATCTGAGCGATTACACGGCAGGTTGGTTCGGTCAGGGTACCGGCGCGGGATCGATTACCCAACAAAACGAATACGTAACGATACGGGATAACGACACCGCTAAAGCTTACTACTTGATTCGCAATGATTTTGTCGCGCCTCAAGGAGCGTTCAGCTTCTCCGCGACCGCAAAAACAAGCGCTGCCAATACGAAGAACGAATTTACGATTCGAAGCGACGATTACTTGATTAGCTTCTATCTGAACCATGGCACGGAAGGCCAGTTGATGAACAAGGCAACCAGCCCGACGAAGAGCTATACGTTGGATACGACCGTGTATCATACGTATACGGCTGTCGTTCATGCCGATTATACGTACGATCTGTACGTCGACGGCAAGCTCGCTTGGGCAGGCGCCAACAACATGGGCCGAGGTACTTCGCTGATCAAAATCGGCGGCGATACCGCTTCGCATGCCTTGATCGACCTGGACCGCTTCCGATTGGGCACGGGCGAGATCACGCCGCTCCCTGACAACGTCACGGTATCGCCAGTGGCTGTCGACACGATCGCGGGAACGGCGCCACTACTGCCCGCTCTGGTCAACATAACGTTCGAAGATGAAACAACGGGGACGCGGGGAGTCATCTGGGACGCGATCGCCCCGTCCGCTTATCAGCATGAAGGATCCTTCGAAGTAGAGGGAACGCTCGATGGCACGGAACTGCGCGTTAAAGCTACGGTCACCGTTAAGCCTGCGGGCACCGATCCTGGGACTGATCCAGGTACAGATCCTGGGACTGATCCAGGTACCGATCCAGGTACCGATCCAGGAACCAATCCGGGTACCGATCCAGGAACCAATCCGGGTACCCATCCAGGAACAAATCCGGGAACTAATCCGGGTACCGATCCCGGTAAGGATCCGGCAACTCCTGAGCAACCATCGGTAACGCCAGTCTTCCGTACGGATCTCCCATCGGCGACCAAGCAAGCGATCGGCGACGGATTCATCTATCGCATCGGCGATAAGGTCTCCGGCAGCTCTGATGTGCCCGCGAACCCGGTGAAGGTAGCCATCGATTATAAGCAGAAGCCGAATCAGGATTCGCATAAAATCGTAGTCGGCTTTATCGATGATTCCGGGAAACTGACTATCGTTACGGACGGCGTCTACCAGTCTGGGGAAGGCCAAGTCACATTCACGGCCAATCAACCGGGAGACTATGCGATTTACTACAATGATGTTTCATTCCGGGATATACAGTCTATCGCATGGGCGAAGTCGAGCATTGAAGCTTTAGCTGCGCGCGAAGTGATTCAGGGCGCGGGCAACGATCAGTTTCTGCCGAACAAAGCCGTCACAAGAGCCGAATTCGTCGCCATGGCCATGCGAATGTTCGGACTTGTCGACGACGAAGAGGAAGCTCGATTCGCAGACGTAGCTGCAGATGACTGGTTCTATCATTCCGTTGTGGCTGCGCGCAAGTTGGGCATCGTTAACGGCGGAGCAGATGGACAATTCCATCCGAATGATCGAATTTCGCGTCAAGACATGGCCGTCATTGCGCATCGACTCGTCCAAGCCCGGAACATCCAACTGGATGCATCTGACGTCTCCTCCTTTAAGGACAGCGGGAACATTGCGCCTTATGCACAAGAAGCCGTGAATTTCATGCACCAAGCATCGATCTTCGTCGGCAGCAACAATCGTTTTGAACCGAACGACGCGGCGACAAGGGCGCAAGCCGCCGTAATCTTGTATAAGCTGTTGGTCCTCGCCAAATAACCTACCAGAGGAGCAGTTCAAAGCGCTTGCGGAGTTGCGCGAGGAGGAAGAATTCGATGAAATGGCAAGGAAAAACTTGGGCCACGCTCGGAGACAGCATCACGGAAGCGAACGGCTATCAGCCTCATGTCCGCGCCGCGCTCGGTTTCGCCGAAGTCGCGAACTACGGCAGGAGCGGCTGCCCGATGACGGCGGGAGGCGATACGGACGAGGGCTCGACCGTGAGGGTCGGCGCCGGTATAGGAAGGTATGATTGCGTCACCGTGTTCGCCGGCGTCAACGACTTTCGGCTGAGCAAGCCGCTCGGATCGCCGGGCGACATCGGTATTCATACGTTCTACGGAGCTTACGCGACCTTGATCGAAAGCATCCTTAAGGCTCATCCGGTGTGCCGGTTGAATTTGTGGACGCCTCTGCATCGGGACAAGGACGGCTTTGACGTGGAGACCCGCAACGATTGCGGATGTCGACTCGACTACTACGCGGAAGCGGTTCGGGTCCTTGGGAGACGCTATGCGTTGCCGGTACTCGACCTATACAGGGAAAGCGGAATCAACGCGTTAACGCTGCCGCTGTTCACCTCGGACGGGCTTCATCCTAACGAGGCGGGACACGTCCGAATCGCGGGCATGGCTGCGAGTTTTCTGGAACGACTGTAAGACATCACGAGGTTGGGCGGCTCATGTCGAGCTGCTCAACCTTGTGATGTCTTCGGCGCCAAGCCGCTTCATTCATTTTAATAGGAAAGATCATGATCATTCGGGTATCCGTCATTGCTATTATTGTCGCCGCGCCGGTATGATCAGGCTATACTTACGAAATTTCGGCCGGGAGAGGATCGAGATGAGCAAAATTCTGGTCGTCGACGACGAGCCGAGAGTGAGCACGGGAATTAAAAACTATTTGCTGGCTTCCGATCTGAGCATCAAGCATGTCGAGACGGCGCTCAACGGCTTCGAGGCGCTCGATTATTTGCGGATGGACGCGTACGATCTCGTCCTCACCGACATTCAGATGAGCATGATGAACGGGATCGAGCTGATGGAAGCGATCTATCTCGAGCTGCCGCATATTCCGATCATCGTCATTTCCGCCCACGAGAAGTTCGAATTCGCCAAGAGATCGTTGAGACTCGGCGCGAGGGACTACTTGATCAAGCCGGTGGATCTAGACGAGCTGATTCGGGTCGTTAAGCAGGTGTTATGCGAGAAAGAATCCGCAGGACGCAAGCTGCTTAACGGACTGGCGGCGATACCGCCAACGGAGCCCGCCTTCGAAGATAGGAAGAAAGCGCTCGTCGAGCTCATCACGGAAGAGGGCTTGAGCGCGGACGATTGCGCCGCGTTGGAGAAGACGTTAGGCAATAAGAAGGGAGCGGAGCATTACGGCGTAATCGCCGTCGCGTACGATATGAACCGCGTCGGGTTCAGCGACAAGGAAATTACGCTGCGGGATCGCAAGCTGCTGAAGTACGCGACCGTCAATATCGTCGAAGAGAGCTTAAGCGAATGGCAAGGGGTCGCTTTCTACGGCTTCGGCAACCGGTTGATAGCCGCGATACGGCTTCAGGAGGAGGACGTCTCCGATCACGAGGTGAACTTGAAATCGCAGCTCAACCTGATCGGCCAGCTCCTGTGCGTGAATCTGAAGCAGTATTTGAACGTCGATGCCGTCGTCGGAATGAGCGAGCTTGCCGCGGACACGGCTCGGCTGCCGAAGCTGCTGGAGATGGCGCTGGCCGCGGCGGATTGGCGCAAGCTCTACCCCGGCAACCGAGTATTCTATTACGGGGACATGCAGGATCGGGAGGAAGCGAAAGCTTCCGAATGCGAGGCGCCGGATGCTTCATTGGCGGAACGGGACAACTCGATCATCGCGCAGGTGACGGAATACATCCATCAGCATTACCGGGAACGCAGCTTGAAGGTCCAGGACATCGCGGCGGCGGTTCACTTCAGTCCGGCGTACGTCAGCTATCTTTTTAAACGGATCATGAGGAAGAACGTGTGGGAATACGTGACTTCGCTTCGGATCGACGAAGCGAAACGGCTGCTCGGGACGACGGACATGAAGCGCTACGAAATCTCCTATAAGGTGGGCTACGAATCTCCGGAGCATTTTAGCCGGATATTCAAACGGAGCGTCGGCGTAAGTCCGGCCGATTACCGGAAGGAACGGCAGGGGGAATCGGATGAAGCTTAAGCATAAGGCGATCCTGTCGTTCGGCCTGTTCATTATCGGACCGTTCCTCGTCGTCGGCTGGCTGTCCGCGTTCAAGGCGGAAGGCGCGATGAGGAACGAAGTCGGGAAAACGATGCTGCAGCTCGTCCGGCAGAACCATCTGACGATCGAAAAGACGCTTTCGACCGTAAACGAAACGACGAGATCGTTCCTGTACAACCAATTTTTCAGCGGTTCGAGGTCATTCGGATTTTGGTCGGGCATCGATACGCTGGGAGAGATGAGCGAAGCCGACGCGATGCTGGAACATCTGTCCTCGGACGGTACCGAATATACGCTGTATCTAAAAAATACGGGCAACGTGTCCCCGATCATCGATACGAAATATAAGAAGAGAGGCTTCGTCTATGCGGATGAAGCCTATTCGGCGCTACCTTCGTGGGCTGACGAGACTTCAAGCGAAGGAGGCAGAGGCATCGTCAGGCTGATCGTAGACGGCAACGGGCTTCCCACCGTCGCGTTCATGCGCAGCATTCTGTCACCGATGCAATACGACCAATCGGTCGGCCTGCTTGTCGTATCGAAGCTCGAGGTGCTGCTGAACGAGGACCTCGTATCGGTGCAGTTGCCGGAGGGGACGGTTATTTACTGGCTGAACGAGAAGGACGAGACGCTGATGCAGTTAGGCATGGAAGGCGAGCCGGGCATTGCGGCACCCGCGGCTTGGAAGCGGAATCGGGAAGGCTTCGAATTCGCGGACGAAGGAAGCGAGGCATGGCTGTATGCCTATTCGTATCGCCCGAAATTCGGCACGAGCTTGATCTATCGAATCCCGGTCGATGCGATAACGGGCAATTTGACCACGTTCCAATGGACGATCATGGCGATGTCCGCGGCTTATTTGGTGTTCGTCTTGTCCTATGCGCTCTATCTGCTTCGGGTCACGTTAAGGCCGCTGTCTAGACTGATCGCGGTCACCAAAATATACGAGCCGGGCACGAAGGTGGATATCGGCATAGCTCCTAACGGCAGGGACGAGTTCGGGGCGCTGTATGGTTCGTTCCAGAAAATGATCGCTCGGCTGGACCAGTCGGTGGAAGAAAATTACGTGATGAAGATCAGGCAGAACGAATTGGAGCTGTCGACGCTCCATTCGCAAATTACGCCGCATTTGCTGTATAACACGCTGGATTCGATCTATTGGTATGCGATCGATAGCGGCAATACCGACGTCGGCGGAATGGTAAAGGATTTGTCGAGGCTGCTGCGAATCGGGCTTAGCAAAGGACGGACGATCATTACGATCGCCGAGGAGCTTGAGCACGTGCAGGCGTATACGCGTCTGCAAATGAAAAGGTATCCGAACACGTTCAGAGTCGATTGGGATATCGACGCCGCCGCCGCTCTTCCCTCCGGAATCCCGAAGGTCGTGCTGCAGCCGCTCGTCGAGAACGCGATTTTCCACGGCGTCAGCAGCATGGACGGAGAAGGGGAGATCACAATCCGGATCCAGGTGAACGAGGAGGATGGCAGTATCCGGTTAACGGTAGAGGACAACGGGTTCATCGCGTCCGACATCGGGATGTTGAACGAGATCGCCAATGACGAAGCGGCGGACAAAGGCTACGGCGTTCGGAACGTGCAGCGGCGCATCCGGCTTCATTACGGCGAAGCCTACGGCTTAACGTACACGACCCGGGAAGGCGGAGGCGTCGCGGCGACGATATGCATTCCGCGCCGGCCGATGCCGGATTGAGGTTTGGCTTACTTTTCCGCATGTTGTACAATGGGGGCATGTAGGAGGGATCGCTATGGGGAAGAAGCAATACGCCGTCATCGGTTTAGGCCGGTTCGGCTCAAGCGTAGCTAAGTATTTATCCCAGATGGGTTATGAGGTTCTCGCCGTTGACGACAACGCGGAGCGGGTGCAGGACGTGGCGAACGCGGTAACGCACGCGGTCAGCGCCGACTCGACCGATGAGGAAGCGATGCGCGCGCTCGGCATTCGCAACTTCGACGTCGTCGTCGTGGCGATTGGCCAAGATATTCAATCCAGCATTCTGACGACGCTTATCTTGAAGGATTTAGGCGTGCCGTACATTATCGTCAAGGCGCAGAACGAGCTTCATGGCAAAGTACTGAACAAGATCGGCGCGGATAAAGTCGTTTTCCCCGAGCGCGATATGGGGCTTCGCGTCGCCCACCACCTGATCTCCCCGAACATTCTGGAGCATATCGAGCTTGCGCCGGACTATAGCATCGTAGACATGCAAGTGCCGTCGGCGATGCGAGGCAAGAACCTGAGGGAGCTTGATATTCGTCAAAAATATAATTGTAACGTACTGGCGCTTAAGCGAGGCGGAGAGCTGAACATTACGCCGCACCCGGACGAGCTATTAACGACGGACGATGTTCTCGTCATCGTCGGAAAAAACGAACAATTAACGAAGCTGGAGCAGGCGTATGCGGAATCTTGAAGGCTACATTAGCTCGGCAGCCAACCCGAGGGTAAAGGAATGGGCCAAGCTGCTAGACCGAAAGTACCGGGAACGGGAAGGAAAGTTCCTACTTGAGGGCGTTCACCTCGTGAAGGAGGCGTTGGATGCGGGCTGGCCGCTTGAGGCTGTCGCGTTCGACGAAGGCTCGGAGGTCGCCGAGCAGTTTGCGCCGTACATGGAGGAAGGCGGACAGGGAGCTCCGGCGTGGGTACCCGTGTCGCCGGAAGTGATCGCCAAATGCAGCGGAACCGAGACGCCTCAGCCGATCTTCGCCGTCGCGCTTAAACGGCCGCCGAAGCGCGACGCCCTATTCGCGGACGGCCGCGCGTTAGTCGCGGTACTCGACGGCGTGCAGGATCCGGGCAACGTCGGCACGATCGTGCGCAGCGCCGCCGCCTGCGGGGCGACGGCCGTCGTCCTGGGCAAAGGGACGGCAGACCTATATAACCCGAAGACGATCCGAGCGACGATGGGGGCGTTATTCCACGTGCCCGTGCTGGAGGCGAACTTGTCAGAGTTATTGCCGGAAGCGAGGAGCCACGGCGCATCGATCGCGGGAACGAGCTTGCAATCTTCTCGTTCCTGCTACGATTACGATTTCCGCGATCGCGGCGTATGGCTCGTCTTCGGCAACGAAGGGAGCGGCATGTCGGCCGGGATATCGGAGCTCGTCGACGACAATCTGATCATCCCGATGTCGGGACGCGCCGAATCGCTTAACGTCGCGATGGCGGCTACCGTGCTGTTGTTCGAGGCCCAGCGGCAGCGGATGATGTAATCCAAATAAACGCCGAGTCCATTGGGATCCGGCGTTTCATGTTTTACCGACGACTGGCTCGAGCTAGAATAGATACCCCATACCCCGATAACCGCAATTCCCCACTAACACTCTCACCGCTAAGTAAATCCCTATACGCTGAACCATCCAGCGCAACCGTCTGCTCCTCCGCGGAGAAGTTCTGGACGAACACGTAGTCCTTCTCGCCGTCCGTGCGAACCTGCGCGGTTACGCCATAAGGCAACGCGACGTCGAGTGCCCGCGCGACGCCGGCCTGTTCGATGATCGCGCCGAAGAAGCCGTCGAGGAACGCCTGCTCGTTGCGGGAAGCGATGTAATACGCCTTGCCGTCGCCGAGCTCATTTACCGTCAGCGCCGGTCGGCCCGCATAGAAGTCGGAAGCGTATGTCGCGATCGCCTCGGCGCCTTCGAGATGGATGAGATCGCACAGCTCCCGCGCTTCGAACGTGCCCGATAAGCCAAGCGGGTTGCCGTCAGCCATGACGACGCCGTTCGAGTCATGGTCGTGCAAGCCGTCAATCTCCTCCGACCAGATGCCGAGCGTCTTCCGCAGCGGACCCGGGAAGCCGCCGAGGAAGGCTAGGTCGTTCTCGTCGACGATGCCGGACCAATACGTCGCGACGAACGTCCCGCCTTCCCGGACGAATTGCTCGATACGCTCGCCGACGCCCGGCCTAACCATGTACAGCATCGGGGCGACCAGCAGCTTGTATTTCGAGAAGTCCTGCTCCATGTCGATAACGTCGACCGCGACGCCCCGCTCCCAGAACGGCCGGTACATTTGTTGCACGGTTTGCTCGTATTTAACTCCGATGTTCCGAGGACCTTGGGAGTCGTTCACAGCCCAACGGTTCTCCCAGTCGAAAATGATCGCGGCTTCCGCTCTAACGTTCGTTCCGACGACCGCGTCGAGCCGATCAAGCGTCTGGCCGAGCTGCTTCACGTCCGAGAAGACGCGCGTGTGCTCGTGGCCGACGTGGTCGACGACCGCTCCGTGCAGCTTCTCGCTCGAGCCCCGGCTTTTGCGCCATTGGAAGTATTGCACCGAATCGGAGCCGTGGGCGACGGCTTGCAACGAGGAGAGCGCGTGCATGCCCGGACGCTTGTTCTTGCTGACGCCCTGCCAGTTCGTCGAGCTCGGCGTGCTCTCCATGAGCAGCCACGGCTTGCCTTTAATGGAACGAACGATATCGTGCATCATCGCGACGCGAGCTGCTTGAGTGACGTTATCTTCTTGCTTATGCCAGGTCGGGTAGCTGTCCCAAGATACGACGTCGAGCAGATCGGCGAACTTCCAATAGTTAAGCCCTTCGTAATAGAACATGAAGTTGGTCGTGACCGGAATCGACGGATTCGCGGCGCGAAGCGGCTTGATCTCGTGCGCGCAGAAGTCCACGGTCTGGTCGGTCACGAACCTTCTCCAGTCGAGGTTCATCGCATGCACGTACATCTCGCCGTGCGGCGCCGGAGATTCGACCTGCGACCAGTCCGTGTACGAATGGCTCCAGAACGTCGTCCACCAGGCGGCGTTGAGCTTGTCCAGCGTGCCGTACTTGTGCTGCAGCCATTCGCGGAACGCTTCTTGGCAGTAGCTGCAATGGCATTCGCCGCCATATTCGTTCGATATATGCCAGCCGATAACGGCCGGATGATTCGCGTAACGCTCGGCGAGCTTGCCGTTCATGATCGCGACCTTCTCCCGGTATACCGGAGAGCTGTAGCAATGGTTGTGTCGGACCCCGTGCAGATTCCGTACCCGGTTCGCGCCGACTCGCAGCACCTCCGGATAGCGGGCCGACATCCAGGCCGGACGCGCTCCGCTCGGCGTCGCGAGCAGCGCATGGATGCCGTTAGCCGACATCCGATCCAGCAGCGCATCCATCCACGAGAAGTCGAAGCGCCCTTCCTCCGGTTCGAGAGAGCTCCAGGAGAATATGCCTACGGACATGACGTTGCATTTCGCCAGTTTCATTAGCCGAATATCTTCTTCCAATATTTCCGGATAAGCGAGCCATTGATCGGGATTGTAGTCGGCTCCGTGCAGCATTTTAGAGAACATGGACATTTCTCCTCATCGAAATTATCGTAATAAATGGGATACCGCAATCGGTGAACCTGTGTTACGCTACTATCATATTGCGCTGTTTTGGAGCTGTCTTAATAGATTTTGTCATCTATTGGTCCGATCTTGCGGTTTGAGGTGATCCGAGCATGAGATTCTTACGGCAGGAAAACACGCGGCTGTCGGCGTGGGATTTCCCGATCAACGTGTTCCATACCCGCTTCGAAGAGCATCATCATCTGCCGCTGCATTGGCACGAGCACTTCGAGGTCATCCTGATCGAGCAAGGAGAGGCTACTCTGACGATCGGCAACCGCAAATTCCAAGCGCGCGCCGGCGAGCTTTACGTCGTGAACAGCGGGGAGCTTCACGGGATCGGCGATCCATCGACGCCGTTCATTTTCTACGCGATCGTATTCCATCCTTCGCTGATCGGGCTGCAAGAGGACCATCTCGAGGCGATGGGATTGACGACCTCGTATACGGAAGGCGACAAAGCGTTCGTAAACGTGCCGGATCCGAGCAGCGGGCATGACAGGCAAATCCGCCAAATGGTCGATACGATTATCCATGAGTTCCATGCCAAGCTTCCCGGCTATCAGCAAGCGGTTCAAGCGTCCGTCCGGCTGCTGTTCACCTGGCTGTATCGCTGGTACACCGAGCCGTACGCTTCGGATAACCGGCTGAGCGACACGAATTTGAAGGCGAAGAGATTCAAAGCGCTGCTGCGGCACGTCGAGGAGCACTACGCCGAGCCGATCTCGCTGGATAAGGCCGCGGGCATCGTTCATCTGAGCACGTACCACTTCTGCAAAACGTTCAAGAAGCTAACCGGCCTGACGTTCGTGCAATACGTGAACCATTATCGGATTCAGGAAGCGGAGCGACTGTTGCTTAACACGTCGCTGAGCATTACGGAAGTGGCGGATCGGATCGGCTGCGGAAGCATCAACGCGTTCTCCAAGCTGTTCAAGCAGATCAGAGGCTGCTCGCCGAAGCAGCTGCGGGCAAGATAATGAGACAAGGGCATCGCGAACCGCCGTACCGGCGGCGAGCGGTGCTTTTTTGTCGTGCCCAAGCATAAGCTTGAACGACACGGACGAGGAGGGATCGCGTTGGCTAGACGATGGGGGATTTCCTTGCCGAAGCCCATCCCCCGCAAATGGGGAAGAGGGCGCAGTTTGCTGGGGGGCGGCGGCTTCAAGCCGCGGCCGGCGCCGCGCAGATGGGGGACGCGCAAGTGGCTGTCGTCTTCTCGTCCGGCGGTCGGCTCCCCCGCGGCGAAATGGAAGTCGAAGCGGCCGAGCCGGCTGAAGCGCAAGCATAAATGGATGATCGCCATCCTGTTGATCGCGTTCATCCTGCTGCAGGGAATGCTGTTCCTCGATCGGGAGCTGCGCGGTCCGCTCATGTTCCTCGCGAAGGTGCGCATTACGCAAATGGCCACGGACGCGATCAATACGGCGATTACGTCGGAGGTTGCGCAGACGGTCGATTCGAATAAGCTGCTCGAGTGGAAAATGAACGAGTCGGGAAAAGTGACCGGACTCGTGCTCGATTATAAAGAACAGATGCGCCTTACATCGGAGACGATCCAGGTCGTGAACCGAGTGCTGAAGGAGAAGGAGGATATCCCCGAGCACATTCCGATCGGGCATGCGCTTAACAGTCCGTTCATCTCGTCGATCGGCCCGAGCGTATCGGTGAAATTCCATCCGGCGACGGCGGTGAAGGTGGACGTTCTTACGAGATCGACGGAAGCGGGCATCAACAATCTATTGGTCGAGGTATACGTGCGCATCCGCACCGACATCGCGGTCGTCATCCCGTTCGATCAGGATCCGCAGCCGCTGGAGACCGAAATTCCGCTGTCCTACGTCATGGTCGTGGGCGACGTGCCTACGTACTATTACGACAACCATGGCAATCCGGTGGGCAATTCGGCGCCGCAAGCGCCGGTCATTTCGCTGCCGAAACCGGAGGCTGAGGCCGCTCTCTCCGCATCGCATTAAAAAAGCTTAAGGCTCTCATTAATCTCTTAACGACGAGCCTTAAGCGACTTGCGTTCTTCTTTCTCCCACCGTTTCAGCAGCGGGTACGGATCGAAAGCCCATTCGACCAGTCCGCGATCCCGGTATACGCCGTAATGCAGATGAGGCGGGAACTTGCCCGACGTGCCGGGTTTACCGTAGCCCGAGCTGCCGACGTAACCGATCACTTGCCCCGGCCGGACGACGTCTCCGGCCTTTAGCGTCTTCTCGAAGCCGGACAGATGCGCGTAATAATGATACAGGTTGTTGATGTCGCGAATGCCGATCCGCCATCCGCCGTACTTGTTCCAGCCTTTGATCTCGACGACTCCGAATACGGTGCTTCGGACGGGCACGCCGTGGCGGGCGAAGATGTCCGTTCCTTCGTGAATCCGGTAACCGCCCCAGCTGCGGCTGTTCCCCCATGTGCTTCGGAACGAGTAAACGCTGTTAAGCGGAAGCGGGAACGCGTTGCCCGACAAGTCAAGCTTGCCGAACGTACGGTACAGCTTGGCGAATTGAAGGATTCGCTGCACCGCCCGGGAGCTCTGATAATATTCCCACAGCCCGATCGCGAAGTCTTCCTTCACGCTGCCGTACCGTAACACCTCCGCGGTTACCGAATAGAGCAAATCCTCGTCTTGGCTGCGATCGGCTTTGCGATCGCCGGAGCCGTCGCGGCCGATGCCGTGGAAGAATTGAATCGACGCCGGCTCCGTATCTTGATCGTCGGGGTTCAGCTGACCGCTCCATTCCTGCGGCGGGACGTATACGCCGGTAACCGCGTCCTCCCGGATAGGCCGCGTCTTCGGCTGAGCGCGCGTCAACGTTCGCTCGTACTGGTCGATCGCCGCGATCTCGGCCCAGTCCAGTCCGGTAAGCAGACGGACGCGCTCGTACAGCTGCGAGCGTTGTTTGAACGTATCCGGATCGGTTACGGCGACGGCCATGGAAGGCGCGCCGGTTGCGCAGGCGAGCGAGATTGCCAATGCGCTTATCATTGCGACTTTACACGGAAGTCTGATCAACGCAAGCCCTCCTCCATTATTTCATGTAGAGTAGGTTTTTACAGATCATTGGTTTTTATCCGAATGATGCTTTTTTTGTGCGTGGAAGGGAAAGTCCTCCGCGATGTCGAACTTTCGACAACGCAGGGGACTTTTGTTCGATGTCGGGAGGAACCGAACGTGCGGACATCCGCGTCAAGCTTGTTCAAATCGTATTACAAGCTCAGCTTCCAGACGAGAGTCCAAGTGACCTTCGTCGTTCTGATCGTGCTCGCCATTTCACTGACCGGAGGCGGAGCGTATTGGGTCGCGTCGGACATCGTCGAGTCGAACGCCAAACAAGCGGGGCAAGAGACGATCGACCGTTCCAGGCAAGTGCTGGACGAACGGATGAGGCACATAACGGTATCGGTCATGACGTTGATCTTGAGCGACGCTTACCATCAGATGACCAATGACGTGAAACAGATGGACAAGTCCAAATATTATACGGATCTAACTGCGATGCAGCCGCTGTTCGCCCAGATCAAACTGAACGAGCCGATGGTTCATTCCGTGCTTCTCTCGACTCCGATCGGAGATTTCTTCGATACGGCGAACGTCAAAAACTCGAGCGTGCCGTTCGTAGGCTCCGACATCTACAGAGAGCTGAAGACGGTGAAAAATCACGTGTGGATCAAAGGGCACCAGGACCCGTATTTTACAAGCCGCAAGGATGTCGTGTCGTTCGTCATGCATCCGATCTCGGAGACGGACGAAATTTATATTATCGTGAACGTGCTCGAAAGCTCGCTGACCGATATTCTGATGTCGAATTTGAATTCGCAAAATTACGAAATGGCCCTCGTCGATGCTAACGGGGCCAACGTTCTCGGATCGGGGCTTGCGGACATCCGGATGGACAATAGGCGGGAAGCCGACTACATCGTCAGCCAAGCGAAGCTGACGATGACCGATTGGACGCTCGTCAGCTTCCAGAAGCGCACCGTCGTCTTGAAGCAGCTGAATCGAATTCAATGGATCGTATTATGGGGAGCCGCGAGCTGCATTATCATCTCCTTGTTCGTCTCCAGAATGCTCGTCTCGCTCTTGCTCAGGCCGCTGCAAAGCTTGAAGGCGCTCATGAAGAAAGTCGAGCGGAACGAGCTGTCCGTAAGGTTCAGAAGCAAATACGCCGACGAATTCAGCCTTGTGGGTCTTCGCTTCAACCAAATGCTCGAGACGATCTCGAATTTGATCGACAGGAACAGGACGATCGAAGAAGAGAAGAGCAAAGCCGAGATCGCCGCGCTGCAGGCGCAAATCTCACCGCATTTTCTGTATAACACCTTAAACACGATCTACTGGAAAAATCAGCTTGGGCAATCGGCGAACGTCGGCGAGATGGTGTTGTCGTTGTCGCAGATGTTCCAGCTTGGACTGAACGGCGGCAAGGAAATGACGACGATCGATCGAGAGCTTGCCCATGTAGAGCAATACATGCTGCTGCAAAGAAACTCCTACGAGAATTTATTCGACTACGACATTACGCTCGAGAACGAGTCGCTGGGGAACTTGCCGATTCTCAAGCTGATGCTTCAGCCGCTCGTCGAAAACGCGATTCTGCACGGTTTCAAGAATAGGAAGGCGGACGGGACAATCCGGATCAACCTGGAGACGCAGGGCCGGATTCTGGTCATCGCCGTGTCCGATAACGGTTCCGGCATGGACGAGGAGACGGTTGGCGATCTGCTGAAAGAACCGCATGGAGCGGGCGGGGGCTCCGGCAAAGGCTACGCCTTGCGCAACATTAACAACCGGCTGCGGCTCTATTACGGCGCCCAGTCGTCGATGTCCATTCAAAGCGGGCTTAAAGCGGGGACCGTTGTAACCTTACAAATACCGATCGGAGGGGACGAAGATGGGACCAACCTGCACGTTATGCGTGATTGACGATATCCGAAGCGTGGTGGACGGCATAGCCAAGCATATCCCTTGGGCTTCTCATCGGATCGAAGTTTGCGGCACCGCGTTGGACGGCGACGAAGGCATACGCATGATTCGGACGATGAAGCCCGATATCGTGCTGACGGACATTCGCATGCCGAATATGGACGGGATCGAGATGCTGAAGACGCTCAGAGAGGAAGCGTTCCAAGGGAAAGTCATCTTCTTCAGCGGTTATAACGACTTCGAGTACGTGCAGCAGGCGCTTCGGCTCGGCGCGTTCGACTACATTACGAAGCCGCATTCGGTACAGTCGATCATCGACGTCGTGCTGAAGGCGAAGAAAGCCGTCGAAGAGGAAAGGCTGGCGGAGCGCAAGGCGGAGGAAATCCGCCTAAAGCTGCGAATGAGCTTGCCGATCCTGCGGCAAGAATTGTTCCATCTACTGCTTCATCATCCTGCGAGCGAGGAGCATATTCGCAGACGATGGGAGTTCCTGCAAGTCGAGCTGTCGCCGGTCGACTTGGCGGTCATGGCTATCGAGATCGACCATTTCGCCGAGCGAAGCCGTTCGCTCTCGATCGAAGAAGCGGAGCTAGTCCGGTTCACGATGCACAATATCGTCGAGGAGACGATGGCTCGGCATACGAACGGATATATTTTCAGAGAAAGCAGCAGTCGGTTCATCGCGATCTACAATACGGTCGATTCGCTGGAGCCGACTTCTATCGCCGAGCTATGCCGGGAGAACATCGCGGCATTCACCAAGCTGACCGTATCGATCGGGCTAGGGAGAAAAGCCGCATCCGCGATTCAATTGAGAGAAGCCTACCGAGAGGCGAATTTCGCGCTATCCTATCAATTTTACGCCGGAGGCAACGCCGTTCTGCTCTACGACGACGTAGCGAACTCGGATACCGGCCTTCCGAGTTATTCGAAGGACAAGGAACAGGAATTGGCCATGTGCCTTCTGTCGGGCAACGCGCCCAAAGCGTGCAACGTGCTCGAATCGATCTTCGCCGAGCTGTCGGCGGGACCTAAGCTGCCGGAACCGATGCTATTGATCAGCGTCTATTACGAGCTTGCCTCCGTTATCGTAAGAATTCTGCTAGAGAAGGTGCCTTATCGGGAGATCGAACCGATCGAACGGAAGTTCCGAGACGGTCAGTGGATATCGGTCGTTCCGCACGTGGAGCTGCAGCAGACGCTGTTGGAGCTATGCAAAGAAGGCTGCCGATCGATAGAGAGCAGACAGAACTCCGAGACCGAGAGAAGGATCGAGGAATCGATCCGCTATATTCGCGCCAACCTACACGCCGATCTGTCGATCGGGGAGTGCGCCAAGCATATTCACGTGAGCGCTAACTATTTCGTCCACCTGTTCAAGAAGGTGACCGGCAGAACGTTCGTTCAATACGTGACGCAAGAGCGCATCGAGAAAGCCAAGACGATGCTCGCGGCCGGCCATCAGGTGCAGGATATCGCGGCTGCCGTCGGATACGAGGATCGCCGGTATTTCAGCGAAGTATTCAAGAAATCGGTCGGCATGACCCCTTCGGAATATAAGGAGCGCAATCTGTAGATTCTCCCCCCGATTGCGGTAGATTACCTCGCTCTCAATCGGGCGATAGACTCTTATACTCGAATCAGAGTCAGCCACAAGGGAGGATATAAGAGAGATGAAGAAGTTAGCCACCGCGCTGTCCGCGGTTACGTTGTCGGCGTTACTGCTGTCTGCCTGCAGCAGCAACAATAACGACGCGAACGAGCCGAGCTCAGCCGCGCCGAGCAACCAAGCAAGCGATAAAGCCCCAGAATCCGCTCCCGCCGACAAAGGGCCGAAGACCAAGCTTGTCTTCTGGACCTTCGACCGGCACGACAACGAGTACATCAAAGAACGGGTAGACAACTACAACAAGACGAACCAAGACCATATCGAAGTAGAAGTAACGGCGATGACGGAAAACTACGTGCAATCGGTAGACATCGCTTTCGCGAGCAAGCAGGCGCCCGACATTCTGCGCCCGAACCAAGACACGACGATTCCTTTCGTGAAGAAGGGCTACCTCGAGCCTCTGGACAGCTATCTGACCGAGGAGATGAAGACGAAATTCGGCCCTACGATCCAAGATCAAGCGAATCAATTCGACGGCAAAATCTATACGCTGCCGAACTTCGGTTATACGCTGCGGCTAGTCTATAATAAGGACCTGTTCGCCAAGGCCGGGATCGCGAACCCGCCGACGACGCTCGCGGAGATGGTCGAGGACGCGAAGAAGATTACCGAAGCGGGCAAGGCCGACGGCCAATTCGGCTTCGCCTTGAACTTCAAAGCTCCGAAGAGCGCGCTGGACCGTTCGGCGAGGGAGATTCTCCAGCTTAGCGGGATCGACGGCTTCGGCTACGACATTAGAACCGGCAAGTTCGAATTCAGCGGCTTTAAGCCCGTCATCGAAGCGTTCAAGCAGATGAGAGACGACGGCAGCATGCTTCCGGGCGTCGAATCGCTCGATATCGACCCGCTGCGCGCCCAATTCGCGCAAGGCAAGATCGGCATGTACCTCTCCTACTCCGCCGAACCGGGCGTCTACCAGAACCAATTCCCGACCGAGATCAACTGGGGCGCCGCGCAAGCGCCGACGATCGACGGAACGATCAAAGGCGCCGCGGGCTTCGCGAACTCGGGACAGTGGCTCGCGATCTCCAGCCAATCCCAGAAGAAGGACGCGGCATGGAAGTTCTTGACCTATATGTATAGCGACGAGCTGCTGAAGGATTACCACGAGAAGGGCTACGGCCTCTCGGCGGTTCCGTCCATCGCGGCGCAAGCGAACACCCCGGCCATCAAAGGCGTCGAAGGCTTCCTGCTCACGCAGTACGACGCGCTATGGCCGTTGCCTCCGGCCGTGACGGTGCAAGGCTTGAACTACGGCGACGCGTTCTTCAAATACGTCCTTGGCGGAGGCTCGCTCGACGATATCGTCGCGGACTTGAACAAGCGTTATAACGAAGCGCTGGACAAAGCGGTTGCGGCGGGCGAGACGAAAGCGGTCGTCGATCCTAACTTCGATCCGGCGAAGCTGCAAGGCACGATGCTTACGAAATAAGAAGATGCGGGGGCACGGAGGTTAACGACTTCCGTGCCCTCCTCCATAAGAGGTGAACGAGCGAATGAAGTGGAGAGTCCATATCGAGAATTACGGCTTCCTGTTGCCGAGCTTTCTACTGACCGCGGTACTGGGCATTTACCCGATTTTCTGGGCGATGCGCTACATGTTCTACGATTACAAGGGCTACGGAGATATGATCTATATCGGCTTCGACAATTTCACCCGGCTATGGGGGGACGAATTGTTCTGGGAAGCCGTTCGGAATACGATCTTATACGCGGGCGGGAAGATCGCGATCACGATCCCGCTTTCGTTAATTATAGCGGTCGTTCTTGACCGAGGGTTGAAGGGCAGAAACTTCCTCAGAGCGCTGTATTTCATGCCTACGGTCATCAGTAGCGCGGTTATCGCCGTCGTGTTCTTCATCATTTTCAATTCGTACAACGGTTTGCTGAACCAGTTCCTGACCAAAAACCGCTTGGTATCGAGCGCCATAGACTGGCTGGGGCCGGATTACGCGATGTTGACGGTTATTATTCTGGCCGTATGGGGCGCTATCGGGAACTACATGCTGCTGTTCCTGGCGGGGCTGCAAAGCATTCCCGGAGATCTATACGAGAGCGCGGAGATTGACGGGGCGAGTCCGTTCCAGAAGTTCTGGAAAATTACGGTACCTATGCTAGGACCGGTCATGCAGATGATTATTATGCTGGCGATTACCGTCTCGCTTAAGGGCTACGAGAGCATCATGGTTCTGACGGAAGGCGGACCGATTGGCAAGACGGAGGTCATGTACCTGTACGTGTACAAACTGCTGTTCCCCGTATCGACGGGATCCGCCATGCTTCAAGAGATCGGTTACGGCAGCGCGGTCGGATTCGCTACGGCGATCATCGTCGGCGTCATTACCGGATTCTACTTCATGCTCTCCAGACGGCTTAATAAGATTTACTAGGAGGCGAGTCCGTTGATCGGGATTGGAAAATGGGTTTCGCGAGGCATTCTATGGTTGTTTCTGCTGATCATCGCTTTCTTCACCGTATTCCCGGTGCTGATGACGATACTGGGCTCTTTCAAGTCGAACCTGGAGCTCGCCTCCGGGGCGACGATCTGGCCGAAGGAGTGGCATTTCTCGAACTACGCGGAAGCGTGGAAGCAAGCGAACTTCTCAACGTATACGTGGAATAGCTTGTTCGTGAGCGTGGCTTCGACCGTCGGTACGCTGATCGTCGCTTCGATGGCGGGGTACGTCGTGGACCGCAGGAATTTCATCGGCAAACGTTTTTTCGTCGTCATGCAAGCCTCCACGATGTTCATCTCGATCGGGGCGGTCGTTCTCCGCCCGCAGTTCGAGCTGATGGTCGATCTGCGCTTGAATCAATCGCTGTGGGGCGTCGTGTTCATTCTCATTAGCGCGCATGCGACGACTTTTTTCATCCTGATGGGATTTTTCAAAGCGATTCCGCGCGACGTGGACGAGGCCGCGATGATCGATGGATGCAGCTTCATGGGGATTTATTGGAGAATGATCTTGCCGCTGCTCAAGCCGGGTCTCGGCGTTACCGCCTTGTTCGCCTTCCGGACCGCGTGGAACGAATATATTCTGCCGCTCGTCTTTACGATGAACACGCCGAAGCTGCAGACGTTAACGGTCGGTTTGACGAACTTGAGATACGGAAGCGGCGCGGCGATGCAGACGCATCTTATGATGGCGGGCGCGTGCTTGTCGATGCTGCCGATCCTCGTCGTCTATTTCTTCGCGAATCGTTCGTTTATGCAAGTTACGGCGGGGTCGGTCAAAGGGTAGGTAGCATAAAGCGGTACACTACATTATAATAAGGGGGACAGAAAGAGGGGAACGAAATGACGACAAGCGCGAAGCCGCCGAAGCCGGAGTGGCTGAAGATCAGACTGACGACCGGTGAACCTTACCAAGAGATCAAGCAGATGATGCGGACGAAGACGCTGCATACGGTGTGCGAGGAAGCGCGCTGTCCGAACATATATGAATGCTGGGCGAACCGTACGGCGACTTTCATGATTCTCGGAGACATATGCACGAGAGCCTGCCGGTTCTGCGCGGTGAAGACCGGATTGCCGACGGAGCTCGATCTGCAGGAGCCCGAGCGCGTAGCCGATGCGGCCGTGCAGATGGGCTTGCAGCATTGCGTCGTGACGTCGGTCGCGCGCGACGACTTGAAGGACGGCGGGGCATCGATATTCGCCGAGACGATCAAGGCGATCCGTCGCAAGCTGCCGTTATGCAGCGTAGAGGTGTTGATTCCCGATTTCCTCGGCAACGAGGAATCGCTCAAGATCGTCATGGACGCGAAGCCGGACATCCTGAACCACAACATCGAGACGGTCGAGCGCTTGTCGAACCGCGTGCGCGCGAAGGCGAAGTATCGCCGCTCGCTCGAGCTGCTCGCCCGCGCCAAAGCGATGCAGCCGCAAATCCCTACGAAGTCGAGCATTATGCTAGGTTTGGGAGAGACGCGGGAGGAAGTGCTGCAGGCGATGGACGACCTGCGCGCGGTGGATTGCAACATTCTGACGTTGGGTCAATATTTGCAGCCGTCTTCCAGCCATATCGATCTCGTACGCTACGTTCATCCGGACGAGTTCAAGCAGTTCAAGCAAGACGGGCTGTCGCGCGGATTTTCCCACGTGGAGTCGGCGCCGTTCGTTCGCAGCTCCTATCATGCGCACGAGCAGGTCAAGTCCGCGCAGGCAAGTACGACGGGTGTTCGGGAGGAGAGCCTAACGTGATCTTCATGGCCGGCAACAACGCATACTCGCTGCTTCACGAGAACAAGAGCGGATGGAATCCGGAAGCTTTCCGCGAACGGTACAGCGAAGTGCTGGAGCGCTTCGATTATATCGTAGGCGATTGGGGTTATAGCCAGCTGCGTCTTCGCGGCTTCTATAAGGACGGTCATCCTCGCGCGACGAAGGAATCGGTCATCTCGAGCTTGGTCGACTACATTAACGAATATTGCAATTTCGGATGCGCCTATTTCGTCTTGGCTAAGGTGGATAGCAAGACGTTATCGCCCGAGGAGCTTGCGCAAGGCCAGCAGAACGCGGCTGAAGCGGCAACGGCAAGCGCTGCCGCGGCCGGCGAAGCAGGCGAGCAAGTAGCCGAGACGGCGGCAACTGCTACAGCGGCGGCGCCTGCGGTGGCGGCGGCGACACATAACGGTATGCTAATGCGCTGGCCGCTTAAGGAACGTCCGGGCGGCCCGGCAAGAGTGCCGAATGTAACCGTATCCGCGGTTGCGCGAGCCGCAGCCGAAAGCGCCGAACGCCGCAGAGAGAGCAATGCCTCTAACGGAGGCGGCTCCCAGCATCGGGGAGGCTCCCGGCAAGGGAAGCCAGGCCATGGTCAAGGGGGAGAGCGTCGTCAAGGACAAGGCTCCGGCAACCAAGGCCATAACCATGAGCGCGGCGGACAAGGCCGCGGCGAGCAGGGCCAGCATCGCGGGAACCAAGGCGGGCCTCGCGGACCTAAGCCGCCGCCGCAGCAGCAGCAGAACGCCGAGGGCGGCAGCCGTCAAGCAACCGAAGGGCGCAACAACGGCGAAGCGGGCGTACATCCGAACGCGGAGGCGGCGCGCAACGGAAGCCGGTGGCCGGGCAAGAACCGCAGGCGCAAGAGCTTCGGCGGCAAGCAAGGCCCCAGACCGGAAGGCGCGCAGCGCACCGAAGGCGGCAATAATCCTCGCGCGAGCGAATAAGAACAAGAAAAAAGCCTTTTCCCGAAGACAGTTTCGGGAAAAGGCTTTTTGTTTCATCTCAAGTTAATCCTTGGAGCCTATGAACGCTTCTCTGACGCGATTCCAGAACGGGAACGGCCGATAGCGGGCGAAGGCGACCTTCTGATCGGATACCCGGCACGTAATCGAGGTGACGCCGGACATCTGAACGGCTAGATGGTCGATGGCGAAGTGCAGTTCTTTGTCGGGAATCGGTACGATGTCGCAATGGTGATGCTTCGGCAATATGACCGAAGAGCCAAGCGTACGGTAGATCCTGTTATTAATCGAAGCGATTTCCGCGATTTGCAACGCCTCCAGCGACGGATGGATGACGGCGCCGCCGAGACTTTTGTTGTAGCCGGTACTGCCCGAAGGGGTGGAGATGACGATGCCGTCGCCGCGGAACATCTCGAACGGCTCGTCGTTAATGAGCAGCGAGGCGACCAGCGTGCCGTCGACGCCCTTTAGCGTGAATTCGTTCAACGCCAAGTAAGACGAACGACCGGATTGCGCATTCACTTCGATATGTAAAAGCGGATAGATCACGTTATGGGGCTTCGTGCTGGCCATGGCGTTCACGAGCTGTTCGATCTCGTCCTTCTTCCAATCGGCATAGAAGCCGAGATGTCCCGTATGGACCCCGACGAAGGATACGCAGTCGAGCTGGTCTTTATACCGGTGGAACGCCTGAAGCAGCGTGCCGTCTCCGCCGATCGAGACGACGATATCCGGCTTTTGTTCGTCATGCGTAAGTCCCTTGGTCGCTGCAAGCCCGTGAAGCTGCTCCGCCAACTGCCGAGATAGCTGGTCTCCACGGTCCAATAATGCGTATTTCAAGCGGTGACGCTCCTTCCGGACAAGGTGCCTGTATTTGATAAGATCATAAACAATAACCGGAGGGAATACAATGCTTGCCTTGCTTAATGGAACAAAGGCCAAATCATATAGACGATGAACATGGCGATAAGCCCGTGCAGCAAACGGAACCGCGCGAACGGTAGGTAGCGCCACTTCGTGCGGCTCATCAGACCGGCTACTTGCGCATGCACGGACAACCCGGCCCACGAGAGGACGAACGCGGCTGCCGCGACGCGGTGGACAAGCGGAAGAGTGACGCCGGCATCTCCGCTCAACGCCGCGGCTTTGGCTCCGATCGTGACCTCGAACGTCCCGTTAATGAGCGAAGGGGCCAGATGAGGCGACAAGCCGAACAAAGCGAGGAAACCCGCGATCGCATGGTGGAACAGAATCAGCGAGCCGCTGTCGACGAGCAGCGTCATCGCGGCAGAGAAGAACACGACCAATCCGCCGACGATCATCATGAGGACTAAGGACGATTGCAGCGACTGCTGAAGCAGGATGGCGAACGGACGTCCATCCGCAAGCCTCGCTTGGTGCATGGCCGCCAAAGCGCTGCGGATTCTGCTCCCTTGGGCAGGAACGGAGGGATTGCCCGTCTTGCTTTCATTCTTATCGACGCGATATCGGGAGATTACGCCTAACGCCAAAGCGCCGCCGTAGTGAGCGATCGCCAGGACAAGCGCGGGCTCCGTATTGCCGAAGAAACCGATGCACACGGCGCCGATAAGGAAGATCGGGTCGGACGTCGTCGTCATGGCGACGAGCCGTTCGCCCTGATCGCGGTTGATCATCGACTGCTCCATTAACCGCGAAGTCAAGCGCGCGCCAACCGGATAACCGGACACGAACCCCATCGCGACGACGAAGCCTCCGACGCCGGGCAGCCGGAACAAGGGGCGCATCAAGGGGTCCAGCAGCTTTCCGGCGAAGTGAACGATGCCGAAGCCGAGCATAATTTCCGATAGCACGAAAAAAGGAAAAAGGGCCGGAAACAGAACATCCCACCACACCGCTACGCCGCGCAGGGAGGCTTCCAACGCCTTATCGGGCATTCCGAACGCCAGCCCTCCAAGTAGGAGAGCGATCCCGCCGATTCCGAGCATGCCTGCGACTGAGCTTAATCGAGTATGGTTCCGTTCCGCGAGGCGGTCCATCCGCAATGTTGTCCCCTCCAATGGGCTACGACTCTCTTGTCCCAATTATATGAGCACAGGTGGACAATGTTTCCCGCGATCGGAACGGTATTTCGGTCTGTAACCGCTTGCAAAAAAGGGTGGCGTTCTAAGCGAAATATGGTACAATCGGATTAGATATTCACGCATATATCCCGATGCATCTAATCTGCTTCGCAATGGAGTGATTTCTATGGCTGGCGTAGTCGCAGGATTAATTGTATGCGCTTTCGTGTATGTCATTCGTGAATCGTTAATGAGTCCCGAAGAAGAAGTGTAGAACCATATGCAACGGCTCGCGCCGCTTAGATCGTCCGAACTCGGACGATCTTTTTTATTTTACAAGAGGCAAAATGTGACTTTGGTGGTATAATAGGCTTGATTCATAAGCCATGATGATTAGGTCCGACATCCTAAGAGCATCCGCGCGATAGGAGGGACGTTGTGTCCAGTTACGCAACCATTTATGAGGCTATTGGCGGTGCGTCAATGGTACGCGAGATCGTAGAGAAGTTCTATCCTAAAGTACAACGGGATCCGTTGTTATCTCCGCTGTTTCCTTCCGACATTCGTCCGGTCATGGAGAAGCAATATATGTTTCTGAGCCAGTTTTTCGGGGGACCTTCCCTTTATTCCGATGAACACGGGCACCCGATGATGAGAGCCCGCCATCTGCCTTTCCCGATTACGCCCGAGCGCGCCGAAGCCTGGTTGGCTTGCATGACGGCCGCGCTTGCGGAAACTTCGATTCCGGAGCAGCTGCAACGTCTCATGATCGAAAGGCTGTCAGGCCCTGCCCATCATTTCGTCAATACCGATTCTTAATCGAAAGGGGAAGCTTCGTGGAACCGCTCTTTCAAATCAAAGTGAAATGCCAATGCTGCGAATCGAGCTTTCAAACCTCCCGCGTTCGTCCGAGCTTGAAGAGAGCCGTTCGTACGGACTCTGACTTTTGTTCCTACTTTAAGGAAGTAAATCCGGACTTCTACGTCGTACGAGTCTGTCCTTATTGCGGTTTCGCGTCTACGGAGAACTTCAGGGAGCATCTTCCGGACAAGTTAAGGAAAGCTTTCCTCGATCAAGTAGGCAGCAAATGGCAGCATAAGGATTACGGAGGCGAGCGCACGGAAGAAGAGGCGATGGAGTGCTATAAGCTATCGCTGCTGTCCGCCCAGATTACCGGCGAGAAGGACCGGGTCATCGCGGGGTTGCTCCACCATATCGCCTGGTTGTTCCGTTATAAAGGGGATATCGAACAGGAGAAAAGATTTCTAGGTTATGCGCTTAACGCATACATAAGCGTATTCCAGACCGAGCGCGAATCGCTCGCCAACGCCCGGTTGATGTTCCTGATCGGTGAATTGCACCGCCGGTTAGGCGATTTCAGCGATGCCGTCAAGTGGTTCGGCAGAGTCATTAACGATCGGAGCATTACGGATGCCGCGATGATTCGCGCTTCCCGGGAGCAATGGCAGAACATACGCGAGGAAATGACGGGGAAGGGCATGGACCTGCCCGAGGAAATTCAGCTAAGCGGCGCCTAACGAATTTGCCGATTCGCGAGCAAGTAGTCGGAATCCGCATCGATAATGCGAAGGCGGTTATGACAGCAGGGAAAGACGAGCAAGATTTTGCGCACCCCGCCGTATAAGCTTTCGACGTCGGCGGGTTTTAGCGGAAGAATGACGTGCGAGGCTTGGCAGAAGGGACACTCTTGCACGATGACGTCGTTGCCCGTAATATCGTATGGCCAGCTGTTGCGGAATGGGATCATGGTTAGCCCCCCCTTTCTTGTACTAAGATACATCACCGGGATGCGGCGCGCAAATAGAAAGGAAGCGAACAATATGAATAGGTGTTGGAACTTGGAGTCGCTGTTCGAGGGCGGCTCTTCTTCTCCTCGTTTTACGGCATTCGTTCAAGAGACGGAAACGCTGATTGCCGACCTATTGAAGGACCTGCAAGGCGCCGGCGACCAGCCTGCGGGGGAAGAACTGCTGACGGAATGGACGGATCGCTTACAGCAAAGCTTAGCGCGGTTGAGGGAAGCGGACTCATTCGTATCGTGCCTCACTTCCCAGCAGATGAGCGATAGACGCGCCGTGGCTTTGACGGAACGCATTCAATCGTTATCCGCGAAGTTCAAGCAAGCGCAAGATTTGTACGAGGCGAAGCTAGCGGCAGTGCCGGAGCCCGACTGGGTGCGATGGAGCGGCGACCCCGCTCGGGCAGCCGTTCGATTCCCATTGGGCGAGCGCCGCGAGGCCGCCAAGGAGAAGCTGCCTCCGGAGCTTGAGCGCGTGGCGAGCGAGCTGGCCGTCGACGGTTATCACGGCTGGGGCGAGCACTACAACACGGTCGTAAGCCGTATCTCCATTCCTTGGAAGGAAGGAGATTCGGAAACCTCTTTATCCGTCGGTCAAGCGGCGAACAAACTGGACGACGCGAATCCGGAAGTACGCGACTTAATGGCCTCCAAGTGGGAACAAGCGTGGTCCGATCAAGCGGATCTATGCGCGGATACGTTAAACCGATTAGCCGGGTTCCGGTTGAAGCTTTACGGCATGCGCGGATGGAACGATCCGCTCAGGGAACCGCTGAAGATGAATCGCATGAGCCAAGCGACGCTCGATGCGATGTGGGGCGCGGTTGCGGAAGGCATCGAGCCTCTAACGAAATATTTGACGTTGAAGGCTCGTTTCTTCGGCAAGTCGCAGCTGGCCTGGCACGACGTAGATGCTCCGATCGCTTCGAGCCAAGCCAAGATCCCGTACGAGGAAGCGGCCACAATCATCACGGAGGCGTTCGAACGGTTTTCACCCGACATGGCTAATCTGGCGAGGAAGGCTTTCGACGATAGCTGGATCGAAGCGGAAGACCGTCCGGGCAAGAGACCCGGCGGGTTCTGCACGAGCTTTCCGATCAGCGAGCAAAGCCGTATTTTCATGACCTACTCCGGCACGCCCGGGAACGTATCCACGTTGGCGCACGAGCTTGGGCATGCTTATCACGGCGCGCTAGTAGACGGACTTCCGCCGCTCGCGCAAGAATACGCGATGAACGTGGCCGAGACGGCCTCTACGTTCGCCGAAGCGTTGGTGAGCGACGCGTTGCTGAGCAGAGCGGCAAGCGACCAGGAGAAGCTGTCGTTGCTGGATGATCGCCTGCAACGCGCCGTAGCGTTCTTCATGAACATTCGCGCGAGGTTCCTGTTCGAGACGCGGTTCTATGAGCGGCGGGCGTCCGGGATGGTCGAAGCGGAAGAGCTTAGCAAGCTAATGGTCGAAGCGCAGCAGGAAGCGTTCGGCCATGCGCTCAGCACGTGGCACCCTCATTTCTGGGCGTCGAAGCTCCATTTTTACTTGACCGATGTTCCGTTCTACAACTTCCCTTATACGTTCGGATACCTGTTCAGCACGGGCCTCGTCGCCATCGCGGAGCGGGAAGGCGCAAGCTTCAGCGCAAAGTACGACCGGCTATTGAAAGACACCGGCGTCATGACGGTAGAGCAGCTGGCTTCCCACCACCTGGGCGTTCGGTTGGATCAACCGGACTTCTGGCGAGACGCCGTGTCCAGGGTAATCGAAGACGTGGAACGCTTCGCGTCATTATGTTCGAAGTAAATCTAAGGCCTTCTTCGGATGATCGGGGGAGGTCTTTTTGCGTCCTTTATCGATATCCCCTTCGCTCAGGTTGCGCTGTCGTAGTCTCGGTTTACGTCCCTTTTATCGATATCCCCTTCGCTCAGGTTGCACTGTCTTAGTCTCGGTTTACGTCCCTTTATCGATATCCCTTTCGCTCAGGTTGCGCTGTCGTAGTCTCGGTTTACGTCTCTTTATCGATATCCCCTTCGCTCAAGGAATGGTTGTATGTGCTGCGCGATGTTGAAGGTACTTTATCCAACTAGCCTTGTTTCACGTTTCGGCGGCCTGCTTGGTCTAGACGATCTGAGGTGTTTGGAACCTGTGAGCGTTGGATAATCAATGCCTCTGCGACATGCGCTATCTTTCATAATCTCATGATAGAGCACACTTGTGGGCCTGTTGCCAACATAACAAAAATGGTCCAAATATACCTGTAAATGCTTCAGGCCGACACCTCGAAACTTCCGGGCGATCCATTTCTCGGCGTCCCAACTTATTCCTACCAGCGTGTAGTTAATATTTTTGCCATGTCGCTTCGTAAAGATTGCATTAGGTATAGATTCCGGCGATACCACGCGGTTAATAAAAGGTGTCGGATCCGTCGATCCGTTCCTGTCTGTCCTCAGCGATCTTGGGGAAATTTGAATTTTGACATGCGTCGGCTCGCCGCGCTCGTTATCCATAGATCCGACCATCACCGGTTGCTCGAATTCCATAAAATTTCTAGGGGGAACGATACGTCTATACATCAACGCATCAGATATGCGCACATTCCCGCTTAGCAACGTCTCGGCATCCGCTTTACTCATCGCATAGCGCAGTTTGTGGCACATCAACCAAGCGGTTTTATAAGTTACTTTGATGGCATCGGCTAATTCAACCGCGTTAATTCCGTTCCATCGCGTGTGCAGCAATATGGCCAAAAACCATGACCGAAGAGGTGTTCGCGAATGGCGAAAAATAGTCTCGGAGATAAGGGAAGTTTGGGACTTGCATTGATGACATTCGTAAAGCGGCAGCCTTCGGGATTTAATGACATAACATTGTGTATGCGAGCAGTTCGGACACCGAAAGCCACTGGGCCATTTGGTTGCATACAGCGCTTCTATGCAGTCTTCCTCGGTTTTGAACAACTCGTTGAAGGCTTCAATTGTCATTTCCATCAGTCTCACCCGTCGCCAATAATGAGAACATATGTTCTACTAAATTTTAGCAGAAATTAGAATGGACATCAAGCATTTTTTGGTATTCGAAGGACCAACTCGCCATCTCCTGAGCGAAGGGGATATCGTTGTAAGGGAGAAAGAGAGGATGTTATTGCCTGAGCGAAGGGGATATCGTTGTAAGGGGGACTACACCTGCTATATGCCGCATCCATTCAACAAAAATTTACAGAACCCAACTAAAATTTACAAAATGATTGCAATTATCTAATTATTCTACTACAATGAGTCTTGAGTCGCTGAAAGGTAAAATTTGCAATTTTAAGCACAAAGGAGGAGAATGATGGATCAAATGTCACTGGCAAGGCAGGTCAATGTAGCATTAGAACAACTTGAGGCAGAACTTAAGGGACTAACTGCAGGGACGATCGTTCTGCAAATTCGGGATGATAAGGTTGGACGCTTCGGCATCCGCCATTTGCCGCTCGACTGCGGAAGTCAGCAACCGGACTTCGTAGGAGGGCTAACGCCAGAGCAAGTCAAACATTTGCGTAAGATGGCCGTGGACGCGTTGCGTCATAAGCGGACTTGGACGCACGGCGAAATCTCATACGATTTCGCGTTAAGACAAGGACAAATTTACGTAAGCGTTCAATTCGAATCTAACTACAATATGGCCAACGTATTTTTCAGACCGCATGCTAGAAGGAACGAACGGAAAGACGTATCCAACGAATAGCTGCCGGCTACATTACATAATAACGCGTAACAGGGACTGCCCTTATGCAGTCCCTGTTTTGTTGCGGGTTTAGGATGTCTTCTACTCCAACTCGAAGGATAAGTCGGGGGATACGTAAGGGTTGTCGGGCGGCAGAATGTATTGGATGGCGCCGGCGATGATCTGGATCACTTCCTTGCCGTCATAAGAAGCAAGGGACAATGTACCGGTTACGGATACCCATGTATTCTCTTCGATGGAGTGAGCTTTATCGTCATGAACGAGAATGCCGTAAGGATAAGCATCCGCCGAGCAGCAGCTCATGGCGAAGCGCGTAACGCTGAATTGGCGGTTGTTCATCCCCATCTCCCGGTACACGAAGCCCTCAATTTGCACCTTATGCCCAACGAAAGCATTCTTGTACAAATCCAGCGCGGTCAGCGTCTCGATAAAACGATCGTCTTGTACGCGAATGGGGCTCATCTTCGATAGCTCTTGTCCGTACTTTGCGAAGCTTCGGAGGAACGGAGCGGAAGGAGATTCGGGCATAACGAGCTGCCCGGCTTGGAATTGTACGCCTTTGGCGGCAGCCATCGCGCTTCCGAGCAAGCCATTCGGGATGAGCAGCGCCAAGGCGAGGGGCAGCGCGAACCAGCCGTATAACAGCAGACCGGATTGCCAAGACGCTGGCATATCGTGCGTATGATCGTCACAGCAATCGTGCGCGTGCGAAGGGCTGCCCGAGAGAGCTTGCATCGCGCTGTAAAGCTGATGAGCGGCGACGACGTACAAGCCCAAGGCCGTGCATTTGACGAGCCATTGCATTCTGGAGGCGATATACAGATCCAAGTTGTCGGTCCGCACAAGATAGACGATGAAGAAGGCGAACGAAGCGAGGATGAACGAGCGCAGCAGATAATGGATCGCCTCTTGCCGACGGGATTTCGAGTTCAATGCGACATTCCCTCCTCAGACCCATCCGAGTTCGCCGAATAGCATCGAGCCGATCCAAACCAAGGCGAACAAGAGCAAGATGAAGGCCAGTACGAATTTGCGCCGGAACACGGAGAGGAGCATGAGCGTGCTTTTCAGATCGACCATCGGGCCGAATACGAGGAACGCAAGCAACGCGGAAGGCGGGAACATGGAGCTGAAGGAGGCGGCTACGAAGGCGTCGGACGTCGAGCACAGCGACAGCACGTAAGCCAGCCCCATCATGAACAATTGAGAGCCGACATCGTGGTCGGCAACCGCGGAAATCGCTTGACGCGAGATGATCGTCTGCAACAGGGCGGTAACGAACGCTCCGAACAACAGAAACTTGCCCATGTCGAAAAACTCCTCGGCAGCGTGACCGGGCGTGTGAGCGAGTTTACTCATGAAAGGACTTCCGGGAGCAGGGTCATGATGATGGTGATGATGGTGATGATGACGGTGCGACTCGGCTTTCATCGGGTTGGACTTCATGAAATAGTACAGCAGCAACCCGAGCGCGAAGGAAACGATGAAAGCCAAGTAAAACCTCGAATAAGCCAGCTCGCGGTTCGCGCGGAACGCGGCGAAGGTGGCGCCTACTACGACGGGATTCAAGATCGGTCCGGCGACGATATACGTAAGCCCGATATACGGGGGCAGACCTTTGCGGATCAACCTGCGAACGATCGGGATCATGCCGCACTCGCACAGGGGGAGCACGATGCCCAGCAAGCTGCCGAATAGCGCCCCGGCGATCGGATGTCTGGGAGTAAGCTTGCCGATGAGCCTGTCCGACACGAATGCCTGCAGGATGGCGGATACGAGTACGCCGATCAACAGGAACGGAAGTGCTTCGAGAATAATGCTGATGAAGATGATCTTGAACGTCTGCAGCTTATCGAAGTCCCAACGCACGTGCTCACTTCCCGGCATTAAATTTGGATGATAAGAGCATATGCTTGACCATAAGGGGATATGAACGGCCCGGGGCGATGTGTTGACATTGGCTAGGCTAAGCGTATAATAGGTTAAAACTTGACATCTTACGGCGTTGAAGGGAACAAGTACGTCAATGCGGAGCGCTCACAGAGAGCCGGTGGTTGCTGGAAACCGGTGCGCCCCTTGCGCGGAATGGATCCTGGAGCCGAGAGCGAAACGACGGTTACCGATATAGCCGATCCCATGCTCTCCGGACGTTCCCCGATAACGGAACGGAAGGTTTTGCGGCTTGCGATGCGCAGAACGAATGAGGGTGGCACCACGGCTTTCTCGTCCCTTGCGGAGAGAGGCTTTTTTTTTATTTTCACAAAAAGGGGTACGATCCAAATGTCCAAACTACGCGTATTATCCGGTATTCAACCGAGCGGCAAGCTTACGCTCGGCAATTACATCGGGGCGATGAAAAACTTCGTTGCGCTGCAGCATGAACACGATTGCTTCTTCATGGTCGTCGACCTGCATGCGGTAACCGTGCCGCAGGAGCCCGCCGCTCTTCGCGAGCAGAGCGAAGCGGTCGCGGCGCTGTTCGTAGCCGCCGGTTTAGATCCTGCGCAAGCGGCGATTTTCATGCAATCGCATGTCTCTCCCCACGCGGAGCTGGGCTGGTTAATGACGACGCTGTCCTATATGGGCGAGCTAGAGCGCATGACCCAATTCAAAGATAAGTCCGAGGGCAAGGAAGCGATCGGAGCAGGCTTGTTCGTCTATCCGTCGCTCATGGCGGCCGATATTCTGCTGTACAATACGAATCTTGTACCGGTAGGCGACGACCAGAAGCAGCATCTCGAGCTGACGCGCGACTTGGCCGGCCGGTTCAACTACCGATTCGGCGAGACGTTCGTCATTCCGGAGCCTTATATCCCTAAGGTCGGCGCGAGGATCATGTCTCTCGACGACGGAACGAAGAAGATGAGCAAGAGCAGCCCTAACGCGGGCAGCTACATCGCCCTTCTCGATACGCCGGACGACATCCGCAAGAAAATAGCCCGCGCCAAGACGGACACGGGCAAGGATATCGTATTCGACGTGCAAAACAAGCCGGAGATCAGCAACTTGATGAGCATTTACGCTCAATGCTCCGGACAATCGTTGGAACAAATCCAAGCCGCATACGACGGGCAAGGCTACGGAGCATTCAAGAAAGACTTGGCGGAAGTCGTCGTTAACGCGCTTACGCCGTTGCAAGAGAAGTACCGCGACATCAGATCTTCCGGGGAAATCGGCGAAATCTTGCGCGTTGGCGCGGAGCGCGCATCGGCCGTCGCGGAACGGACGCTGGCGAAAGTGAAGGAAGCGATGGGCTTCCTTCCGCCGGTTCGTCGTTAACGGCCTAGTCCTTCGATGGACGAGACCGGTTAGCCCTTGCTTTCAAGCTAAAGCCATATCCGATAAAAGCTAAAGTTATGAATCCGAATAGCGCCGCGAGCCAACCGTTCGCGCTGATGGTAAATGCGGTAGCAAGCATTAACGCTACGGAAGTGCAGGCAAAAAATAGCGACAGAGATTTACTCACAATGTAACAACTCCTCGAGCATATTTTTCTGTACATCTAGCATACTAACAGAGCAAGCTTGCAACCAATCATCAGCGAAAGGAGAATTCACTCATGGCAGGAAATAACCAAATCATCGTTCCACAAGCAAAAGCCGCATTGCAAAGCATGAAAACCGAAGCTGCGCAATCCCTCGGCGTAACGCTTCCGGCAGATGGTTACTACGGCAATGTAACATCCCGCGATGCAGGTTCTCTGGGTGGTTACATTACGAAGAAGCTTGTCCAAATCGCTGAGCAACAACTGTCCGGCGGCCAACGTTAACGATTACTCGTTACTCGCCGAAAGCCCGAGGCTAGCCTCGGGCTTTTCATATTGTGCGCTTATGCGCGCCTACAGTCAAGCCGATTATGCACCTGAAGAAAGCGGAGGGCAGCCTCCGCTTTCAGTACGAATTCATTCGTAATCGTTTCTCGAGCCTCTCGTCGCTTAACCACCCCACGAAAGACTGAAGGGGCGAGTAAGACATATCCATCATGACGACGGCGACGAACGGATATTGCTTGCGGTACCGGTAGCGCACGTCGACCCATCTGACCTCGTAGCCCCACGTTTGCTTCGTGACTTGACCGCAAGGGAAAGGCGTAACGCTGAGGAAGGCTTTAACGTCTTCATGTTCTTTGGAAGCTTCGAGCGCCGGGTGCACGTCGCATTTCATGGAATCCAACCATTTCAGCTTGCCGTTATCCCATTCGCCGATGTGGTATTTGCCGTCCTCCGATTGTTTAACGAGGTTCCAGCGGTATAGCGAAACCGTAGGCATGAGCGTATATCGGTCGTTATTTTCCCTGCTTGAATCGATCTTCGGCATCTTGAGGGTCAAGCTGCGATGAACGATCGTCCGCCAGACGTAGTAGACGGCGATCATTCCGTATAAGATGGGGAAAATGACGGTGGGAGAAGCGAAACCGGAAATCCACAGCAGTATAGCGAGCAAATGGGTGGAAAAAATAAACGGGTCGAAAATATGGATGATGTTCCAGGCGACCCATTGTCGGCTAAGCGGCCGGTAAGCTTGCGTGCCATAGGAGTTGAACAAGTCGACGAACACGTGAACGACGACCGATAGCAGTACCCAGAAGCCGATATGCATCCAAGGGATGTCGCGGAAGATTAGGGAGACGCAAGCGGTGATGACGGACGCCCAGCCGATAATCGCTGGAAACGAGTGGGACAAGCCGCGATGGTTTTTGATATAATCGGCATTGCTCTTGAGACGTAACACGCTGTCCAGATCGGGGGCGTTGGAACCCGCCACCGTGCCGAGCAGGATGGCTACGGCTCCGTAATCGTACGAGGAAATGACGGGATCGACCATCGCCAGACCGCCGAGTCCGAGTCCGAACACGAAATGGGTGCCGGTATCCATGTCGAAGAGCCTCCTTCGTTAATCGAACGCTACTGATTCAGTATGGACGACTATCGGCGAAATTATAAAAACAAGGCAGGGAGCTCCATGATCTTATTCTGCGAGTACGTCGTATTGCAGGAATGTCGCGAAGATTACTTAAAGTGGATCCGTGAGCGGTTGAACGAAGGCTTGTCCATGCAGGCTATGGAAAATACGGCCCAACCGGGCGTGTTCGTCGAGATTTGGCAGGTTCTTGACGCCGATCATGCCGCGCGAATCGAAAAGGAACGCCGCGAAGGGCGTTCCTGGGAGAAGATGAAGCTATGGATAAAGGGCGGCGAAGCGGGGCTCCGCATCTGGACGTTCCGCCCCGTCGAGGCGACTAGCGGGTAGCTGTGCCGGTACCGAACGGAAGCGTATAGTTAAGCGGCTCGTCGAACGTAATATAGTTGAGGTTGAGCGTTAGCAGCAAGTAACGTTTGCCCGTCGCAGGATCGCTGATAATAATGTGGTCGCGTCCGGCGGCCTCGAGCACGCCTTTAAATATTTTGGCGTTCCATTCGGAGTTGTTCTCGTACGTCATGTACAGCGTAGCAACTTTGCCCAAGTTCATCCGCAGAATGTTCTCTACGTAAGACTCCTCGGGAACGAACGTACCGGGAAGAGTTGCTCCCGGCGAAACCGGTACGCTTCCCGGAGGCAACGGGGCCGGCAGCGTTGTCGGCATCTGGGCCGGCATCTGCATCGGCATCTGCATCGGCATTTGCATCGGCATTGGCATCTGAGCAGGCATCGGCATCATCCCCGGTTGTTGCGCGGACGGCCAAGGCGTTTTGTTAAACATGTGATAAATCCTCCTTCAATTCAATAGGCACTTGTCGCATTACAGTGTATTGAGCTGCGCGGTATTGTGTGCTTGGCACAACGGCGATTTCTAGGCGCGTTCGCACCTTGTTCACAGCAGGTGGCGATTTCATGAACACGGAACGGCGAACATTGTCAATGCTTGAACATTTGCGGTATCATTGAACAGACAAAATGGCGTAAATGCTCTGTTCGTCACAAAGGAGGAGCAACGTGCTTAAAGATCTCGTAGCCCTGACAAAACCGAGAATCATCCGATTGAACCTGATCGCGGGATTCGGCGGTTTCTGGGTTGCTTCAAAATGGAATATCGATGGTTGGCTGCTCGTATGGATGCTGCTCGGCTCCGCGCTTACGATGGCTTCCTCGTGCGTATTCAACAATTACTTGGACCGCGATTTCGATACGAAGATGGCCCGTACCCGCAATCGCGCGCTTCCGCAAGGGCGGATGAGCCCAGGAGCGGTGTTGGCCTATGCCATCGCGCTCGGCATCGCGGGTCTGGCCGTACTGTTCCTGCTCGTTAACCCGCTCACGGGGTGGCTGGGTTTACTGGGCATGTTCGTGTACGTCGTCATCTACACGATGTGGCTCAAACGCAACTCCACCTGGAGCACGTCGATCGGGGGAATTTCCGGAGCGATGCCGCCGGTTATCGGCTATTGCGCCGTAACCGCTGAAGTGGACGCCGGCGCTTGGATTTTATTCGCGCTGTTGTTCCTCTGGCAGCCGGCGCACTTCTGGTCGCTGGCCATTCGCCGCATGGAGGAATACCGGGCGGCGGGGTTCCCGCTCTTGCCCGTCGTGAAAGGCGTTACCCGGACGAAGTGGCAAATGCTGCCTTACATTATCTTGTTAATTCCTGCTTCGATCCTGATGTACACTTACGATTACGTAGGCGTGTACTTCCTCGTCTTGTCGCTGGTCATCGTCGTCATTTGGTTTATTCACGCGGTGTCCGGTTTCCGCGCCAAGGACGATGACAAGTGGGCTAAAACGGACTTCATCATTTCGATCAACTATTTGATGATCATGTTTTTCGTCATGATACTCGACACGAATGGAGTGTAACGAATGGAGCAGGAACGAAACGATAACCAGAATGCTAATCAAGTTAATGTGACGGTCAATAATTCCAACGACCAAGTTGGAGTCGCACCGGTTAAGCAGGACCGCACCTTCTTGCAACGCTATACTTTTCCGCTCATTATGCTGGTCGTCTGCTTGGCGTTAGGCGGTTATCTGCTGTACAGCCAGAACGAAACGAATAAGAATGCGAACGAGCTGCCCGTCCAGGAAGGCGGCACCGACTTCTCGTTCACCGATACGGACGGCAACGAGGTTACGCTGCAGAACACGAACGGCAAAGTTCGCCTGCTGTACTTCTTCTTCGCCAGCTGCCCGGACGTGTGCCCGCCGACAACGGCGATTCTGTCCCAGGTTCAGGACGAGCTAAAGGAAGAGGGGTTGTTCGGGGACAAGGTACAGATGCTGTCGGTATCGATCGACCCTATGCACGATACGACCGAAGTGCTTAAAGATTACGCGGATACATTCGATGCGGATTTAGCGGGATGGAAGTTCTTGCGCGGAGACGAGAAGGAAACGGCGGCCATCGCCGAGAAATTCGGCGTCATGGTGTACAAGGACGAGCAGGGCAATTTCAGCCATTCCAACGTCGTCGTCCTATTGGACGAGAACGGGAAGATCCGGGATTGGATATCCGGCATGGACTATATCGAAGCGGACGCGGGAGAGCAGAAGCTGCAGCCGGCAGATATGGTCGCTCAAGTTAAAAAAGTCCTCTAATCGGAAGACGAAAGGGACGGATCAGCATAATCGCTGCTTCGTCCCTTTGTTTATTCTCCCTTCGGCCAAGCCGTGAGCGGCGGATCGGGGTAGAGAATATAAGCTTCCAATCCGGCTTTCTCCAGTTGTTGAATCAAATATTCCTCCGGAGTTCCCTCGACGCCGTTATACCCGCGGCGCGTGTAAATATGTTCGGCGTCCGGGAATACGTCCCGAAGGACGCCGCGGATGCGCCGGCCCGATGAGTCGGGGTCGGTGAACAAGTACACCTGGCGGTCTCCGACCGCCTTGCGAAGCGATTCGATTCGTTCCGTGTTCAGCGTTCCGAACGTGCACAGGATCGGAATTTCGGCGGATAACACGCGGGATAAACGGGAGCGGTCGTTCTTTCCTTCTACGATGATCGCAGCGTCCACTTTCGAGAGCCTCCGTTTCGGCCATGGAATGGAATGGGCGATAGTTCTCTCCATTGTACCACGGGGTGCGTCCGCATATGTATTTCAGCCAAGGCAAAGGGCCGCAGCGCGGCCCCCTCGAGCTTGTGGCTCCTGTAGTCCTTGGCAGGTTAAGAGCGGTTAATAACCGGCTCTAAGGACGATGACGAGCAGAATGAACAGGACGAGAACGATCGTGGTGTTAGCTCCGATAACAGTGGACATGCGCGTTCACCCCTCTTCGGCAAGCTGAGATGGAGCCCCGCGGCAGCAATGGGATAAAGCGTAGGCTTCATTGTCAGCATATGCCGCTACCTAGAACTCGACGTGTGCGAGTATCTAGGTGGAGAAGTCCAATTCATGCGGAAGATCGGCCTCGGGAACAGAATAATGAGCGCGGTCATCAGGACGAGGAACGAGAGAAAATACGGCGAGAAGGAATGGCGCGACGCCCCGGCGGCGACGGGACCGAGGAACGAGCCGATCGATAAGGCGATGGACAACGTAGAGAACGTTCTTCCGTACCGTGACGGACCGCTAAGCTGCAGCATGAGCGATGTCATCGCGGGGAAGATGATTCCCTTGGACATGCCGATGACGAATAGCAGGAGCAGCAGCGGGACCGGCCAGCCTGCGGCAAGTCCGTAATAGGCAAGGGCTAGCAACAAGACGCCCGAGACCGTGCGGGTATAAGGCAAGTAGCGGTTGAGGAACAACAGTCCCAGCGTAGCAAGAGCGCCTAAGCTGACGACGGAGAATAGCAGACCGGTCGTCATGATCTCGGCGCTCGTCGTGCCTCTCAGCGGAAGCTCGAAAGCCAGTATGCCTTGCGCGAAAGCCATGCTGACCGGCAGAGCGAACACGGACCAAGGGAATTTGCTTGGTGCGCCTTGCCCGTCATCCTCCGTATCCGGCTTCGGCGGCTGGCCGTGAGCATGCGCATGCGATAGCGCCGGAGTAACCGGCTCCGCAGGCGCTTCTCCCGGCTGCTCCTCCGATTTAGCCGGCTCGCGGATGAACCAGACGGAGCAGATCCCGGTCATGAGCAACACCCAGCCGAGAATGGCGAACGACCGGTTAAAGCCGATCGTAGCGGCCAACCATGCGCCGGCGGCCGGAGAGACGACGGAGGCGATCGTATGGACGAGGCCGTTGCCGGCCATCAGCTTGCCTTGCTGGATATGGTCCTTGGCCAACCTGGCCAGCAGCGACATGCAGGCGGGGGATAGGAACGCAAGCACGAATCCGCTGATCGATCGTATATACAGAAGATCCCAAGGGTCCGTCACCCGAGACTGGAACAGCAATAGCAATCCGGCGCCGGAGAGGCTGGCCATAATGAAAAAACGGCTGCCGAACCGGTCGACGCCATATCCGGCAAGCAGATTGCCGGGCAAGTGAGTCAGAGAATACATTCCCATTACAAGACCGATGAAGGAAGGGGCAGCTCCGAGAGACACGGCGAACGGCGTAAGCATCGGATATTGCGCATGCAGGTCGAAGAATGCGACGAACAGAAACAAATAGAGCCAAATCGCGGTTTTCATCGAGAAGCCTCCTTAACCTATGGAACGTACCCTTGTCCGCAACCGCGGCTTATCCTACTAGTACGTAAGGAGGCTGTCAGTTATGACCGTCGTTTACGCGGCGTCTGCCGGTAAGGTATAATAGGAAGAATGCTAATATTATTGAGATCTCTCTGATGGAGGAGATACGATGAGTTTCGATAGCGAGGGTTGGAGTCAGTTCATACAAGATCATTGGATCGTCGTCGCCGTCGCGCTTCTCGCGATTATTATCGTCGTGAAAGCCGTAAAGACGGTCGTGAAATGGGTGCTCGTCGCCGCGATCGTCATCGGTTTCGCGGTATACGGCGGTTATAGCATAGACGACTTGAAAGAAGTCGGCAGCAAAGTGTCGGAAGTCGGCGATAAAGTCACGAACGAGCTGAAGGATCAAGCCATCAAGACGATGGCGGGAGAAGCCGGCGAAGCGCAGTACGTGAACAACGCCGACGGCTCCTATACGATCACGACGCCGAATTTGGAGCTCACCGGCGTGCCGAATACGGGCAAAGTGTCCGTCAAGCTGCGCGGCGTATCGCTAGGCACTTGGGACATGGAAGGCAAAGTCCGCGAATTCATCGTTCAGGCCCGCGAAGCGGCGCAATAACGCGCGATGAACGGTAACGGATGGGGAATGCCGGACGCGAACGCCGTAACCTGGATCATGCTCTTGATCGTGGTGATTTCTTTGCTGCATGGCATTCGGCGAGGCGCCTCGGGGTCCGCCAAGCATTTGCTGGCTTTTCTGTTGAGCGCGATCTTGACGGTTGCGGCTATCGTTGCGTCGGCGCTGCTCGCATCCGCGTTATCTCCGCGTCTGCAAGATTGGCTATCGAAGCATAGCGAGGCGCGGGAAGGCGCGGATCATCACGCTGCTGTAGCGCAGGTTTGGCATACCCTATTGACAAGCTTGCGCGATTTACCGCTGTTACGGTTCTCCGTTCTCTTCTTCGTCATCTACCTCATGTGCCGGTTGCTTGCGGGCTTGATCGCCGGCGCGTTGGCTTCAGTCGCCGTTCTGCCCCTGTCGCTTCTACCCGCCAAAGGCTCCCTAGGACGCCTAATCGGCGGATTCATCGGTACGCTTCTAGGCACGGGGCGCGTGCTGCTGTTCACCGCGGTTCTGTTCGCTTATTGCGCGATATTCCCGCGCGCGCAAGTAACGGACTATATCGAGCAATCCGGCCTGTACCGCGAGGTGGCGGCGCAAGTGATCGAGCCTGCGGCAGGTACGATTCTAGGAGACGACGGACTCCCCGTGTTCGCGCAAGCGTTCAACGAAGAGCTGGGGCAGTTATGGCAACGAAGATACGATGTCATCGACGCGAACCTCCCGAAGGAGATCGCCGACGCAGCCGCGTCCGTCACGGAAGGAATGCCGGGAGACGAGCAGAAGGCAAAGGCGCTCTACGATTGGGTAGGCACCCGCATCTCCTACGATTACGACAAGGCGGATGCTTATATCGACCGCGGAGAGTGGCGCGAGCAAGATCCCGTAGCAACGTTCGATACTCGCAAAGGGGTTTGCATCGATTACGCGAGGCTGTATGCCGTGATGGCAAGATCCGTCGGTTTGCAAGTCAGAGTCGTTACGGGTCTCGGTTATGACGGCAGAGGCGGTTACGGACCGCATGCGTGGAACGAGGTTTATATCGAAGAACAACAACGATGGGCGCCGCTCGACGCCACGTGGGCTCAGGCGGGCAACTGGTTCGATGTCGCCCGCTTTGCCGATACGCATATCGAACAGACGTTATCCTAGCTATATTCTAATGGCATTGAGGTGAACAAGTTGACCAGCAATTCGACGGAAGAAGCGCAGAAGCGCGAGATTAGAAACCGGCGGCATTTCAGCTTTCGGCTGAACGTATTTTTCTTCTTTACGTTTTTCGTGTTTTCCATGCTGATCGTTCGGCTCGCTTATCTTCAATTCGTTGAAGGTCCGACGCTCAAGGAGAAGGAGCACGCGCTGGGCAACCGGTCGGTACCCGTACCGCCGATCAGAGGCAACATCTACGACAGCGAAGGCGTTCCGATCGCCTATTCCTCTTCCACTCAGTCCTTATACTATACGTTCGATACGAAGACGGGAGAAGAAGAGGGGCGCGCGCTGGCCGAGAGGATCGTTGACGTATTCAACAAGTACGGAGATCCAACCAAGAAGCCGCTGACCGTCGACGAAGTGGTCGGGTACATGGACTTGAAGGGCAAGGTTTATTACTCCTACATGCCAAGGCGGCTTAAATCCGGCCTTACGAAGGAAGAAATCGCTTATTTCGCCGAGCACAAGGACGAGTTCAAAGGAATCGATGTCGTCGAGGAGAGTATTAGGCAATATAATCCTGACCGCATCGCCGTGCAGCTCGTCGGCTACATGAAGAAGCTGAGCGGCGCGACGGCGCTAGACAAATACAAAGACATCAAAGAAGTGAACTCGGATCCCAAACTCCGGTATTTGGACACCGAAGAAGTCGGGTTCGACGGACTCGAATTGATGTATCAAGACGAGCTTCGCGGATATAACGGCGTCAAGGAGTATCCGGTCAACAAGGACAGCGAGATTATCGGGCCGATGAAGCTGACTAAGCCGATCAAAGGCGAGAATCTGTTCTTGACGATCAACAAGGACATTCAACTGGCGACGCAGCGCGCGATTACGGAACATATCGCGAGAATCCGCGCGTCCACGGACAAATGGGAAGCCAAAGGAAAGAACGCCACTACCGGATATGCCGTCGCCATGGAAGTCGATACGGGCAAAGTCGTCGCGATGGCCAGCATGCCGGACTACGATCCGAGCGTATGGCAAGGCGGTATCAGCCAGAAAGATCTCGATGCCATCAAGTTGTTCCAATACAACGGCACGATTCGCACGTCGCCGGCTGCTATTGAAGACGATAAGGAACGGGCGAATCATCCGTCTTCTCTCGTCTATCTCGGTTCGACCCAGAAGCCGCTATCCATCCTGATCGGGTTGAACGAGAAACTGTTCACGCCGACGGAGAGGTATAACGATATCGGTTACTTCGAATTCGGCAGCAAAGGTCACGAAGTGAAGATCTGGAACTCTCAGAATAAAGCCAACGGTCCTATCAATGCTTCGCAAGCGATCGAGAAATCGTCCAACGCGTTCATGTCGGCGATGGTCGGGAGCAGGCTGCTTTCGAAATATGGCAAAGAGAGCGTCGACATATGGGACAATTACATGAAGCAATTCGGTCTCGGCGTAACGACCGGCAGCGATCTTCCTAACGAATCCGCCGGGGTTATAGACTACTTCCATGAGGCTACACACGCGAGTAATCAGTCCGCGATGGTTCGCTCCTCCTGGGGACAACAAGGTCGGTACACCGCGCTTCAGCTCGTACAGTACGCATCGATGCTGGCGAACCACGGCAAGCGCATGAAGCCGCAATTCGTGAACGAGATCAAAGACGTAGACGGCAACGTCACGCAGCCTTTTCAGCCGGATGTGCTGAATACGGTCGATTTTCCGGAGGAATATTGGAGGACGATCGAGAAGGGCATGTCGAAGGTCGACGTCAAAGGATTCGAGGGCGTGCCGTACACGTTCAATCGGAAAACAGGTACGTCCCAACAAGACGTAGGCAAAAATTTGAAACTCGAGAACGCCGTGTTCATCGGCTATGCGCCGGCCGAAAATCCGAAGTTGGCCGTTGCCGTTATCGTGCCTGAAGGCGGCTTCGGCGGCTGGGGAGCGGCTCCGATCGCCCGCCAAATCTTCGATGCTTATGACGCGAAGTTCGGCCTTGAGGGCACGCCTCGCAAGTCGGTCACGAATACGACGACAGACGATAACGCGAACGTCACGAACGACGTAACTCCGCCGGACCCGAATGCCGGCAATACGCAACCCTAGGTAAATATGGCGCATGACAAAGATATCCCCGTCGCTCAGGAAGAGGTACTATTCTCTCCTGAATGACGGGGATATCTTTGTAAAGGTACGAGTTAGAAGGCAGACGGTGCGGATTTCGCGATGACGGTACGGTTCTTGCCCGAGCGCTTCGCTTCGTACAACGCGGTGTCCGCGCCGACGAACAGCGCGTCTTTGCCCATGCCCGGGGCGTACGTGTGGAGACCGATGCTGATCGTGACCGACTGCCACTGGATCGCTTCATGCGACGTAGACTCGACGGAGGCGCGTATATCCTCCACGGCATCGAACGCTTCTTGGAACGACTTCTCGGTGAAGATAATCGCGAACTCTTCCCCGCCGTACCGGGCGACGATATCGTTGCTTCCGACTTTCGACCGGATGATGGACGACACTTTCTTCAGCACGGCGTCTCCTGCTTTGTGTCCGTACGTATCGTTCACTTTCTTGAAGTTGTCGATATCGAGCACCGCGAGGTGCAGCTTCATTCGGCCATTGTCGGCTTGCACGACGTAATGATCCATGAATTCATGGTAAGCCATATGGTTGAACGTCTCGGTCAAGGCATCCGTCTTCGCCAGCTTGTCCATTAAGATCGTCCGAACGAGCAGCTCTTGGTTGGATTCGTAGGACGATCGCAAGTGCATCAGCACTTCTCGCCCGCGGGCGAGTATGCCAAGCGCAATCCCCGAGAAGACGGCCAAAGTAAAGCCTAGCGTGAGCCAATCCAGCGTATCGATCGAGCTCTCGTTAGCGAATAGTACGGCGCCCGCGATCGTCGTGCATACGACGGCGTATAACAGCTTTTTGAGTTGAAAATAAAAAATGCTCACCATAATCGGCAAGAAAAGGTCGAACAGGAGATATTCCAGGGAAAAGCTGATCTTCGTAATGACCAGCGTGAACAGCGTAACGGCTGAAATGAGCACGTAATCATGGTGCTTGGGCAGCCATCGAATACCGCCTTCGGCCAGCAAGCCTACGATCGCGAGCAGGATCGTGGGTCTGAACACGTACATCCGGAGGTACTCGTCCTTGGGAAGGTCGGTAATTTGTAGAAAAAGCACCTCTAGAATGACGGACAGAACGAAGATGGCCCAGTAGCAATTCAACAGCAGCCGATTCCACCGTTTCTGGTTGAATTCCAGTGACGGAAATGACATAACAGGCTTCCTTTCCTCTCAACAACTTCATAAAATATACCATAGCCAACATCCCATCGTATATCCCTTTTTGGGCCACCATATAGTTAGTAACAAGCTGATGGCGGCAACGAACCGTTGCCCATACTTGGAGGAGGGGGCAAGGGATGAAAAAAGTCGGACATATCGCGTACGGCCGGCAAGATCAGCCTTCCCTGGAACGGCTCGCGGGTATGCTGAATCGATCGCTGATCAGCTCGAACGAACCCGCTGTCGACTGCGTCGAATGGGAGCTATCGCTCGACGATGGTACCATACAGTGCCAATTTCCGCTCGGGTCGGCTGCCGCGGATAAGCAGCGCATCTGCGACAAGGTCGGACGCATACTCGCTGAATATACGCTTGCGGAGCATGAGCCGTCGTTGTTGCGGGGCATTTTCCAGGCGCGTTACGGGTTGAAGGAGCCAGTCGAGATCGACGCTTTGATCGCCGAGTCCGTGTCTATGCTGGACGGGGAACCCGAAATCGACGGTTCGTGGGCAGGCAGAGGCAGGGACCGCAGAATCGGCAAGCTTGCATCGCGCTTCTCGGCTTATCTGGCCGAGAACCAGCGGCTTAATCTGCAGGGGTTCCTGAGGTTCAGGTTAACCGAGTATAGGGCGGAAGTGCTGGAGGCGGCCGATACGGCGATCGAGGAACGGCTCATGGAGCGGCAATACCAGGAATTCATGTCGTTGCTTCGCACGATGGCGGAATGGCAGGAAATCCGTACCTCGGCGGTTCACGTTCTTCACGGCGGCGGCAACGCGTTCCGTATTCTGGACGAACAGATGCGTCCCCTCGAATCCTATTCGCCGGAGTTCGAGCAGAAGGAGGAATTGGAAGAGGAGAGCAGAGTCGTCAGCCGGCTTCTCGCCGTATCTCCCCGTCAATTGTTCATTCATACGCCGGAGCCGGAATCGCAGGTTATTCGCACCATTATCGGAATTTTCGGCAACCGGGCTGCGTTATGTCCCGATCAACCGACGCACTAGTCGGATCAGGCCTACGAGCTTGACTGATGGGGTTCGGGCGGCGTATAATGTGCGATATCAATCCACATTCAACAGCGATGAGAAAGACACCGATGCTAGTCCATGGACGGCTCAGAGAGAGGAACCTTGGCTGTAAGTTCCTTCCGAACCGGCTTGCGTCGACCCCTTTCGAGCTGCATGGAGGAACTCGGCGACTTCCCGGTCGCGGATACTATTCCATGCCGGGTCATGACCGTTACTCATGCCTGAGAATCGGGCTTTATCGCCGATTGAAGGAGGGTGGAACCACGGGCCGCGAACAGAGCACCCGTCCCTTTCGGGACGAGGTGTTTTTTTATTGCCCAATCATTCAAGGAGGCGTCTATGATGGCGGTTCAAGTGCAAGTACAAGTTAAATTTCCGGACGGAGCGGTACGCTCCTTCGATAGCGGCGTGACGGTGGAAGACGTAGCCGGATCGATCAGCTCCGGGCTGAAGAAGAATGCTGTCGCGGGTAAAGTAAACGGCAAAGTCGTCGATCTGAATACGCCGATCACGGAGGACGTATCTCTCGAGATTCTAACCCTGGACAGCCAAGACGGACTCGAGGTCATGCGCCACAGTTCCGCGCACTTGATGGCGCAAGCGATCAAGCGTCTGTACGGCGGCAACCAAGTGAAGCTGGGCATCGGTCCGGTCATCGAGGACGGCTTCTATTACGACATCGACATGGATCAGTCCATAACTCCCGAAGATCTCGAGAAGATCGAGAAGGAAATGGAGAAGATCGTGAAGGAAGATCTTCCGATTGTTCGCCGCGAAGTGAGCCGCGAAGAAGCGCTCCGCATCTACGAGGAAGTCGGGGATCCGCTCAAGCTGGAATTGATCCGGGACTTGCCGGAAGGCGTTGCGATCACGATCTACGATCAGGGCGAATTCTTCGATCTATGCCGCGGTCCGCATCTTCCGTCCACGGGCAAGATCAAGTCGTTCAAGCTGCTTAGCGTGGCCGGTGCATACTGGCGCGGCGACAGCAAGAACAAGATGCTGCAGCGGATTTACGCGACGGCGTTCGCCAAGAAGGCGCAGCTCGACGAGCACCTGCATTTCCTCGAGGAAGCGAAGAAACGAGACCATCGCAAGCTCGGCCGCGAGCTGAAGATGTTCACGTTCTCCCGCGAGGTCGGCCAAGGCTTGCCGCTCTGGCTTCCGTACGGCGCGAAGGTTCGCCAGACGCTCGAGCGCTACATCGTCGATCTGGAAGAGAAGCTCGGCTACACGCACGTCTACACGCCGGTGCTGGCGAACGTCGACCTCTACAAAATTTCCGGCCACTGGGAGCATTATAAGGAAGATATGTTCCCTCCGATGGAGCTCGACAACGAGGAATTGGTACTGCGCCCGATGAACTGTCCGCACCACATGATGGTGTACAAGAGCGAGATGCGCAGCTACCGCGACTTGCCGGTGCGCGTAGCCGAGCTGGGCACGATGCATCGTTACGAGATGTCCGGCGCCTTAACGGGCTTGCATCGCGTTCGCGCGATGACGCTGAACGACGCGCATATCTTCTGCCGCGTCGATCAGATCAAAGAGGAATTCAAGCGCGTCGTAACGCTTATCCAGAAAGTATACGAAGACTTCGGCATCAAAGAATATCGCTTCCGGTTGTCCTACCGCGATCCGCAGGATACCGAGAAGTACTGGCCGGACGACGAAATGTGGGAGAACTCCCAGCGCATGCTCCGCGAAGTCGTGGAGGAGCTCGGCTTGCCGTTCTTCGAAGCCGAAGGCGAAGCGGCGTTCTACGGACCGAAGCTCGACGTGCAGATTAAGACGGCGCTCGGCAAGGAAGAGACGCTGTCTACCGCGCAGCTTGACGTTCTGCTGCCGGAGCGGTTCCAGCTCGAATACGTAGGCGACGACGGCAAGAAGCATCGCCCGGTCGTTATTCACCGCGGCATCATCAGCACGATGGAGCGCATGACGGCGTTCTTGCTGGAGAACTTCGCGGGAGCGCTCCCGCTCTGGTTGTCCCCGGTACAGGCGAAGCTGATTCCGGTTAACCCTGCATACGAAGCTTACGTTCGCGAAGTCGCGGAGAAGCTTCAGCTTGCGGGCGTTCGCGTCGATATGGATTTGCGCAACGAGAAGCTCGGCTACAAAATCCGCGAAGCTCAGCTCGAGAAAATTCCTTACATGCTCGTCATCGGCGAGAACGAAGCGGCTAACGGCACGGTTTCCGTGCGTCGCCGCGGCGAAGGAGATCTCGGCGCGCAGTCGGTATCGGAGTTCGTAGCACGGATCACCGGAGAAATCGCAAGCAAGCGAGTGGATTAAAATGAAGCAAATGCCCGTTACGGAGACGTAATGGGCTTTTTTTATTGGCGATTTAGAGATATAGTAGTGCTATAGGCGTTTCTGTCGATATTTTCCTATTAATTGTCAAATATTCTCTTTTGAGCACTTCTATGATAGAATTACACTTGTCAAAAATATGCATCAGTTTAGGAGTGACGGGATCGATGAGTTTCCTCCGTGAACCAGATGTCCCAGGCTCGTTCCAATCGGAAGATGAGCTATTGGGCGAGCTTTACAATCAGATGCTTCGCGTCGTACGTCATAAATTGTGGCATAAGAGCGATGCGGGCGATGTGGTTCAAGAAGCGTGGGTGCGTATTTTAGAGAAAAGGTCGACGCTTAGGGAGCAGAGCAAAATTATTCCTTGGGCGAAGGCGATCGCCGCCAATCTGGCTTCCAACGCCAATCGGGCCAGGCGGTTCGAAGTGTCCGGCGATCAATATGAACAGATTTACGATGCTTACGCCTCCGCCTCCAGTCCGGAGCTGATGATGGAGTTGTCGGATTTGCTCGGCCGGCTCGATCCGAAGGAGAGGACATTGCTCTTATATAAATTTTATTACGGCTTGAAGGATGCGGAGATCGCGGCAGCGCTTCAATTGCCTGTCGGAACGGTTAAAGCCCAGATCCATAAGAAGCAAAGCCAAGTTGAACGCGCTCGATAAAGAGGACGGCAAGGCTCATACATAAAGCGAAACTTCGCTGTCCATGCTAAGTCATGGAGGTGAAGGTCAACGTGGCCAAGAAAAACAAACAGAAGCAAGCGAGCCAAGATACGGAGTTCGCCGCAGATAACGCGGCAACCAAAGCTTCGAACAATATGAACACCAAAAACGCGAATCGTTAAGTTTTCACGTCGTTATATGACGCGTACGTGTTAGGTTTATGCTTAAATTGAATAAATTATGAAGAGGATCCCGTGGGATCCTCTTTCTTTTTGTTAAAACCCATTATATAATGTTAGAAAAAGTTACACGCCTATGTGGAGGAGTAACGATTAAGATGCCTGGGAGTGGAGAGAGATGACAAAGTGGCGTCGTTGGATGGGCAAAGGGAAGCAAGCTTTGGTCGAACGCGGCATGGCATCGCAGGATGAGGTTTCAGGCGTGAGCGGGCCGAAGGGCGGAGCTCCCGAGACGGCGGATAACGAAGCTTTGCGCAGGATGATAGGGGAGGCTGTGGTAATCTCCGACAGGCTGCAGGCCGCCGTATCCGAAGTCGATTCGAGCATGGGACAGCTCGGCGCGATCGCCGATCTGTCGGCTAAGCATGAGGACTTGCTGCGGGACAATAGCAAGACGGCGATGGCTCGGCTTGGGGATGCGTTCGCCTCCCTGCAGGAGGTGTCGGCCGCTTCTCAAGAAATTCGGAGCGTGACCGAGCTTATGAGCCGGCAAAGCAACGAAACGAGAGAAGTCGTCGTCGAAGTATGCCGGTCGCTGACGCATACGGACGAAGTAATGAACGATCTATCCACGAACCATGGCACGATGGAAGAACGGGTTCGAGCGTTGATCGAACAGGCGTCCAAGATCGGCGAGATTAATTTGCTTATTCAAGAGATCGTCGCGCAGACGTCGCTGCTTGCTCTGAATGCAGCGATCGAGGCGGCGCACGCCGGCGAGCATGGCCGCGGGTTCTCGATCGTAGCCGGCGAAATCCGCAAGCTGGCGGAGCAGAGCGGGCAAGCCGTTAAGCGGTCTACCGGCATCGTGAACAGCATCGAATCCGGCATACGGGAAGTCGTCAGCTCCGTCGAGCTGGAGAAGAAATCGGTCGCTATGGGCCTCGAAGAGATGAACAAGACGCGGGAACGCATGGACATCATTTTTAATCAATTTCTGAAAGTCGACGATCATGTTGGCCGCACTCGCGAGTTCGCCGCCGAGCAGGCGGAACGCACGAACGTAGCGAGCGGGATGCTCGAGGACGTCGTGGAATCCCTGGGCAAGACGATGGGCAGCGTGGAAGAGACGCTCGCTCAGAATATCAAGCAAAGATTCGAAATCAATAACTTAGGCCGCGTATCCGAGGAGCTGAAAGCTTCCGCCGAAGAGCTGATCGCCTCCGTCCAGCAGACGGGCGGCCGCGTATGGGAAGGCGCCTTGTCCGCCGACACGGCCAAGTGGATCGAGCTGCTGAGCACGGTTGCCGCGGATTCGGCGCTTGCGAGCTTGGATGAAGACGTCCATCGCGAAGTGCTTGGCGATTGGTTGAAGCGTACGCCCGACATGGAGGCCATCTGGTCCAACCGAACGGACGGTTCCTTCGTATACTCGGAGCCTGAGGCGGGCTTATTGAACGCCCGAGGACGCGAATGGTGGAAACGCGCTATGGCGGGAGAAGCATTCGTCTCCGAAGTGTACATATCCGCGATCACCAAGAGACCATGCTTGACCGTATCCATGCCGCTACAAAAGCCGGATGGTTCCGCATATGGCGTAATAGGCATCGATATTACGGTATCGTAACGAGGGGGAACGAACGTGATTAATCCTTTGGCGGCTGAATGGCCGCACGTGCCGGCTTCGCACAGAACGGCCGACGTGCATTCGTTGCTTGAAGCGCTTATCGTGAGACGAGAGCAGGCGATCGCCGAAATCGAGCAGATGGTCGAACGGTACGAAAGGCGCATAAGAATGGAAGAGCAATCGTACCGGTCGATGTCTCCGCTCCGCCGCATGATCGCGGGTAGGAAACCGGACCACCATCTTGCGGTCGAATATATTCATTACGTCAAGAAGCCGATGGAGAAGGTGCGGGAGCTGCGCGCGGAGGTCGCGAGGTACGAGGCGATGCTCAGCGGTTCCATTCCGACTGAGGTACCGATAGAGGAATAAGCGAAAGAGCGATCGATCCGGGGATATATCCGGTCGATCGCTCTTTTTTGTCTTCTTATTCAGGATGGGGAACGAAGCTGATCTACGTTAAGGAATCCCGGCTCCTGGCTGTAAGCGGGAACGCCGTGGATGCCTACGTCTAACCCGACAAGCTCTTCGTCGGTCGTGACGCGAACCGGCTTGAACGACTGGATAAGCTTTAAGCCGCCCCAGGTCAGAGCGAAGCCCCATACCGCTACGACTAGCAGACCTAATGCTTGTACGCCTAGCAAGTACCAGCCGCCGCCATGGAAGAGGCCGGCGTGCGAAGCGGTATCCGGGAGCGCGAACAGTCCGACGGCAAGCGTACCGATGCTGCCGCTGACGCCGTGTACGGCGAAAGCGCCGACAGGGTCGTCGACCCGGCGCCGTTCCAGCCATTCGCTGGCCAGCACCATCACGATACCGGAGACGGCGCCGATCAGAATCGCGGCCCCGCTGGAGACGTACGCGCAGCCGGCTGTAATGCCGACCAAACCGGCCAACGCGCCGTTGATAGTCATCGGGGGGTCGGCTTTCTGGTAACGCAGGATCGTAAATAAGATGCATGCCGCGCAGCCTGCAGCGGAAGCGAGCATCGTCGTGACCGCGATATGGCCGATGCTTCCGTTGGTGGCGCTTAGCGTACTCCCCGAATTAAACCCGAACCAGCCGAACCAGAGGATGAAGGCGCCTACCGATGCTAACGGGAGATTGGACGGCGGGACGATGTTCGTCGATCCGTCTGCTCCGAATTTGCCGATTCTCGGCCCGATGAAGATCGCGGCGGCGAGCGCGGCGAAGCCGCCCAGCCCGTGAATCGCCGCGGAGCCCGCGAAATCGATCATTCCAAGCTGGGCGAGCCAGCCGTCAGAAGACCATATCCAATGGCCGGAGATCGGATAGATCAACCCGGTCATCAAGATCGTGTACAGGATGTAAGCGCGGAAATGGATGCGTTCCGCAACCGCGCCAGAGACGATGGAAATCGCGGCGATGACGAATGCGCATTGGAACAACCAATAGGTATCGTTAGAGATGTTGAAACTTAAGTGAGATAGATCGCCTTCTATGAAGAAGCCCGTCGTGCCGATCATGCCGCCGGCGTCTTTGCCGTACATGAGCGCAAATCCGAACGCGAAGAAGACGAGAGCGCCGAACGCGATATCCACGAACACTTTCATAATAATGCTGGCTGCGTTCTTCTGGCGGACGAACCCGGCTTCGAGAAGAGCGAAGCCGCCTTCCATGAGCAAGATCATCGCGGCGGTTAAGATGACCCAGATCGTGTCCAAGCCTTTCGATAATTCGCTAATTTCCATGATTAAGCCTCCGCTTATGAAGAAATCTAACATGAGTTCAAGAAATCCGCACTCATTATATAAGTGGAGACATCATGTGTCAATGAATTGTGTAAAGTTACCTAACATTACATATAGATAACTAGTGATATGTCACATTTCATCCTCCGTCTGTAGACCGAGCTGGATTTACTCCCCACGCCGCTATCCGGCGAACGACTCGCTGGGCTATACTGAGTACAAGATCAAATAACAGTAGACAGCATGGTTACGGAGGGTTTCGCATGCACTCATCTTTTATGCATAGATTTCTATGGGGGCTAGTCGTCATCGCGGTTGGCGTCGTGTTCTTGCTTAATCATTTGGGCGTCGTCACGATGAGCATCGGCGAGTTTTTCTCGACGTTCTGGCCGGTATTCGTCATTCTGTTCGGCTTGCAAGGGATGCTGCTGCAGACGGGCGGCGTATTCTGGTGGAATCCGCTGGTCGTTCTGATCGGGGTCGTATTCCTCGGGCGAAATCTCGAATGGTTCGACTGGGACGTCGGCGATCTCATGCAGCTGCTCTGGCCGGTGATCATTATCTTGGTCGGCATATCGATGATCTTCAAAGGAAGCCGCCGATCGGGACGGAAGAACGCGAACGGAGAACAATGGAACCCGATTACGCCGCCGGAGCCGCCGGTTCCTCCCGTACCGCCGATTCCGCCGACGCCTTCGGGTCCGCCGCCAGCGCCGCCAGCGGACGGCGAACCGTTCGGCCGTGCCGAATCGCCGCCGCCACCGCCGGAATGGAACGCGTCTAACAACGCGGGAGATCCGAACCGACATTGGAAAGACGAATGGAAAGAAGCCAAGAGAGAGTGGAAGCAAGAGTGGAAGCAATCGAAACGGGAATGGAAAGAGAGCATTCGCGGCCACTACGGACATCAGGGGCGCCATAACGCGCGTCATTCGCACGAACACGACTGGCATCACGGTTGGCAATCGCGCGGCACGCACTCCCGGTTCATCGGAGACATCTATTTCGGGGACGATTACTGGGAGCTTACTCCGATGAATATCTCGCATTTTATCGGGGATACGACGCTCGATCTTACGAAGGCTCAAGTGCCGATCGGAGAGACGAGAATTCAAATTTCTTCTTTTATAGGCGACGTGAAGGTATACGTGCCGAACGATTTGAGAATCGGAATCCAGGTCATGTCCAGTTGTCTGATCGGCGACGTTAGGGTGCTCGATCAGAAGCGCGGCGGATTCTTTAATCAAATGTCGGTGGCAACGCCGAGTTATCAAGATGCGGAGCAACGGGTCGTCCTTGTCGTCAGCAGCTTTATCGGCGACGTGCGCATCATGAAGGTAGGTTGAGACGATGAGGGCGATCATTCGATACAGCAAATGGAGGGCGCCGATCTACACGGGTACGGCGACCCTTGTTCTTATGTTAGCGCTCTATTATTCGTGGGACATGTTCGGCCAAGAGCCGCCTCCGAAAGCGGAGGTATGGTTAAGCTGGACGTTCGGGGTGCTGCTCGTGCAAGTCGGCATCTCGTACCGGTTCGGCCAGACGACGCAGCGCAAGCTGGATCAGCTGCAGTTGGCGATGAAACACGCGGCGGCGGGCAATCTGAACGCCAGGTTGCCGGAAGTGGAGAATGACGCGTTCACGGAGGTTCATCGCGATTTCAATCGGCTGCTAGGGTCGCTGGAAGCGCGTCTGAAGCTGCTGCAGCAGCTCGGAGAGCGGGATATATTGGAGGAAGCGACGAATCTGGAAGCGGCGGTGCTGGAGGAGCGCCGACGCTTGGCCCGCGATTTGCACGATTCGGTCAGCCAGCAGTTATTCGCGCTGCACATGTCCGCTTCGTCGCTGCCGAAGCTGCTGGAGCTTAATCCGGAGCAGGCGAACAAAGTGATGGAGCAGCTCATCGCGATGTCCTCGACGGCTCAGCGCCAGATGCGCGGATTGATCGCGCAATTGCGGCCGATGGAGCTGCAGGGCCGGACTTTATGCGAGGCGATGGATCGCTGGTTCCCGGATTACTGCCGGCAGAACGGGCTTCAGGGAACGCTCGACATGCAGCTTCGCAACCGTCTGCCCGAGGCGATGGAACACCAGTTGTTCCTTATCGTTCAAGAAGCGATGGGCAACGTGGTGAAGCATGCGGAAGCGACGAGCGTTCGCTTGTACTTGGGGGAGACCGACAGTCAAGTCGTCATGAATATCGAAGACGACGGAACAGGCTTCCGGAGCGATCAGGTAAGGACGGGCGCCTACGGCCTGTCGACGATGAGAGAACGCGCGCAGAAGCTGGGCGGCGAGGCGGAGATTATGAGCAAGCCCGGAGCGGGAACGAAAGTGAAAGTGTGGTTTCCTATTTTCGGGACGGACAACGAAGAGTCGGCGGATACATAGATTAGGAGATGAGAGAATGACGGACAAGGCGGTTGCTCCATGGAGAGTATTGATCGTAGACGATCACGAGATGGTCAGAACGGGTTTGCGCACGTACCTGATGCTGGATCCGCGCTTCGAGGTGATCGGGGAAGCGAGCAGCGGGGTGATGGCGCTTGAAACGCTGTCGAATGGCGGCTATGAGGGACGGATGCCTCAACTCGTGCTGATGGATCTCATGATGCCGCAGATGGATGGGGTAGAGACGACGAAGGCGCTGCTGGGCAAATTTCCCGAGCTTCGCATCATTATCCTGACAAGCTTCTTAGAAGACGAGAAGGTCGTGGCGGCGATCGAGGCTGGCGCGGTCAGCTACGTCCTGAAGACGGTGTCGGCCGACGAACTCATCTATGCGATGCAAGGCGCGATCCGCAACATGCCGGTCATGAGCGGAGACGTATCCCAAGCGCTTACTCGGGGGCTTCGCAAACGGTCGGCCAGCCAGGACGTTGAAGGCTTGACCGAACGCGAACGCGAGGTGCTCCTCTTGATCGCGGAGGGCCGCTCAAATAAGGAGATCGGCGACGAGCTCCACATCAGCATTAAGACGGTTAAGACGCATGTGAGCAACTTGTTGATGAAATGCGAATTGGAGGATCGGACGCAGCTGGCGATATTCGCCCATCGCAACGGCTGGGTCAAGGAAGGATAAAACCCCCTGAAGCGGGATAGGCTTATACTAAACCAAAGGGGGCTCGATTCGGTATGCATTCCATTCCCTCCTCGCTTACGTCGCAGGAACAAGAATTCGTGATCGTCAAGAACGATCTATCGGAGCATGGCTTCTCGCTGGGCGGCAGCTGGGATTACGATCACGGGTCGTTCGACTGCGCGCTCGACGACAAGCATCAAGTGTGGCTGCGGCTTCCGTTCAACGTCACGAACGGCAATCTGGACAGCGAATCGCAAGAGATCGATGCCAAGATCAAGTTCGGCGAGCCTTACGTTCTCAAGCACTTGTATAACGAAGGGTCGGATAAAGAGGCGCAGCCAAGAATACTCGGGGCGTTAATCGATCAGTTCCAAGACCCGGTAGACAAGGACGCGGACATCGAAGCTCGCTGGATCGACCAGGCGAAGTCGAAGCTGCGGCAGGTAGAAGCGATATTCCCGGCATAAGACGGCACTCGGTGCCGTTTTTTTGCGTCTTCCGCATTTCTCGATTTTACCTACGCTTTTACTTCCTTCTCATTTCCGTTTAAGATAGTTTTAAGGTTTCGCGATTAAGATAGGAACATGAATACAGGAAGTCGCCACCATATACGGCGCAAGGAGGCAATCGCGATGGATGAGTTTTTCAAAAAACCGGAAGACGATAACGAAGCTCAAGACCAGACGAAACGAGACGATCCGTACGCAAGCGTGCGCAGAGAATCCGAACCTTATACATTCGGCCCGTTCGGGGCTAACCCGCCTAGATCTTCTCTAAGCGAGCAATCGGATCCCGATCAATCGCGCGACATCGTCGTGCCGGGAACGGTAACGCGGGAATATCGTCCGTTCACCGTATCCGGAGGCGTCGAGAGAAGCTCGTTCGGCTCTAAGCCGCCTCGCAGAACGTCGCTGCGTTCCGTCTTCGCGGCGTTCCTGGTCGGCGTGTTGACCGTCGGTGCGCTGATGTACTCCGCGGACCGATACAATTGGTTCTCCGACGAAGTGTTCGGAGGCACGAAAGCGGCGACCGAAGCGGACGTGAAAGCGGCCAGCAATCCGGTCAGCAATTCAGCCGACGTTGTAAGACCGAACAATATCGCCAAAATTTTCGAGCAATCATCTCCTGCCGTCGTTCAGATCGAGACTTACGCCAAGACGCGCAGCAGCGCCGGCAGCTTATGGCAGGACGACTTCTTCCGTCAGTTCTTCGGCGACAATTACGGCCAAGACAACGGAGGCGGCGACGGATCGCTGCAGCAAAGCGGCATGGGTTCCGGATTTATCTTCGATTCGACGGGGTACATTCTAACGAACCAACACGTAATCGCCGACGCGGCCGAGATCAAAGTCATCGTAGACGGGTACGAGCAGCCGTTCACGGCCGAATTGCTCGGCTCGAGCTACGAGCTTGACCTAGCGGTATTGAAAATCAAAGGCAGCGACTTCCCGACGCTTAAGCTCGGAGACTCCGGCAACATGAACATGGGAGACTGGGTCGTCGCGATCGGCAACCCGTACGGCTTCGACCACACGGTGACGGTCGGCGTACTGAGCTCCAACGAACGCGAGATCAGCATTCCGGATTCGAACGGAACGCGCAATTATAAGCACCTGCTGCAAACCGACGCTTCGATCAACCCGGGCAACTCCGGCGGTCCTCTGATCAATCTGCAGGGCGAAGTCATCGGGATCAACACGGCGGTCAGCTCGCAGGCGCAAGGCATCGGATTCGCCATTCCGACGAGCACGATCAAAGACGTCTTGGAGAATCTGAAGAGCAATACGAAGATTCCGCAGAAACCGGTACCGTTCATCGGCGCTACGTTGATGGACGTCACGACGGACATCGCCGACAAACTGGGCATCGGCAAGGACGCGAAAGGCGCGTTCGTGCGCGAGGTGCTGTTCAACTCCCCGGCTTACAAAGCCGACTTGAGACAGTACGACGTTATCTTGGGTATGGATGACAAAAACTACTCCACGACGAACGACCTGATCGCGGCCATTCAGAAGAAGACGGTAGGCGACAAAGTCACGTTGAACGTGGCGCGCGGCGATAAGAAGCTTGACATCGCCGTGACGATCGGCGACCGGAACGAATTCGAATCGCAACAATAAGCGAAGCAATGCTAGGGGAGCGGGAACCTGATGAGGTTGTCCCGCTCTTCGCACGATAGGGGAGGACGGTCCATGGCGAGACCTCATATTGCGGTTATCGACGACGATGACAAAATCACTTCGCTGCTGCGCAGAAGCTTGGCGTTCGAAGGCTATGACGTATCTACGGCTCAGGACGGCGGCGACGGGCTTAAGCTGCTTGGCAGCCGCCATGCAGACTTGATCATCTTAGACGTCATGATGCCGAAGATGGACGGTTGGGAAGTGTGCCGTCGGCTAAGAGAAGCGGGCATCTCGTCTCCCGTGATGATGCTTACGGCGAAGGATGAGGTGCAGGATCGCGTGAAGGGGCTCGATCTTGGCGCTGACGATTATGTGGTGAAGCCGTTCGCGCTCGAGGAATTAATGGCGCGGGTGCGCGCGCTGCTGCGGAGAAAGCCGGAGAAGGCGGAGGACTCTTCGCAATTCCGCTTCGAGGACTTGCTGCTAGACGTAGACGGGCGCGAGACGCTTCGGGGAGAACGCCGCATCGAGCTGACGGCGAAAGAATTCGACCTCCTGCATCTGTTCATGCAGAATCCGAAGCGCGTGTTGTCGCGGGATCAGATCATGGAGCGAATCTGGGGATACGATTACAGCGGAGAATCCAACGTGCTTGAGGTGTACATCGCCATGCTGCGCCAGAAGCTCGAGGAGCAGGGGGAGAAGCGGCTGATCCAAACGGTCCGCGGCGCTGGCTACGTCCTGAAAGGGGACGGCTAGCATGTCGATCAGGCTGAAGCTGACGCTATGGTATTCCGGACTGTTCGCGATCGCGTTCGTCGTCTTCGGAATTACCGTCTACAACGTCGTTGAGCACAATACGATGTCCGAACTGCGGGAACGGCTTCGCGAAGTCTCTTCGAAGGTTCAGACGTCCGGCGGATATTTCGGCGAATACAATCTCGATTCCACCGCTCCGGGTTTCGATGCCTCGGTTATCGGCATTCAACTGGTGGACTATAGAGATACTCACGCCGGCAGCGTTCTTGGCAAGTCGCGCAATATGATCGGCGTGCGCGGCACGGAGGTAACTCTGCCTTACCCGAACCAATCGGAAGCGCGCGAAAGGTTCGCGGACACCCATATCGGTCCATATTCTTTCTATATTTATCAAAAGCCGATTTATATTAACGGCACGAAGGACATCGGCGGTTTACTGTTAGTAGGCGCGAATACGGATCGGGAGGAACAGTTCTTCTCCCAGCTGCGAGGCATACTCTGGCTGTCCGGCGGGGCGGCGCTCCTGGCGGCGTTCTTGCTCGGGATGTTCCTATCGCGCAAAGCGCTCGCGCCGATCGGCCGGGTAACGGCCGTCGCCCAGCAAATTCAGAGCGGGTCGGAGCTCGACTTGCGCATTCCGCGCGAACGGGCCGACGACGAAGTAGGCCGGCTTACGGATACGCTGAACGGGATGCTTTCCGGACTAGAGAAGGCGTATAAGGACCTGGAAGAAACGAACGCCGCGCAGCGGAGGTTCGTATCGGACGCTTCGCACGAGCTTCGCACGCCGCTCACGACGATACGGGGCAACGTGGACCTCTTGGAGAAAATATGGGCGGATCAAGACGGCGAGACGGAGAATCCGGCGCAAGACATGTCGGATGCCGACAAACACCAACTCTCGCTCGAATCGATCCACGACATCGCGGACGAAGCGAGACGGATGAGCCGATTGGTGAACGACCTGCTCGCCTTGGCGCGCGCCGACGCCGGATACACGATGGAGATGGAGAGCTTGTCGCTCCGCCCGCTGGTCGAGGAAGCGGCCCGCAGAGCGTCATTCCTTCCGCGGCGCGCGGAGTGGCTGGTCGGACCGTTCGAAGCCTTGAACGGCGCATGGGTGCGCGGCAATCGGGATTACTTGCTGCAGCTGCTTTTTATCCTGATCGAGAACGGCTTCAAGTACACGAACGAAGGAAGCGTAAGGCTATACGCGACGCGATCCGGGGATTACGTTGGGCTGACCGTCCTCGATACGGGGATCGGTCTTCAGCCCGAGAATATTCCTCACCTCTTCGAGAGGTTCTATCGCGCGGACGCGTCTCGAGGCGAGACGTCCGGCACGGGCTTGGGCTTGTCGATCGCGAAGTGGATCGCCGAGCTTCATCACGCCACGATCGACGTGCAAAGCCGTCCGGGCGAAGGCTCGGCGTTCACGGTGTGGCTCCCGGTCGTTCCGGAGCCTACGGCTATGGTTTGATGTTAGACGATCGGCAAGCCTTAATCGGCTTGGTCCGGTCGTCTTTCGTTGTAGAGCTCTTATAACGATATCCCTTTCGCTCAGTAAAAGTGTGGAGTAGCATCGTTGCGTCGTTATAGAGGTGCATGTACCTTTAATTGCGTCGGAGTTACGGGATTCTGCGAAATAGAGGTATATCTGCCTTTAATTATGCTCCTGAGCGACAGGGATATCGGTATAAAGCGAGCAAACGCGCAATCCCCTGAGCGAAGGGGATATCCGCGTAAGGAGAGCGGCGGAGAGTCTGCTTTCCCCCGCTATAGCCGTTAAGGTATAATGATAGATATACATTCACTGCTTCGAAAGTCGCATGTTGGCGTGGGCCGGAAGAAGCGGAACAGAAAGCGGGCGTTCAACATGGAAGTCGTGAAAATATCCCCCAGAGGCTACTGTTACGGCGTAGTCGACGCGATGGTGCTGGCGCTGCAGACGGCGCGCAATCTGTCGCTGCCTCGTCCGATCTATATATTGGGAATGATCGTTCATAATAGCCACGTTACGGATGCGTTCAAGGAAGAGGGCATCATCACGCTCGACGGCAGCGATCGCTTGGAAATTTTGGAGCAAGTCGACCGCGGCACCGTTATTTTCACCGCCCACGGCGTGTCCCCCGAGGTTCGCCGCCGGGCCAAAGAGAAGGGGCTTACGCTCGTCGACGCGACTTGTCCCGACGTTACGAAGACGCATGACCTCATTCGCGAGAAAGTAGGCGAGGGGTTCGAAGTCATCTACATCGGCAAAAAAGGCCATCCGGAACCGGAAGGCGCAATCGGCATCGCGCCCGGGCACGTGCATCTAATCGAGCGCGAAGAGGATATTGTGAAACTGAACCTGGATACGGAACGTATTATCATAACGAATCAAACGACGATGTCCCAATGGGATATCCGACATCTGATGGAACGTCTGCTCGAAGCGTTCCCGACGGCCGAGATCCACAACGAGATTTGCCTAGCGACACAAGTACGGCAGGAGGCGGTGGCGGCGCAAGCCAAGGAGGCCGACCTCTGTATCGTCGTCGGCGATCCGCGAAGCAACAACTCCAATCGCCTCGCGCAAGTGTCTGAGGAAATCGCGGGCGTGCCGGCTCACCGTATCGCCGATCTAGGCGAATTGAAACGCGAATGGCTGCAAGGCGTAAATAAAGTATCCGTAACTTCGGGGGCTTCGACCCCGACGGCTCTCACGAAGGAAGTCATCGCTTATCTTGAACAATACGACCACAACGATCCGAAGACTTGGCCGATCGTACGAACAGTCAATCCGAACAAGCTGCTTCCTAACGTTAAGGAGCGGACTACGGAGGAATCCAAGTAACGGGCTCCTCGATTAAGGAGAACGACATGCAACAGAGACTACGCACCACATGGCGATGGCTGAAATACAAGTATTTGCTGCTCATGCGCGCCGAAGGCGGCGCTTCGATGGTCGCGATGGGCTTCGCGATCGGCATGGCGATCGAGATGTTCACGCTGCCTACGTTCGGTTTAGCCTTCTTCCTTATTTTCCCTTTAGTAAAGCTGTTGCGCGGCAATCTTCCGGCGGCGCTGATCGGATTCGTCTTCGGCAAGCTGATCTACATTCTGATGTCGTTTCCGAATTCGAAGGTTGGCTCTTGGATCCTGCCCGACCAAATTCACCTGTTCGAGCATGATTGGGCGAACAAGCTTCTGCTTAAGGATTTAAGGCTCACCGTTGGCGGAATCATCGTCGGCGCGTTGCTAGGCTTTCTCTGTTATTATCCGGTCAAGTTCAGCGTTAACGCGTTCAAGTCCAAACGCAAAGAGAAGCGCAGGATGGGCAGACCACGCCCTGAAGCGGGGACATCCTCGGGAAACTAGCCGAAAAGTCGTATAGATGCCTTAGCGGTCAACCGTGCATATGCTGCGAGAGAAGAGATGCTCGGATGACCGTTGACAGGGCATCTCTTTTTCGTTATATTTACTTTAGTGCTTAAAAGCGTATAAGCGTTGACGCGTATACGCGTCTAAGCGTATAAGCGTTAAAACTACTAGGAGCGTGAATTCCTCATGATCGTCATTACTTCCCCCCATATAACAGATAGCCGAATTGCCGAAATCGTTCGCGTCATCGAGCAAAGCGGCGTGCAAGCGCACGTCTCCCGCGGAACGGACCGCACCGTAATCGGCATTATCGGCAAGGCGGCTCCTTCGCTTGCAGAGCACATCCGCTCGATGCAAGGAGTTGAGAATGTGATTAAGATCTCGAAATCTTACAAGCTGGCGAGCAGAGACTTCCATCCGGACGATACGATTATCGAAGTGAAGGGCGTCAAGATCGGCGGCGATAACCTAGTCGTAATGGGCGGTCCTTGCGCGGTGGAAACGCCGGAGCAAATCGATGAAATCGCCCGACTAGTGAAGGCGGCCGGCGGGCAAGTGCTGCGCGGGGGCGCGTTCAAGCCGCGCACGGGGCCGTACAGCTTCCAAGGTATCGGCATTGAAGGCTTGAAGTGGATGAAGGACGCGGGAGACAAGTACGGCTTGCTCACGATCACGGAAGTGATGGCTCCCGAATTCGTGGACGTGTGCGCCGAATATGCCGACATCATGCAAGTCGGCACTCGCAACATGCAGAACTTCGACTTGCTGCGCAAACTGGGCACGATTAAAAATCCGGTGTTGCTCAAACGCGGCTTCAGCGCGACCTACGACGAGTGGTTGAACGCGGCGGAATACATTCTGGCCGGCGGGAACCCGAACGTTATGCTGTGCGAGCGCGGCATCCGTACGTTCGAGACGTATACGCGCAATACGTTCGATCTGACGGCGATTCCCGTGATTCAGCAGCTGTCCCACTTGCCGGTGATCGCCGACCCAAGCCATGCGACCGGACGCCGTGAGCTCGTGGAGACGATGACGAAAGCTTCCGTAGCCGCCGGCGCGAACGGTCTGATCATCGAGATGCATACCGATCCGGACAACTCGGCTACGGGAGACGGCGTACAGTCTCTGTTCCCGGACCAATTCGCCAACCTGCTTAAGGAGCTTGAGCAGCTAGCGCCGCTGCTCGGCAAGAAGTTCGACACGCAGAAGGCGCCAGCCGAAGCGTTCGCTACATGGATTAAATAAGTTACTCCGTGACAATATAATATCGAGTTGCAACGGTCTGCAGATTGCAGGCCGTTTTTGTCGTTAGAGCTAGCATGGTGTCGATCAAGCGGTAATTTGAATGTTTTATGAACAGGGGCTTAAAATGTGAGAAATGCTAACATAACCACAAAAAATACCTTACATAAGTATTGACGCTTCACAAGACTCGGTTTTATAATTACCTCATAAGTTCAAAGAAAACTTGAACAATAGACCGACAATAACCATTAAATGTTCGGGAATGGGGAGGAAATTTAAATGTCTGCTCAACAAGTTTTGGATTTAATTAAGGAAAAGAACATTGAATTCGTGGACTTCCGCTTCGTCGATCTCGGCGGCCGCGCGCACCACATTACGCTACCAGCTACAGAGGTAGAAGCTGAAACGTTCGTAAATGGCGTCGCTTTCGACGGTTCCTCTATCGTAGGTTTCCGCGGTATCGAAGAATCTGACATGGTCATGATGCCTGACACGGACTCCGTATACGTGGATCCATTCACCGCTCATGCCACTTTGATCGTTATGTGTAACATTCATACTCCGGACGGCGAGCGCTATGAGCGCGACCCGCGTTCGATCGCCCATAAAGCTGAAGAATACTTGCAGAAAGCCGGCGTAGGCACGACAGCGTTCTTCGCCCCTGAATCCGAGTTCTTCATTTTCGACGACGTTCGCTACGAAAGCACGATGAACTCCTCTTCCTTCTTCGTTGATTCCGAGGAAGCGGCTTGGAACACGAACCGCAAAGAAGAAGGCGGCAACCTGGGCTTTAAAGTCGGCGTTAAAGGCGGCTATGTTCCCGTACAGCCGGTAGACTCCCAACAAGACATCCGCAGCGAAATGGTTCGCTTGATGCAAGAAACCGGTTTGCGCGTAGAGCGTCACCACCACGAAGTCGCAACGGCCGGCCAAGCGGAGATCAACTTCCGTTTCGATACGTTGACGAAGACGGCCGACAATCTGATGAAGTACAAATACATCATCCACAACGTCGCTCGCCAATACGGCAAAGTCGCAACGTTCATGCCTAAGCCTCTCTTCGGCGACAACGGTTCCGGCATGCACGTTCACCAATCGATCTTCAACGAAGGCGAACCGCTCTTCTATGAGAAAGGCGCATACGCTAACTTGAGCCAAATGGCCCTGTACTACATCGGCGGTATCCTGCACCACGCTCCGGCGTTGATCGCGATCACGAACCCGTCGACGAACTCGTTCAAACGTCTCGTTCCTGGTTACGAAGCGCCGGTCAACTTGGTATATTCCAAAGGAAACCGCTCCGCAGCCGTACGTATCCCGGTAGCAGCAGTAACGCCTAAAGGCTGCCGCATCGAGTTCCGTACGCCGGACTCCACGGCTAACCCATACCTTGCTTTCGCAGCGATGCTGATGGCCGGTCTGGACGGAATCAAACGCAAAATCGATCCAACCGCACTTGGCTATGGACCGTTCGACACGAACATCTACGAGCTTTCCGACGATCAGAAGAAAGAAATCCGCAGCGTACCTGGCTCGCTCGACGAAGCGCTCGACGCTCTGGAAGCTGACTCCGATTTCTTGACGGAAGGCGGCGTCTTCACGAAAGAATTTATCGACAACTATGTTGCCGTTAAACGCGCTGAAGCGAAAGCCGTTAACATCCGCATTCACCCGCACGAATACAGCCTGTACTTCGACTGCTAATGATAGACTTATAGATGAAGCTCCCCGCGAGGGGAGCTTTTTTTGTGATCGGGCAGGGAGATATTTCCGAATATATGTATAATTTTTGAAGGAAAATATTTACTTCTTAGGGTGATCGGAAGAGGTCGTTTCCTGTAGAATGGTGGACTAATACAGATAAGGGGGAAAGGGTTCCATGCTGTCAGCCGCGTTCCGAAAAGCCGTGGACATGAATATCCGCGCGACTTTTCAATATCGGGTTTCTTTTTATTTATCGATGATTATATTCCCGTTGTTGCTGATCGTGAACATCATGCTGTTCAAGGGCATTTACGATTACACCGGCGCGGAGACGATCAAAGGCTACACGTTGACGCAGATGATCTGGTATTTCGGGTCGGTTCCTTTCGTATGGGTATTCATCTGGACGATGACCGCATATCGGGTGTCGAATCGAATCATCCGCGGGGATTTGACGATCGATTTTCTTCGGCCGATGAGCTTATTCCATTTCGAATTCGCCCACCATCTCGGACAAAGGCTAACGGCGATGGGGCTGGAGTTCGTGCCGCCGCTGCTCATTTATTCCGCGATTTATTATCCCGACTTCATGACTGCCGCGTCTCTCGGCAAATTTTGCATAACCGCAGCGTTCGCTTGTATCCTGATGTTCCTCATGAGCTTCTTGATCGGTATGGCGGCGTTCGGTCTCAAGAATATCCGCGCGCTCGAAGATTTGAAAGGCGTATTGCTCGGCGTGTTCGGAGGCGCGCTTATCCCGATCGATTTTTTGCCGGATACCGTGCGGAATATCGCGGACGCTCTGCCCTTCAAATACATCTTCTACGAGCCGCTGCAGTTTTTCCTGAACAACCCCGCCAAGGCGGGCTGGGAACCGCTTATGAAGACGGTTATGATGCAGCTGTTATGGATCTTCGTTCTCTATATTCTCATTCGCGCGTTGTGGTCGATCGCGGCGAAGAGATTTTGCGCGGTGGGAGGTTAACCGATGAACGGACTCGCTTCGATACCTGGATTGCTCAAGTTATTCGTGTTCACGGCTAAGCTCGATGTTTCCCGGAGCATGGCTTACCGCTTCGATTTCATCATGGGAACGCTGATCTCCTTCCTGTTCGCCTGTGCGGCGCCTTTCGTGCAATATATGATTTTCAAGACGACGAACGGCTACCCGGGCTGGAGCATTCCGCAGCTCATCATGTTTCAAGGCGTACTGTTATTCTGGGGCGGCTTCCGCCAGATGATGTTCGGACGCGTCTTCGGAGAGACGATGGCGCTCGTTCGCACCGGGGATTTCGATAGACTGCTCGTTAAGCCTTATCCTCCGATCGGCGTACTCCTGTCTAACGGATTTACGATGAACGGAGTTGCGCCGACGATAGGCGGACTTGCGTTTTTGATCGCAGCCGCGGCGAATGCGGAAGTGGAGCTCGAGTGGTGGACGATTCCGCTCTTCGTCGCTATGCTCTTCTTCGGTCTGTTAATGCTAATCGCTTTCTACATCCTGCTGTGCACCATATTGATTATGGTCGTGCAGATGCCGCGCGTCGGCGAACTGTTCGATCGGATCGGCAATTTCTCCGAGTATCCGCTTACCTTGTTCCCTAGAGGACTAAAGATGTTCTTCAGCTTCGCGTTCCCGATTGCATTATGGATCAACTTCCCGGCGCAAGTGCTTCTTGGCCGCTTGGAGCCTGTCATGATCTGGGGCGCGCTGTTCAGCATCGTCATGATATTCGTATCGAATGCTATATGGAAGGTATTCCTACATAAATATACGAGCGCGGGAGGATGAGGAATAGATGAACGGACCCATCATTCAAATTGACAATATGACAAAGGTATACAAGGTGCACCACCGCGAGGAAGGCTTCTGGAACAGCTTTAAATCGGTGTTTAACCGAAAATATAAAATGGTGGAAGCCGTCAGCGGAATCAATCTGAGCATCAATAAAGGCGAAATCAGAGGCTTGATCGGACCGAACGGAGCGGGCAAATCGACGACGATCAAGATTATGTCCGGCGTTCTGCATCCAAGCACAGGGGAAGTAACGGCAATGGGCATGGTCCCTTGGCAGGAGCGCGAGAAATTCGTGCGTAACTTAGGCATTGTGTTCGGGCAGAAATCGCAGCTCTGGTGGGATTTGCCGGCCGTCGACACGTTCGCGCTGCAGAAGGAAATGTTCCATATTCCCGCGGAAGCTTACGCCGAGCGGCTTAGCTATCTCGCGCGCCTGCTCAAGATCGAAGACGTTATGACGAAGCCGGTGCGCCAGCTATCGCTTGGAGAACGGATGAAATGCGAGCTCGTCTGCGCCTTGCTTCACGAGCCGCCGCTCATCTTCCTCGACGAGCCGACGATCGGCATGGACGTCATCTCGAAGGAAACGATGCGCCAGTTCATCAAGCAGGTCAATCGGGAGAAGGGGACGACGTTCATTATTACGACGCACGACCTCGGAGACCTGGAGGACTTGTGCGAGAAGGTGACGATCATTAACAAGGGAACGGTCGTCTATGACGATACGCTCGATAACTTAAGCCGGTATTTCAACGACAAGAAGCTGATCGAAGTGAAGTTCATCCGGCCGGTGGCGAGGGAGATGCTGGAGGGGTTCGACGTGAAGAACTTCGACCCGATGCTCGCCACGCTCGAGATCGAGCTGCAGGAAGGCGAGACGATCCAAACCGTGATCAACGAGATTTTCAACCGGCTGCCGGTGAAGGATATTAATATCAACAATATTAAGATTGAAGAGGTAATTAAGCAGATTTATAGCGCTTAGGGGAACGGCAGCGATGGGGGAATAACCATCGCTGCCGTTTTTAACTATCAGCCGGTTCATTATTAAGTAAATATTACCGATATAGAGGTAAGAAAAATCTTTGAAAGGAAGGATCTAACCTTGCATCACGAACATGTTCAAGGAACGTACGACTCGATATTGGTCCTCTTTTCATACGTTGTCGCCGTTGTCGCTTCGTACAACGTGCTGGACTTGGCGGGAAAAATCAGCGTTTCGACCAGCAGAAGCAAATGGTTGTGGCTTTCGTTCGGAGCGGCGGTCATGGGGTTGGGCATTTGGTCGATGCATTTCGTCGGCATGCTTGCTTTCTCGCTTCCGTTTCCGGTCGCTTATAATCTAGGCTATGTTGTTCTTTCCGTCATCGCGGCTATCGTCGCTTCGTTCATCGCGCTATATTTCGTCGGCCGACCGAAGCTGGCGGTGCGGGAATTGCTGGCCGGCGGGGCGCTTCTTGCGCTCGGCATCTCTGCGATGCACTATATCGGCATGGCGGCTATGCAGATCGGGATCACGTATGATCCGCTGCTGTTCGCGCTATCGATCTTGATCGCGTTAGTCGCTTCGTTAGCCGCTCTGTGGCTGTCCGTCTTCTTCCGCAACGGAGACAAACGCGGAATACATTGGATGAAGTTCGGCAGCGGTTTGATAATGGGTCTTGCGGTCGTCGGCATGCACTATACGGGAATGGCGGCGGCGCGGTTTGCATCGAGTCCGGCCGCGAATTCCTCGGGCATCGTGCTGGATCACAAGTGGCTCGCTTATTTTATTTCCGGCGGTACGTTGTTCACGCTCGGATTATCGTTGTTCGGTATATTCATCTCCAACCGGCTTTCCCATAAAGACTCGGAAATTCAGGAGAAGTCGGCGGAAATCTACAGCATGAACCAAGAGCTGCTGAAGCTGAACGAGCATCTGGAGCAGTCGGTTCGGGAACGGACGGCACAGCTCGAGAGCGCCAGAGACGAGGCGATCCAGGCGAACCAGACCAAAAGCCAATTCCTCGCGAACATGAGCCACGAGCTCAGGACGCCGCTTAACGCGATCATCGGTTACAGCGAGATGTTGATGGAGGAAGCGGAGGAATCGGGCCAGACGGTATTCGCGAAGGATCTTGATAAAATACGCAAATCGGGCAAGCATCTATTGTCGCTTATTAACGACATCCTGGATATTTCGAAGATCGAGGCCGGCAAGATGGAGGTCTATATCGAAGACTGCGACCTGGGCAGCCTTGTCCAGGAGGTGACGACAACGATCAAGCCGCTCGTCGACGCGAACGGCAACCGGCTTGAAGTTCGTCCGGTCGAGGGTAGGCTGACCGTCGACGTAACGAAGCTGAGGCAAATATTGCTGAATTTGCTGAGCAACGCCAGTAAGTTCACCAAAGACGGAAAGGTCTCGCTCGAGATTGACAGGCAAACTCGCGGCGATCGGAACGGCTATGAATTCGTCATTCAGGATACGGGCATCGGGATGACGCCCGAGCAAGTGGAGAAGCTGTTCATGCCTTTCTCGCAAGCGGATTCCTCGACTACGCGCAAGTACGGGGGAACGGGACTTGGTTTGGCCATCAGCCAACGCTTTTGCAACCTGCTCGGAGGGGAAATCGCCGTAACCAGCGAGTTCGGAGCGGGCAGCCGATTCGCTTTTTGGCTCCCAGAGGAGCCGTCGGAGCCGAGAACAAGCTCTGCGGCAGCGTCTGCCGCCAATCGCGCCCATACGGGCGACAATCAAGTCGACGTTCTGTTCATCAACAACGAACGGGCCAATCGCGAGCAATTAGGCGAGCAGTTTACTAAAGAAGGATGGACCGTCCATTTCGCCGGCTACGGAGAGGACGGGCTCAGCGCCGCCAGGAAATGGCGTCCCAAAGCGATTTGCTTGGATGTTCTTATCCCTTCGATGGACGGATGGAGCATATTGTCCGCGCTCAAAGGGGACGAGGAGCTAAGGGACATCCCGGTAATCATTCTCTCTTTTTCGGACGACACGAATCTCGGGTTCGCTCTCGGCGCTTCGGAATATTTGACGAAGCCGGTATCCAGGGAACAGTTGATAGAGGTCATGGATAAATACATCGATAACCGGACCTCCCATACCGTATTGGTGATCGAGGATGACGCGACGACAAGCGAGATGATGACGAAGCTTCTGCAGAAGGAAAGCTTTGCGGTAGATCAGGCGCGAAACGGCAAAGAAGCGCTCGAGCGGCTGAAGCTGCAGGTGCCGAACTTGATTCTTCTGGATTTAATGATGCCGGAGATGGACGGGTTTCAATTCGTGGCGGAAATGCGCAAAAACAGCGCGTGGAGCGATATACCGATCGTTGTCGTCTCGGCCAAATCGCTGACCTCGGAAGAACGAACGAAGCTGAACGGATACGTGAAAGGAATTCTTCAAAAAGGAACGTTCAACCACAAATGGCTGCTCGCGGAAATTCGCCGGCTGATCGGAGGTTAATTCGCCATGATCACGATTTTATTAGTCGAAGATAACGAGTTGAACCGGGACATGCTGTCGCGGCGTCTGACCAAGAACGGATTTCGGGTCATTATGGCCGAAGACGGGAAGGCAGGCGTCGACGTTGCGACGCGGGAGAGGCCGGACCTGATCCTGATGGACTTGAGTTTGCCGATTCTGGACGGCTGGGAGGCGACTCGCATGCTCAAAAATTCGGCGGAGACGAGCTCGATTCCGATTATCGCGTTGACCGCACACGCCATGGCCGGCGACGAAGAGCGAGCCTATCGGTCCGGGTGCGACGATTTCGATACGAAGCCGGTTGATTTCAACAGGCTGCTTGGCAAAATGCAAGCCGCGCTGAGGAAGAGCAGGCCGAACGATTAAATATCGCCGAAAGCTTAAGAAAATGTCAGGTACAGCAACGATGGGGTGGCGACATGAAAGAGAACTCGCTTGAATTCGCGACGATATTGATCGTCGACGATCAGGAATTAAATATTAGTCTTCTGGAACGCATTTTGAACCGCGCGCAATTTACGCGGTTATACAGCACGACCGATCCGACGGAAGTCGAACGGCTCATGGAGGAGATCGCTCCCGATATCGTGCTCTTGGATATGCATATGCCGGGCATGGACGGGCTTCAAGTGTTGGAGCAAATCCGCAAGCGAACGGGAGAGGACGACTATTTGCCGGTGCTCGTGCTGACCGCCGATATGTCGACGGAAATTAAACAGAGGGCGCTGGAGGTCGGAGCGAACGATTTTCTGATCAAACCGTTCGACAGGACGGAAGTGTTGCTGCGAATCCGGAACTTATTAAGCACTAGACAGCTTCACAAGCAGCTTCGGCAGTATAACGACACGCTGGAAGCCCGCGTATCGGAGCGGACGGAGGAGCTTGAGCAAGCGAAAGCCGAAATCCTGCAGCTCCTTGGACGAGCTTCGGAATACCGCGACGATATGACGGGGATGCATACTCAAAGGGTAGGCCGGTTGTCCGGCATGATCGCCAGGCGTCTGGGTTTGCCGGAAGACGAGGCGGAGATGATCGCGAAAGCCGCTCCATTGCACGATATCGGTAAAATCGGCATTCCCGACGGGATCCTGCTGAAGCCGGGGCGGTTCGAGCCTCACGAGTTCGAACGGATGAAGGAGCATACGTCGATCGGTGCCAGCATTCTGGACGGCAGCCAATTCTCCGTATTGAAGCTGGCAAGCTCGATCGCAAGATTCCATCACGAGAAGTGGAACGGTACCGGATACCCCGATGGTCTTAAAGAGAGAGACATTCCGATCGAAGCGCGGATCGTCGCTTTGGCGGACTTCTTCGATGCGCTCACTCACGAACGGCCATATAAGAAGGCCTGGAGTCCGGAAGAAGCCGTCGCCGAGGTACGGAATCAACGGGGAGAACATTTCGACCCGGAAATCGTGGATGCATTCCTCGAGTTGTTCCGCGAGAATCGGCTATCGGACGGAGCGTAAAAATACTGGCGGAAGGGGCGGTTGGGTTGGATAAAATCGTTTCTTATTACAATCAGTTCGACGAATGGGGGCGCCTCGACCGCGAACCGCTGGAATTTCGGATAAATTTGCATCATATCCTCGAGTGCTTGCCCGGAAAGGGACAAGTCCTCGATAACGGAGCCGGGCCGGGTAAGTACGCTATGGCGTTGGCGGAGATGGGCTATCGGGTTACGCTGACCGATCTGACACCGAGGCTTGTGGAGATCGCGGAGCGGAAAGCCGAAGAGCTGAAGCTGCGAGATCGGTTCGACGGATTTCATGCTTGCGATGCGAGAGAGTTAGGGAGATTCGCCGATGGTCAATTCGATGCATCCTTGATGTTAGGGCCTCTGTATCATCTGCAAGCAGCCGAGGATCGAGATAAAGCTGCCCGGGAACTGTACAGAGTCACGAAGCCGGATGGGTTTGTGTTCGTTGCCTTCATGCCGAGAGTGAAATTTCTATCGACGTCGTTAATGTTCCCGGAGAATTGGAAACCGAATCATACGGTAGACGGTTTAGCGGAGTTCATGAGAACGGGGAAGTTCAATCATAGCGCCGAGGGCCGATTTACCGGCGCTTACTATTATCCGATCGAGGAGATTAAACCGTTCATGGAGTCGCACGGCTTCAAGACGGTGAAGATGATCGGATCGGGAAGCGTGGCCGGCGCGATGAAGGACGAGCACTGGGCGTACTGGAGGGGAAGAGGCGAAGCGGAGTTCAAGCAGGTTATGGACTTGATTCTGAAAGAATCGGACAATCCGTATAATTTGGGAGCTTCGACGCATTTATTGTATATCGGGCGTAAGGCGTAAAGCTGGAGGCTAACCGCTGTAAAGGCAGTTAGCCTCTTTGCTTACTTCGAAGCGTTGCTTTCGCGTATGGTTTGTTTCACGTCTTCAAGCTGAAGCATCAGTTCCTTATGCTGTCTCTCGAGTTGTCGTCCTAGCGCGATGACTTCGGCGTTGGGACTGATGATGTCCGAATGGTTGATGGCCGCTCGAATGATCCAATACAGGACGAGCAAGCCGAGAGCCGAAAGAGCGAGCCATAAAAGGAACATAAAGAACCCCATTCATTATTCCTCCAAGTCATATGATCATATGTTTATACTCGGGATGGAGGATAATGTTCCGATCTTCCAATAGGCGTGGTTACTGACCGCTGTCTGTCCCGCCGAACGGGAAGACGGCCATCGCCTCGTAGCTCGGCCGCCGGCCGAGGTGCGTGCGGAACAGCGTGACAGCATCCGCCGTCCACGCAGCGGCCGCGTGCGGCGCGTCGCATGGCGCAGCCCGCCAC
>JAEWPC010000059.1 GCA_023460795.1 Bacillota bacterium | reverse complement strand
CAGATGAATGCTGCTACCGCGATGATGCATAGGAGCATCGCCACATTCAACAGGAGCAACCGGCGCGTCCGCTTGCTCCGTTGCTGTTTCTTCTTATCGTTCGTTCGCGTTCGCGAATACATCATCGACCGATATCCTCCAAATCCGCTTTCTCACTGCCCGTATTATACAGGATGCGTCGCAAAAAGACGATTGGCGTCAGGACCCATACGGATCCTTACGCCAATCGTCACAAGGAAAATCGTCTATTGAAGGGCATATTGTCCGATCGTAACCGGTTGCTTCGCTCTCGGCTGGATGTCGCCAGCGAGCACTCCTGCGAGCGCGGTCATCATCGCCGGTTTGTTCTCGTAGCAGCAAATGTAGATCGGAGCCTCCGGCGCTTGCAGCAGATCGTAAGGCGTTCGCATCGCCGCCCACGCGAACGTATAGCTCGCGCTAGAGGCGAGCTCCCGGATGAGCGCCGTCTGCGATTCGGAGAAACACGCGTCGTAAGAAGCGAATACGACGTTCTCGCTTCCCGCTGCCGCCGAGCGCACGGCTTCCGCTTCCTCAGCCGTCGGGTTCAACCCGATCCGAACCTCCTGTACGTTGTAGCCTTTGGCTTCCAGCGCGGCGCCTAGCGTCCACGACTGCTCGATCACTTCGACGACTTCGGTGGCGACGCGCGCTTCCGTCCAGACGACGACGGTGCGGCCGGCTTTGGACAGCGGCAACGCCTCGCGGCCCTTGACGACCGTGACGGCCGCCTCGCTCAGCTCGTTCATGACTTGCTCGGCGCGAACCGCGTCGGCCAGAGGCATCGCGCTGCCGAACAAGCCTCGTTGCTGCTTGAGCGTCCATATCCGCTTCGCCGATTGCTCGATGCGCGATAGCGGGATTTCGCCCGTCAGCACCGCCTCGTGCACCGCCTCGAGCGCCGCGGTCTGCCTCTCAAACCGATGGCTGACGAGCACGAGATCGGCGCCTGCTTTAACCGCCTCTACCGCGCCGCGAGCGACGCCGATCGTCTCCGATATCGCGTTCATCTCCAGACAGTCCGTCACGATAACGCCGGAATAACCGAGTTGTTCGCGCAGCAGCCCGGTCAAGATCCTGCGCGACAGCGTCGCGGGCATGCGATCCGGCTCGAAAGCGGGGAACACGACGTGAGCGGTCATGATCGCGTCGACGCCCTGCGCGATCGCTTCGCGGAACGGCGCGAGCTCGATCGCGTTCAGCCGATCGACCGCATGCGGTACGACCGGAAGCTCCAGATGGGAATCCGCCGACGTATCGCCGTGTCCGGGGAAATGCTTCGCCACCGCGCTTACGCCGCCCTCGCCGTAGCCTTGGATCGCGGCGATGCCCATTCGGGCGGCATGAGACGGGTTCTCTCCGTAGGAACGAACGCCGATCACCGGGTTTAGCGGGTTGTTATTCACGTCCAAGCATGGCGCGAAGTTCATGTTGATACCGATGCCGCGCAGCTCGGCTCCCGACAGCTTAGCCGCCTCGCGAGTCAAGGCGGGATCGTTCGCCGCGCCTTGCGCCATCGCGCCCGGCATGACGGTAACTCCTTCCTCGAGCCGCACGACCATCCCGCCCTCTTGATCGATGGCGATGAACAGCGGAGTTGCCGCGAGCGCCTGCAGCTTGGCGGACAATGCTTCGACTTGCTTCGCGTCGCGTAAATTGCGCCGGAAATAGATGACTCCTCCGATGCCGTAATCCCTTACCAAAGTTTCGATGCCCGCGGAAGGCTCGGTGCCTTCGAATCCGCACATGAAGAGCTGACCGATCTTCTCCTTCAAGCTAAGCTGGTCAAAGCCGGTTGATGCCATTTATTGGTTTCCCCCTACGGTACGGATAATGATCGTCTTATTCTCGCTGCTGCAACACCCATGCCGGGATGTCCGCTTCGCCCGTCTGATTCTGGTGTCTGTCGCGGAACTCGGAAGGCAGCATCCCCGTGTACTTGCTGAATACTCTCGTAAAATATCTACGCTCGACGTAACCGACCATTTGGCCGATCTGAGTGACGCTCTTGTCACTTAGCGCGAGCAGCGATTTGGCCATCTCCATCCGCTGCTTCGTCACGTATTCCACGAACGTCTCGCCAACGTGCTGCTTGAACAGCAGGCTGAAATAGCTGCCGCTGATGCCGAGATATTCGGCCAGCGCGTCGATGCTGAGCTCGGAGGACAAATTGCGTTCGATGTAGTCTTTGGCGGACAGCATGAGCACGTCCCTCGTCTTTTTCTTCATGACGCTGTCCAGCGACAGATCGACGAGCTTGTTAATGACCGTCAACGTCTCCCGAATGCCTTGATTGCGGTCGATTTGGCGCCATATGGCCGTCTCTTGTTCTTTCGTCATCACATCCATTCCGCGCATTTCCCGAAGCAGATGAATGCACAGGTAATGGAGAATCGGAGCGATGCGTTCGAACGAAGCTTCGGGCAGCAGGCGGAAGCTCTCGTTAAGCTCTTTGAGCGCGGTTTCGGTCCTGCGGCGGTCGCAGCGTTTGAGGCCCGTGACCATTTCCTCGATGCGATCCCAGAGCTTTTCAGGCGTATCCAACCCACCTCGCGCTTTCTCCGATAGCACGACGCCCTCCGTGGCGTTCTGGGACAAATTGAGCGAACGCTGCAAGCTCTTGTACGTGCGCGCGAGCTGCTCGAGCGCTACCTGCGACGGATGCAGCGCGATCCGAATCGTCAGCTTCAAGTAGCTTTCGACCGCCTGCCGCAGCCGTTCGCCCCATTCGATGCAGCGCTGGCGCTCGAACGTCTCCGGCGGAAGCGTCTCGACGAGCACGCACCATTCCCCGTTCCTCACTTGCAGCACGGAGCTTGCGACTCCGAACGAGGCCATATTTTCCTGGAGAAGATTATGAATCGCGAAGTTCCAGAGCTTGCGCTCCTTCTCTTCCCACGTGCGTTCCTTCTTCGAGTAATCGGCGACGTCCACGAGCATCATCGCGAAGCTCAGCGAGTTTTCGTCCAGCTCGTGCAATTTCGCGAACGGCTTCGTGGAGCCTCCGCCTAAGTCGACCAAGCGGTCGTACAGGATTTTCTCATAGGCGAGATGGAACACTTGCTTCCATTCCTGCTGGATCGAGATTTGCTCGACGCTGCGTTCCCGGATCCGGTCCGCCAGCCGCGAGATCGTCTTTTCCAGTTCATCGTAATCGATCGGCTTCAGGATATAGTCCTTCACTTCGTATCTCATGACCGAACGGACGTAGTTGAAATCCTGATAGCCCGTCAGCATTATAATTTCGGCGTCCGGGTCGAATTCCCTAAGCGCGCCCAGAAACTCGATCCCGTCCATGACCGGCATCCGGATGTCGCACAGAATCAGCTCAGGCCGGTACTCCCGCGCAAGCTCCAGCGCGAGCTGCCCGTTCTTGGCCGTGCCGATCACTTCGATATGAAGAGAGTCCCAAGGAATGACGAGCTGGAGATTTTTCAGGATATTGATCTCGTCATCGACCAACAACGCCTTTAGTTTCATCGTCCTCGTTCCCCTTTGCGGCCTTAGGTATGATGCATTTGATGGTCGTTCCCAGTCCCGGCGCGCTGCACAGGATCAACCCGTAACCGTTGCCGTAATGGATGCGCAGCCGGTCGGCGACGTTGCCGAAGCCGAGTCCTCTGCGTTCCCCCGTCTCCGGAGACTCCTCGTGCCTGTCGTCGAGAGACGCGATCGCGTTCTCCGTGAGCAGCGCCATTCGCTCATTGGACATGCCGATTCCGTTGTCCTCGACGAAGATCGCGATGTTGCGTCCTTCTTCACGCGCCCATACGCGCAGGCGACCCATGTAATCGATGCCCTCGAAGCCGTGCTGGATGCTGTTCTCGACAAGCGGCTGCAGCGTCAGCTTCAGAATCGGATTCCCGAGCAAGCTCTCCGGGACGTCGATCTCGTATTCGAACAGCTCTTCGAACCGGTACTTCTGAATTTCGAGATAGCTGATCAAGTGTTCGAGCTCCTGCTCGATGTTGATCTCTTCTTTCTGCTGGATGCTGATGCGGAAGATGTTCGCGAGCCGTTGGACCATCTTGCTCACTTTGCGGCCTTCGTTCTGCACGGCGAGAATGTTGATGGACTCGAGCGCATTGAACAGAAAATGCGGCTTAATCTGAGCCTGCAGGAGCATCATCTCGGCTTTGCGTTTGCGGTGCTGCTCCTGTTTCACGTCGTCGAGCAGCTCCGACACCCGAGTGACGAGGCTATTGAAGCCTCTCGCCAGTATCGACGTTTCGTCTTGCCCGACGACCTGCACGCGCGTGGAGAGGTCTCCCCTCTCGACTTGGCGCATCGCCCGGACGACTCGCACGATGAACGTAACGATGCGGCGTACGAACATGAGGTTAAACATGAGCGCGAGCAGAAGCGTAATCGCCGTAGCTGCGACCATCCAACGAAGCACGACCAGCGCATCCCCGGATAAGTAAGACCAGGACGTCACCATTACAAGCTTCCAGTCGCCGACGCCCAACCGCTCCAACTGCAGGTCCTGCACGGATACGAGGCTTTTGCTGCCGTCGAACGGAAGCGTCATGGACCGGTATTGCGTATTCTTGAAGTCAATGCCTTCTTTATCGAAGTCGACCAAGCTGGCGATATCGAGACCCTCGGCTTTTCTCTGGTTGTCGAAAATGACTTTGTTGTCTCTGCCGACGATCAAGTAGCGCCTGTCCGCATTGTTTTCCCCGTTGTAAAAGCTGAAAATGCGCGACAGCTCGTTCATCTGGAACCGAGTCACGAGCACGCCTCTTCTCTTGAGCGTGTCGACGTCGAGGAGCACGCGGATCTGGGTGAACAGGTTGTTCTTGCCGTTCAATACCGGATCCTCGTACGGTCCGATCCAGACGGGGGCGCCGTTCTTGCGCTCGACTTGCTCGTAGATCGAATTGCGGATCAAATCATCCTCATCGATAGGCGTCTCGTTGCCGAGATTAACGTCCACGATCCGTCCGTCTGTTCGGTACAGCGTAACGGACTGTATGCCCGGGTAGGTGAGAAGCACCCGCTGCCGCAGACGTTCTTCCTCCTGCAGCTCTTCGTACGTCCGGCTGCTCGCGCTGTCTTCCTTCGACTGGTCGATCGATTGCTCGATCGCTTCCACGCTGTCCTTCGTCGTTACCCAGAAGTCGGAGAAATAGTCGGCTTCTTTGATCATGTTGTAGATGTTGCGGCCGATCGACTTCAAGGTCAGTTCGGTTTGCTCGGCGTATTTCTCTTGGGTGATATTCTGGAAAAATAAATAAGAGACGGTGCCCAGCACGAACAATGGGACGATAATAAAAGCAAGAAAGGCCGAAAAAATGCGTTTGCTTAAGCTCATCCGTCGAAGCCCGTCCTCTCGCGTAGGTTGCTCTCATTATATCAGGAGGAGGCACCGATGAAGAGACCGCAAGCGTGCCTATCGCTTAATTCCATTATAGAGACGATACGAGGAGGCAATAAGTCTTCATTCCGATAATCGGGGGATAAAAATAACTTGTTGCGGCATTAAAAATCGCCCCTCCGAAAGGAGAGGCGATCGATCTAAGTCGTCGTGCGCGCGATGGCGGATGCGACCCATGTATCTATGAAGTCGAGCAAATCTTCGAGATAGGCGTCTTCGGTTACGTACAGAGGCAGTTTCGCGGCGCGGACGGCTTGTTCAAGGCTGTCGTTCCTCTGCCTCAGCGCCGCGGCGACGATATTCGGAAGGGTCAGCAGCTCGGCGTCCGCTTCGTCCCTCAACAGGACGACTTTCGGATACGGCGCTTCCTTGAAGCCTTCGACGATGACTGCGTCTAGCGGTTGCCGGCGCATGGCGTCCAGCAGGTCTTCCAGCGGAGTCGGACGTTCCATCGTCCAGGCCGTTCGAGCCGGAGAAGTAATCGCCGTCGCGTAGGCGCCGGCTTCGCGGTGCTTCCAGCTGTCCGTCCCCGGCACGTCCGGTTCGAATCCGTGCGCGTCGTGCTTAATCGTGCCGATCAGGCGGCCGCGGGTGCTTAGCCTGCGGACGACTGCGGAGGCGAGGGTCGTTTTTCCCGAATTTTTGAAGCCTGCGATTTGCAAGACGACCATGAGTCGGCCTCCTCCATCTAGGATAATCGCCAAGCGGTGACGAGTTCCCCCGCTTCAAGTCCGGCCTTGAGGGGCGGAATTTCGATGAGGCAGTCGGCTCCGACGATCGTCGTCATTAAGCTGGACTTGTCGTCTCCGGTCGGGAACACGCTCGCCGTTCCGTCTTCGAGCCGCGTGCAGCCGCGAATATAACGACGATAGGCGTTGACTTTCGGGAACGGCACGCCTAGGCGCGCCTGGAAGCTCGCCGGGTAAGGGTCTTGAGCGCGAAGCATGCGCTTGATGACCGGCTGCGCGAACAGATGGAACCCGACGAAGCAAGCGCCCGGATTGCCGGACAGCGCGAGGATCAGCTTCTTATGAAGAATCGCGGCTGATGTCGGGCTGCCGGGACGCATGGCGATCTTGTTGAACAGCAGCCGGACGTCGTCTTGGGCGAGCACGTCGACCATCACGTCATAATCTCCGACCGAGACGCCGCCCGTCGTGAGCAGGAGATCGCATTCCGGCAGCGTCCGCCGAATGATCGCCTCCGTCTGCGCGCGATCGTCCGGCGCCGTGCCGAGCACGAGCGGTTCCGCTCCGGCCTCCCGGATCATCGCCGCGAGCATCGGCACGTTGCTGTTGCGGATTTTGGCCGGTTCGAGCGGTTGGTCTACGGCGAGCAGCTCGTTGCCCGTAGCCAATATCGCGATCTTCGGACGTCGGACGACCGCGACGACGGCTTGGCCGCATGCCGCGAGCAATGCGCTCTCCCCGGCTTGGACGATGCTTCCGGCCGGAAGCAACAGTTCACCGCTTTGCATCTCGCAGCCGATATCGGCTACGTTCAGGCCGGATGCGACCGGCTTCGCGATATGCACGAGCGCGTTCGTACTCGACGTCGCTTCGAGCATGACGACGGCGTCGGCGCCGTCCGGCACCATGCCGCCGGTCATGATTCGCGCGGCTTGGCCTTGGCCGATCGCCCGCTCCGGCTTCACGCCGCAAGGCAGCTCTTCGACCACGTCCAGCGTTACCGGGCGTTCTGGTGTCGCATTACGGAGATCATCGGCGCGAACCGCGTATCCGTCCATGCCGGATCTACGGAAAGGCGGGAAAGGATGCGGAGCCTTGAGAGGCTCCGCCAGCCTTCTTCCCCATGCTTCAAGCAAGGGAACATGCTCAATGGGCAGAGGTTTCGCCTGTTCGAGAACGAGCCGCTGAGCTTCCTCCGGCTGAAGCGTATGACGCCGGAACCGCTCGGATATCGTGTCGTGCTGCATCTTTACCGCTCCTTCATCAAGGCTCCGGGGTTAACTTCTTAATCGGTCGTATTGCTCGGGAGTATCAATATCGTCGGCGAATCGAGCCGATAAACCTTCGGCTCCGAACTCGCTTTGTTCTACGCCGGTCCAATAGATTTCATCCAATAGAGACAGCAGTTTGCGTGCACCCGAAGCTAGCAGTCGGCCTGCATTTTCGCCGATCTCCTTCCGATAGAGGGCATGCAGCGGTTGCGGCCGGCCATCGATGATCGGAAGCGCCGCTTCGTAATCGCCCTCTTGCATGCGCTTCAGGAGCAGCCGGGCCGCGTTCGCGTCGATCAGCGGCTGATCGCAGCCGATCACCCAGGCGAACGTGGCCGAAGCTGCCTCGAGTCCGGCGTGCAAGCCCGCCAGCGGGCCTTCTCCCGCGTAACGGTCGAGGATGACGCGAACGTCAGTGGGGACGCTTAACTCGGCCGCGCGGCTGTCGTCGTTAACGACGACGATTCGTTCATCCGCCCACTCGCCCGCCAGTCGCAGCTGCCGATCGATGAACCGTTCGCCGTCCAGCGTCAGGTGCGCCTTGTTGACATAACCCATGCGCCGCCCCTGCCCGCCAGCCAAAATGACCGCCGCGATCGTCATCGGGCCGCCCCCCCTCTCTGCCGGTCCTTTATAGCGATATCCCCTTTGCTCAGGAAACGCTTATAGCGATATCCCCTTTGCTCAGAAGAGTGAAATAAAGATACCACGTGTGCTTATTTCGTGCATATCCGCCGACAAGAACGATTTAGAGACATCACATGTGCTTATTTCGAGTAAATCGTTCATTAGGAGCAATTTAGAGACGCCATGTGTGCTTATTTCGTGCATACCCGCCGTTAGGAGCGATTTAGTGTCACGGTATGTGCTTATTTCGACGTCCCGACGGAATATCGAAGAATTAGAGGTACATATGCCTTTATTGCGACGCACCCACGGGATTCCGGCGAATTAGAGGTACATATGCCTTTATTGCGACGCACCCACGGGATTCCGGCGAATTAGAGGTACATATGCCTCTATTGCGCCGCTCCCACGGGATTCCGACGAATTAGAGGTACATATGCCTCTATTGCGACGCACCCACGGGATTCCGGCGAATTAGAGGTACATATGCCTCTATTGCGACGCTCCCACGAGATATCGACGAATTAGAGGTACATATGCCTCTATTGCCCCGCACCCAAGGGGTTCCGTGCCTCCCACGAGGCTTCCTGAGCGAACGGGATATCGATATAAATACGCTATGAGACATTGTATCGCTCATAGCGTATTCCGTACAGATTTATGTTAGGTATTGTCCCACATACGCTCGGCTGCGGATCGGCCTTGGGCGACGCAGTCCGGCAGGCCGACGCCGCCGAACGGCACGCCCGCCGCGAATACGCCTGGCAGCGAACTCGACAGCTCGGCGCCGAATGCGGCGATCGCTTTCGTATGGCCGACGGGGTACTGCGGCATCGAGTTGCGGAGGCGCGTGATTTCCACGAACTCCGGAACGGCGGTCACGCCCATGAGCTCGCGCAAATCGCGGCGTACGGCCGACGTCAGCTCTTCGTCGGACAAGTCGACGCCCGCTTCGTCGCCTGCCCGTCCGACGTAGCAGCGCACGAGCCGTTTGCCTTCAGGCGCGGTATGCAGCCACTTGGCCGACGTCCACGTGCTGGCGGTAATCGTGCGGCCTTCGTCCCTAGGAACGAGGAAGCCCGAGCCGTCCAGCTCGTGGTCGAAGCCCGCGGCATCGTAGCCGAATACGACGTTAGCGACGGAGCCGTAGCGGATGCGCTCTAGAGCGGATACGTCCGTATGCGGTGCGAGCAGCTTCGCCATCACGGTCGCCGGCAGCGCCAGCAACACTTGATCGGCTTCCAGCGCCGATCCGTCTTCCTCCAACCGGAGACGATATCCCGCTCCCTCAGGATCGCCGTCAGTCGCCTTCTCCAACGCCGATACTCTCGCACCGAGACGAATCTCGCAGCCGCCATTGCGCAATTCCCGTTCCAAAGCTTCTACGACCGTAGATAACCCGTTGCGGAACGTGTAGAACAACGATGACGGCAACTTGGCAGCCCCCGAACTCGTCGAACTCGCCGAAGCCGCCGCCCCCGAAGCACCGCCCGCGGTAGCCGCATTAGCCGCTGCCGCAGCGCGAGCCGCGATCGTCCCCGCGATCAAGCTGCCATACTCCCGTTCCATCTCTTTGAACTGAGGGAACGTCGCAAGCAAGCTCAATCCATATAGATCGCCCGCATAAATACCCGCGAGCAACGGCTCGAAAATCCGCGTCACCATCTCGGCGCCCATATGACGCTCGAGGAACGAGCCGACCGTCTCGTCTTCGTCCGAAGTGCCAGGCTTATATTCTCTATCCTCCAAGGCGCGGAGCTTCCCCCCCTGGGATACGAGCTCCGTATGCATGAACTTCTCCGCGTCGGTCGGCACGCCCAGCACGAGGCCTTCCGGCATCGGGAGCAGCTTGCCGTCGCGCGAAATATACGTTTTCTTCGCTGCCGGGTTCGTCCCGGTCAATTCCCCCGTCAGCCCCAGATCCTCGGCTAACCGAACCATCGGCAGCTTGCGGGCAAGGAACGAATCCGGTCCGCGCTCGATGACGAAGCCGTCGCGGCGAAGCGTGTTAACCCGTCCCCCGAGCCGTTCCGAACCCTCCAGCACGGTCAGCTCGATCTCCTCGCCGCGCTCCTTCGCTTCCCGCAGCAAGTAAAAAGCGGCGCTTAGGCCGGTGATTCCCCCGCCTAATACCGCCACTTTGCGCGCGCGCCGCCGCGTCACAGCGCACGCTCCCCGATGGCCGCCAATACGGATTCGGCCATCGCTTTCATATATTGAGCGTCGTCGTTCAGCATGCGAATGCGCTCCAGCTTAATGCCGCGCTCCTCAGCGTAACGCTTCGCTTCGATATCGATATCGTATAGAACCTCGAGGTGATCGGATACGAAGCCGACCGGAGCGATCAGCATCGCCTTCACGCCTTCCTGTCCCAGACGCTCGATCGTCTCCAGAATATCCGGTCCGAGCCAAGGCTGGCCCGTCTGTCCGGCGCTTTGCCACGTGAACTGCCAATGCTCCACGCCTGCCGCTTCCGCCACCGCGCGGGAAGTCGCGAGCAGTTGCTCCGGATAAGGGTCCTTCATCTCGAGAATTTTCTCCGGCAAGCTGTGGGCGCTGAACAGCACCATCGCGTCGCCGGAACCGCCGCCAAGTCGCTCTAAGCCCTCGGCTACGCGCTTTTTCAAAGCGTCGATCAACTCGGGGTGAAGATGGTACTCCTCGATTCCCTTGAACGCGATGCCGTGTTTATCCGCTTCTTCCTTCGCCCGCTTCAAGTATCCTCCAACACTCATTACCGAATATTGCGGCGTAAGCACGATTCCTACCGCTTCTTTCACGCCGTCCTTCGCCATCGCCGCAACGCCGTCTTCGATGAACGGGGCCGCATGCTTGAGCCCTTGATAACAGACGTACCGTCCTTCGCCGGCCAACTCGTCGAGCGTGCGCTGAAGCGCGGCGACCTGGCGGTTCGTATTCTCGCGCAGCGGGAATACGCCGCCCACGATCGCGCGGTAACGGCTCGTCAAATCTTCCAATTGCTCGGCAGTAGGAGGATGACCTCTGCGAATATGCGTGTAATAAGCTTCTACGCCTTCCAAGCTCTCAGGCGTTCCGTAGGACATGACTAACACGCCTACCCGCTTGCTTCCGTTCGCGCTCATACCGACACCCCCGCCTTGATTTTGTCCGCGCTATACGAATGGATGAACTCCGTTAATTCCCGCAGCTTCTCTAGCGAAGCTTCAGGATATAACCCGTGTCCGAGATTGAAAATATACCCGCGCTCCTGCATACCCTCGTCCAACAGGCGACGGGCGTGCTCGTGAATAACGGCGGACGGAGCTTCGAGAATGTAGGGATCGAGATTGCCTTGCACCGCGAATTTGCCCTGCAGACGGCGTCTGCCTTCCGCGATCGGCACTCGCCAGTCTAGCCCGACGACGTTCGCGCGCAATCCCGTCAAGTGAGGCAGCAGCTCGCCCGAGCTGACGCCAGGGAAATAAATTTTCGGAATATCCAGATCGGATAACCGTTCGAAGATGCTCTCCACGTGCGGAAGCACGAACGCTTTGAAGTCGTCCGGAGCTAGGGAGCCTACCCAGCTGTCGAACAGCTGCACCGCTTTGGCGCCCGATTGCGCGTGCGCGCGCAAATACGCCGCCTGCATATCGGCCAGCTTGCCCATCAGCTTATGCCATACGGCCGGTTCGCTGTACATCAGTGCCTTCGTGCGAATATACGACTTCGAAGGCCGTCCTTCGACGATATAGCTGGCCAGCGTGAACGGAGCGCCTCCGAACGTAATCAGCGGAACCTCAAGCTCGCGATCCAGAATACGTATCGTCTCCAAGACGTGCGACAAATCGCCCTCGACGTCGATCGGTTTCAGGCGATCGATGTCGGCGGCCGTGCGAACGGGGTTATGAATGACCGGACCGACATCCTTGACGATGTCGAAGTCGATGCCGATCGAAGCGACGGGATTCATAATATCGGAATATAGAATGGCGGCGTCCACACCCAGCTTGCGGATCGGCATCATCGTCACTTCCGCGGCAAGCTCCGGCTGACGGCAAATTTCCAGCAGCGTGTACTTTTCTTTGATTTTGCGATAATCCGGATCGTATCTGCCCGCCTGTCGCATATACCACACCGGTATGCGATCTACGGCTTCGCCCCTGCAAGCCCGCAGGAAAACGTCGTTGTAGCTCATCTGTCCGACCTCATTTTTATGTATCATAGGGTTTTTCATCGTTTGGCATTCATTGCTTTCATTATGCCCTTTTTGCCACTTGGGAACAACCTTGCCGGGTGGCAGGAGTATGACAATACTTTGACAAAGGCGTGAAAATGGCGAATGCCCTCCTGTGATATACTAGCATAATGCGAAAGCCTGTCTGTGAAGGAGATCACTATGCAGCGCTGGAAAACCAATTTGGGCATCCTCATGTTCGGCAACTTCCTCGTGATGGCCGGCATGACGATGATTACTCCGTTCCTTGCCCTCTATCTGAAACAAGACCTCGGACTGACGGACGAGCATGAGATCGGGGTGTGGGCAGGGATCATATTCGCCGGGAACTTCGTGACCTCGTTCGTGTTCCAGCCGATCTGGGGCAAGCTGTCCGACCGCTACGGGCGGAAAATGATGCTGTTGCGCTCAGGCTTCGGCATGTCCGTAGTCATGGTACTGATGGGCTTCGCGACGTCGCCGTGGCACTTGCTCTTGCTGCGCGTCATGAACGGCGTCATCGCCGGCTTCCAGCCCGCCGCCGTCTCGCTCGTCGCCTCCACGACGCCGAAGGAGCGCATCGGCTTCGCGATGGGAACGCTGCAGTCCGGCGGGGTCGCGGGTTCGATCATGGGCCCGTTCATCGGCGGGTTCCTCGCCGACACGTTCGGCTTCCGTCCCATCTTCTATATCACGGGCGGGCTGCTGTTCCTCGCTTCCTCGGTATCTTGGATCCTCGTCAAGGAGAACTTCGATCGCAAGGCTGCGGCCAAGACGCATCAAGCCGGCGTGCTTGAAGGCTTGCGCGAGCTGATGACGATCCGCCAGATGCCGGTGCTGCTATCCGTCACGTTCTTGATTCAGTTCGCCATGCTAAGCCCGATGGCGCTCATTCCTTTATATGTAGAGAAACTGCACGGGACGACGGAGAATCTCGCGTTCTACGCGGGCTTCGTCGGCTCGGTCACCGGACTGTCCAACATGATAAGCTCGCCGATCTTGGGGCGGCTAAGCGACCGAATAGGCTCTAAGCGAATACTGCTCGTCTCGCTCGTCGGATCGGCGGTCATGCTCATCCCGCAGGCGTTCGTCGGTTCGGTCGGACAGCTGCTCGTCTGCCGATTCTTGCAAGGCTGCTTCATGGGCGGACTGATCCCTACCGTCAACGCGCTCATCCGCCAATATACGCCGGACGGCAAGGAGAGCCGATCGTTCGGCTTCAACGGCAGCGCGCTGGCGCTCGGCAACATGATCGGACCGATCGTCGGCGGCGCATTATCCGGGCCGATCGGCATCGAAGGGCTGTTCATTTTCTCCGGCGTCATGCTGTTCGTGACGTTCGTATGGGCGTTCGCCGCGCTTCGCTTGAAACGTCAACCTATACGCGCATAAGGAAAGGGCTGTCTCATCGACGCGGTCAAGCGACCGGCTGCGAGACAGCCCTTCTCTATTCCTATAATAGATTAATGCAAGTGGCATGCGACGTAATGTCCTGGCTCTACCTCGCGGAACTCCGGCATTTTCTCCGCGCACACGCTCATCGCGTGCGGGCAGCGAGTGCGGAACGGGCAACCGCTCGGCGGATTCAGCGGACTTGGAATTTCGCCTTGCAGAATGATGCGTTCGCGCTTGTTCTGCACTTCCGGATCCGGAATCGGAATCGCCGACAGCAGCGATTGCGTGTACGGATGGAGCGGCTTCGAATTCAGCTTGTCCGACGTCGCCACCTCGACGAGCTTGCCGAGGTACATAACGCCGATACGGTCGGAGATATGCTTCACCATCGCCAAGTCATGCGCGATGAACAAATACGTCAAGCCGCGCTCGCGCTGCAGCTTCTTGAACAGGTTGACGACCTGCGCCTGAACGGATACGTCCAGCGCCGAGATCGGTTCGTCCGCGATAATGAATTTCGGTTCGATCGCGAGCGCGCGCGCGATACCGATCCGTTGGCGTTGGCCGCCCGAGAATTCGTGCGGGAAGCGTTCCGCGTGCTCCTCGCGAAGACCTACGTCGCGAAGCAGCTGATGAACGCGCTCCTTCTTCTCCTTGCCGCTGTACAGGCCGTGGATCTCGATGCCTTCGGCGATAATTTTGCCTACCGTCATCCGAGGGTTCAGCGAAGCGTAAGGGTCCTGGAATACCATCTGCATATCCCGGTTAAACTTCTTGCGCTTGTCGCCTTTCATCTTCTGTACGTTCTCGCCGTTGAACAGAATCTCCCCGCCGGTCGCTTCGTACAGACGAATAAGCGTCCGTCCCGTCGTCGATTTGCCGCAGCCGGATTCGCCGACGAGGCCGAACGTCTCGCCGCGCTTAACCGCGAAGTTCAGGCCGTCGACCGCTTTCAGGATCCGGTTGTTGCCTAAGTTGAAATGCTTCTGCAGGTTTTTGACCTCAAGGATTGTATCTTCAGCCATGAGCTCCCCTCCCTATGCCGACCGGCATCTCTACCTTCGGCGCGTCTTTATGGTTGAGCCAGCAAGCGGCCGTATGGTCTCCGTGAACGACGAAATGATCCGGATCGATATCTTGGCATACTTTCATGGCGTACGGACAACGTGCCGCGAAGGCGCATCCCTTCGGAGGAGCGTACAAGTCCGGCGGAGTGCCCGGAATCGACTCGAGCTCGACGCTCTTGTCGCTGTCCAAACGTGGCACGGAACGAAGCAGACCCCAAGTATAAGGATGGCGAGGCTCGTAGAAAATTTCTTCCAGCGTGCCTCTCTCGACGACTTTACCCGCATACATAACGATGACTTTGTGAGCCATCTCCGCTACGACGCCAAGGTCGTGCGTGATCAAGATGATCGAAGTGTCCGTCTTCTCTTGAATTTCCCGCATCAAGTCGATGATCTGCGCCTGGATCGTAACGTCCAGCGCCGTCGTCGGCTCGTCCGCGATCAACAGCTTAGGCCCGCAAGCAAGCGCGAGCGCGATCATGACGCGCTGACGCATGCCGCCGGAAAGCTCATGCGGATATTGACGCAAGCGTTCCTGCGCGTTGGACATGCCGACGAGAGTCAGCAGCTCTTCCGCGCGCAGCATCGCGGCTTTCTTGGACACTCTCTGATGCTTGAGAATGCCTTCGGTGATCTGATCGCCGATCGTCATCGTCGGATTCAGCGAGGTCATCGGGTCTTGGAAGATCATGCCGATTTCCTGGCCGCGAATCGATTGCATGTCCTTCTCGGACATCTTCGCGATTTCATGCTCGCCGTTGAACAAGATCGAAGATCCGTCTTTAATGATGCTAGGCGGAGATGGCACGAGCCTCATGATCGTCTGGGCCGTTACGGATTTGCCGCAGCCCGACTCCCCTACGATCGCGAGAACCTCTCCTTTATTTACGGAGAAGGAGACGCCGCGTACCGCTTGCACTTCGCCGGCGTACATCTTGAAAGATACGCGCAGATTGTTTACTTCAAGCAAAGGTTTAGCCATCCGGCACCCCTCCTTATTTTCTCATTTTCGGATCAAGCGCGTCGCGCAATCCGTCTCCGACTAGGTTGAAGCTCAAGAGGATCAAGCTGAAAATAACCGTCGGATACATCAGCATGTGCGGATAGTTCCGCATGGCGCGGGCGCCATCGTTGATCAAGACGCCTAAGGAAGCTTCCGGCGGACGAATGCCGACGCCGATAAAGCTTAGGAACGATTCGAAGAATATCGCATTAGGCACGATGAACGTGATTTGAATGATCACGAGACCGATGACGTTCGGAATCAAGTGCTGCAGAATGATTCGCGAAGGCTTCGCGCCTAGCGTTCGAGCCGCCAATACGAATTCTTGCTCCTTAATCAGCAGAACTTGCCCGCGCACGAGCCTTGCCGTCCCTACCCAGCCGGTAAGCGCGTAAGCGATAATAATCGAGCTCATGCCCGGCCCCAGGAATACGATCAGGATGATCGCAAGCAAGAGCAGCGGGATCGAATAAATGATTTCGATAATCCGTTGCATGACCGTATCGACTTTGCCGCCGAAGTAGGCGGAGATCCCGCCGTACAGGACGCCGATAATAAGGTCGAGCAATGCGGCCACGAGACCGATAAACAACGAAATCCGCGTACCCAGCCAAATCCGATGCCATTGATCGCGGCCGAAGTCGTCCGTACCGAACGGATGCTTCCAAGACGATGACTGGTTAATGTCCTCGAAATTGATCTCGTAGATCGTGTGCTTGCTAATGATCGGAGCGATGAACGCGAGGATCGTAAGGATGGCGAGGACGACCATGCCGCCCATCGCCAATTTATTCTTTCTCAAACGCCGCCACGCGTCCTGCCAATACGTTAGCGAAGGACGAACGATGGACTCGGCGCTTGTCGTTTTCTCAGCCGGTTGAAACATTTCTTTGGAAAGGGATTCCATGGTTTACCTCCTCCCCGACATGCGAATTCGTGGATCGATAAGGCCGTAAGCAATATCGGTTAGGAACATCACGACGATAAGAATCGCCGCATAGAAGATCGTAAGACCCGTAATCATCGTATAATCCAGCGTCGTAATCGAGCTCACGAATTGATAGCCGAGTCCGGGAATAACAAATACGTTTTCTACGACAAGCGTACCGGTAATGACGTTGACCGCGATCGGTCCCAGAATCGTCACGACAGGAAGAATCGCGTTGCGGAACATATGGCCGAAGACGATCTGACGTGTCGTCAGCCCTTTGGATTTAGCCGTTTTAATGTAATCAAGACTGGACACTTCGAGCATGGAAGCTCTCATCATCCGGGCCAGAATAGCGATCGTACCGAAAGAAAGCGCGACTGCGGGCAGAACGCGGAACTCCGGTCCTTCCCAGAACGTTCCTTCCCACAAGCCTGGAGGCAGAATGCCCCACTTATTACCGACGTATAAGGACAACAGCGGTGCGATAACGAAAGACGGAACCGAGATTCCGACCAGCGCGATGAACATGGAGGAATAATCTTGCCATTTGCCGTGTCTCAAGGATGCGAACATCCCTAAAGCCATCCCGAAAAAGATCGCAAGAATCAAGGACTCGATGCCAAGCTCAAGGGATGCTTTGAAAGAATGCGTGATAACGCTAGTAACGGAACGCGTAGGGAACTGATACGATACGCCCAAATCGCCTTGCACGACGTTCCCGAGGTATTTCAGGTATTGCTGCCACTCCGGCTTATCAAGCCCATACTGCGCCTTCAAGATCGCCAGGTTTTCCGGTGGCATTTTCGCAGCCGCTTCACCAAAAGGATTTCCGGGCAGCAGTTTCATGAGAAAAAATGTGGCCGTAATAATGACCCATAGCGTAATGAGCATATAGATAAACCGGCGCAGCACGTATTTCAGCACGGAGAGTCCTCCTTTCAGGAATGAATATTTTTCCTCATACGGCTATTGACATGAAAGAAGCCGTTGCAATAACGGCCTCTTCCATGAATAGTCGTTTGGCTGTTGTTAAAGCGATTTGAACGGTTCCGTCTTATTTAACGGAAGTCCATTTCAATTCGAAGTCAGGACCGTAAGGAGGCAGGATCAGACCTTGCACCTTCGTGTTGACAACGAACGGAGACGAACGGAAGTACAGCGGGAAGATCGCAGCTTCGTCCATCAGGATTTTCTCGGCTTGTCCGAGCTCTTCGGCGCGTTTCGCGTTGTCGAGGTTCTTCTGAGCGGATTTCACCAAGTTGTCGTAATCGGCGTTTACCCAGTCCTGCGTGTTGAACGGACCGCCCGTCAAGAACATGTCGAGCCAAGTCATAGGGTCGTTATAGTCAGCGCCCCAAAGCGTGGATACGATATCGTAGTCATGCTTCAGTTCTTTGTCCAGACGCGTTGCGTGCGGCTGCGGATCCGGAACGACCGAAATGCCGAGGTTCGCTTTCCATTGGATCGCGAGGTTCTCGAGCAATTGTTTGCCCGTTGCCGTGTCGTCGCCCATGATTTTCAGTTCAGGCAATTTAGCGATGCCCGCTTCAGCCAAACCTTCGGCAAGAAGTTGTTTCGCTTTTTCTTTGTCGAAGCCAACTTCAGTATCGCCTACGGCTTTGCGGAATTCGTTGCCCGCGCCGTCGCTGTTTCCGTTAGGAACGAAGCCGGTCGAAGCAACGGAACCGTTCTTCAGTACGAGGCTAGGAATCAAAGAACGATCGATCGCCATGCTAAGCGCTTGACGAACTTTTTTGTTCGCGAAAGCAGGAACTTTCTTTTGTTGGAAGTTCAGGTAGCCCGTTACGAGCTCGCTCTTCATCATCAACTCAGGCTTGCCTTCGTAGTTTTTCATGTCCTCGCCTTTAATGTCCGCGTAGTCCGTTTTGCCGGACTCGAACAGGTTCAGACCAGTCGAAGGGTCTTTAACGATGTTCAGAGTAACTTTGTCGAGCTTAACGTTAGCCGCATCCCAGTAGTTCGGGTTTTTCTCGAGAACGAGTTGTTGCTCGTGATCCCATTTCGTCAGAACGAACGGACCTGCGCCGAGTACTTTGTCCGCGTCCGCGCCGGATTTGTCGCCTTGCGCGGATACGAACTTCTCGTTTTGCGGATAGTAGTTCAAGAATGCAAGCTGTGCCGTGAAGTATGCGCGCGGCTGATCCAGCGTGATTTCGAGAGTCGTGTCGTCGAGAGCTTTAACGCCAAGCGCTTCTTGCGCGGCTTTCAGCTCTTCCGGAGTTTTAGCTTCTTGTACGGCTTGTCCGCCTTTGATCCAAGTCAGGATGAATGCGTAAGAAGCTTTCGTTGCAGGATCAAGCGTTCTTTGGTAGGAGTACACGAAGTCCTTAGCGGTGAGCGGCTCGCCGTTCGCCCATTTCAGACCATCGCGCAGCTTGATCGTATAAGTCAAACCGTCCTCCGAGATTTTCGGAAGCTCAGCTGCCAGACCCGGTTCCGGATTCATATCCTTGTCCAAGCGGTACAAGCCTTCGCTGATCGCGCCGAGGATCGTGAACGATGCGGAGCTTTCCGCGATCGAGACGTCCAGTGCCGGCGGATCGGCACGGTAGTTCATGACGAGTTCTTGTTTGCTGTTGCTGCCGGCAGGTGTGCTTGCGCTTGCCCCTGGCGTAGTGCTTGGCGATGCCGCATTGTTCTCGTTGTTGTTGCCGCATGCCGCGAGCAACGAACCGGCGAGAGTCAGAGCCATTGCCGAAGTTGCTACTGTCTTCATTTTCATTTCGGTGTAGCCTCCCCTAATCTCAATTTCAGATCTTGTACCCGTACCCTTAACTTACCCTTAATAGAGTTCGTTCACTCGGGCACGATAACATCACACATCTTACATGCATTTTTACTGTTTTTGCAATGAAAGATATTGCCAATGTAATTTAATGTAACATACTATGTGATGTAAAATAACTAACTTATGACAGGTAACGCTTACATTTTGAATCAAACCTTGAATACTGTGAATAATCATGCACCGTTTTTGCTTCGTTTGTTCAAGGCAATATTTTCATCATGAAATTATGTTCATTTTCGTTTGAAACTTTGGTATGCCTTTCCTATTTGGGCTCCGAAGTGGCAAAACTTTTTGCATATTACTAATCAAATTTAAAAATAGCGGATGTATAGGATATACACACCTAAAAAAGCCTCCAAAACGACTGAATTAGTCATTGTTGGAGGCCTTTTAGTAAGATTTGTTAACTTTTCTCATCTCGATACTCGGGCCAACGCCAGTCCGTCATAAGAAGGAAGGTGGACTCCGAGCAGCCTTGGATCGTTCGCGATGCGCCGATTGAACTCACGAATCGCCTGCACGGACGGTCCTTGCTTCGCCGGATCGAGCGTCCTCCCTCTAAGCAGCGTATTGTCGGCGGCAATCATCGCCCCTGGATTCGCCAATCGGATGCACGCCTCGAGATAGTTCGGATAGTTTTCCTTATCCGCGTCGATGAAGAAGAAGTCGAACGTTTCCCCTTGATCGGCCAGTTCGGCTAGGCTGCGGCTTGCTTCTCCGATACGATACTCGGTTAACGCGCCGAAACCGGCGGCGGCCACATTCGCTTCGGCAACGGCCGCATAGTCGGCTCGCAGCTCGAGCGATACCAGCTTGCCCAAGGCGGGAAGTCCGCGCGCAAGGCATATCCCGCTATACCCTCCCAACGCGCCGATCTCCAGCACCTTGCTCGCGCCCGATACGGTCACAAGCATCGTCAATAGCCGGCCATAGCCGGGAGCTACCGATATTTCCGGCATTCCTGCCGCTTTAATCGCCTCGTTCACGCGCTCAAGCTGCGCATCCGGCGGGAATAATTCATCGAAATAAGCATCAGCGGACTGTAATGGATCCAACGTGCACACCTCCATTTTGGTTCATTGTACCTCAAACCGTAATCTAATTGTAATCTTCCTGTAAAGAGAGCTATACTTAATCTTATGATTGCAGAACGAGAGGAAGACGCCTTATGGAATTGCGGTTAAAAGCCGCCGTTATGAAGTTAGGACCGTTGCTGCTCAAAGGACTGCAGCGTTGGCCCTATTGGGGGTTCATGCTGTTCGTTCTCTCCATCGTATATAAGCTGAACTGGCTGGATCATCGGTTCAACGTCGGCGGCATGAACGATTGGAAATGGAAAGTGAATTACGGCGCGGTCATTTTATCGGCCTTCTGGACGCTGCTGCTCGGGCGACGCGCTCGCTGGATTGCGTTAGTGATCATCGATCTTGCGTTATCCGCGCTTATTTTCTCGGATCTCGTATATTTCAGGTACTTCAAGGACTTCATCTCGATTCCCGTACTCTTCCAAGCCGGCCAAGTCGGAGCGCTTCAGGAAAGCATTTGGAACCTCATTCAAACGTCGGATTTCATCCTGTTCGCGGATCTTCCGATCGGCCTTATCGGTATCGTATGGATCGTATGGCGCAGACGCGTCGAACGCAAGGAGCAACGCTCGAAGCCTTCTAATCGCCGAAGTCGCCGGCTGCTTCGGCTCATTCCCGGCACGCTGGCGTTCACGATCGGATGGGCGCTCATCTATTACCCGGTCGAGACTCAGAAGGACGGCTGGGCACGCGGTCTATTCGTCGGCAACTGGTGGAACATACCGATCTACAACGTTACCGGTCTGCTCGGCTTCCACGGCTATGATACCTATCGGTATGCCAAAGAAAATTGGTTCGGCGGCGGACTCTCCAAGGAAAAGGAACAAGAAGCAAGAGCCTGGTTCGAAGCGCGCCGCGCCGTCCAGAAGCAGATGGAATCCGAACCTCTCTTCGGCGAATACAAAGGCAGTAACGTGCTCGTCGTGCAGATGGAGGCGTTCCAACAGTTCGTCATCGGTCAATCGATCGGCGGCGAAGAAATTACGCCTAACTTGAATCAACTGATCGGCCAAAGCTTATATTTTCCTAACTTCTATCATCAGACCGCGCAAGGGCGCACTTCGGACGCCGATTTCGCGACCAGCTGTTCCATGCATCCGCTGCCTACCGGCTCCGTGTTCATACGGTTCGCGGGCAACGAATTCGATTGCGCGCCATCGATCCTGAAGACCCAAGGGTACGATACGACCGTGCACCATGCGTATGACGGCAGCTTCTGGAACCGGTACAACATGTATAACAACATGGAATACGACCAATTCTACACCGTCAAAAATTTCAAGCTCGACGAGCCGCTCGGTTGGTCGCTCGGCGATAAATCGTTTTTCCGCCAGACGGTCGAACAGCTGCAGACGCGGGGCGAATCCCCGTTCTACGCCATGGCGATCACGCTTTCGAGCCATCACCCGTTCCGATTGCCATCGCACCAGGAACTGGACGTCGCGCCGTTCGGAGGAACGACCTTCGGCGATTACTTGCAAGCGACGCACTACGTCGACGCCGCGGTCGGCGAGCTGATCGGTCATCTGAAGGAAGCAGGATTGTGGGAGAACACGATCGTCCTCTTCTACGGCGACCATGACAACTCGCTGTACGACATGAAGCTTTACGAGCAATTTTACGGCCACCCGCTGAACGAGATGCAACAGGACGCGATCATCCGGAATGTGCCGTTCATCCTCCACTTGCCGAACGACGGGCATGGAGGCATCATCGAGAAAGCCGTCGGCCAGATGGATACGTTGCCTACGCTGATGCACTTGCTCGGCTTATCGACGGCAAACGAGCATTTGATGGGCGTAAGCATGCTGTCCGCGGCGTCGAAGTCCGTCGTGTTCCGCAACGGCGGATTTACCGACGGCAACGTCTACTTCGTGCCAAGCTCGGACGGCGTCGTCGATCACGGTGCTTGCTACTCCTTCCCTTCCGGCGAACCTGCCGGAATCGCGGCTTGCAAGCCGGGCGCGGAAGCCGCCAGGAACGATCTGATGATATCCGACCGGGTGATCGAGCACGACCTGATCGCGAAGTTCCGCAAGGATGAGGAACAATAACCGCAAATCCGGCCGTTCGGCGTTGTAAGCAGATTGTTGCGGAGAGCGACAATCTGCGGACGGTCAAGCGCGTTTGCACTCAGATTGTTGCGGAGAGCGACAATCAACGGCCGGTCGAGCGTCATAACATGCAACGATTAAAGGCTGCCCGATGGGCAGCCTTTGCTTATTTCAAATATTTGCGCGCTTTCTCGATCGCTTCGTCCTCGGTCGGAGCGGTGACGTATCGCCCGTTGATGAAGACGAAAGCGTATCTGGAACATGGACCGCAATAAGACTTGCAGGCAACTTTGACGTCGGCATTCGGATCAAGTTTCTTCAGCTTAGGAAGCATCGATTTCACCCGCATGTGCTTGCACTTATCGCATATGCGGATATCGTTGGGCGACGCCGATACCGGTTGCTGGGTATCAGTGGTCTCCATGATTGCCTTTGCTCGGATTCGTAATGACGAATCCTTCGTTAGGGAAGTACAAATAATCGATCTTTACGCCGTCCAGCAAGTCTTGTCCCTTCGTCAGCAACACGTCGATCCCTTTGTCCGTCGATACCAGCTCTTCGTTATCGTTTGGCGTGCCCAGGTCCATGCCGTAATGCGCATGGTCGCCGTGGCTATGCGTAATGAAGACGCGAAGCTTCTTGTCCGCGTTCTCCGGTTTGTCCAATTCGCGGCGCAGCACGTTCGCGGCGTTGCGCGTAATTTTGCATTTCATATGCGTTCCACTCCCGTCGTTATCCTCTAAGCTATTGTAAGGTAACGCCATCGCGCTTGCAACATTTCGCTTCTAGTCGCCATCCGTTAGCCGCTCATGCTTGTCCTTTGTCGAAGTAATACCGCCGGAAGTTGTTGATATGGCTCATAGAATAGCGGAAGACGCTAATCATTCGCTTCACGTTCAAATCCTTGTTGTACCAGAGCGATCTGATCACTTTCTTCCGTTTGTATAACCCGGCGATTTCCGCGGACAATTCCGGATCTTTGACGTAACGTTTCAATACCGATCTCGGCACGTTGGTCCATAAAGCGGTTGCTTGGCCGTATACGCATTCTTCTTCTTTGCCGTAGACCACTTGATCGATAAGCGCCTTGATCATGTTCAGTCCCGCTGCCCGTACGAATAGGCTGCTCCTGCCGAGCCGAGGATTGATTTCGAACAGCATGTACTTCCCTGTTCTGCTGTCGAATTTCATATCGATGTTGGAAAATCCCACGTACCCTATTTGCTCCAAAAAAGCTTTAATCTTCGCATAGATCTCCCGATCGGAGCGACTGATGATGGCAGCGTAATTACCGAGCGTCGCGGGAGCGTATTCTTCGAGTACGGGCTGTCCGAGGCACATCATGGTCACTCGTCCGTTGTTATCGGAAAAGCTGTTGATGACGCGCATCGCGCTGTCGCCGCCGGGAATGAATTCTTGAAGAATCAATTTGCCGCGGTAGTCGGAAGTATTCATACTGCGGATCATCGTTAAGTAATCTTCTGGTTTATCGAAGAAGAAAACTTTCTTTTTGCCTTCAAAATGGCAGTGCAAGTAGTCGTACGCGTTGCTGTTCTCCGGCTTCACGACGATCGGAAAACGAAAGTCCATCCGGTCCAATACGTTCTCTCGTTCGTGCGGCTCGCAGATCACCGTCTTCGGATAATCCAAACCGTATTTTTCGCATAATTCGTAGAATTTGTCCTTCGTATCAAGCGTATGGAGCAACGCGCTCGGGATGAATCGATTCGCGATCAACCCTTTGAATCGGTCGTAATGACGAGACAGCATCCCCGCGTAATAATCCGAACAAGGGATGACGATCAGCTTCCTGTTCGGTGCGGCGTGTTTCTCCAGCACGGACAATAGCGCTTCGGGAAACACATCCTCGCTATCAAAGCCATCGATTTGGATAAGGTCGAACAATCGGCTATGCTTCGTCGGAGTTAACAGACGCGTGCATAACAGGAGCGGTTTGATCCGATAAGTTTCATGAATGAGTCTGATGTTGCCATAAGCGTTCTCGTCGCTGCCGAGTATAATCGGTATAAAATCGTTCCGTTTCATAGCATCCTCGCATTTCCATTATGTAGTTCGTCATTTAATATTATAACCGTATTTGCGCTCCATGGTGTTAACGAACCAATGGATTCCGAATGCTGTAACGGTAATATCGTCTATAGGCAAGAACGGCAGCAAATCCGGAAGAATCCAATACAGCGCAACGGCCGCGATGAAGAACAGCTTGTCCAGCGCCGGTACTTGGCGCGAGCGCATGATGCGCCATAAGCGCCAGGGCAAGCGCCGTAATCGGTATAACCAAAGCAATCGAGAACGGGGCATTCGGCATCCTCCTTTCGCCCCGCGTTCCAGCGGAGCAAGTAGTGTTGCTCGAAGTATGCCCCTTGTTGTCGAATCCGTCTCAGGCTGGAGACAAATCCAACGCTTCGGCCAGCAGCTTATGCACGTCGTCGTATATTTCCTCTATGTCGTCAAGCGGAAGCGGATTATGCCCCCAGCCCGCTTCGACCGTAAACCCCGGACGGCGGAATTTCTCGATAAACCAATCTTTATACCCGGCATCGCTTCCATCAAGCTTCACCGCGCGGTATCCCGAGGCAATCGCCAGCCGGCGAGCCCAATCCTCGGAATGCGGCGGCTCATGATCCCGATAGTTCCAGTACACTTCCTCGCCCTGCGTGTGCAGAGCAAGCACCGCATGCAGGTCCATCCGCTCCGTCCATTCCGCCAGCGCCGCCGCTTCCGGCTCGGCTAACGGTCCGATACCGCAATGGTCGCGTGGCCCCGGCCGATCTACCGTTCGGCGATCCCGCTCTTCCTCCCAGTGGGCGGGGAACTGATCGTTCAAGTCCACGCCTCGAATATTCGCCTTCCAGCGGTGAAAGAGATCAGAACCGCGATTCCAGACCATCAGTTCTTTATAATAAGGATGCTTCGGCGTCACTCCCTGCTGCACGAGCTCGACGCCGTCCGGATTGAGCATGGGCACGATCCACAGCGTCGTTCGATTGAACAGCTCTCTTGCGGTCTTCCCGCCGATTTGGCCCCTTTTGCGGCACGCCTTCGCGTAATCTTCAGCGAACTTCATTAGAAGCAACGACGTTATCCATTCATTGGCATGACAGGCGCCGTTGAAATGCCAGCGGAACGCTCCTTCCCCGATTCTGATCGCATGTATCGGTTTGCCAAGGACGCTTCGCCCGATCGTACTCACGTTCACGAAAGGAAATTTCCGTTCCAGCTTGCGGATGTCGTCCGCTAATTGAGCCGGTCCGTAGCCGGATTTGTTTCTGCTCATCGAAAGCTCCCCTTCTTCGTCACGATGGTATGATTTATGACGGAGCAAGGGCGTATATGCCGTACCATACGAAAAGCTATGAACGACTGCGCCGAGCAGCGATTCATAGCTGATGTAAGACTTACTGTTATATCCGAATTTGTGGTATTTGCCAAACCACCGTCGCCAGGCGAATCGGATTACCGAGCCAATCCTGAGCGATCTGCTGAAACTTGGCCGGATCGCCGCTGCAAAAAAATTGATGTACCGGAACCGTGCTTGCTTCGGCTAACTGGTCGCTCGCTTTAAGCGTGGCGGCAATCTCCCTCGCCGTCTCTTCGGCAGAATGGACGAGCCCGACTTCATTGCCCATCGCTTCCGATATCGGAGCTGCCAAGAAAGGATAATGAGTACAGCCGAGAATCAAGCAATCGATCTCGCTATTCTTCAGCGGCTGTAAAGCTTCGGACACGGCAGCGTAAGCCTCTCGGGTACGGAATAAGCCATTCTCCACGAGCGGTACGAAGGTCGGACAAGCCAAGCCGACGACCTGGACGCTCGGGGAAAGCTTCGTAAGCGCATGGAGGTAAGCATCGCTCTTGATCGTGCCTTCCGTTCCAATGACTCCTATTCTTCCTACGCTCGTCAGGTCGATCGCGGCTCTGGCTCCGGGCTCGATCACCCCGATGACGGGCAGGTTCACCCGTCTGCGAATATCCTCCAACGCTACCGCCGTTGCCGTATTGCAGGCGATGACAATCATCTTAGGTTCGAATTGCGCAAGATAATCTACGATTTCACGGGTGAATGCGATAACTTCCTCAGCTGGCCTAGGACCGTATGGCGCACGAGCGGTGTCGCCAAAGTAACAGATTTTTTCCCAAGGGAGCTGTCTCATCAGTTCTTTGACAACGGTCAGACCGCCAACGCCGGAGTCCAAGACCGCAATCGCTCGCTGCACGAGAACACCGCTTTCTTCATCGTTGATGAGGTCGATTCAAGATACTGTATGAGCAACTTTCGAAAAAGGTACCTAAAGTCAACGCTTGTCCGAGCCAAGCAACGAGAAAAGTCCAAGGACCGCCTTGCGGGAGCAGGCAGTCCTTGGTTGTTCTATGTTTCCCGGGAAATTAGAGGGCAGCCGAATCCTCCGATTCGTCGCTTACCGTCTCGATAGAGTCGCTGGCCGCACCGTTCAACTGGCGCGAACCGAAATACTTGCTTGCCGCTTGCTTCGTGTCTACCGCAAAACCGGAAGTCCGTTTGGCGAGCGATTGCACGGCGGAACCGGCGTGGCGGCCCAAATCAGCCGTCTTCTCGCCGACTTTGACTGCGGCGTCGCCAATGTCCTTGCGCAGCTCGCGACCGGACTTCGGCGCCAGCAGCAGAGCGGTTACCGCTCCGGTCACTGCACCCGTTAACGCGCCCCATAGAAACGATTTTTTGCTCATTCCATTCACTCTCCTATGCTTGATCCGCACTCGTCCCCGCGATCGCAAGCAGCTCGGCTTGACGCAGCGTGGTTATCTGCTTCGCCAACCGTCGAGCAGCTGTCTGATGACGGTCTGCCAGTCGATCCGTTCGCTGGCCGGCCGTTCCTCTTCGGCTTCCGTCTCCGCCGCTTTACGGAAGATGAGCCGATCCCGCCAATACGCGGAAACCCGCGTCGCGGCATCCCCTGCAGCTTGAGCCGCTTCGCCCAACGCCCGCGCCCCTTCCGCGAACGCCGCGACGCTCTCGAACGTCTGCCTGCTGCTGCGGGTAATCGCCGTCGCTTCCTCTGCGAGTTCTCTAAACTGCCGAAGCGAACTTTCCGTCTCGCCGCCTAAGCGCGTAATCGTCCGCTCGATCTTGCCAAGCGTACGGACGGCGCGAGCGACCGCGATCACGACAACGGCCGCGATAGCCAATACGGACAAAGCAATCGCATAAGCGGTAATCTCCCATCCCATGCGAACCCCTCCTCTGGTCGGCCAGCGCTCGGCTAGCTGCTTGCGGTACCCGGGCGAATGCCCATGCGGTTAAGATAGTATAAGAAGCATGGGCTTGACTTGACACTGCGGACGGGCAAGAAAAATCGCAGCGGTCTGCGGGACCGTTGGAGAAGCCGCTGGCTATGGTTCGGCGCTGCAGTGGTCTGTGAGATCGTTGCAGGTGCATTTGGCGATGATTCGGAGCTGCAGCGGTCTGTAAGATCGTTGGAGAGGCGGCTGGCGATGGTTCGCTGCTGTAGTGGTCTGTGAGGCCGTTGCAGAAGTGGTTAGGGGCAGTTTCGTGGTGGAGCGGTCTGTGAGACCGTTGGAGAAATAGATGAAGCAAATTTGGTGCTACAGAGGTCTGTGAGACCGTTGCAGGAGCGGTTGGTTATGGTTCGGTGCTGCAGCGGTCTGTGAGACGGTTGGAGAAACGGCTTGCGATGGGGTCTATGCTGTAGAGGTCTGTGAGACCGTTGCAGAGAAACTCGCACCATAGCGCGCTGTCATCGAGTTACTGACGTGTGAGGGAGCGATAGCGCAAAAAACCGCCCGCGACGAGCGCGGACGGCAGGGATAGCAAATATCAAGTTGTCTTCGGTTTAATCGCATACGTGCAGCGCGAGCCGCCGTCGGCTAAGCATTCGGTGCGTTCCACGTCGGCGTCGAGCAGGCGGACGAACAGCTGCTGCTCGCATTGGCAGGCTTGACGGAACTGGCCCGCGACGTGCGCGATCGGACAGTTGTACTCATGGAGCGCATAAGCATCTTCTTCGTCGTCGGAACGCTCCCACGACGCCATATAACCGCCGCCGTTCTGGATGAGCGCCAGCTCGCGCACGCGTTCCTCGAGCGGCTTATGGCGCATTCGCTCTTCGTAACGCTCCGCCAGCTTATCGCGCCGGCCTTGGAACATGCGGTCGATTACCGCTGCGCCCTCGTCTTCTTCCTCGAGCTCGGCGAGGAGATCAAGCGCCAGCTGGGAATAGTTCTTAGGGAACCATTCATCGGCATGCGCCGTCAGCGAGTAACGGTAGAGCGGGCGTCCCATGCCTTGTCGGACCGCGGTTACGGCGACTTGGCCGTTCTTCTCCATCGCATGAAGATGGCGTCTGACGGCCATCTCCGTTAGCGCTAGCTCGCCCGACAGCTCGCTGACCGAGCAGGAGCTTCTCGTTCTAAGCAGATGAAGCAACCGGCTTCTCGTCGATCCTTCTTCCTTACGCAGCGGCATGCCGTCGACCTCCGTCCTCGCGCCATCCTCGCAACTAACCCTAGCGCGGTTCATATGGCTTCATTGTAACGGAATCGGTTCATGACGTAAATTGGCACCTATTGGACGCCTGCACCGTCGCTGCCCGGGAACCCGCGAAGCTCCTTCTCCATATACGACCGAACTTGGCGGCCGAACTCGACAAGCAGCTCCGGCAGCTCCGGCGTAAGCTTGTGCAGCTCGTGGCGCGGCCACTCCACGTAATCCTGGACGAGCAGTTTGCGTAGAAGTACAAGCTCCCGCATCGAAGACGCGACGTTCGGCTCGATGACGTTCTCCATCGCGATAATGTCGACAATATCCTCGTAACTGCTCGCGTCGCGCATAATAAAGCCGTCGATCAGCGCATTGCCGACGTCCGTCACGATTTCCGCGGCGAGATGCAAAGCGCGCTCTTGGACGAGACCTTCGCTTAACGTTCCTTTCCAGCCGCGCGAAACGACGTTCAAAGCCAGTGCGATATCGGGGATGCACGCCAAACGGTCGTTAATGAATTTTTCGTTTACGTAATACATGGGCGGACAGCCCCTTTCATCTGCGCTTGCGCTTAGCGCGGCGTTTCAACCATATGACCATGACGACGGCGCTAAGGATGATCACGAGCAAATACGTCATCATCTCGTACACGTCGCCCATGTTCTGAGGATCCTTCTCCACGACGTTCTCCCTCTCAGCTCTCGTAGTCGACGCTTACCGATGCTTCGCGTACGGAAGTCATGTGCTCGATGACGAGCTTATGAACGGGGTGAACCTGATAAGCGTTAAGGTCTTCCATCGAATCGAACTTCGTGTACAGCGCGATATCGTACGAGCGCTCGGAATGCAGCACGTCCGTGCCGACTTCCAGGTGGCGCAGCACGTCGATTTTCCCTTCCATGTCGCGCAGCACGGCTGCCGTACGGGCGACGCTTTCCGGACTGCGGTCTTTCAGCTTGAATAGAACGATATGCGTAATCATGTTCAAATCCATCCTTTCGTTAATCGAATTAGGCTTCCCCATGCAGCGAATGAGAACCCGCAACCGCGAGCATAATACGAGCACTATGAGGCGGAAGGGAGTATATCATGCGTTATCCCATGACCTTGGCATGCACGTTAATCGGCGCCGCATTGTGCCTGTTCAACGCTACCGGCTATGACCCTCACAATGTGTTCCTGTTCATGTTCAGCGTCCCCATGTGGTTAGTCGAGCTGTTCACGGACATTCATAACGTCAACGTGTGGTTCATGTACGTACTGACCGTGCTCAGCTGGGCGCTGATCGGGTATTTAGGCGATTTGGGCATATCCCGCATACGCACTTGGCGCCATCTGTAACGCCATGATGGAAAAAAAGGAGCCGCTAGGCTCCTTTTGCATGGCTATCGTTACTCGACGATAATGACCGATTTCATGTTGCCGTGACCTTGTCCGCACATGATTTCGCATTGAATTTCATACGTGCCCGGCGTGTCGAACGTGATGTCCGCTTCGGGATTGTCTTTGGAGAAATCGACGTCGTTGATCTTTACGCCGTGAACGCCCAGCTTATTCGAGAATTTGACTTTATAGAGCGTACCCGCTTTAACGTGGTATTCTTCTTTGTCGAAGTTAAAGTTAGTCGCGGTAATCTTAAGCAACTCTTGTCCTTCGGCAAGACCGGCCGTCTCGCTTTCCGGCTTCTCGGGCATTCCGGACGACAACAAGTATACGCCCAACAAGCAAGCGATAACAACTAAAGTGGACATTACCCATTTTTGCATTTGTCTGCTCCCCTGCTTCCTACAATTGTCTACCTCATATAATACCTAAAATCCGCGTTTGAACTCAAGAGGTTGAAATGCGGTTACGGACAACTTTATTAAACTTATGACAAAATGATGAACGATTTCGCGATCAATTCCCTTTGCGGAAATCGCTCGGCACTTTGCGGGACACCCCCGTGCGGATCGCTTCCAGGACGACCGCCCGCCTCACGGCCGGAACGACTTTGTCATTAAAGACGCCCGGGATAATATAGTGCTCGTTCAGCTCTTGCTCCGAGACGATCGACGCGATCGCCCGCGCGGCCGCCAGCTTCATCTCCTCGTTGATCGTGCTAGCCCTCGCATCCAGCGCCCCGCGGAAAATGCCCGGAAAAGCAAGCACGTTATTGAGCTGGTTCGGATAATCGGAGCGCCCCGTCGCGAACACTCGCACGTAAGGCAACGCCTCCTCCGGCGATATCTCGGGCTCGGGATTCGCCATGGCGAACACGATCGGGTCCTTGTTCATCCGCTTCACGTCTTCCGAATGCAGCAGCCTAGGCCTGGAGAGCCCGATGAATACGTCCGCTCCTTGGATGACGTCGGATAATCGGCCGGTTTCGCCGTTAGGATTCGTTCGGCTCGCGAACTCGTTCCACACCTCGTTCTCGTAGTGTACGCCGCGATGGATGGCGCCATCCTTGTCGACGCCGATCAAATTCGTTACGCCTGCGCCTAGCAGGATGCTGGAGCAGGCAATGCCCGCCGCGCCGATACCGCAGACGACGACTTTGATCTGCTCGATCGGCTTGCCGACGATCTTAAGCGCGTTGAACAACCCGGCGAGCAGCACGATCGCCGTACCGTGCTGGTCGTCGTGAAAGACGGGGATATCAAGCGATTCTCTGAGCCTTCGTTCGATATCGAAGCACCGCGGAGAAGCGATATCTTCCAGATTGATGCCGCCGAACGTCGGAGCGATCGCCTTGACGATAGCAACGATCTCGTCCGGGTCCTTCGTATTCAGACAGATCGGGAACGCGTCGACGTCCGCCAGCTCTTTGAACAACATCGCCTTGCCCTCCATAACCGGCATCGCCGCGTAGGGACCGATGTCGCCGAGCCCGAGCACCGCCGTTCCGTCAGAGACGACGGCTACCGTATTGCGCCGGATCGTCAGCGAGAAAGCTTTGTTCGCGTCTTCGTGGATGGCCATGCAGACTTTGGCGACACCCGGAGTATAGACGCGGGACAGATCGTCCCGGTTCTTGATCGGGACTTTGGAATGGACCTGGATTTTCCCGCCGAGATGGAGCAGGAAGGTTCGGTCCGACACGTTGATCAGACGGATGCCGGACATCGTCCGAACCTCTTCGGTCAGCCGATCGACAACCTGCGGATCCTGCACGCTAACGGTTAAGTCCCGAATCTCCATCCTCTTGCCCGGTTGGATGACGTCTATCGCCACGATATCGCCGCCATGAGTCCCGATCGCCGATACCAGTTCGCCGAACGTAACCGCTTGCTTGTCCATCTCGACGCGGATGATGACGCTTGAACCGCCGACTAGGCGCATGCTGAATCAACTCCATCCCAATTTCATGCTATGTATAAGCTTAACCAATCCGCTCGATAAGCATCACACCCCGATCGACGGCTCAATCGGGGTTGTCGGTTGTACTAAAGCTTATTTATCGCTTCGGTTGCGCAACGTGCGAACGAGTTGCTTCAGCTGCGGAGGCAGCGGAAGCCCTAGACGTCCATAGTTCTCGATGATGGACAATAGCTCGTTAACGGTATAGAACGCAATCGCTCCCCCCATCGCCACATCGACCCCTAGCACGAGATCGATCCGATGGGAGAGCAGCACGACGAGCAGGATCAGCCCTTTTTTCATCAATCCCCAGAATCCGACTTGACTGTCCAACCCGCTGCCGTCGTAAATCGCGGCGGTAATACCCGTAATATAGTCTATGGCCATCGCGACCAATAAGAACGTCAGCGACTCCGACCACGTGCCGAAAGCGAACGTGATCGTAGAGCCGAATAGGATGCTTATCCCTGCTAAATACACATTCATGCGGACCGCCTCCAATCTCCCTACATCTTATGTAGGAAGGACAAGACCGCCACAAAGAAAGGCTTCTGCGACGGCAGAAGCCTTTTCCATGAAATTATTCGTACACTTCGAGCTCCGATACTTGCGCGGCCGGCCAAGCCGTGTTCGAAGTAATCGTGACCCGGATGAATCGCTGCTTTACCGGCGAACCCAAAGGAAGCTCTACTTTGTTATCCCGCTTCGGATCGAAAGTATACGGCTTCGCGGGCAGCAGCGACGTGAACGTATTGCCGTCCGCGCTGCCGAGAACCTCGATCTCCTGGTCGCGGGCTTCCCACGCATCCTGCGGAGGCAGCGTCAGCGCTACCTTGGAAACCTGCTTCTCCTCCCCAAGATCGACCGTCAGCGACTGCGGAAACTTCTTCGCGGTGCTTTCCCAGTACGTGAACGGATCGCCGTCCGTCGTCAGCTTCGGATCGAACGCCTCTGCCGTGACGGAAGTCGCCAGCGTCTTCAACCCGACCGCGATGTTCACTTCCAGCCCCACTTTCTCGAAGGTTTCCGCGACTTGCGTCTGTGCATCCGATCGCTTCAATTCCACGTAAGCGACCTTCCGCTCTTTAATGATTCCGACATAGTCGACAATCGCGTAATCGCCCTCGGCCTTCACCTGAAGCTCGGCGATCTTCGTTCCGTTCGCTTCGTATGCGGTCGCGGAGGCGAACGGCCATCCTTTGCCCTTCTTGATCTTCAGCGTCGTGTCGGAACCGATCGGCTGATAGACGCGAATCGAATCGTCGCCGCGCAGCTCCACGAGGTCATGGTCTCCTCTGTCCAGATCGAGCCCGTTGTAGCGCGAGTAGTTCCCCGCTCTCACGGCGCCGTCTTCGGCAACGATGTCGAAGCCGCCCGCCGACAACGTCGTTTCGGCGTCAAGAGCGTACGGCTGCTTCGTATCCCAGTTCGTCGTCGCTTGATGCGTGCCGAAATCCGTTCTCGTTACCGATGGCGCGATTTGCTCGAACCCTTGCACAAGCGAATCGGCATAGCGGGACAGCACGAATTTCTGGAACACGCCGGTCGCGTCTACCCAAGGGCTGCCGACGCCGTTGTAGAAATCCGCGCTCAGGTTATACCCCATAGCGACGTTCCAGCGAAGCATATCCTGATCGTCCGTCATCGTCTCCCCGGCCAAGTTATGCTGGTATTGCATCACCTTGTCTCGGAACAGCATTCCGGCCAGCGGATAATAGTCGGTATAGGTCGCCGTATTCTTCCGATAACCGAGCAAATCCCACAGATACGTCGCGCCCATGAAGCCGATCGAATCGTCGGCCAGCACGTCCGTGCCGTCTTCGATGTAGATGTTATGCTTCAATGCGTCGAAATATTGACGTACTCCCGCGAAATAGGCGGTGGAAGGATCCGTTCCAGCCGGTCTCGCTTCGTTATAGACGTACGGCGAGTTACGAATGCCCCATTGGTCCTCGAACACGCCGTCGAAGCCCGCGGCGTTAATCAGCTTGTCGTGCTCTTCGCCCGTGCGCTTCACGAAGAACGGATCGCCCGGGTTCACGACGTAGCCTTCATGCATGCCGTAAGACTCGGAGGCGATTGTCCCGTTCTCCTTCTGCACGACAAGGCTCTCGAGCGTCGTTCCCGCAGGCAAATTCGCGAGCGTCGGGGAGCTCTTGCCCCACCACGACATGTTCGTGTAAGGGACGATTCGGTTCCCCTTATCCTTCGCTCGCTTGACGAACTGCTCGAACGTCGCCGTCGATCCCCACTTGGGATCGGGCGGAATGAAGTCCGGATAGTTCTCGTCATGTCCCCCGGTCTGGAATCCGACCAGATGGATCATTCCCGGATAATTCATTTGGTCGATGAAGTTGGACGTCAGGTGGCTCCAGCTGGCATCCTTGATCGCGGAGATGTCCGTCTTATACAGCGGCAGCTGGTAATAAGCTTTCGCGGCATCCCCGAGCTTGTCGGCCAACGTGCGATATTGGTCGATGGCGTTCAGCTTGCGATAGCTCGCGATCGAGCTCGGATAGTCCCCGCCGATCTCCAAGACGACATCCGGGCTCTTCCATTCCGCCTTGGACTCGATCCATGTGCGATAGTTGTGTACGAATGCCGTCTTACCGGGATCGTTGTTCTGGTTTTTGTACCCAATCTCGGTGAGCGGAGTAACCGATCCGCCGATATCGTACATCGCCAAGTTCCCCGCTTCCGTGCGCATCGCGAGGTACGAGGCGAACATAACGCCCGGATACTGGTCGGAGAACGAGTTGCTGTCTTTGAAGAACGCATCCTTCAGCTTCGCGCCAGGCAGCATGGGTAGCATCGCGTCCTTGACCGCGCCGGCTTCGACTTTCAGCTCGTAAGGGAACCGGAACGACTTGATCGTCAGTTCTGAGTCGTTCAGTAAGCGGGCGCTCATGTAGATTCGGCGATCGGCTCCGAATTTCGTCGTGACGTCGACTTGGACCGCACCGCCGTAATGGAACGTCAATTCACTCTTCTTCTCGTTCCAATCGTACGTGAAAGCCGTCGTTTTCAGGCTGCCCACGGACGTATCGTCGTTCATGATCGCCCACCATAACGCCCCTTCGCGATTGCCGATCGTCAGGTTTCCTTGCGCTTTTTTATCCTTCAGATATGCGATTCCGCCGTGCGAGGCATCGAACGCGATCTCGTAATCGGAGTTGCTTAGGACGAGCAGTCCGTCCTGCTTCTTCATGCTCGCGTTCGCCTTCCCTCCGAATAGATCGGTAAACAGCAGCAGCGCTCCTACAGCTAGAACGACAACGGCGCTTGCCCCGATCCATAACCATTTCTTCCGCTGTATGCTCATAGACACTTGTACACCACCTGTTCGTTGAAACTGCCAGCTTATACGTTTGCCAACCGCCGCCATTGAAAAAGGGTTGCCCCGGGTAGATGTCGGCATCTACGAGCGGGCAACCCTCCCTCGTGCGGATTCTATTACAGCTGGATCGTGTCGTAGAATTTCTCTTGAACCGTTTTAGCGGTCGCATCCAACGATGCTTTCATGTCTACGCCTTTTTTGGAGAACACTTCTTGAATGACGTTCGTCATCGCGGCGTAGTAGTCTTGCGTATTGTATTGCGCTTCCAGTTTAGCGTCGAGCAGATCCAGGAATTCTTGTTTGTATTGATAGACGTTATCGTGTTTTTCGTATACGGCTTTCACTTTTTGGCCGAATTCGGAGGTCATGTCGAAGTACTCGAATACCGGCGGGATGAAATATTTGTTCTCTGCTTTACGGGCCACGATGTTCGCGTCAAGCGAAGTAAGGAAGTCGTCGTTGAAGTAATCGAATACCGCGTAACGGAAGGCCATCGCTTGCTCGTCTTTCGAAGCGTTCGGGTTGACGACGAGGAAGTCGCCGCCGATAATGCCCGCATGCGTGCCGCCTGGCGCAGCCGCGTTCGGATACACTTCGATGTCGCTAGGCGACATGCCGCCTTGGTTCAACGCTTGATCGACCGGGTCGCTTGCGCCGGCGATTACCATCGCCGTTCTTCCTTGCGCGAATGCGCCTACGGCGTCGCCCCATCCGAGAGCCCAATCTTGCGGAATCGCGTTCGCTTCCCATTTGAGCTTGTTGTAGAATTCGATCGCTTTCAACCCTGCGTCGGAGTTGAACGCAGCCGTAACTTTGGAGTCGACCGTTTGGATTTCGCCGCCGGCCGCGAACAGGAAGTTCGTCCAGTTCCAGCCTGCTTCGTTGCCTTTGCCCATCGGCGCGAAACCGGAAATGCCGGCGTTAGGGTCCGCGGCGGCTTTAGCCGTGTTCAGCATGTCGTCCCAAGTCCAGTTGAACGGAGGAGGGGTGATGCCTTTGTCTTTCAGCATCTTCGTGTTGACGACCGTAGCCGTGATATAACCGCGCTGCGGGATTCCGTATACTTTGCCGTCGATAATAAATTGGCTGGAGAGCGTTTTGTTGAATTGATCCTTCTTCTCGTAGGAGTTCCACAGATCCGTAATGTCCGCGGCCCACCCTTTTTCGACGAGGAACTTGCCTTCCGTAGCGTACGTATTGAACAACGTCGGCGCTTCGTTGGCGCCCATCTTGATCCCGATTTCGTTCGGGTTGTATTGCCAATCGCTCTTAATGATCTCAACGTTCGGGTACACTTGGTTGAAGCGCGCGATCTTGTCGTCCTCGAGCTTACGCTCTTGAACCTTGTCAGGCGTCGGATAGTAGATGCTGATCGTCGCCTTCACTTGCGTAGGGTCGTCCGCGGGAGCGTCGCTTCCCGTATCGGCAGGAGACGAAGCCGGAGTCGTTGCGGCCGGCGCGGAGCTCGAAGCCGCGTTGCCGTTATTGTTGTTGCTTCCGCACGCTGCCAGTACCAAGCTCGCGGCCATGAGAACCGAGATGACGCTTGTAATCTTACGCATGTTGTTATTTCCCCTTTTCGTTTCGGATTTTGACTTACACGCTCATCATAATGGAGGCGTATTCATAGGGCGATGTGTATTCCTATTTCGATTGTGTGTAGATTTACGCTCTGTCGAGATTAAATAGAAAATAACATTAATGTATGAATTACCCTTTTACTCCGCCTAAGTATAAACCCCTCAGGATGTACTTTTGGAAGAAAAGGAAGATGATGATCGGCGGGAACATCACGAGCGTCAAGATGGCGAACTTGATATTCAGATCCAGCATCCTCGCGTCGAGAACTAGCACTTTGATCGCGGCGGAGAGCGGCTTATAGTCTTGACCGAGCATGAAATTCGGCCAGAACCAGTCGTTCCATGCCGTGGCGAACACGAATATCGCAAGCGTGGCGAAAATCGGAATCGACAGCGGAAACGCGATTTGGAAAAACGTGCGGACCTCGGAAGCGCCGTCGATCCGAGCGGATTCGAACGTCTCGTTGTTAATGCCGTCCATGAACGTCTTGAGCAGCAGCAGATAGAACGCGTTCGCGCCCGCCGGCAGCCAGATCGCGCCGTACCATCCCATCAAGCCTAGCTCCTTCAGGTTAACGAAGTTCGGAATCGCGTACGTCGTAGCCGGAACGAACAGCGTCAGCAGGAAGTAGTAGTAGATGCCGCGGCGGAAAGGAAACTTCATCTTCGACAAGGCGAACGCCGCGAAACCGATGACGACGACGATAATCAGCATATTGCCGCCGAAGATGAACAACGTATTTTTCAAGAATTTCATGAGATCGATATATTCCCAAGCTCTCTTATAATTGTCGAAGTGCCAGCCGTCTCTCGGCAAGAACGTCGGCGGGAACGTATTGACCTCCTTGTTGATCTTCAAGCCGTTGAACAAGGAGATGAGCAGCGGATACATCATGGCGATCATCATAACGGCGATAATCAAGTTCATCAAGTAATAACCGAGTTTAATCGAAAGCTTCTGATGATCGTAGCTGGAAAGAATGCCTCTATCGAACGATTTGGACGCTTTCATTACTCTATCCCCCCTCTTTTATTCAGCCTGTACTGGATGATGGCGAGGATGACAAGAGCGAAGAACATGATGACGCCCATCGCGGATGCGACGCCGTAATCTTGGCGAACGAACGCGTAGCGGGTAAGCAAGAGCGCGTACGTCAACGTCGCATTGTTCGGGCCGCCGTCGAGCATGGCGTACTGCGTCTGGAAGCCTTGCGACGTAGCGATCAGCTGCAGCATCAGCAGCAATAAGATCTGATTCTTGATCGCCGGCAGCGTAATATAACGGATGCGCTGCCACACGCCGGCGCCGTCGATCTCCGAGGCTTCATACCAATCCCTCGGGATGCTGAGCACGGCGGCCAAGTAGATAAGCATCGCGGAGCCGAAGCTTTGCCACGTCTCCATAATGACGATCGCGGGCATCGCCCACGCTTTATCGACCATGAACAGCACGGGATCGAGCCCTAACGTTTTGAGCACTTGGTTGATCGGACCGACCGGGTCGTACATCCATCTCCAGACGCCGTACAGCACGACGAACGGAACGACGTAAGGCAAGTAAGCCGCGACGCGGGCGAAGCCCTGGAACTTCCGCATCTCGGAGATCATGATGGCGAACAGAATCGGCACCCAGAAACCGATAACGATACCGAGTCCCATGTATTTCAATGTATTGGTGACCGCGATCATGACATCCGGGTCATGGAAGATCGTCCGATAATTGTCGAACCCGACGAACGAGTCGCCTTTGACGAAGTCGATCTTGTAGAAACTGTCCATCAAACCTTTGACGATCGGATACCAGAGGAATAACGCGAAAATAACGATGGCTGGCAGCACGAAGAGAAAGCCCCAGATATGCCGTCTAAACTTCCTCTTCGGTCGTTCCCGCTGCTGCAACTGGATTGGAACGGCCGTTGTTTGCTCCATATAGATGTCCCTCATTCCTTTTTCTATCTTCCATCATTGTAGAAGGAGCGGCCGTTCGTGAACATGTGCAGTTCTATTCGGATGATAGGCGATCTTACTTCTTCATCTCGCTAGGGCTGATCCCGAAATACTTCTTGAAAATTTTGCTAAAGTGCTCCGGGGATTCGTAACCGACGCGCTCGGCGATTTCGTAACGGCGCAGATCGGAATGCAGGATCAGCCGCTTGCTCTCCTCCATGCGCAGCTTGATCACGTATTCCCATAGGTTAAAGCCCGTATTTTTCTTGAAAAGATAACTGAGATAGTTCGGACTGACGTGGTTTTTCTGCGCGACTTCGTTAAGCGTCAGCCCTTTCTGCGCGTAGTTCCGATGAATGTATTCGGTCGCCCGCTCGACGATCAGGTTGTTCTGCGCAGCCATCTCCTCTTCGGAGGGCTCCTCCTCCGACAAGACGCCCCACTTGAAGTCTCCGTAATAGAACACATGGTGGTCCTTGTGTTGGCGCTGCCAGAGCATCGCCTTGGCCGCCTGCTTGCCGAGCTCGCCCAGGAACGCGTGGCCTCTAAGGATATGGCTGATGCCGACGACGCATTGGAAGCCGAGGAATTTATGGACGTTAAAATGCAAGCTTCGCCCGATCATCTCGAGCTGATTGATCTTATCGACGCTCGAATCGCCGTACTTGGACTCGTCCCATTGCACGATGATTCCGACCTCGTTGCCTTCGGAATAGAACGCTTGATGGTCCCATTCTCGGCCTAGCAGCTCGCTTACGATGTTGAGCACGGCGTACTGCAGCAGCTGGCCGTCTTTGCCCGCTACGCCGCGGCCTCCGGACGACAGATCGAGCCGAAGCTTGATGACGGCGAAGTACGGCCCGGATAGGTGGATGTCGTGTATGTTGGACAACTCGGCGACGAGATCGCCTCGATCATCGACTTGCTCGTCCAGGAGCCGGTTGAGCAGCTCCGTGCGCTTCGGGTTAGGCGTCGACAGGTGAAAATGCTCGCGCAGATCGGACATGAGCTGGTCCTGATCCTGCGCCGGCTTGTCCATATGCAGGAGCACGTGTCTGACCGAGCCGAGGAATTGTTCGCTGTTAAGCGGCTTGATGAGATAGTCTTTCGCCCCGAGCCGGATCGCCAATTGGGCGTATTGGAACGTCTCGTGCGCCGATATGATGATGACTTGAACCCAAGGCTTGATGATTTTGGCTTGCTGCATCAGTTCGATCCCGCTCATCGAGCCCATCTGGATGTCGGTTACGAGCAGATCGATATTTTCCATCCGCAAGTAATCCAGCGCTTCGTATCCGTTGTGCGCGGTATAAATATGTTCGATATTCAGTCCGGAGGCGTTCAATAAGCTGGCTAACCCGCGGCAAATGAGCGGTTCGTCGTCGACAATGAGAATGTTGTACATGAGAAGTTGCCTCCTTGAAGTAGGTTTATGGTTAGTCCGTGCTTGACTGCATGCGCAACGGCAAGGTCATGATTACCCTTGTTCCCTCGGTTTCTCTAGGTTCGTAGACCAGCCCGTATTGGTCGCCGAAATGCAGCTGGATGCGCTGCTGCACGTTGCGAATGCCGTATCCGGAGGTAGAATCCGCGTCCACGAGCATTCGGTTGATCGCTTTGTAATCGACTTCCTTGTAGCCGTTGTCCTCGACCGTAATTCGGATTGAATCGGTCAGCTTCTTGGTAGAGACGGTGATTTCGCCATCCTCTCCCATGTTCATCACGCCGTGGATGATCGCGTTCTCGATGAGCGGCTGAAGCGTGATCTTCGGGATCTCGTATGCGAGCGTGTCGTCGTCGATGCGCCATTCGATCTTGAATCCGTATTCGTAACGCTTCTGCTGCAAGCTCGCGTATGCGCTCGCGTGTTCGAGCTCGTCCTTGATCGCGATCAGCTCGCGGCCCCGGCTGAGGCTGATCCGCATCAGCTTCGACAGCTCCTTGATCATCTCCGCCGACCCCGTATTCCCTTCGAGCGAGCTCTTCCAGTAAATGCTCTCGAGCGTGTTATAGAGAAGATGCGGATTGATTTGCTGATAGAGCAATTGCAGCTGAGACTCCTTCTGTTTGATCTCCATCAAATATTGATCGTGAATCATGTCGTTAAGCCTATGCGTCATGCTATGCACCGAATGGATAAGCACGCCGACTTCGTCGTTCCTCTCTCGCTGCGGCATCTTCTTCAGCGGTTTCCCCGGCTCGTACGATCGCGCGAACGTCGCCAGCTTCTGCAACGGATTCATGAGCGAGCGCCAGAAATACATCATGACGACGAGCGCGAACAACGAGTACACGATCGAGATGAGCTGAATGACCCGCTTCAGCTCGTTCTGCTTCTGAAGCAGCGATTTGGCCGGTATTTTATAAATGAGCTTTTGCTGTTGCGCGTATCTCGTATGGGCGACATAGATGTACCCGTCCGAAATCAGGCTTGTCGTGTTTTCGAATTCGGTCTCGTCTTCGATCGGCCCCGGGAGACTTAGCGTTCGTCCGTTCAAGTCGGTCGTCGAGGACAGCACGAGGTTGTTCCAATCCGTCAAATACATCTCTCCGCCTACCGGAAGCGATACCGTACTGAAGGACTCTTCGATCTTCTTCTCCATCTTCGTCGCGACGAGAATGCCGATGACGCTGTTGCCGCGGGAGATGTTGTTAACGACGCGCATGTACGCGAGCGTCCTCTGGTCCGACTTCGGCCCGAGGTTGTCGATGTAAGCGAGCACGCCTTTGCCCTTCTGCTCCAGCGCCGCATCCATCCACGGCAGTTTGTTGGTTTCGGAATAATAGAACACGTTGGACGAGGTGTCCAACTTGTCGATGTTTATATTTTTCGGTGCGAAGCCGAACCGGTCGTTCGGATCGAACACGAATAAGAGATAATAGACGGCTTCCCCGCCGAAAATGCCCACCGAATTGCTGCGAAGCAGCTTGGTCATGTCGGAGTATTTGCGGACGAGATCGATCTCCTCGTCGCCCTTCTCGACGATCATGCTTTGGGTGACCGGGTTCTGAATGATCGTCGACATAATCCGGTTGATCGTGTCGATATCCCGGTTAATCAGAAAGTGATTCTGCTTGTTCAGCTCCTCGTACGCTCCCGTGACCTGTGTCGTTAGGATCCGTTCTGCCATCAAGTTCGCGTACCAGTTCAAGATGAACACCGGGCTGACCAGCACGAGGAACAGCAGGATCAGCTGCTGTTTGACGTTCATCTTCGTCAAGGGATTTCTAATCGATGCCTTCACCTTGGGTCCCCCCGTCGGATATCTCTACCTCTATTATTACGGCTTGCTAGAAAAATTGTGGAGCTTCCTGACGCATTCTCGTACAAGCGCACATCATTTGCGTAGAACGACACATTATCACGAATCTATCACCGTTTACAATGATTGGTATAGATAGAACCAATCACGATTAAGGGGATGTATGGCGTGACAATGCTGCGTTCGGTCGGAACCAAGCTTTTCTTGCTCTTATTCGCATCTACTCTCGTATCCGTACTACTCGTAGGCATGATCTCCTACAACAAATCCCAATCGATCATCGCGGGCCAGATGGAATCCGTGTCCCAGCAAACCGTGAAGGAATCAGCGGATAAAATCGGGCTCATGCTCAAACCGTTCGAGGATATGTCGCTCCAATTTTCCACCGGCAGAGATTTGCAAGAAAGCTTGTCCGCGATCTTCAACCCGAACGCGGACGCCGAAGGCAAAGTTCGCGGCAAAGCGGATTTGCAGGATACGCTGAACCAGCTTGCCCGTACGAATACGTTCATCAAGTCGATCACGCTGCTCGATACCGTGAACGTGAACGAGACGGTGAATTCCATCTCCACGGGGTTGATTCCGATTGACCGCAAAGCGCAGTGGTACGCCGACACGACGGAGCTTAAAGGCAAAGCGCTGTGGCTTCCGCCCAAGGACAACGGATATACCGGCATGGCCAAAGGCAGCGTGTTCGCGCTAGCCCGCATGATCGGCAAGTCGATGATCGTCTTCGAGATCGACGCCGAGCTGCTCTCGCAGACGCTCGGCTCGGTCAAGTTCAGCGAAAGCTCGAGCATGTTGATTACGGACGCTAAGGGCATCGTGCTGTTATCGTCGGCAGCCGACTATATCGGGCAATCGTTCTCGCCCGAGCCGTGGAGAGACGATCATCTCGTCGTCTCCGAGCCGCTGCCAAGAACTTCTTGGACGTTAGCCGGCATTGCGCCTCTATCGGAGCTTGTCGCCGATACGAAGTCGATTCGCGATCTGACGATCGTCATGTGCCTCATTGCCGCAGCCCTCGCCATCGGTTTAGGTTATCTAATCATTCTGCACGTCGGTAAACCTCTCCTGCATATTCGCGGGATGTTGAACGAAGGAGCAAACGGCAACCTATCGGTTAGAACGAAGCTGCGAAGACGCGACGAGATCGGCGAGGTGGCGGACAGCTTCAACCGAATGATGGAGCAAATGACGCGTCTCATCGACCAGACGCGCAGCTCCGCGAGCCAAGTGCTTCAGACGTCCGGCGTTCTGCTCGGGGTATCGCAGCAAACCGCGACCGCCGCAAGCGAAATCTCGATCGCGACGAACGAAATCGCGGAGGGCTCGGCGCAGCTGGCCTCCGAAGCCGAGACCGTTCATCATATCGTCGATTCGATGAACGGCGATTTGGACAGCGTCGTTCTAGCGACCGATCGGATCAACGAGTCGTCGCTCGAGGTGAAATCGGCGTCCTCCGACGGCAAGCGGTTCATGGAGCAGACCGTCTCTGGCACGATCGAATCGGAGCAATCGATCGATCATCTCGTCGGGCGGGTCGGACGGCTGGAACAGAGCACGGAAGCGATGCAGCGCATTCTGGGACTATTAAATAAAATAACGAAGGATTCGAAAATATTGTCGCTTAACGCGGGGATCGAAGCGGCAAGGTCGGGATCCTCGAGCGGCGGCTTCAAAGTCATCGCGTCGGAGATGGGCCACTTGTCGGACCAGACGAACGAGTCGATCGCGACCGTGCACGAGATGACCGATGCGATTCAAGAGGAGATCGCGCTGACCGTAAACGCGTTGAAGACCGCGCTTCCGCTGCTGCGGTCCCAGATCGATTCGGTGAGAACGGCGGGAGAGCTCTTCGCGTCCGTCTACGAGAAGTCCGAAGCGTTCGCTCTGCTCGTAGAACGGATCAGGCAGGACGTTGGTAAGCTCGGCGAGAAGCAGCGGCAGCTGAACGCCTCGATCGCAAGCGTCAGCAGCTTCTCGGAGGAAGCGTCGGCCACGTCCGAGCAAGTTGCGGCGTTAAGCACCGGGCAGCTTCAATCGAGCCAAGAGGTCGTCGACATCGCCAAGGAGCTTGAAGGTTTGTCGGGCGCGCTGCAGCAGACGCTAATGGGGTTCAAGGCGGGGGAATAACGGAAGAAGTTGATGTCCTGAATAAACAAAAGTGCTGTCCCTTTCGCGGGACAGCACTTTTTCTATCCGAAAAACAAATCGAACACATTGGAAGCGGTCGAGGACCGGCGATTGTAAAACTCCGAATATTCGCAATTGTTGCAGAAGACGTTCTGCCTATCAATCCCACGCTCTTTGTTATGAACAATTTCAAGAAGTTCATTCAATTTTGATCTATCTTCAATTCTAGATAAATTGTCTCCGATAGCCCCAACTGAACGTAACATTGTCTGTCTTTTTAAACAGCTATATATCTAGACAACCCGGCAAACGGCTTGCCCACAAGTTAATTCCCCCGCAGGAGTGGATTGCAGCCTTTCAATTCTGTTTGACAGATATTCTGTTTGAGAGATATTCTGTCTCCAACGTCTAGAAAGGCTGTAAACCGCCCAGCGGCCTGTGAATCAACAGCGGGCAAGCCGTTTGTTCATAAGGTTCGGGTTAAGGGTATTGTTGTCACCGACAGGTAAGAACTTAAAAACTCCCACCTCAGGCGCTAATCCATTGATTTAAGACCTTCCCCCTCCCCCGTTTTTGATTGTAATGCTTCGAAGAATCGACAAAAACAGCAGTATTTTCTTTAATTTTTTTCGTCAAGCTTAGGTGAATCATATGAATTATAGTTTAGGCTTGTAATTATCGACGACTTCTCCTACCTCTAGCACGAAAACAACTTGGATCATGACTATCAACAATGAATTCTGATATCCATCCTTTGATTTTAAACTTTGAAAGTATCCTTTCATTTTCGGCAGTTCTGGATATTTTAGGCCATTTCCCCAAAAACAATGTTACAAGTTCATTCGTCCCCAAAATCTGAAGACAATTAATTGCTTGTTCCTCATTTAGATTAACCAAATGAGAAATCAACAACTCGTATTTACTCTCTTTCTCAATTTCAGATTTTAGCAGTTCGACTAAAAGATTATACGGGACAGAATATTGTTCCTCAACGATTTGATCAATGTTTTCTATACTAATTCTACCAATGCAAGCTCTCATATTTGAACTTTCTGTATTATAAATACTAATTAAATGGGGAATATCTTCCTTATTAAAGTTATGTTCTAGAATATGAAGTTTAACTTCTTCTGAATATCTTTTTCCTTTTATTTGGATCGGCGCAGATGCAAAGGCTAATAATCTAAGTTTATAGGATTCTTGAATTCCCTTTTCTAATAAGTAGAGAAGTTCTGTGAGTTCAAAATCCTCCTCTTCAATAACTTCATTAACGTATCGAGCAACACTGGAACATATAAATTCCATGACCTGGTTTGGGTAATTTTCTCTCATAAAGAGTAGATTTTCTTTACTCATAAAAATCACATTATTTTTAATTAGTATTTTAAGTTTACTGTCAGATATCCCGCTGTAAGAAAACTTCTTATACTGTCTATTAAGCTGCTTCAGTAGAGAATCATACTTTTCGTCTGATAAACTTTCACACAATACAATATCTTTATACAGTGATGAGACCTCGGTCTCTCCAAACTTAGCTTTAATCCTATCATAATTTATTTCCAAAATCACAGGATTACCGTTAATAAATTCAATTAGTGCATCATCGAAACTGTGTGAGTGTTTGAAATAGTACTGCATAACGTTATCTTCTGAGTACCGTACGATTTGGTGTTGGAGCAAACTGGGCCACATCTCGTTTTCAGCTACACTATCGATTTGTTCTATTACTGTTTGGAGATAGTTAATATAAGTTAATTTAGAGTTAACATCCACACTAGGGTTATTAATGATTTCTAGTGCAGCAGTCTCTTCATCTGTAATAATTGCGTCACAATAATTAAGAACTACATTGACGTATTGCTGAATTTTTTCCCTTACGTAGGCTATTAGAGGCTCATGTGGACGAGAAAGTAAAAGAGTAAAGTTTTTATGCTTAAAATCTTCAGTTTCAGGCAAACAATAAATTTCTTTGAGAATCAATGTAATTATGTGAGAATTTAACTCATAAAGATTCTCTTTATACACTTGTTGAAACAGCATTTTATTTGCATTACAATAATTAATCTGTTCCAGCTTTACTTTCAATAGATGTAACCTAGAAACAATAACTGGAATATTAGGCTCTTCAATATTTAGAAAGTCTGCATTATTTGAAATATAGCTTGCAAAACAGTTTTCAATATTGAGTGATAGTATTTCTTCTTCGGATGAATGGTATAAGGTTTCAAGAGCATATATTTGCTTTTGACTGCCAGTAAAGTGGGAGTCTTTTAATATGCTCCCCCATAGAAGCCGCCACTCTCGATTAAATGATTTGATTAAAGCAACTTTTTCTCGTCCAGTGCTCCAAAACTGCGATAAAAAATCCAATCTGTTGTTCTTTTTCAAATGAAGTATAAAGGCATTAAGGTGACTATGCCCAGATGCCAAAAGATATTCCAGCAAATCGAAGTTTAAAATTTCTTCTTTTTCAAAATCAACTTCCTTCAATCGAGAGTTAACAAGTACTGGATCCTTTAACTGATATGAAAATTCTTTTGCTACTTCGTCCGTCACACTTCGCAAATAGATTTTATCTATTCTACTTAAGCTAAACTCGTAGAAATAAGTCATGTAATCAGAATATGTTTCATCAATATAACCATTTCTAATTAAAAATTTAATTAAAGGAAAGTACTTATTCGATTTAACATCACTGTATGAAAATTCTTCTCCGATTTCGTTCGTATATGAGGTACTAAATATCTCACTTATATTTTCTTTTGTTATTATCTCTGAGAGTTTTTTACTTACTGTATCAACCTTATTTTTGTTAATTTTGCTGATTTCCCTTTTTAAATCTTCTATTTTATTAGAAGCTTTATTTTCTAGAGCTTTCTTTCTCTCAACGTATTCAGGATTTTGGAGCAACTTATTATACTCAGTTTGATAATCGAAATTCACTTGAGTCCTATTTCCATAATTGTTGTAGGAAATGTATGTAATGTCATTTGGATTTTCCTTCATCTTCTTCATGAATAGTGCTCTTGATGCAAACGTATTTTCATGGTTCCCATTTACTCTTAAAGCTACATTAGTAGTAAAATAGTTAGCATCCAATTCATCAATGCTAGCTAACATTTCATTTTCCGCCGCTCTAATTTCTTTTTGGTGCTTTTCGATTTCCGTATCAAGTCTTTTTAGTTCTACTTCAATGAATTTAGACTTGTTTTCAAAGAGATTGTAGACAAAGCCTTTTCCAACTTGTAACTCGCTGAAATCTCTTGGGAAGATATTTTTATATGTGACAACTGCTAAAAGCCTGTTGCAATTCAACTCCGTTGATTGTATTCGAGCATGATAAATAATGTACTCATTATAAATATTCTTTAAAATACGCATGTCATCAATGTAAAGGGATAATCCTTGTAAAAAGCTCTCTTCAAAATCTTTAAATATGTTTGCTTCTTTAAAATGGGCAATAAATTGATCGTATGAATTAGAACCATCTACAACAGGAACAATTGGAATGATAAAGTCAAAAAACTTTGTACGATCTTTCGATGCAAAAATATCATCACGAAGTAAATAGAGGAACCGAATAACTTTATTTGATTTTTTGTTAACTAGTAAATTGATCTCTCTTAACTTTTCAAATATTTGGTTGTTGTTAAATCTATCAATATCCTCGAAAACAATAACTTCAACTTCGGCATTCTCAAAAAGATATAAAACTTCATTAAGATATTTATCAAAAAAGGACTCATCAGCATCTGCAAATATCTCAATTTCATTTCCTTGCACACTTACTTTTCTGAACATGTTTCTGTTGTACTGAATTTTAATTAATCCATATAGAGCATACATAAAAATGCAAATACCAATGACTCCAGCATAAAAAAGAGAGCTGTCCTTGATCGAAAAAGAAAGCTTTGATTTTAACCAAGTATCAGATAAGTTTTGTACAAAATGATGCCAACTATTAAAACCAATTAAGTATGACATCATTAAAATGAAGATCGTAAATAATAAGGAAGTGAGCCAAATCCTTATTTTAGATATCTTCCTCTTAACCTTGAATTGAGATTGTGGAATTTTATTAGCATTAATTTGATGAATCAATTGATTGAGAATTTTGCCTTCAAGAGTTGCATTGCTGCTTTGGATGTCTTCAAAATCTGCAGTATCAATACGTGCAGTATCAATACGTGCAGAACCATTCTCTACAGATTCAAAATGAGCAAGTGAAATATTTAGAAATTTCTTGTTAGGTTGTTTGCTTTTATATGATTCAATAATGCTACTCTTTCCGGCACTATAGGGGCCAGTTACAGCAATATTCTTTAGATCAGATTCTTGAAATACAAAGTTTAAAGCATCCACATAAATAGTCAAATCAGCGTTTTTTATTGGAGTCAACTTTTGAAAATTATAATGTTTTGTATTCACTAATTGTCCCCCTCACAATAACCATTCTTTAGCTAATTCTCTTACTTTACTTCTATGCTCTTTCAGTATCTCACTGACAGCCTCTAATCCTAAAAATGATGATTGCCATAATCTAACTCTTTTGAGGTCGCCAATCAATAAGTCTCAATTCCCCTACGTCAAATAAGTTACTCTATTGCGCTTCGAAAGATGGTGCTCAGTTGTTTACTGCAGACGATTTATTGGTAGCAGGTGGCACATGATTAGCGTTTTTTCTTATTAGATTCCAAGTATAGATTTTGGGAAATCCAAGTAAGTTTTGATATAATCGATGCCTGTTTGTGCAATTTCCAAACAGGCTATATTTCACCTTTCTAGTAATATTTCCGCATATTGTGCATCTGTAACTTGTTGTTTCAGGAACATAGTTTCCTGATACAAACGCTGTCTTCTCTTTCCTGAACTTAAATTTTATATGCTCGAATAGAGCTATCAATAGAACAACCCCAATAAATAACAATGATAATGTTCCGATTATAACAATAATAAAGATAGTCATTCCAAAGAGACTCCACCAAAGTTGTGCAGTTGAGGTGTTTTGTCGAGACGATGTAGAAAGATGAATTGCCGCATAAATTAACCAATATACAACTGCAACCACACCTACGATCTTTATCGCCAATAGTCCAACTCGGTCTGACCACTTCGTAATAAATCGTGTCTTGTAACGGTTGAAGTGCTTATTCTGTATACTTTGTAGTTCAGAAAATTCTTTTTTACAGATGCCCGTTATCTTTTCCCTTAAACTAAAGTGTTCCTCCATACTATAATCTGGAGAGGACATCCCCTTCTCTATCCGTATTAGTTCTTGTATATCTTCCAGTAAATCATTAGAAAGCATATATCCATGTTTGTTGAGTAGAAGCTCTGTTTCATTATCAATCAAATGAGATTTTTGAGAATTTTTATGAAACAGCATATGAAGCGGAGAATACATCTCTCTTAACTTTTCAACCAGAGTTTTCTCAAAATTTGTTCGTACTTCACTTTTGTTTTTAGATAACGATAAAATTGTTTGCACAACAATACCCGTGAATGCAATAAATCCTGTTATAGTAGCAGCTATTGTAATAGGGCTATCGAAAATTTCCACTAGTGTATCAACCTTCCTCTTATTTGAATATTGTTTTGCAACAATTAAAGAGTGTTCGATTAGTAGTACTATTATACCAAATCTTAGGCTAATACCAGTTGATTTTGTCGATTCTTCGAAGCATTACAAATAAAACCGGGGGAGGGGGAAGGTCTTAAATCAATGGATTAGCGCCGGAGGCGGAAGTTATTAAGGTCTTACCTGTCGGTGACAACCCATGCCCTTAACCCGAACTTTATGGAACAAACGGCTTGCCCGCTGTTGATTCGTGAGTCGCAGGGCGGCTTACAGCCTTTCTACACGTTGGAGACAGATAATATCTGTCCAACGAAAGTGAAAGGCTGCAAGCCACTCCTGCGGGGGAATCAACTTGTGGGCAAGCCGTTTGTCTGGTCATAAGGTTAGGGCTAGGCTCTTTATGCGGCCGCGAGGCTGCGTGGGAGTTTCTGATCTATGGCTTTGTACAGTAGTTCAGCTTTCATAATCCATGTGCCAGGGAAGCACGGAGAAGGTACTGTACGGCAATTGGAGTAAGAAGATTATCGCCTGATCAGGACAAGATCATGGCCGCTTTGACGAAAAGAAACCCACAATACGGGGTTAGTCGCATTGTGGTAGATAAAGTTAAGTCCTTCGTTAAATTTAATGTGACATAAAATGTGACCATCATGAGTCCGTAGTAAATTTATTTTGTGACCTTGTATTTGTGACCTTCATGAGGTCATATGTAAGGCTCACTGCTTCGGAATGAATCATCAATTTGGGCGAAACAAAACCACATGGGAGCTGTTACACTCGCATGTGGCTCTATTTGTTTAATTAAGAAAAACTATTTTTTATTGGCTGTGCGATGTCCCACTTTACTAATCTAATCCCATATTTATTTAATAATTCGCTTGCGCTTATTGTTGCGGTTTGCTGACCCCTCCCCACTTTTTCAATTATAAGAGCACCAGAGAGTACAGATATAATCTGATTGTCATCTGCGTTTGCGTCGGTGTCTCCCATGTAATAATTTGCATTGTCCGTTGGAAAGTATATTTCTAGTGTGTCATCTTCCTTGTACAAAGTTATTCTTTCTTTTCCACTAGCTAAGTATTGCTTCCAATTTCGGTATTTACCACGACCTTCATCAGCACGAATACCTACATATTCACATATTAGCGTATCTTCAATGACAATCGTTTCACCGTTTTTCTCATATTCTAGACGAAAAGGAAATTCAGCATATTTTATTTGGGGACTCGCTGGGTCGGATTCAGAGTGAATTCCGCTAAATATAGCTATCCAAGGAAACATGAAGTAAGCAGTAATCATCAGAATCAAAACTAAGGGAATGCCAATTATAGCAACTAATTTGAAGTTCAATGATATCCCGCCTTTGCTAATGCACCTTTAACAGCCACCATCTTGTGATTTTGCACATCAACTTTTAGTTGCCAAAAATCTACGGCTTTCTGCCACCATGAATACTTATAGTATTGCGGTAAATATACCATTTGACCAACTGAAGGTTCTCCCATGACTGTGTTAAGTATTTCATTTTTAACCACAAAATTTCTTAAATATCCCGTGTAACTTGAACCATCTAGTCCATATGCACTTAGATTAGGGACTGCAGGGTTGAAAGTAATTGCGTTTCTATTCGTTGCAACTGCATTCGCAATTGCTTCAGCGCCACCTTTAGAGTGTCCAACAAAAGTGATCTCAGATGACATATGATCTTCTACAAATTGAGTTGAATAAAATATTGAGTCTTCCATATCTGTTGAATAGCCGATTGGTTGTTGAAGATCATTCTTAATGTCATCCCATGTAAAATTAGTTCCTTTGTTTGCTATCGTATACTCATATGACCCATAAGTACCTCTTTCACTTAGATATCTAGAGTATACTACCATTTTTAAGCTCTCATCATTGGTATACATTAATATTGGTGTCCAACCACCAGAAAGTGCTATTCCTTTTTTTATATCGGCTTGTGTAACTGTATAGACATTTGCCGCCATTTCTGCAGCTTCAATTTCAGTTGGCATAAACCCACTAGGGTCACTATAAATCAACGGATTATTTTGCACATACGTATAAAGATTCAAGCTAAGTGGATTGTCGATTTGTCCCTCATACGTATCCTCATTGATAAACCGCCCCATTGTAGGGTCATACCAACGCGCACGGAGATACTGCAATCCAACCTTTTCATCCCACATTTCTCCTGAATACATAAATGGATTATCTGTTTGTTTTTGAACGACAGTAGGATTTCCCCAAATATCGTAATTGTACTTATTCAGTAATCCTCCGTTGCTGTTCCGAATCTCTGTAACATCCCCGTGACCATTCGTTAGATAATACCCCTTCGTTCCATCGCTCGCTTTACGCGCAACTAGTCCATTGCCTCGAATATAACTCGCTTTATACGAAGGAGATCCATTTATAATGGTTGCTTCTGCGGCGATTTGGTCGCCATCCCAGTAGTAACGCGTAGTTTGCCCGTTCTCTGTTCGTTCGTACAACAAACCATCGCCATTGTAACGATAGGTTACCGTGCTACCATCTTCGTTGGTTACTTTCGTTAGTCTATTCCATTTATCGTACTCATATTGCCCTAAACTAATAGCTGGCGGATTCCCTGATTCTAGAGTTAACCTATTCCCTTTGATATCGTAGCTATAGGTCTCATTATACTGACTATTGGTTTTAATGCGGTTCAGCGAATCGTAGGTGTATACGTGAGTCTGGTTATTTTCTGTTTTGCTCTTGATATTGCCATTATCATCATAAGCATAGGCAAATGAGCTTAAGATCGCCCCGTTCGAAGCTTTGTGAACGACACTATCCAGATTCAAATCTTTGTAAGTATAGTTCTGAGTTGTTCCATTCGAGAATTGGACTTTGGCAGTCTGTCCACTGTTGTTGTATTCATATTTCGCATCCAATCCCAATGGATCGCTTTCATTTTCCCATCCCGTTACCTGCCCAACACCTTTGAGTAAATTTCTATCTGAATAATACACATAATCTGTTTGTTGCCCGAAAGGATCCGTCGATTTTGTGCGGTTACCGATCTTGTCGTATTCATAGGTCATTTGTCGTCCATCTGGAAATACAACAGAACTCAACTGTCCTGTTGATGGGTTGTAGTTGTAATTTGACGTACCCGTATTGTCTGTCATGGATTTGCGTCGTCCGGCTAAATCGTAAGTGTAAGTGATTACTTCGGTAGTGGCTGCTTCTTTCCCCAGTAGATTCCTTTTGTTATACTCGTAGCTTACAACTTCGTTTTTACGGTTTACGAAATTAACTAAATTACCGTTTGCGTCATATTTATACTTTTCCACATCACCTGATGGATCAGTTTTTTGAATTAATCTTCCCAATTCATCATACCGATTCAGTTCATACGTATGGTCTGGGAATTCCACTTTCGATAATAGGCCTAGCAAGCTATAGGTATAGCTTGTTTGTTCCCCTTTAGGATTAGTAACACTGACAAGTCTGCCTAACGCATCATAATTAAAGAAAGTACTTTGATTGTTTGAATCAATCGATTTAGTTACAAGGCCCGCGTGATTATATTCCGTTTGATTCATCACAACAGTTTTATTCTGCAACAACTGCTCTGTTTTAACGACTTGTCCTAGGATATCAAATGTCGATGCAATTCTATTCCCTTGAGCATCAGTTATTATCTTTTTACGGTTTACATCATCATAGGATATCGTAGTTTCGCCCGGTCCGTACTTTTCGTAGACAACTCTACCCCATTTATCGTAATTATAATCCGTTTTACGGCCTTGACCGTCCAATTGATAATCAAGTTGACCGTAAACATCATACACGTTATAGGAGAGTCTATTGAAATTGCCGTTAACAAAATTTCCAGTCTCAGTCGGCCAACCAAGTTGATTAAATCGGGATTCAGTAACGACACCGGTCTCATCTGTAGCACGAACTCTGTTCAACAAATCATTATATTCGATTGATGAAGAGCTATTATCCGGATTTATTACATTTGTCACTCTACCTAATACATCATACTTATATGATGTAGCGTTGCTATTGCCATCAATAATTTTTGTAACTTGTCCTGTTGGTAGATCATACTGATAACTTATTGAGTTAGATTGTGAATTGCCCTCATAATTCTTTGTAACTACTGTCTCCTTGCTTGGATATGCAGATTGATATACGGGATCATATTCAATAGTCTTTACGACTTCACGGTTATCGTCCAATTGACGCATTTTGCGTATGTTTCCCGTTGCAGGATCAATATCCTCCAAATACAGTTGGCTAAGTAGTTTACCGGCACTATTGTTTTCTCGAGTAATGATCTGCGTAATCGTACCTTTATTATTCCGAATGTACTGAATAAATTGTTTTTTTATTGTATCAATCGGTTGAGTTACAGAGCTTAATAAACCAGACGAATCATACTGGAAACTGGTTTGTTGATTATTCGGGTCTGTTGAAGTTAGTACATTCCCAAAGTCATCATATGTTGACTTATAGATTGCAGATGTTGAAGATTGACCGTTCGAAGTAATGTTCGTACTCGTCTGAATCGGACTTGTTCGCTTCTTAGCTTCATCATAGAGATAGTTTGTTACCCGTTGTTGTACCCCATCGGTTTGAACGACACTATCCGTATAATACATATTCGGAGTATTATCATCAAAATACTCCCTGCGATTGTTATATGTTGTTGTCGTTAATCCATTATTCATTTTTGTTGAGAAGTTTACCCTACCTGTTGCCGGGTAACTGATATTACCTGTATAAGATAAATCTGTCTTATTATAAGTACTCGTTCCTATAACCTCATACCTTGAAGATAGTCGGTACGATTCGGAATATGCCATCGAAGTTGTGAATTTCGGGAGAGGATTCTTCTCGAATACATACTTCGTTTGTGCACCTGTAGGGTAATCGATACCTGACAATAATAAGTAGGGATTTATTGCTGCTTCTTCAGAAATGAAAGCATACGCATTTTTAACTTCATATTGATATTTAGTTTGTCTACCTGCTACGTCTGTTACTGCATCAAGCACTTCAGTATATAGCTCAATTGGAACCCTATGATATTGTCTTGTTAATTTTGATTTGTGATAAGTTACAGTTTTAGAACCTTGTTTGAGAACTACTTCATTGGCGTTATACGTTATTTGTATCGAGTTGCCAATAACATCCGTAATACTTGATAATACCAACCCATATTCTTGTTTTTGGATATATTTAAATTGAATGGTGTTATTATAACGGTCTGCTATTTGAATTAATCGTCCGTCCGAAGTGAAATAGTGCTTGACTCCTGATAGGTTGCTTAAAGCATAAGATGATCGCTCACCATTAACAGTTACAGTGCTATCATACGATATTGATAAATCCTTCCATGGATAGTCTTTAATCGCAAGTGAATTAATGTCAATTTCATATACGGAGTTATTACCGAGATTGATATACTTCTTACCCTCAACGGTTTTTATGCTCGGTATGTTCCATGACCACCCCTTCCCGATTGGTGAAGATTTCTCCTCCTGCGTCGGTTGCTTCGCGATACTTCTCGTTCCCAAATATACTGCAATTGATTGTGAGAAGGTGAAATCCGATGTCCCCTTCTCAACATATCGGGAGTAATATCCATCATAATCTGGTACAGTAGTCCAAGCTGTTTCTGTTATCGTTTGCCCGCTTATTTTGGGTTGAATATAACTTAACCAACTAACAGCATCGAAGAGATCGCTCATCCAAGGATGACCCTGCGAACTTGAGTAGGCGAAATTATTAACTTGATAATTAAGTAACAATGACCCTGATTCAAAGTTCCCGTTTGCATCTTTTTTCTTCTTCTCTAAATATGAATAGGTTTTATACGTTATTACACAGTCGCAATAAAACTTTGTCTCATATCCTGGCTCATATAATTGTGAAGAAGCACTATCATACGTTCTTGTTAATGCAAAAGATAGCCCGTTACGTCCAGGTAGAAATAGATCTGTCGCTGCAGTGGATAGTGAACCGCTGATGGGAGAGATTGTCTCGTTTCCTGCACTCACCTTAAAAGGCGCTTCGTTCGTCTTGATAGTCATACTACGTAACGCGTTCAATATATTTGTATCTGATGATGCTTGGATTTGAATTAAGTTTGGATCTAGTTGGTATTCGTTCTCTTCGCCGCTCTTCATCGCGATAAGTTTAGAAATTTCATTGTCATCAACTTCGGATACTGATGTCTTCAGAGGTGGAAACTCCGTTAGGAATGACAAATCGCCATCATCGTTTGCATTTTCCGGAATTTCTTCTTGAATATCGAATCCTAGTTGTTTAAAAGATCGGGCAGCATTAACTAGACCAGATCCAAATAGAGCTGGACTGCCTAATGGAATTGCCCCCTCCTTCAAAAAGTCCCTGATCTGCACATTCTGTAGCTGTGGTTGTGCTTGTTTTAGTAGTGCCGCAACACCAGTGACAAAGGGCACGGCAAATGACGTGCCGCTGCCTGAGGTGTATGCGCCTTTGGTTAACGTTAAACCGGAAACATGTACGCCTGGCGCTACAAGATCGACTTTCCCGCGATTTGTAAAATAAGCAGGCTTGTTATACTGGTCCACAGCACCTACTGAGATTACTTGCTCATAAAGAGCTGGAAAGCTTACAATATCCGATCCGTTATTCCCTGCAGCCCCAATCAAGAGAACCCCATTATTATTGGCAAGCTGTATCGCTTCGCGTAGAGCCCGAGAATCACTTCTTCCTGCAAAGCTCATCGAAACGATATCTATATCGTTGGCAACTGCCCATTCTAACGCAGCTATAACCTGACTATATGAGCCGCTTCCCTGTTCATCTAACACTTTAACTGCATAAAGTTTCACATTAGGCGCAACCCCAACTAGCCCCGTGTCATCGTTAAGAGCAGCTAGAATACCGGCAACCATTGTCCCATGACCGTTATTATCGTCATAGTCAGGTTCATTATCAACAAATGAAGCTCCTCCTGCGATTCTCAACTCAGTTGATTCTGTGTCAATACCTGTATCGAAGACTGCAACTTTTATTCCATCTCCATAGAACTGGTTTTCATGTACTTCAGGAACATGAATTTGCTTCAAATTAATATCAACCATATCTCCTGACATTTCCAAAGGATAGTCAGGCTCAATATATTCGATATTACTATCCTTCTTTAATGATTCTAGATCTCTAGCATCTAGTTTTGCTTTCGACAATTTAAGACGCTGAAAATCCCTAATTTTCTTAGCCTTTTTCCCTACAGCTACTTTACCTTTATCGAAATTCTTGTATTTAATGATATAGTCTGTTGAATCGTCGATTCCAATTATATTGATCTGGTCGCTGATTTTACTGTTTGATGGAGTTGAAGCATAAATCGATGAACTCTCTGTAAATAAATTAAACAGAAATGCACAAATAATAATTGCTGTTGTGAACTTCTTTATCCAAGATTTCACCAAAAGTACCTCCTAGTGTACTTATAATCTTCGAATTCTTGTACTTATCTGACTCCACAGCTATTGATTTAAAACACTTTCGATTTCACTTTAATGATCTAGAACTATGCTTTGCTTATCTATTCAACCAATAATTCCAGTCTCACTTCATCTGCATATAAGGTCCCTGATCCGCCGGCTTCATTAGCAACTAGATAGATTGTGATATATGCATACTTTGCATTGCCAGGAACTGCGTTGGTATTCTGAAGAATCTCATATCCGTTTGTAACGCTTGTTAGGTCGGTAGAGTAATGTGAGATATACTGATCATTCACATCTGTAAACAAAATGTGCATTTGACCATATGCATGATCCAGTTCAACCGCGTGAAGATATCCCGTTAACCGGTAGTTGACGCCACCAGTAACTTCAACCCTCTGGGACAGATTGGCATTGTCCCATGCAGGTAATCCACTTGCTGAAATCATAACACCCTTATTACCATACACCGATGAAGTAACACTAGTCACGCTGCCCGTCGCAAGTTCAGACACATGCGTCCGCCACCCTGGAATGACGCCGTCCAGACCGCTTTCCATTCCACCGTTCGTCAGCAGTGCCGCTTCAGACGCATATTCGAACTTCACATCGTCGACGTACAACGTGCCCGAACCGTTCGCATCGTTCGCGACCAATTGCACCGTCACATACGCATACTTCGCATTCTCCGGAATCGCTTTGTTCTGCTCTAGCATTAAGTAGCCGCTCGTGACATTCTCGACATCGGTAATATAGTTCGTAATGTATTGGTCGTTCGCATCGTTAAACTGAACTTGCAGTTGACCGAACGCATGATCCAGCGCCACAGCCTGCAAATATCCAGTCAGGCGGTAATATCCGCCTCCCGTCACTTCGAACCGCTGCGATATATTTGCGTTATCCCATGCAGGCAGTCCGCTTGCCGCAAGCTGTACCGCCTTGCTGCCGCCATTCACCGGCGAAGTTATGCTTGTGACGCCGCCGCTCGCCGCGCTCGATACATATTTGTTCCAACCGATCGGTCCGTTGGCCGTCGCGCTTTCCATTCCGCCGTTTACCAATAGAGCAGCATCCGTTACATATTCGAACTTCACGTCGTCCACATAGATCGTGCCCGAACCGTTCGCTTCGTTGGCAACAAGCGAAACCATGACCTCTGCATACGCCGCGTTCGCAGGTACGACCCGGTTCTGCTCCAGCAGTGCGTAGCCGTTCGTCACCTCGTTAATCGAGATCAGGTAGTCAGAGATGTATTGATTGTTCGCATCGAAGAACCGAATGGTCAGCTCCGCTAGCGCACGCTCCAACGCATCGACCTGGAACTGCCCGGACAACCGGTATGAGCTGCCCCCGATCACATCCATCCGTTGCGTCATATATGCCCGGTTCCAAATGTCCATTCCGTCAGCTGTCATCTGAACCGCACGGCTGCCGCCATTCACCGGCGAAGTGACGCTTACAATGCCCCCGGTCGGCGCCTCTAAGCTCTTGCCCCATCCAGGAATGACGCCGTCCAGGCCGCTTTCCATTCCGCCGTTCGTTAACATTTCCGCTTCAGACGCATATTCGAACTTCACGTCGTCGACGTACAACGTGCCCGAACCGTTCGCATCGTTCGCGACCAATTGCACCGTCACGTATGCATACTTCGCATTCGCCGGAATTGCTTTGTTGAGCTCTAGCATCAAGTAGTCACTCGTGACGTTCTCGATTTTAGCCGCATCGTGCGTAATGTATTGGTCGTTCGCATCATTAAACTGAACTTGCAACTGACCGAACGCATGTTCCAGTGCCGCAGCCTGCAAATATCCGGTCAGGCGGTAATATCCGCCTCCCGTCACTTCGAACCGCTGCGATATATGCGCATTATCCCACGCAGGCAGTCCGCTTGCCGCAAGCTGTACCGCCTTGCTGCCGCCATTCACCGGCGAAGTTATGCTTGTGACGCCGCCGCTTGCTGCGCTCGATATATATTTGTTCCAGGACGGTGGATTTCCAGTAATTACATGCTCGAACCCGGAGTTTAACAGGAGATTCCCTTGTGGATCCGGTTCTACCCATCCGCTTTCCGTCGTTGCATTAACGGTATTACTCACATCCGATAACTGGTCAGCTACATCCTTCGCTTTGATATAAAAATCGTAGGATTGCTCCGATTCAAGCTCCGTCGCTGTAAACGACGTTGCCGTTGTCGTGCCGATAATAATGTCTCCGGAATAAATGACGTAGCCCGCGATACCTTCGTGTATTTCCGGAGCTTCCCATTTTAAACTTACTGTAGTCGCAGTCGTTTCCGTTACGGTTGCGTTCGCAGGAGCGTTCGGTTTCGTTAGCACGTCAACAATTGCACTGGATGCTGAACTATTTCCTGATATATCGACCGCTTTGACGGTAAGATGGTAATATGTGTTGGAAGTCAGATTATCAATTACGATACCCGGTTCGGAATTCGGTGTCGTTGATATTAAAGTCGAGCCATCGTACACCTCGTAATACCCAATGCCTGCATTGTCAACGGATGGGCTCCACAATAAGCGAATCGTTGAGTTCGTTATCTCGCTTACAGCGACATTCGTAGGCTCGCTAGGTGCAGAATTGTTAAGTTCGAATACGGGTATAAATTCATTTAACTCTTGGACTGTACCATTTCCTATTTGCCCATAATTGTTAGCTCCGGCTGCCCATACCGTACCATCTTTTCCTACAAATAAACTATGATTCATACTTTTGGCCACATTGGCGGCATTAACTGAAACTACCATCGCAGGGTTTGGAATGTCACAACACGGAAAGAAATTCGGAAAACCTAACTGACCGTGATTATTTTGTCCCCAGGCCAATAGATAACCATTTTCACCCAAGATAAAAACGTGGTTTGGTCCAGCCGAAATATCAATTGCACCGTTTGAAATCATAACTGGCACTGAACTGTCTGGTTGACCATAACTATGACCAAATCCCCACACACTACCATCGCTCTTTAGCGCAAGACTAAAAGACCCTCCCGCTGCGATCCATTGAACGGAATCTATTCCAGAAATCACTGATGGCAATGACTTATTTACAACAGTCCCATCACCAAGTTGAGCGCTCTGATTAGCCCCCCACGACCAAAGCTGACCAGAATTGGTTGTAGCTAACACATGATTAGCTCCTGCCGAAATTGCATTTATATCACTCGTCTTAACCTTTACAGGTTTCGTCTTATTGCTTGTTGTTCCGTCTCCCAATTGACCGAATTGGTTGCGACCGAAGCCCCAAACGTTCCCATGTTTGTCAAGTGCTAGACTGAAGTCGCTACCTGCCGTTATGGAAACAATACTGCTAAGTCCAACTACTTGTACCGGAACCAATCTATTCGTTAACGTACCGTCCCCAAGCTGTCCGTATGTATTACTGCCGAATGCCCATACTGTTCCATCCGCCTTTAGAACGAGACTATGATAATCCCCAGCAGCAACCTCAATGACCGTCTCCAGACCAGGGACTTGTGCCGGACGACTATGATTATTCGTCGTTCCGTCTCCTAATTGTCCCGAATCATTACCGCCCCAAGTCCATACTGTCTGATCGTTGCGCAGAGCAATCGTATGTATTTGTCCACCAGCTAAGTTAGATTCAGCCAGTTTGTGTCTCGCAAGCAAATTCCCATTCAAATCATATTGCATCTGATATCTACTCTGAACATCATCAGTATATTGAACCGAGATCAACTGATTATTGTAATTATACTGATAGCGATAGCTTGCTGCTTTGGTACTAGGTGCAGCCGCCAACAAACAAACTACCAGCACCACTATCACGAGTCCAAATACCCTAATTTTCACTACAAATCTCACCTTTCAATATATTTTTATACCTTTCGAACTATTAATTTATTTTCTTGAACATTCTACCAAGAAGAGATATTTATTGCATAGATACTAGTAGAATTTTTGACAAATAAAAAAGGCGACAGGAGATGGTCTCCCCTGCGCCGCATGTGATAGATCATTTCAACTGCCGATATCCGCCTACCTGCTCCTACCCAACCAAATCACCCAACCCCGCGACGACTTCGTCGGCTTCCCCCAGCACGTCGGCAGTGCCGATGCCGACGACGTAGATGCCGGCTGCCTTCGCGGCTTGAACGCCGGCGGCCGCGTCCTCGTAAACGGCGCAGTCTCGCGGCGTCAGACCGAGCGACTCGCAGGCGACGAGGAACACCTCGGGATCCGGCTTCGCCTTGGACACCTTCGTGCCGTCGATGACCGCGTCGAACAACTCGCTAAGCCCTACGCGCTCTAGGATGAATGCCGCGTTCTTGCTCGCGGAGCCGAGCGCGATTCGAACCCCCTTCGCCCGCAACGAGGTCATATATTCCTTCGCTCCGGGCAGAATCTCGGACTCGTCCATGCGGCGGATGTAGTCGAGATACAGCTCGTTCTTATACGTCGCCATCGCTTCCTTCTCTTCGTCCGGCAACGTCAAGCCTCCAAGCTCGAGGATGATGTCCAGCGACCGCATCCGGCTTACGCCCTTCAATCGCTCGTTGTCGTGCTCGGTGAACGCGATGCCTCGCTGGTCAGCGAGCTGTTTCCAAGCCAAATAATGATACTTGGCCGTGTCGACGATGACTCCGTCCAAATCGAATATCGCGCCTTTAATCCGGTTAAGCATGACGCGCACCTCCCGCCGTTTTGTTCAACGTCCATGAATACTTAGCCCCTGGAGCAACGGAAGCCGACTTGCCATTCGCGATGAACGGCTGTGCGGATTCGTTGCCGGCATCCGCGCTGACGACGACTTCCGTCTTCGATACCTCGATGCGATATCGCCCGCCCCGGAAGGCTATGCCGAACTTGATCGACTGCCACCCTTCGGGCAGGGCCGGCCGAATGCGCACGGCTCCCTCGCCGGCGTCGATGCCCGCGAAGCCGAGCACCGCCGCCATCCAAGCGCCGCCGTTCGCCGCGGGATGCGTCCCGCCGATGTACAGCGTGCCGACGTATTGCTTCGATTCGCCGGTCAGATCGATCGTCGCCGTCCGGAGGAAGTACCGGTAAGCCCAATCCGGATTACCGATATCCGATGCGACGAGCGCGTAGATGCAGGCGCTTAAGCTCGAACCGTGCTCCGTGCGCGGCTCGTAGAACTCCCAGTTGGCGCGTTTCACGTCCTGCGAATAACGGCGCTTGAACAGATGCAGCAGGAGCACGACGTCGGCCTGCTTCAGAATTCGCGTCGTCGTCGCCAGTCCGTTGCCGCCGCCAAGATATTCGTTTACGTTCAGAATGCGGCTTTTGAGCGTCCGTAGATCGACGTCCTCCAGCTTGTGATAGCCGTCGAACTGCTCGATGATCGAGGTTGCCGGATCTGGCAGAGGAACGTATAGACGCTCCAGCATCGTCTTCAGCATCCGTTCGTCCTCGAGATAATCCAGCTTCTCGATTAACGACTCGCCATAGTCCGGATGCTTGTCGGCCAGCACCTCCAGCATCCGCAGCGCGATCTCGATCGTCTTATGCGCCATGGCGTTCGTGAACGCGTTATTGCCCACGCGCTCGTGATACTCGTCGGGACCCGTCACATCGAGAATCTCGTAACGCTGCTTGTCATGCTTGTAGTAGGCGTACGAGCAGAAGAATCGCGCGCACTCCAGGATGACTTCGGCGCCGCCTTCCAGCAGAACGCTCTCGTCTCCCGTGAATTCGTAGTACTGCCAGACCCCGAATGCGGCGTCCGCGCTAATATGAACCTGCTTGTCGCGGAAGTACGTCCGCATCGGCCGATTCGTGAACACGTCCGTAATATTGAACAGCGTGCAGGCGTCGTCCCCGGTATCCTGGCTTTCCCATGCATAGAACGCTCCCCGATAGCCGTACTCGGCCGCTTTCCGGCGCGCTCCGTCCAACGTATGAACCCGATACATGACCAGGTTGCGAGCGATCTCGGGCTGCGTATGGAGGAAAAACGGCAGCATGAACATCTCCGTATCCCAGAACACGGCTCCTTTGTACACCTGGCCCGACAGCCCCCTGGCCGGAATCGAGACGCGCTCGGAATGCGTCGGCGCGATAATATGCAGCTGGTACAAGCTGTAACGAAGCGCGAATTGAGCCTCCTCGTCCCCCTCGATCTCGATGTCGGACGCTTCCCATTTGCGTTCCCAATGCGCGCGATGCTCCTGCAGATGCGTCTCGTAGGAAAGCTGAAGCGCGGCGTTGACGATAGACAACGCGGTTGCGGCCGACGATTTCCCCTCCGACTGCCCGTGGCTAATACATACGTATTTCGTGAAACCGTAAGTCACTCCGGGCTCACAGCACAGACGGAATCGCCGGATCGACGATCCGGGGTCCCGGCTCTCGTCCGGCCTCTCGGCGTCGGCGTTCCACCTCACTCCTTCGGCAACCGTCAGTTCCACTCGAAGCTCATGCGTGATCGCGGTCAGTCCGACGACGCCATCCTCGGACCATACCGACTTGCTCTCGAGATGCGGACCGTTAATGTCCCACACGTCCCCGTCGATGCCCGTCTCCACGACGATGTCGCAAGCCGTCGACGCACGGAACTCGTATTTCATCGCAATCAGGCTCAGTTGCTCCATGCTGACGAACCGTTCGGAACGGACCTCGACCGTACCGCCGGACTTCGCCGAATACAGCGTATTCCGGCTGAAGCTCGCCTCCGCAAGGTTAAGCGATTGCGAGTGCCCCGCGATCTCCGAATGCAGTACGCTTAGCGGCTCTCCATCGCACTCGATCCGCGTGTATAATCCGTTCGGCGCGTTAATCGGCTCGCGCCATCCGTCGCCGACTTTGTCGTATAGTCCCGCCACCGTGCTTGCGGTCAATTGCTCCTTCGCAAACTCCTCCAGCGTTCCCCTGTATCCGATCGCTCCATTGCCGATCATGAACTTGTTGCCGTTCATGGCGATCCGATCCGGATCGAACGCGTTCTCTTCCACTCTCCAGCTCAGGTGTTTCTCCCCGCTTTCTATCGATGGTATAGCTTCATTATGAAGTTCATCGATAGGCAGCCCAATGCGCGATTTTACCGAAATGATGGCTAATTCCATGGTTTTCGCGAATATGCTGATTACCAAAGGAGAGTGACGTATGCCGAGTTACCGAATCATCATCGATCTGTCGGATCGACAGCTGTATTTGCTGGATGGCAACACCGTCGTGCGAGGATTTCCGGTAGGAATCGGCAGAATGCTGACGCAAACTCCCTCCGGAGAATTTACGATTATCAACAAACAAGCCCATCCCGGAGGTCCTTTCGGAGCCTTCTGGATGGGCTTGTCCAAGCCTCATTATGGGATTCACGGCACGAACGATCCCGCATCGATCGGCAGGTTGGTCAGTCATGGCTGCGTACGAATGTACAATGAAGACGTGTTGCTGTTGCAGTCGCTTGTCCCGGTCGGCACGAGGGTCACGATCCGCCCATAAGGTACGGCCATGCTCATTCTAGCCAGTGCTTATACGCTAGGATACAGACGAGCGTTGCCGCTGCAGCCAGCACGAGCGAGACCAAGAGCTTTTTCCCGTATTTGTGCGCAAACCTCGTCACGATGCCGGATTGCTCCAGCCATATGCCGCGAATGAGCTCATTGAATGGTTTATTGTTAGACGAAAGCAGCGTTCGGCGGATGGCGCCGTCCTTAAGCGTGCCTCGGCCTTCGAAATCGAAAAAGTGAACGAGCGCTTGCTCGAAGCTGGAGGATAGCTGAATCGGATTGGCGGCTTTCCATGCCATGAACTCGTATACGACGCTGCTCCGGCTGCCGAAATCGTAGACGTAGGACAGCATCTCGCCGTATTCGAAATCCCCGTAACCGAGCTTCGAATGCCGCGAGCTTAACCGTATGTAGAAGGCGTATATGACTCTTCGAAATTGCGAGTAGTCCAGATGGTCCCAAAGTAATCTGCGAAGAAGCTTCTGCGTAAGATCGAACTGGGGGACCTTCATGTTATCCAGTTTGGATACGATATCCTTCTCGTTATAGATCCGGCTGTCCATAATGCAGCAGAGCGCTTCAATTACCTGCCAACGATCCTGTTCCTCGGCGGCAAGGGCAATGCCAAGCCTGGCGACCGGCTCGAAGACGATCGTTCTTAAGCATTCAAGCTCGGAACTCGTCAGGTGGTTCAGCTCCAGCCTGCCTAGCAGGGTAACCGCGATCATCGCCTCGAAACGAGCCTTCGCACTGGCGAACTCACCGTAGATCCGCGCCAATCCGCCTACGCGATCATGCAGCGCTTTCCCGGACTGGATCGGTTCCCGATCCGCGCGCAGCAACGCCTGTGATTTACGCAAGATTAGATCGACAAGCTCATCGTCCAATTCCGCGTTCGGCGATGGTTCAAGCAGGCGATCCATAAGCAGCCATAACGCCTTGAGACTAATCGTCTGTTCCAGCCGTTCGCGCCAAAAACCGGATGGGTCGGAATCCTCGGAGAGTTGCCGTTCCGTGCGGTGTGCGCCGCTCATTCCTCTAGCTCCTTCCTACTCGAAATCGCACCGAAATTAACTTCATTCATCATACCGTGATCATGAAGAAAATACCATAGACGCCATTGTTCGGCAGTCGCTTACGCCGTCCGCAGCGATCTAGCCGATTGGACCGAAGCCCAGGCATAGACGATCAATGCCGACCAAATCAGCGTAAAGCTAATCAGCAGCACCGGCGTAACCGTCTCCTTGAACACGAATACGCTTAACCCGAGCGTCAAAGTAGGCCCGATATATTGAATGAAGCCGAGCATCGACAAAGGAAGTCTGCTCGCCGCTCTCGCGAAAAACAATAGCGGCACGGCAGTAGCCACGCCTGACACCAACAACGCGAGGAAGGTTCCCGTCGGCAAAGTCCATGCTTGCGACTCATGCGAAGAACCGATGTATGCCCAATAGATAAGCGCCAGCGGCACGACAACCGCAGTCTCCAAGAACAAGCCGTCCGTCGCGTCTACTTTCATCCGCTTTTTCACGAGGCCATATAGTCCGAAGCTTAAAGCGAGCGACAACGAGACCCAAGGGAAGCTGCCGTAATCGATGGCGACCAGAAGCACTCCCGAACCCGCGAGCGCAATCGCCGCCCATTGGCCCAGCGTCGGTTTCTCGCCCAAGAATGCGATTGCCAGCACGACGTTAATAAGCGGCGTCAGATAATATCCTAAGCTCGTCTCGATGACGTGACCGTTGTTGACGGCCCAGATGAAAATGAGCCAGTTCGAAGTAATGAGAAGGCTGCTTACCGTCAGCGTCAACAGTGTCGCCCGATTGCCGACGATCGCGCGGATGTCTTTCCACCTGCGCTGGATGATGATCAAAGCCGCGACGAATACGAATGACCATACGATTCGATGGGATAGAATTTCTCCCGCGCCGATCATCTCGAACCATTTCCAATATAACGGGAGCAGTCCCCATATCGTGTAAGCCGCTATCGCGTATAATAAACCTTTTTTCATGCTGTCTATTCGCCCCATCCTGCATATTCCACATATGAACGGAATTATACCACCATCGTCCCGCTCATAGACATGGAAAATGTTAAGGAAAGCGCGCGGATGTTGTGACGGCTTCGTGTCGAAACGGTTCCAGTTCGGATAATTACGGCTTCGATGGCAAATTCTAAATTCGCCAACATCACCATTCAAAGGAGCTTTGTATGACGCCGAATACGAGTATGAACGCCGGACAAGCGAGCGTGCCGATTCCGTTCCCGCCGCGGGTCATTACGACGAAAGACTTATCCTATCTGAAGGATGCGCTGTCTTGGGAGCTGAACGCGTTCAAGAAACTGCATCATTTCGCCGGGGAAGCCAAGGACCCGCAGATCAAGCAAGCGCTCGACGGCGCGGGCCGGATGCACCAAGCGCACTACGAGCAGTTGCTGAAGCACCTGCAAGTCGACAACAATACCGCCATGGCCGGCTTGCCGCAGCAGCAGGCACAGCAGATGCCGCATTAAGAAGGAGGAACGAACCGATGCCTACCCAAAGCCAGAATCAAATCGCGAATCCTCAGACGGGGCAGCTTCCAACCGTCAAGAGTCCGGAGATGAACGACCGGGATTACTTGAACGACGCGCTCAGCACCTGCAAATACTTGACCGACAGCCTGAATATCGCCGTCAAGGAAGCAAGCCACAATGAACTGCATGCCGACTTCCAGCGCATCTTGAACGAAACACACCAAAGCGCGCGCGAGATGTACAATCTCATGTTCCAGAAAGGCTGGTACAAGCTCGAGGCCGAGGAACAGCAGAAGCTGCAGACGACGTACCAGCAGTTCAGCGGATATTCGTCGCAGTACCCGTATCCGGCAGGCGCGCAATAACGTCGGTAACGTCAACAAAGGTGGAGCAAGGAATTCCTTGCTCCACCTTTTTGTGATTGTGCTGAAGCCTATGCCTGATTAACTAACCGCGAGCCTGCCATCCAAGCCCGCTGCCGGTATTCCCCGGGGGCGGTGTCCGTCCACCTGCGGAACGCGGACTGAAAAGCACTCGGCTCGGAGAAATGCAGCAGGTACGCGATTTCTCCGATCGCGTAATTCGGCTGCGCCAAATATCGAATGGCCAGCTCTTTGCGCACCTCGTTCGCGAGACGATTGTAAGTTGTATGCTCGGCCTTCAACTTATCCTGCAGCGTCCTAACGCTCATGAGCATCGCTTGGGCCGCTTGCTTTAACGTCGGATAGTGGGTAGGCATACATTGCACGATCCAAGCTCGCAGCTTATCCGATAGGGTTGCGTCGCTTGCGAGCTTGACTAGCACGTCCTCGGCCATTCCTCTGAATATGCTTAGCAACCGTGCATCCGATCCGACAATCGGATAATTCCGTATGTCGCCGGAGAACGTAAGCGCGTTGCGAGCGCTCTCGAATACCGGCTGAATTCCGAAGACGGCTGCATATTCATTGGGTCGATTCGGCGATGGATGAACGAATTGCACCTCCTTGAGCGGGACCGCCCGGCAAGTCAAATCCAGCATCGTCTTATAGAAGGACGCCGTCATATCCTCGATGCAGTGACGGCTCTTCGCATGATGCACACTGCCGAGTTCCAGAGCCACGACGACATCGTCGCCCTCTACCTCGAGCTCGACATGAAAACCGCTGCAGACGGTCTCATTATATCTCCTCGTAGCCTCCATTGCGTGGCCTAACGTCTCGGAGTGCATCATGACATAACCTAGGACCCCGAGATCTGAGATCGACGTCCGATTCCCCTGATGCAAACCGAACATCTCGTCGCCAGTCAACCGAACGGCTGTATACACGACGCGTTGGAAGTCTTCGGTCGACAACCGGGCTTCCGCATCCAGCGCCAAATCCGGATCGATAGCCGCAGCCTCACAAAACTCGTTCCAATCGTATCCTTCTGCCGCCATCGTTTTCATAATTGGATACAACAACGATATTGAAACCCCTTTATCGCCGTTCACACGTACTCCACCTTCGCTTCGCGTTTCCGATCAATTCGTTCGCGCGAATGATCATTCGGATTAACCCGCATTCCCGTTACTATGATGACAAAGCTATCTTATCATGTCTAAGCGATTGATGGGGAGCGGACGAATGAGGAGGAATGACCTGTGAGTAAGAAGATTGCGATCATTATAGGCCACCCGTACCCGGACAGCTATTGCCACGCAATAGCGGAAGCTTATGCGCAAGGCGCGAGGGGTAAAGGCGCCGAGGTCCGTTGTCTGGATCTTAGCCAGCTTAGCTTCGATCCGAATTTGAAGCACGGTTATCATGAGCGTACCGAGTTGGAACCCGACCTGCTGCGCGCTCAAGCCACGATAACCTGGTCAGATCATCTCGTGATCGTCTATCCAAACTGGTGGGGATCCATGCCGGCCATCCTGAAGGGCTTCCTGGACAGAACGTTGCTCCCCGGCTTCGCCTTTAAGTCCAAACCGAACTCGTTACTATATAACAAGCTGCTTAAAGGAAGATCGGCAAGAGTACTCGTCACAATGGATTCCCCGGTGTGGTATTATCGTCTATTCATGCGCAACGCCGGCCATATTCTAATGAAACGCGCCGTCCTGCAATTTTGCGGAATCGCTCCGGTTCGCGTATCGGGATTCGGACCCGTCAAGACTTCGAACGCCGACAAGCGCACAAGTTGGCTTCGCAAGGTAGAGGCACTCGGCGAGAGATGCCGATAAATACTGCTTTCTCGCTTATGCCGCCGGGATGGCGGCATAAGTTCATGATCCGCTCATATCATTGAGCATTGTCCTCAATCACTGATATGATAGAGGTGAATTTACCTATAAGCTGGAACATTGGAATCTCTTAGGAAGGAAGAGCGTAGAGAATGACAAGAGCAGAGTCAAGAACGGGGAACTACCAATCCGCGCAAATCGCATACGAGATAGCGGGTGCGAGCGATCGCCCAGCCATCGTGCTGCTTCACCCCGCGTTCGCTGACCGGCATATCTTCGAGCACCAGATCAAGGCTTTCTCGGAGCGGTATCGGGTAATCTCCATCGATATGCCCGGGCACGGGGATACGGTGACCAAGGGTACCCGAGTGACGCTGAAGGATGCTCCGGCGATCGTCGAAAGTATTCTCGCCTGGAACGGCGTCGAGGAATGTCATGTAATCGGCGTTTCATTGGGAGGACTAATCGCGCAAGCGTTCGCCGATCGCTATCCGGAGCGTGTTCGTTCCGTTACGGTAGTCGGGGGTTACTCCATTCATCGGCCGTCGGATAAAATCAAGAAAGCGCAGCGCCGAGAGGGTATCAAGTGGTTGTGGTATATTGTATTATCCATGCGCAAATTCAGAAACTACGTGCTGAACGTATCCTGCTACACCGATCAGTGCAGATCGCTATTCGAACGCGGCATCCTCCGATTCGAGCGCAAATCGTTCGCGGCCATGTCGGGCATCGATCGATTGTTCCGCAGACAAGACAGCGCCGTTGCTTACCCCTTATTCATCATGGTGGGCGAACATGATCTTCCGCTAGCGCGCGAGGCAGCCGAAGAATGGCATGCGGTCGAGCCGAACAGCCGGTTAGCGATGTTGCCGGGAGCCGGCCATTGCGCGAACGCCGATACGCCGGAAGCTTTCAACGAGCGCGTATTAACCTTCCTTCTTAGCGTTCAATAACGATTCCTTGACTAATGCGTTAATCATATGGATCGATCTCTTCTTCATCTCTCCGTCCATCCGTTTGAGCAGATACAGAATCTCGTTCAAATCCTGTTCTTCGGAAGGCTCCTTGACCGCCTGCGGGTCCTCCCCGACAAGCAGGTAGTCGACGGATACATTAAAGAATGCGGCAAGCTTGATGATCGTCTCGTATACGGGCTGCCGGTTATTGCTCTCGTAGTGGCTATAAGCCGAGCGCGTAATGCCGATGTACTGCGCAACCTCTGTTTGAGATATTCTTCGGCAATGCCGCAACGTCCTTAGACGCGCCCCCAAACTCATTCTATCACCTCAAATTCTGACAAAATAGATACAACGGCATAGGCCTGCGAGTCGGTGCAACTCTTTATCGTATAGTCCTGAACTCATCCCTATTTGATACAAAACGTATCCAACATCTCAACATTATGCTACATTTCGATCGGTGTCAATACAAAATGTATCATTATTAAAGCGATTTCATTTTTGACGACTCACCTAGCCGTCACGGCTCGCATGCGTTCTGCTGCCGTGCCGCGAATATTCTAAACATTTTAGGTGTTAAACTAATTTTTGTAGGGTTAAAACTTCCTCCTTGTTTGATACTATAGGATGGATATGCTCCTATTCTTCAAAATGGGTACAGACTAAGGAGGAACCTAGATGGCAGACGCTACAAAACGTAATGAACCGCTCGTCAAGCATATGTATACCGCGGATCCTTCCGCTCACGTATTCGAAGGTAAAATTTATATTTACCCTTCCCATGATCTCAATAATGATAACGTGATTAACGACAACGGCGACCAATACGATATGGAAGATTACCATGTCCTGTCCATGGAAGACGAAGGCGCGCCATGCGTTGATCACGGCGAAGCGCTTCACGTTCGCGACGTTCCGTGGGCCAGCAAGCAAATGTGGGCGCCGGATGCCGCGTTCAAGAACAATACCTATTATCTGTTCTTCCCTGCTAGAGACAAGGAAGGAATCTTCAGAATCGGCGTAGCGACGAGCGAGTCCCCATCCGGTCCGTTCAAAGCCGAGGAGAACTATATTCCGGGCAGCTTCAGCATCGACCCTGCCGTATTCGTCGACGACGACGGCAAGTCGTACATGTACTTCGGCGGTCTGTGGGGCGGCCAGCTGGAGAAGTGGCAGACCGGCACGTTCCTGCCGGACGAGAATGGTCCGACCGGCAACGAACCGGCGCTCGGACCTCGCGTAGCCGAGCTGAGCGACGATATGCTGTCGTTCAAGAGCGCGCCGCATGAAATTTCGATCGTTGACGAAGACGGCAAACCGCTGACGGCCGGCGACGAAGATCGCAGATATTTCGAAGGTCCTTGGGTGCATAAGTATAACGGTTATTACTACTTGTCCTACTCGACCGGTTCGACGCACAAGCTGGTGTACGCGATCAGCAAAAATCCGACGGGGCCTTACGTCTATCAAGGCGTTATCCTTACTCCGGTTATCGGATGGACGACTCACCATTCGATCGTCCAATTCAAAGACAAATGGTACCTGTTCTATCACGACAGCTCCTTGTCCGGCGGCATCGACAACAAACGTTCGGTGAAGTTTACCGAATTGAAGTACAATCCGGACGGCACCATCCAGACGATCGACCCTTACAACAACTAATAACAATAGAACGGCCGAGCGGTGTAACATCCGCTCGGCCGTTTGTCATTATTTTATTCGTTTAGCACGTCCCAATCTGCGTCCGGCATATCGAACAAATAATAGACTCCGATTCTCTCTTTATTTCCCTCCCCCGATTTCGATCTTCCAATGCTGCAAATCTTTATAATCGAACGCCTCTTCTCCCGTCTTGCTTATCATCTCGTACCGAATTCCGTCTTCTTGGGCATCGTCCGTTTTGGCCGGTTTATCCCGCACCGCGGAGACGATAAGCGCAATACCGATCGAAATCGCAACAATCGTTAAGGCAATAATCCAAAAAAGCTTTTCGTCCCTGTCGCGCCCAGCATTCACGATGATCGCAGCTCCTATTCTCGTAAATTATCTTTTCTAGCCTACCAATAGCCTACTGTTCCACCTAAAAACTGTCAATGACCGACTTCCTTTTACAAACTAAAAACTCATAAAAAAGTCGCTTTCGCATAGCTAACGAGAGGATGGATATCCTACGTCCGGTAGCCAACTATGGAGGAGGATTCATCATTAGCCAATTAACGCCTTTAGCGGCTCACGAATCGCTCGAGGTCCATGAAGCGATCAATTTCAAGACGCTCTGTCTCGCGAGCTCCAAATTCATGCAGGGCTTGGTGTTCGATCAAGAACTCAAAGCGTTAATGGAGAAAGACGTACGCCAATCGATGGAGGCGCTCGCCGAGCTGCAAGCGATATATGCCCGAGCGCCGTTCGAAGCACCCGTGCCGGCGAGCCGGCCGACTCCGATTCTAAATTGAGGTGACAGGCACGATGGACGCGCTCGATCCGAGCAATTCATTGAATTTACCCGAGATGGCGGATATGACTTTCGCCATGGATTTCCTGACTCGGGCCAAGGTAGGCGTCAGGAACATGGCCGTGGCGTTGACTGAAGCTGCTACGCCGGAGCTAAGGGCGTTCTTCCGCGCCCAGCTCTTCCAAGGCATCGCGATGCATCAAGAAATCTCCGAGCTCATGGTCCGCAAGAAGTGGTTTCACCCGTACGAACTAAAGGAGCAATATCAGCTCGACCAGCTATCCGCCCGGAATACGGTAGAGATCTGCCGCATGAATATGTTCCCCGAGGACACGAGCCGGAAAGGAATGTTCGACCGAACGCCCGACGAAGGACTCGGAGGTGCCCAAGCATGAAAGCCGTAACGTATCAAGGCATTAAGAACGTCGCCGTCAAGGAAGTGCCCGATCCGAAGATCGTCAAATCCGACGATGCGATCATTCGATTAACGACGACCGCGATTTGCGGTTCGGATCTGCATCTGATTCACGGTATGATCCCGAATTTGCAGGAGGACTACGTCATCGGCCACGAGCCGATGGGCGTCGTCGAGGAAGTCGGCCCGGGCGTGACGAAGCTGAAGAAGGGCGACCGCGTCGTCATCCCTTTCACGATCGCCTGCGGGGAATGTATCTACTGCAAAAATCATTTGGAGAGCCAATGCGACAATTCGAACGACAACGGCGAGATGGGCGGATTCTTCGGCTATACCGGCACGACCGGAGGGTATCCGGGCGGGCAAGCGGAATATTTGCGCGTTCCGTTCGCTAATTTTACGAATTTCAAAATTCCCGAGAACAGCGAGTTAACCGACGAGAAGCTATGCCTCATCGCCGATGCGATGCCGACCGCTTATTGGAGCGTCGACAATTCCGGGATGAAGGACGGCGATACGGTCGTGGTGATCGGCTGCGGTCCCGTCGGGCTTTTGGCGCAGAAATTCGCCTGGCTTAAAGGCGCGAAACGGGTGATCGCCGTCGACTATCTCGGTTATCGCCTGAATCACGCGAAGAGAACGAACAAAGTGGAAATCGTAGACGCGGGAGCGTTCGAGAACGTCGGCAACGTGATCAAGGAGATGACGAAAGGCGGAGCCGACGTCGTCATCGACTGCACGGGCATGAGCGGCAAGATGTCCCCTCTGGAATCCGTCGCGTCGGGGCTGAAGCTTCACGGCGGCGCGCTGGGAGGCTTCGTTATCGCGTCCCAAGCCGTTCGCAAAGGCGGGACGATTCAAATTACGGGCGTTTACGGGGGACGGTACAACGGTTTTCCGCTCGGCGATATTTTCCAGAGGAACGTTAACATTCGAACGGGACAAGCTCCGGTCATCCACTACATGCCGCATATGTACGAGCTGATCGACAGCGGCCGCATCGATCCCGGAGACATCGTGACCCACGTCATGCCGCTGAGCGATGCCAAACGGGGTTACGAGCTGTTCGATACGCGGCAGGACGATTGCATCAAAGTATTGTTGAAACCTTAAAGAGGAGGACGGCCTATGCCTTACGCTTTGCATGAAACACTTGAAGTCCACGAAATAGCGGCTTTCAAAACGATCTGCATGACCAAATCCAAGACGATGGACGCGCTCGTATCCGACAAGGAGCTTAAAGCGATCCTGCGGCTGGACGTCGATCTATCCACCCGTCACTTGGAAGAGCTGAGAACGGTTCTGCAGCGAGCCGGCGAGCAGGAGCTGGGCGGCGTATGAATAGAATTCTCGAATATTTCACGGGGATGGGCGCGCTGACCGACCAGGTGATCGCCTCCGACCTGCTCATCAGCGCCAAGAGCGGCGTCCGCAATTATGCCATGGCGTTGACCGAAGCAGGCACCCCGGAGATCAAAGCGATGCTGACCCGCCAGTTGGAGGACGCGATCGATCTTCACGAACGGATCTCGACTTACATGATCGAACGCGGATGGTACCGGCCGTGGAACATGAAGGAGCAGTTCCAGCTTGATATTCAGAATCTGGAGATCGCATTAAAAGCTCCGATGCTCTAACGATCGCAGAATCGACCGCACCCGCCCCATCTTCGCGCCGTCGATCGGACTGCGGAACGTCCCGTCTTGGCGAACCGCGGAGCCGAAATGCACTTCCGGCACGCCGGTCTCTCGCAGGAACGATTCGAGCGATGCCGGCGTCAGTCCGTGGCCTGCGAGAATGCGCAGATGCGTGCGAGCTGCAGCCGCATTCAACTCGCGAATGCGCGGCATCGCCTGCGGCGCGGGAATTGTGCCGCCGGACGTAAGAATACGGCTGATCGGCGGGTACTCCTTGAGAACGTTCAGCGAGGAGAACAGGTCGGCGGTCTCGTCGAACGCGCGGTGGAACGTCACGTCCAGGCCGGATGCGGCTGCTAGCAGCCGTTCTAGCAGCGCGACGTCGATCTTGCCGTCAGGCGTCAGCGCGCCGATGACGATCCCGGCCGCCCCCGCTTGGCGAACAAGGGCGATATCTCGCAGCATGACGTCCACGTCGTCTTCGTCGTAGCAGAACGAACGGCTATGCGGTCGGACCATGACGTTCACAGGGATACCGACCTTCGCGACGACCCGCTCGATCATTCCCGCGCTAGGCGTTAAGCCGCCTTCCGCTATTCCCGTCACCAGCTCGATTCGGTCGGCACCGAACCGCTGGGCGTCGATGGCATCCCGCACGCTGACCGCGATCACTTCTAACTTCATCGGCGATTCTCCTTATGCGATAATAGATGAGGTTGTAAATCTAGCATACCAGTCATCTAGGAGAACACCAATGAATAAGTCCGCTCTTCTGCAACTCTCGCTAGCGATGGCGATATTCGGTTCGATCGGCTTCTTCTCGCAGCATGCGGGACTTCCTGCGATCGAGCTCGTGTTCATCCGCTGCGTCTGCGCTCTTGCGCTGCTGCTCGGCGCTTGGCTCTTAACGGGAAGCTATCGCCAAGAACGATGGCAGCCTAAAGAAACGTTCCTGATCGTCCTATGCGGCGTTACGAATCTGCTCAACTGGGTATTTTTGTTCAAAGCGTTCATGCTCGTATCGGTGACGATCTCGATATCGCTCTATCATTTGGCGCCGTTCATCGTTATCGTGGCAGGCAGCTTTCTGTTCCGGGATCAATTGACGCTAACGTCGATCCTCGCCCTTGCCGGCTGCTTCGCCGGAACGGTGCTTATTATGGGCACCGACGGCGTTCATGCTTCTTCCCGGAGCTGGGAAGGGATGTTGTACGGCGTCGCCGCAGCCGTGTTCTACGCGGCGACGATGCTAATCGGCAAGAGCATTAAGCACGCTAGCGTGTATGCGACGACCTGGGTTCAAATGCTGGTCGGGCTGCTCTTGCTGCTGCCGTTCGTTCATTTCTCCGCATACCGCGAGCTGCATTCGGAACAATGGACGTACGCCGTCGTAACCGGGATTTTGCACACCGGCCTCGTCTATTTGTTATTTTTCCGGAGCATTCGCCGCTTGCCGTCTTACGCCGTCTCACTTCTCGTATTCGTCGACCCCGCGGTCGCCATCCTGCTCGATATCGGCGTAACCGGCTACCGCCCGGACGCCCTTCAGACCTCCGGCATCTTGTTGCTGTTCGGCAGCCTGATCGCGTCTGCGGTCGTGCCGTTGGCACGCGGCAGGGGCGGTTAATCGCAGCAGGTTGTACCGATGGCTCGGAGCATGAAGCTTGAACCTGACCCTACACGTTTGATACCTGCAAAAGTGCAGTCATCTGAACCTCAGGTGTGAATCTAGAGGTAAATACCTGCAATAATACCGTTAATCATCCGAAAACCCCAACTTTCAACCAACAATGCGTCATTCACCTGTATTTTTGCAGTAACTAGAAATCAGCAATACCTGTTTGTTCAATGAACTGCACTTTTGCAGTAATTACACAGTAATGCCTAGTCAAACCAACGATACTGCGCTACAATACCACCAACGAGACGAAGAACGTCCCGCTCCATCTTCTTAGGAGCAGGGACGTTTTTTCATTATGGAGGTGCAACAGATCGTGTCATTCGAACAAGCTCATCATGCCTTTATTCAATATCATCTTTCTAAACGTTCCGGTGAACGCAAGGGAAGACTGGAGCGAGGACATCGAGAGGCCGAGAAACAATTTTGTCACAGGGTTTGGTGGGAGCTTCAAGGCCACTTCGAGAATTTGCATCCCGAATACGAGGTACTCGATTGGCGAGGACAATCCTATTTTTGCGACTTTGCATGGATAACGCTTGCCGTGAAACTAATCATCGAGATCAAAGGATTCGGTCCGCACGTTCGCGACATGGATAGGCAGAAATATTGCAATGAGTTAAACCGGGAATCCTTCTTAACCGCAATGGGATATCAGGTCATATCCTTTTCTACGACGACGTTGCCAATCGTCCCGATGTTTGCGTTACGTTGCTTCGAATGATCATGAGCAGATACCGTACGCAAACGCCAAATCCACAGAGAATGAGTCTATCCGAAAAAGAACTGATCCGGCTCGCTTTCCAACTCGCGCGTCCTATTCGTCCAATCGACGCAGAGAAACATCTTCTCATCAATCATCGTACCGCTGTTCATGCATTGCAATCCCTATGTTCCAAAGGTTATTTCACGGCTGTAACCGGCGCATCCGGTCAGAAGATCGTTCGTTACGAGGTGAACCGTGGTGCGATCCAGTGCCTATAGTAACTGTAACAGTACATCTATCTAATCGCATGTTAGTACGAAAACAGGAATGACCTGCAATAGTACATTCTTTCCTCAATTAAATGACTATTTGAAGTTCAATAGAGCTAATATACATGTACTTTTGCAGGCATTACTCGAGGTGAATATCCGTATAGGACAGTACCTGTACTTTTGCAGGTCACATCACTCCGACTTCCCGCTCGCAAAGAAAAGCAGCCCGAGGGCTGCTTTTCTGGAACGCAAATGAAATAATGGCTAGCTTACCACGAATCGGCCGTGTCCTTCGGTTTCCTCGCGGCTTTATGCTTTTTGATCAGTTTGGGCAAATGCTTGATTCCCCGCACCATCGTCCCTTTGCACAGCGGACATACCGGAGAAGGCGAATCCGCCAGCTCTTCCCTGATCCACGCTTTGCACGCCTGGTCTCGGCAACGCCAGATCGGCACCGGCGTCAAGTCCGGTTTAACGACATCCGTCGACATATGTGCTCCACCCCCGCGCAAGTAAGATACCCGCGGCAGGGGTCTTCCATTCGCAACAATCGCCTATTCGTCGCTCCGCGCGTACTTGTAATTCGCCATCGTGAACTTGCCTGCTTCGTATGCGATATCCGCGTTCAGGTAACCGATGAAAAACGGAGGCGCAGCATTTTCCATGAACACTCCGACGCCGAAGCGGGCCTTCAATCGATCGTTCTCCGCATAAAAATGAACGATGCTGCTAAACGATATTAGATCTTGAATGAACTTGTCATCGTCCGATTGATAATCCTTTAAGCTGACTTTAGAGATTTGGTTGCCTATCTTGATTTCGCCGATCAGCTCGCCCGACTCCGTTGCCGTTCGAAACCCGATCCCGGCCAGCTCGAGTTGCTTCAAGTAATCCTGCTCCTGGAAAACGACGTCCTTAACAGGGTTATCGTTAATCTCGACGATATGCAGTTCATCGACGGCGTAGCCCGTGCCGGAACCGACGTTCAGACCGACGAAGAGCTCCTCCTTGCCGTCCTTGTCGTAATCCTGTACGTCCATGACCGGCATAATTTGCCTCGGGGTCGTATACACCCAGTCGTACGCGTATACGCGATCTCCCACGTGCAGATGCACGCCGTTCTCAATTCCGTATGAGCCGTATAAGTAGATATCGTGATCCGGCAGCGCGGCAACCAGCGACTCCGTAGGCTCGGGTGCACTCTCGGACTCGGGCGATTCTTGAACGTTCAAATCGAGAATCCGGCGCTTGACGATATCATAAACATAATTGCCGCCGTACGTTTCGAACTTCTGTCCAACCCAAGTGAACGTCACGTTCACGCAGGTATCGTCCAACCAATCCGCGACTTTAAAATACGGGTCCGGGCGATTATCCGAGACCGTAGACTCGCCTTTCCATTGTCCGCGAACTTCCTCAATGCCCGGGATCGTCATCTCCGAACCATCCGCCGTGTCTACGATGACCGTATCTCCCCATATGCGCGCTTCGTGATAGACGGATACGCGACGGCTGTCCGGCGACCATTCAAATTCCTGTTGATAATACCCTTCCTTCGACCAGATCTGCTTATCCGATGCTTTATCGATAAGGCGAATGCCCTCGACCGGAAACAGCCCGGCTGCCGTAACGACTTGGTTCTCGCCGTAAGTTTCGATGACGTATTGGCCGTCCGGAGATTCCGCCGAAGTTTGAACCGCCGCGATCGGCTTGAACGTATCCGATTCCGTCCCTTCCGTCGGCAACGGATCGGGATCGTCGGAGTCCGCGGTCGCTTCGACCATGCCGCTTGGGCTCACCGATTCCGCCGGCGTCTTCCCCGATTGGTTCTGTTCTTTGTCCGCGCAGCCTCCGATTATCAATGAGATTACGCTCGCCGTTGCGATTAGTTTGATTAATTTCGACATCTCTGTTCACCCCAACATATTAGACGCGAATTGGAACGATGTGGTTGCTAGATTCCGGAAAAAACGGGGATATTATCGGGTATTAACGACAATCGAGAGGTGCCGGGATAAACAAGAACAAAAATTAGCGGCGGGAGTTTTGTCTCATGTATAATAAAGAAGCAGCTATAAACGCGAAATCCCGAGGGAGAGATAGGAATGGTAAAAGCAGCGAGTTACAACGAAGTGCCGACCAAAGAGAAGCTTGTTGCGTTCACGTTCGACGACGGGCCGAATCCCGAATGGACCCCACTCTTTCTAGACGTGTTTCGGAAGCATGGAGCGAAGGCGACCTTCTTCTTCATCGGATCGCATATCGAGCAGCAGTCGGAGTTGGCGAGGAAAACGTTCGAGGAAGGACACGAAATAGGCAATCACACCTATTCTCACCCTTTCATGTCGAAGCTCTCGAAAGAAGAGCAGCTCGCAGAGCTTTCCCGCTCCGATCAGTTGATCGCAGGGGTAACGGGAAGTAACCCTAGCGTCTTCCGCCCTCCGTACTTCGACGTGAACGACGACCTGCTCGAGGCCTGCGCGCAGCGCGGCTATTCGATCATTAACGCGCTGAACACGGACTCCACGGACTGGGAGGATGCGACAAGCGCGGATCATATCTTGAATACGTCTCGCGCTCATGTCCGTAACGGCAGCATCTTCATTTACCACGACGGATTCGGGAATCGTTCCTCCTCGCTTAAAGCGGTATCGATACTCGTCCCTGAACTGATCGAGGCCGGCTACCGGCTCGTAACGGTAAGCGAGCTGTTGGCTTCGAGAGACGACGCGTAATAGCGGGTCAAATCCCGTACATCGCAATCCAAACATTGACAACTAACGTTGAGAACGATTATCATTATTAATGGTAATCGTTGCTTAACGTTAGGAGTGTACCGATGCTTCCCTTCGACCCGAATCTATTAGCCAGTCGCCATAAGTACTTATTCGCTGCGCCCGATGGCGCCGCGACGGTATACTCGTTCGCCGGCGAAGATGCCGCCGACCAACTGTCCGCGCTTCTCGACCGATTCGGCGAGCAATTGGAAAGCGACGACCCGAGAACGACGGCAACGTTATTCTTCAAGCGGTACTGCCCGCTCTTCGCGGGAGCCGTCTACGCTTGGATCCATTATCGTTATCCGCTTAACCTGGCCTTCGGCAATATGCGCCTCGTGCAGTCCGGAGCGAACATGAAGTTCTATCTGATCAGCGAAGCGCCTGCGGAAGGAATCGACGATAAGGACGATGCCTATCTTCGTCACTTGTTCCATGAGCATGCAGCGCCATTGATCGCCTTAGTCGCTGCTTCTTCAGGCGTATCGCGACCGGCGTTATGGCATACGATCGCATACGCCATCTCTTATTGGAAGCAAGAATGGCTAGCGGATTGTTCCTCCGATACGGGCGCTCGCATCGAACGTTGGTTCCAATACGCGACGGCCCGGTCAAGCCCTGCATGGCTGCCCGGGCAATCGGCCAATCCCATCTCATGCGAATTTCGCTCGATAGACGATCCTCTGAACGAAGGTAGGAAAATCATCATCCGCAAAGCCTGTTGCCTGAATTACAAGCTTCCCGACGAAGACCGGGGCTATTGCTATACGTGTCCGCTAATCTCCGATGAACAGCGGCTCGATCAATACTTGGAGTCGCACGCTCACTAAATACGGAAACGACAAAGCGGCTTGCTCAGGCAAGCCGCTTTGTCGCGTTCATTCTATGATTCTGCCGTTGCCGTACGGAACGCACATCGGCGTTCCGAACAGCGGGTCCGGGATAATACGCGATTTCATTCGGAATACCGCCTCGATCATGCCGGCCGTCACGACTTCCTCCGGCGCTCCCTCCGCGAACACCTTATGGTCCTGGATCGCAACGATATGGTGCGCGTATCGGCAAGCCAGGTTAATATCGTGCAGCACCATGACGATCGTACGCTGCTCCTTGGCGTTCAATTCGAACAATAAATCGAGCACCTCGATCTGATGCGTCAAATCCAAATAAGTCGTCGGCTCATCCAGCAGCACGATATCGGTGCCTTGCGCGAGAATCATGGCGATCCAGGCCCGTTGCCTTTGGCCTCCGGACAGCGAATCCACTTTGCGTTCCGCGAGATCCGTCAGCCCGGTCGTCGCTAGCGCCTGCTTCACGTAATGTTCATCGTCTTTGGACCATTGCTGCAGCCAGCTTTGGTAAGGATACCGTCCCTGCTTGACGAGCTGGAGCACGGTCAATCCTTCCGGCGCGGACGGACCTTGCGGCAGCAACGCCATTCGCTTGGCGACTTCTTTGGTCGGCATCGAGGCGATGCTATGTCCCTCGAGCAACACGTTGCCCTGCTCCGGCTTCAACAATCTCGCCATCGTGCGCAGCAACGTCGATTTCCCGCAGCCGTTGCTTCCGATCAGCGCGGTAATCTTCCCTCTATCGATCGACAGGTTCAAATCCCGGAAAATATATTGTTTGCCGTAAGACACCGATAGATCCCGCGTCTCCAAAGCGTTCATCCGACTCAGCTCCTTCTGTCCATTCCATTCTACTGGGGGTTTCTTCCTCTGTCAATGCGAATGAAAATCATTCTCGACAAACCCAAGCCTTTCCTCTAAAATAGCTATGGAACTCCTGCTTTATAGCACATTAGCGCACGGAAAGGTGAATGACCGATGAAACGAATATGGATGATAGCCAGCTTGGCGCTTCTAGCGTTCGCGGCGGGTTGCGGTTCTACTTCTACGTCCGGCAGATACATAACGACGGAACAATCCGCCGAGCCGTCGGAAACGGCAAGCTCGCCGACCGATTCAATCGATAGCGAGCAACCGGAGCAACAAGAGGCCGATTCGCCTTCGACGCAGGTTGAACCGCCCAAGCCAACCGAGAAAGCCGCAGACAAGCCGAAAGAAGAACCTTCTTCTAAATCGAAGAAGCCCGCGAACAAAGCCAAGGAAGCCGAGAAGAGCAACGTATCCGTCGGCGAAGCGGTTACGGATTCGATTATGGACAACTTGAAGGACGAGGAAACGGCAGCGGAAAGCCCTAAAGCCGGGCAGCTCAAGGAGCCGATCGAGAAGATCCGTTCGCTTGTGAAGGATTTGAAGCAACATGCCGAGAACGGCGACTCCGCTCTTATGAAGGACGTCTCCGTCAGCATCACGAAAGATTGGGAGGCGATGAAGTCGGACGTCTCTTCCTCCATCCCGGACATGGCCGAATTCCTCGATGAGAAAATAGCGAAGCTGAACGAACTGATCCAAGGCGATACGATCGATGCTCAATCGATGCTGCAAATCGATTACGAACTGTACCAAGCGTTCCGTCAACTTGCGGATAAAGCCGGCGTGTAGCCGATTCTCTCCGCTGGTAGTTGGAAGATTATGCTTGACAAAAGTTAGGCATTCGTTCTATTCTTATTGCGAATGATAATCATTATCAAATAACTCGTACCGAAAGGTGGATCTATCGCCACATGTTGAAGTCCTCGTTCCGTTCATTCGTATTTGGTTTATCGCTCCTGCTCGTGTTCGCCTCGGTTCCGGTCGCGGCTGCAGCCGAAGCTTCCATTAAAGTCACGGTCGACGGCAAAGCGCTCAGTTTTAACGTGAAACCCCAATCCAGCAACAATACGACTCTGATCCAGCTGGACACCGTCGCGGCCAAAATCGGCGCTAGCGTGAAGTCCGACGCCAAGTCGAAGAAGATCACCGTAACGAAAGGCAAATCGACGGCGGTAGTGACGATCGGCAGCGATAAAGCGACCATCGACGGCAAAGCCGTCACGCTCGCGGCCGAAGTCGCCGAGAAAAGCGGCAAAGCGCTCGTGCCCGTTCGCTTCATCGGAGACGCGTTCGGCGTATGGGTGAACTATAACGCCGCGACGAAGACGGTCAGCATCGAGACGAAGCGCACGCTTAAGCACGCGATGGGCTCGACGACGCTGACGTCCGTACCGAAGCGCGTCGTCGTCCTCTTCAACGGCCAAGTCGACATTACCCTTACGCTTGGCGTTAAGCCGGTCGGCGCCGTCGAATCTTGGGTTCAGACGCCATGGTATCACTATCTCCGCGCGGATATGGGCGGCGTCAAGAATCTGGGCAGCGAACTGCAGCCGAACATCGAAGCCATCGTCGGCTTGAAGCCGGACTTGATCATCGGCTCGAAGACGCGTCACGAGAAAATTTACGGCCAGCTGTCCGCGATCGCTCCTACCCTCTTCGTCGAGGAAGTGTTCGGTTGGAAAGCCAACATGGAGTTGGAAGCGAAAGCCGTGAACAAAGAAGATAAAGCCGATGCTTTCATGAAAAATTGGAACAAACGCGTCGCGGACTTCAAGAAGAAGATCGGCGACAAAGCGAACCAGGAAATTTCGATCATCCGCTTCCAAGACGACAATACGGCTCGATTCTACATTACCGGCTTCGCGGGCACTCTTTTCAAAGAGCTTGGCTTGAAACGGCCGAAGGCGCAGCAGGAAGACGGCAGCAAAGTGCTCGTCAACTTGACCACGCAAGAGCAAATTCCGCTGATGGACGGAGACATTATCTTCGATATCACGTCCAGCTACGGCGAAGGCAACGAATTCAAGTCCCAGCAAGAATGGCAGAAGAACCCGCTCTGGGAGAACCTCAAAGGGGTTAAGAACGGCAAGTACTACAAAGTCAACGACATTACCTGGAACATGTCCGGCGGCGCAACCGCGGCGATGATGCTGCTCGACGACCTGTACTTCTACTTCGACCTTTAAGGCTTGCTTGACGATAAATAACGACGAACGAAAGAATGAGCTATGCGGCTCATTCTTTCGTTCGTCGCGGGACTGGAGCGGCTATTCATGGCAAGGCTATTCGCAGGCAATCTATCGAGGAGCGCCGGCCTCATCATCGGAATGATCGTATTGATCGCATGCGTGTTCGCCAGTATGGCTTACGGCGCGATGCCTGTCAGCTGGTCGGACGTTTTCCTTTCGTTTACGGATTACGATAAATACTCTAATGAACATATCATCGTACAAACGTCGCGCGTTCCCAGAGCGTTCACCGCCGCGGCGGTCGGAGCAAGCTTAGCCGTCGCCGGATCGCTGATCCAGGGACTGACGCGAAACCCGCTGGCCGATCCGAACGTCATCGGCATTAACTTCGGCGCGTCGTTCATGATCGTGCTGTTCGTGACGTTATTCTCCGTAAGCTCGCTTCCGGTATTGACCGGCGTCTCCTTAGCAGGCGCGGCGATCGCCGCCGTAGCGGTTTACTTGCTAGGCTCGCTGGGACGAGACGGCCTAACGCCTCTCAAGATCATCCTATCCGGTTCGGCGCTCGGCGCGCTCTTCGCCTCCTTCACGCAAGGCATGCTCGTCATTAACTCGCAAAGCTTGAACGAAGTGATGTTCTGGCTAACGGGCTCGGTTGCGGGCAGATCGCTCGACATGCTTAAAGCGGTATCGCCGTTAATGATCATCGGCTGGGCCGCCTCCATATTCTGGATCGCGAGGCATATGAACGTGCTCGCGATGGGCGAAGATACGGCGCAAGGACTTGGGCAGAAGACGATATTCATCAAGCTGGCGGCAGGCTTGATCATCATCGCGCTCGCCGGAAGCTCCGTCGCGGTGGCCGGGCCTATCGGGTTTATCGGACTCATTATCCCTACAATTGCGAGACAGTTCTCAGGCAACGATTATCGATGGATTATTCCGTATAGCGCCGTCTTAGGGGCCATTCTCGTTCTATTAGCCGACATTGCCGCTAGATTCGTCATCAAGCCGGAAGAGCTGCCGGTCGGCGTGCTGACCGCTATCATCGGCATACCTGCCTTCATCGTCATCGCCAGGAAGGGAAGCGTTCAATCATGAGGAATTATTCGTACGTTCGTCTCAAGAAGCTGCCCGTCTCTCTGTTCCTGCACAAGAAGACCGTCGGTCTGACGATCGCCCTGGCCATTGCCAGCGCAGTCGCATTCTTGCTGAGCATAGCGCTTGGGGAGATGCGTATCCATCCGCTCGACGCCGTCCGAACGCTGTTCGGAGGCGGTACCGAGGAACAGAACATCGTCATTCAGTCGTTGCGGCTTCCTAGAATCATAACCGCCTTCCTCGTCGGGGCAGGGCTTGCCGTCGCCGGATCGATCCTGCAAGGCATTATCCGCAATCCGCTGGCTTCGCCGGACATCATCGGCATTACGAGCGGCGCATCCGTCGCCGCGGTCGCCTTCATCAGCCATCTTAGCGGCAAAGTCAGCATCGTCTGGCTGCCTGTCGCTTCGATGGCCGGGGCCGTCGTCACTTCGATCCTCATCTACTTGCTCGCTTGGAAAAAAGGCGTAACGGCGATCCGGCTCGTGCTCGTCGGCATCGGCATCAACTTTCTGCTCGCTTCGGTCACGAAGGTGATGCTGATGATGGATCAGAACTTCACGGCGGCGCAAGCTTACGTATGGTTGGTCGGCACGGTATACGGGACCGACTGGAGCATCGTATGGATGATCCTGCCTTGGATCGCCGTCTTTATCCCGCTTGCGCTCATATGCGCCAGGAACGTGAACGTGCTTCAGCTCGGTGACGACGTCGCAGCGGCGACGGGAAGCGCGGTGCAGCGTCAACGGTTCTCGCTGCTCATGATCAGCGTCGCGTTAGCCGGCGCGGCCGTGTCGGTCGGCGGAGCGATTTCGTTCGTCGGGCTGATCGCGCCGCATATGACCCGCAGACTGGTAGGACCGGCTTTCGGAGGCGTCTTGCCAGTGTCCGCCTTCATTGGCGGACTGATGGTCATCATCGCCGACACGATCGCGAGGACGGCCTTCCTGCCGTACGATATTCCGGTCGGAGTGTTCACGGCTGGTGTAGGAGCACCCTTTTTCATCTATTTACTTTATCGCAACCGTCATTCTTAAGCGGCACAACCATTCATTCGTCATTCGTCCTGGCATATTCGAATATCCGCTTGACGATCGGCGTAACGTACGTGCTGCCTCCGCGCTTGCCGACGTCCTCGACCATGATCGATAGCAGCAGCCTCGGATCGTTCGCGTCGAAGCCGACGAACCAGCCGTATTCTAGGCCGTAGGCGTCTTTGCTCGCTTTCAGCTCGGCGGTTCCTGTCTTCCCGGCGATCGCGGCGCCCTCGATATAGGTTCCGTGTCCGACGCCTTCGGGCGAAGCGACGGCTTTCACGAGATCGTCCCTGAGCAACGCCGCCGTCTCCGGCGACATGGCGCGCTCCTTCCAGACCTTTGGCGTCTTAGCATCGTCCGTCAGGACGAGCTTCGGATACACGATACTGCCCTCGTTCGCCAAGGTGGAGTAGATCAGCGCGGCATGCAGCGTCGACAGCGTGACCTGGCCTTGCCCGTATCCCGAATCCGCCAGTTGGATTTCGTTCTTGATGGCGCCGTTAGCCAGTTGAGAAGCAATAAACGGGTATTCGATCGGAAGCTTCTCTCCGATGCCGAATTTCGCTGCTCCTTCCGCCAGCTTCGTCTTCCCGATCTGAAGCGCCGTCTGGGCGAAATAGATGTTGTCCGAGTAAACGAGCGCCTTCGAGAGATCGACGGGGCTAGTCTCGTGAACCCGAGAGACGTAATACTTCCCCCATGACTTGTCCTTCGCCCATGTCAATCCGGATATCTTCTTCTTCTCGTTCGGATCGAGCGATTGCGTATCGAGTCCGACCGCGGCCGTCACGAGCTTGAACGTCGAACCCGGCACGAAAGCTTTGGAGAACCGGTTCAAGAACGGGTGGCGCGGGTCGTCGTTCCAAGCGGCGTACTGCGCCTTGGATATTCCTCTTACGAACGCGTTCGGATCGTAGGAAGGAGTGCTGAGCAACGCGAGGATGTCCCCGTTCTTCGGATCGATCGCCGAGACGGACGAGGCCTCCGCCTTAAGCTCGTTATACATCATCTTCTGAAGCTCCGCATCGATAGCCAACTGGAACGTCTTCCCCGGGGCCGCCGGCTTCTCGGCAAGGGTCGATTTGACGAAGCCTTTCCCATCCGTTAAGACGACCTTAACCCCGTCCGTTCCTCTGAGCTCGTCTTCCAGCAACTGCTCAAGACCCGCTTTTCCAATGTAATCCCCGGCTTCGTAGCCTTTGTCCTTCCTCTTCGCCAGCTCTTCGGCGTTAATCTCGCCCACGTACCCGGTTAAGTGCGCCGCGGCTTCGCCAAGCGGATAGACGCGAAGCTTCTTATCTTGGATGAAGACGCCGGGAATGCCGGAGAACTTGTCCTCGCTTCCTTCAGTCATGGTCGCGATCGGGACGAACAAATCGGGCTTCACCCACTTGGCCGCAAGCTTGCGATCGATGTCTTGGACGGCGATGCCCAGCTTGTCCGCGATCGACGCTTTCGCCGCTTCCGGGTCGTCTCCTAGCTTGCCCGGCACGATGCCGAGCTGAGGAACGGTTCCGTTCAAGGCCAGGCCGACGCCGGTCCGGTCGACGATCTCGCCCCGCTCTCCGCTCGTATGCTGCACTCGGACGACGTCCCCTTCCTCCATGCCCGGGAAGATCAGCGACGGTTTCCAATCGATGAACCACTTCGTCTCGCCGCCGTCCTCCGACTTTCGAAGCCGCCCATGCTGCTCGAACGCGATCGGCCCCGCGACCGAATCCATGCTTACGCTGTAATCGAATCCGATTACGCTTGTATTCGGAGACGTCTCTTGCGTATCCGCGTTAGCGGCGGAAATAGCGGTGACCGTAAGATTCTCCGCTTCGATGCCATCGTATAGGGTCTCGTAACGCTCGACGAATTGTTGCTCGGCGATCGCGCTTCTGGCGGCGGGAGTAAGGAGCGCGTACATACCCGCGAAATCCCGTTGCTGCCACTCGGCCAAATAATCTTGAACGACTTTATCCGGCGCAGACTCTTCGATATTCGTCTCCGAAGGAATAGGCACCGAAGATGGCGTAGGCTCCACCGTCTCCTTCTTCGTATCGGTGCACCCGCATATCGCGATAAGCAGCAATAAGCCGCAGATGAACATTCCGCGTTGCCTCATCCGTCCCACTCCTTGCCCGATAAATGGATATCACTTCTTCTATAATTCGCCCCCTATCGCCGATCGCCTCCTTTTGCCCGTCTTGCGGGATATTGGGCTATTAACAATAAAACGCCCGGCAATAGCCGAGCGTTCACTTTAAGTCCTGCGCATATAGGCACGAACCGTAATCGGAGCGAAGATCGCCACGATGACCGCGGCGCCTCCGAGCGAGATGAAGAGGTCTTGCCCTACCGTCCCTTCGTTAACGAGGTCCCGGACGGCCGTTACGAGGTGCGAGATCGGATTGAACTTCACGAACCATTGCAGCCAATTCGGCAAAGTCTCGACCGGCACGAACGCGTTCGATAGGAAGGTAAGCGGGAATAGAATCATCATCGACATTCCCGAGACGCTCGCGGCCGTGCGGGCGATGACGCCGAAGAACGCGAAGATCCAGCTGACAGCCCACGAACAAGCGATGACGAGTACGCCGGCGAGAACGACGTTGCCGAATCCGCCTTCCGGCCGAAGGCCCATGAGGTAACCCATCGTGAACGTGAGCACCGTCGCGAGCGTGTAACGGATCGTATCCGCAAGCAAGGCGCCCGCAAGCGGAGCGATCCGCGCGATCGGCAGCGATTTGAACCGGTCGAACACGCCTTTGTCCATGTCCTCGCGTAGCTGAACGCCGGTTACGATGGAAGTCGCGATGACGGTTTGAACGAGAATTCCCGGAATAATAACCGGCAAGTAGCTTTGCACGTCGCCCGAGATCGCCCCGCCGAATATATAGGTGAACATTAAGGTGAAAATAATCGGTTGCAGCGTGACGTCGAACAATTGCTCGGGGGTGCGACGGATCTTAAGCAGTCCGCGGTAGGCCATCGTAAGCGAGTTGCGTACCGTCTGACCGAAACTCGTACGGTTCTTAAGCGGGCGATCTAATTTTATCGTTGTGCTTCTCATAAGCTTGCCACCTTCTTCGCATTCGATTCGGCGGGACCCTGCGACGACTGCTCTTCCGCGGGATGCCCGGTAATGGTCAGGAACACTTCGTCTAACGTCGGTTTCTGTACGCTCATCTCTTCCAGGCGGATTCCTTGCTCGCGAAGCGCGATGAGCAAGTCCGTAACCGCGTCGGCGTCCGCCATCGGAGCGGTTATCGTCCTCGCTTCGGAAGACACGCTAGACGGAACCTTTAGCACGCTCTCGATCAACCGGCGGGCCGCATCGATATCGAGCGGATTCTCCACTCGCAAATGCAGCGACGAATTGCCGACCGAAGCTTTCAGTTCGTCCACGGTTCCTTCCGCGACGACGTGTCCTCTGTCTATAACCGCGATCCGGTCCGCAAGCTGATCGGCTTCGTCGAGATATTGCGTCGTCAGCAGGACGGTCGAGCCCGTCTTCACGAGCCTTCGGATCGTATCCCACATCTGGGCGCGGGTACGCGGATCGAGTCCGGTCGTCGGCTCGTCGAGGAAGATGAGCGGCGGCTGGGCGATCAAGCTTGACGCAAGGTCCAATCTGCGGCGCATGCCGCCGGAGAAGTGCTTAAGCGGCCGTTTCGCCGCTTCGGTCAAGCCGAATTCCTCGAGCAATTCCTCGGCTTTGCGACGCGCTTCTGCGCGACCGAGTCCGAGCAATCTGGAGAAAATGATCAGATTCTCCGTCGCGCTAAGCGACTCGTCTACCGAAGCGTACTGTCCCGTGACGCCGATGAGCTGTCTGACGATGTTCGCTTCCTTCGAGACGTCGTGTCCGAATATTCTCGCCGTACCGGCGTCGAGCCGGAGCAGCGTCGCGAGCATGCGGATCGTTGTCGTCTTGCCTGCCCCGTTCGGACCGAGCACGCCGTAGATCGACCCGGCGCGGACGTTCAGATCGACGCCGTCAACGGCGCGGTTGTCTCCGAACGTCTTGACGAGCCCGCGAGCTTCTACGGCCCATTCGTTGTTGTGCGAGTAAGTCATGAGTGGTTCCTCCTAAGATCTTTGATGTTTATAATCTAATGCGTGTTTGTGAATTGAATATGAACGTGAGGTTCATTCATATAAAAACGGCGACCTTCTCCCGAGATCGGGATAAGATCGCCGTACCATTGCATGATGCTTTCTCTTAATCGAGCAGCCCCGCTTTGCGAAGCAGCTTCATCGCGAGCACCGTCGCTTGAGCTTTGGTAACGTTCGCCTTCGGCGCCAGCTTATCGGCCGACACGCCTTTCATGATGCCGCGCTCCACGAGATGCGCGACAGATGCCTTCGCGTATCCGGAGACGGCGCCTCGGTCCGAGAATCGCTCCAATGCCGCGGTATCGGAAGGTTTCTCTTGGCCGGTCGCATAGGTTAACGCTCTTGCGATAATAACGGCCATTTCTTCACGGGTAACGAGAGCAGAAGGATCGAAGATGCCGCCCCCTCTGCCGGTTACCAGACCCGCGAGAGTCGCCGCAGCGATGTCCGCCGCGTATTCGGAGTCGGCGTCGACATCCGTAAACCCGCTGCCGAGCGACGATGGATCGGGCAGAATACCGAGCGCTTTCACGATTAAGGAAGCGACCTCGGCTCGCGTCAAAGCTCGATCCGCTCCGAACGAATCCGCCGTGTCGCCTTGGACGATCAATCGGGACGCCGCCAGTTCGACGTCGGAACGGGCCCAGTCCGGCAGGTCGTCAACAATAGATACGTTCGTCTTCAACAGACCGTATACGCTGTTGCCTTGGCGCAGCAGCTTCACGATCAACGCGCCGTCCGAGCCTTCCTCGAACCGTACAGGCACCGGATGGAAAGCGTTGGTCTTCGGATCGAAGACGACGCCGGCCACGTGCTTCCTATCGACCTCCGTTGCTTTGACCTTGAACGTATGAGCGAGATAAAGGTCTGCGGACTGCCATTCGTCGTAGGAGCCGTCCGGTTGCTTGCTCTCGATGTTGAAGGAGACCGGCGACCCGATGGACGCATAACCGGTATCGTCCGCAAGCTTCTTCCACGCTTCCGAAACTTGCCCGTCCGCCGACGCGATGGAGATGCGGATGTCCGCGCCGGAAGGAAGCGCCGCCACCGGGATTTCGAACGCAACATCGTCCCACCGAACGATGAGCGTCGCATCGGCAGCTTTGGAAGCCATGGCTTCCGTGATTTGCTTCGGTACGTCGACCTCCGCCTGCTTAGCCTCTCCCTCGATGGCGACAAGGAACGCAGTCGCCGCGGAGGAACCGATCGATCTAAGCGCTGCATCCGTTATTACAGTCAAGCTAAGCTTGTCGCCCGTCTGAGACTTCTTCGTCTCCAAACCTTCCTTCGGCGCTTGCGGGATATACGGCGGAACGTACGTCGTATTCGGACCCGACGCAGGCGTTGTCTTGGCCGTTATCGCGCTGCTGAAAGCCGAAACTTCGCTAAGCACGCTTCCTTGCTGCTCGATCGCGAGCACTTGGACGACGTAGCTCGTATCCGCCGCAAGACCGTTCAACGTGAGCTTCGTATCGGACGTCGTACCCGCATAGGCTTTGCCGACGTACACCTCGTATGCCGTGGCTCTTGGGACAGCGTCCCATTGGATGTCGAGACTATTCGTACTCGCTGCTTTGGCTCGAACGCCTGTCGGCGCAGCAAGCGCCGTCGCATCGGGAATCCCTGCGATCGGCAGATCCTTCGCCAGCCGCGTCGTCAGCGTCCGATTGCGGTCCCCGCTGATTTCCCAGCTCATGGCGCCCGCCAAGTCTTGGGATTTCACGAGCGACGCCGTGTACATCATCGTCCGCTCGTCGTTGTAGGTGATGAATACGCCGGTGTCGGGATTGTACAGATACGCCGTCTTGGAAGCATCGTTCCAATAGGCGTCGAACGAATCCTGGGTGAGATAGTTGCGCTGAATATCGGTGAAGTCGAATATCCCGTTCTCCCACGTTCCGAAGTCCGTCGCTCCCGCGCACGTCTGATACTGTCCGCCCGGCGGGCAGCCGATCCAGCCTTTGCCGTAGAACGGAATGCCAACGGTGAGCCTATAGTGCGGGACGCCGCCGCTTGCGAAGCTGGATACGGCCCCTAGCACGTTGTTCCTCATCGCATAGCTTTCCGGATGAAGGCGATCGTAATAGAGCGGCGAGTTGTGATGGGCTAGCTTATCCCAGCTGCCGCTGTAATCGTAGGTCATCACGTTGATAAAGTCGAGATAACGCGACGACAGCGCTAGATTCGCGTTCGCGACGAAGTTGTCGCCCTGCCCCGCGGCGATCGTGGACAAATAATATTTGCCGTCAATCGAGCCGGCGGCGTCCAGCGTATCCCGCAGCGTCTGCGCCATCAGCACGAAGTTGTCGCGGTCTCCCGGCCCGCGGGAGTTATCGTCCTCGCCGCCTTCCACCGGATACTCCCAGTCGATATCGACGCCGTCCAGCTTGTAGGCCCGAAGGAAATCGACGACGGAGTTCGCGAACGCACGGCGAGTTTCCTCGGTACTCGCCATGTTCGAGAAATGGTTCGACCACGACCAGCCGCCGACGGAAATCATCAGCTTCAGATGCGGGTTCGCATCCCGAATGGCCGCCCATTGCGAGAACAGCGCTACATCCGCCGTAGGGTCGCCGACGATCATTTCGCCATCGAACACATAGTCCTGCTGCAGCGGAATGGAGGCGTTCTGACACGCAGCCGCGCCCGAGCCGAACCCCATCCAGCATAAATCCGAGAAGGCGAGATTGATATGCGTCAGCTGCGAGACGTCTACGTCCGACGGTTTGAAGTTACGCCCGGTCTCGCTCGCTGCCCATAAGGCGTAATACGAAATGATATTGTAGTCTGCGCCGGGAACGACCGTCACGGGCGCGCTGTCCGGCGATCGCCATAACGCGTTCTTCGCTGCGACCTTGAAGGCGTAGGCGTGACCCTCTTGAAGTCCTTCCGCGACATATCGCGGTTCCGTGCTAGAACCGATCAAGACGCCGTCCGCGTAGATGTCGTATCCGGTGGCCCCTGGCGTCTCCGCCCAGCCGAGGGATACGGTCGTTCGCGTCGCCGTTACCGCCTGCACGTCGCGCGGAGCGGCCAACTCGCCCCAAGTGATCGTGACGGCGTTGCTGTTCGCCGAAGTCTTAGGTAAATTCTGCGCCGCGACTTCGAATCGGTAGACGGCTCCGGTGACGCTGCTCCCTTCCGGGAACGCGTAGGTGACCGTATTCGAGCCGTCCCACACTCCCTGCTTCCACTCGCCGTTTACGTACACGTCGTAGCCGTTCGCCCCCGGCGTACCCGTCCATTGCAGCGTTATTCCGGATTCGGAAATTCCCGTTGTCCGCAAATGCTGCGGCGGTACGAGAGGCGGCTCAGGGTAGGCGCTTGTATCCGCTTTCGTCGTAAACTCTATGACGTTGCTCTTATAGTCTAGCGACGGTCTGTCGGCGTACCAAGTAATATACACGCGATACGTCGTTTCGGGCTTCAGTCCGCCGATGACCTGATGGCCTCGATCGCCCCAAGTGACCCAGGCGTTCGTATCCGCGTTCCAGATGTCGATATCGTTGTTGTTCGTCTCGTCTCCGATTAAATCCCAGGCGATTTGGGCCGTATTGTGCGTGATCAGATCGTTGCCGCTCTCGTCTTGCGCGATGCGCAGGTTCGTCGGACCTGTTTTCGCAGGTTCTTCCGCTTGAATGCTCGGCACGAAAGAGAGCATTCCCGCGATCAGGATCAACGCGACGTAGAAATGAACGTTCAAAGTGATTTTTCGTATCGATAAGTTCAAGGAATTCACCTCTAGGAATAGAAATTAGTAGAGTATGAAAGAACTGCACGCCAAAATAAGGTCGAAACGATGTATGCTCATCGATCACCACCTATAACATGTAATTTATGCCATTAATGTTATTTGTTGTAGCCTAACTTTATCATGAGACATAAAGCGGATACTCGTAAGGTGGACATTTCCATAATCGGGGGATAAATTTCTGAGGAATGCGAAGTTTATAGGACGGAAAAAGCCCGCTACGCATAGGTAGCGGGCTCTTAAAACTTCTTATTCATGACCTCAAACAGCCTATAGGTCCAACCCGAATTTCTTCAGTTCGATAAAGACGCCTTCCAATCGTTTCCCTTGTTCGGTCAACGTGTATTCTACTCGCGGAGGAACTTCCGGATACACCTTCCTAATCAAGAGACCGTGATCCTCCAGTTCTCTCAGCCTGAGCGACAACGTCTTCGGGCTGATCCCGTCCATCGACTTCAGCAGATCGCTGAATCGAAGCGTCCCTTCGATCAACAAATCGCGAAGGATGAGGAACGTCCACTTCGTCCCGATGATATCGAGCGTCTTCGCGATGGGGCAAGGCACGCCCGGGGTTCCCTTCTCAAGCTTTACCGGCTCTATATGGCTCATTGGATCACTCCCCAGTTCTCAATAGGTTCATTGTAGCCCATTACTTCCTTTTCGGAAACTATATGTATTTAGTATCACTACTTCCGAAAATAAAGTTGTGTATCTATAATGGCGTTGTGGATCTTATGTGAGGAGGAAATCAAATGCTTCGAAATCAGACAATCGTCATTATCGGAGGCAGCTCCGGAATCGGATTGGAAACCGCTCGGCAAGCGATCGAGCTTGGCGCGGATATCATCATCGCCAGCCGTTCGGAACAGAAGCTGCGGCAAGCGCAAGAGAAACTCGGACCAAAGGCCAAGACGTTCGTTCTGGATACAACAGATGAACAGCAAGTGAAGGAATTGTTCGGCATGATCGGACGGTTCGATCATCTCGTCGTCAGCGCCGCGGAAACGTCCGGCGGTTCGTTCCTGGACACGGACGTCGCCAGCGCCCGGAAATTGTTCGATAACAAGTTCTGGGGGCAATATTATGCCGCCAAATACGGTGCTCCGAACGTGAACGAGAACGGTTCGATCACTTTGTTCTCAGGAGTCGTCGCATACAAGCCGATGGTCGGTTCGGCAGCGCTTGGCGCGGTTAACGCCGCCGTCTCGAATCTCGGCCGGACGCTCTCCTTGGAGCTCGCCCCGATACGCGTTAATATCGTATCTCCCGGTATTATCGACACTCCGGCGCGCAGCAGAATGACCGAGGAGGCTCGGAACCAATTGTACGAGACGATTGCAAGCAAGCTTCCCGTGAAACGGGTCAGAACGGCCGAAGATGTTGCGCAAGGCGTGCTTTACCTCATCCAGAACCGATTCGTGACCGGCACCGTTCTGCATGTGGATGGCGGGCATCGATTCATTTAATTCAACGTTACGGCGCGGGAACATCTGTCTAAGGCTGCCGGAGGCTTTCTTCCGGCGCTCGGCTATCGCGATCGAAGACTTTACCTTCTTGCTTGAACGGAGCAGGCACGATCCCGGCTACCTTACGGACGCCCAAGTACGGGAAGTAAGGCAGTTCCTCGGCACGGCTTACCGGAATGCGGGCCAACCCGAGCAGGCGGAAGCCGACTTGCAACGTTTATCGATTCGGGATTAACCCTAATAGACGCAACAAGCAATGAGGCTCTCGCCTTTTAATCGGGCGAGGCCTCTTTTACGGTTTCGCGTGCGATCGTCAGCGCCTCTTCGATCGATACGGCGGAGCGATTCCGCTTGATCCATGCCGCGCCGATCTCCAGCGCGATTCGTTGCGCTCGTTCGCGGGCGTCGGGATCTTCGATATTCTCGATGTCCGCGACGCGGATAAATCCGTGTACGCGGCACACGGCAATCGCTCCGGCGTAGCCGATCGCGTCTTGGAGCAGTCTGGATACGTACGAATCCTGATAGCCTCTCGTCTTCGCCAACCGGTCGGTCGCATGGCTGTCCCATAGCTCCAGGAATCGACGCTCGAATTGCGACCATAGGTCGTATGCGGTATCTAGCAAGTACTCGCGATACTCCCGACGCTCCCGTTCATCCGCGCTCCATCCCTCTTGTCCCGCGAAGTTCAGCAGCAAGCTGCCGATTACCGTTCCGACGTCGAACCGTATCCGTCCATATTCGCTCGACGGCATCCCGAATCCTAAGCTCGAATCGGTTCATCCGGGTTTTACGATAAGGAGCGCCAAAGACGATATCCTCGGTTATGGCCAAAGCTCCGGATTAACGAAAGCTCTCGCCCGCCTCTTCTCTTGCGAATACGACCCCAAATCCGACGTGAAGAACGATAGGGTCGCTAGAGACGACCCGAGTTCTCCTCCCGCTAACGGATAACGCTCCCGCCTTCATAAGCCCGCTTCGCATGACGACGTGATCGCTCAAATCCTCGATCGCTATGACTGCCAGGTCCGGGTCGCAAGCGTATATGCTCGGCGTTAGATCGGGACATATCTCAGATTGCACGCGCAAGGCTTCGCTTTCGATGCTTACTCGGTCAAGCGACAGGGGGACCGACTCTCCGACTCCCTTGACGTAAGGCAACGCTTGCTTAAGAATCACGCTCTTCCCCGATTCCGCGTCCGATATTCGAAACACGCGGTTCAGATTGCCGTTGCCAATCTCTAATGCGGCAAGCTTGGCTGCGTCCGGGAACAATCCCTCGATTCCACGGGCGTAGTCGACCGCTTCTGCTTCGCTGAAGATGTAAAAGTCCGCCAAAGAGCATCCCTCCGAATGTAAGCCGAGCGTAACACGTCATCCTGTACGATATTCGAAGCCATACTTGTTCGTAGCGGCCCCTGTACAAGTTGCGCAGTCGGGATTTGTCATTGGAATAATTTGTAGAAGTATAGTAGATTGTAGGTTGTGGTTAACTATTAATGCCAGATTTGTAGATTGGGAGGATATGAATTTATGCGAGTTTTACGAATCAAATGGTTATTGATCTGCTTCATGTGCGTTTCAATCTTGAGCACTTTCGTTCCGATCGCTCCACGCGTCCATTCCGCTACGCCTGACGCGTTACCGACTGCGACGACCGCGTTGCCGGATATCGTTCAACTGTTAGCGACCGTCGAGCCGGTTACGGTTGCGCGCGGGACGAGCATCGGCGACATCGTCTCTCTGCTCCCGACAGAGGCCGAAGTCTTGTTGGACGATAACAGCAGGCGTACCGTCCACGTCTGGTGGGATACATCCGCGATAGCCGTCCCGGCAGGCGATGGCGCGCAAACCTTTCCTATCATCGGCACCGTCAATTCTGATCAACCGACCGGCAAGCCGCCGGAATTCACGAATAGCAACAACCTTGCTCTCGAAACGACGATTACATACGCTTCAATAGCGGATTCGTCGACCATCATACGATCCGTACCCTACATACCCGTTCCGTACGAACTCGAAAGACAGCCGAATCCAACCGTCGAATCGCTCGGACTACCCGAGCAAGCCGAAGTCATCCTGGGTAGCGGCAACTCGGTAACGGCAAGCGTATATTGGAATATCACGGTACAACCCGACTCCTACAAAGCGACGGGCAACCTCTCCAACCTTCCCGTTGGCGTGGTCAACCCGGGATTCAAGATGAAGTCCTTCATCTCGACCTACGAGCGGACGGACATTCGAGACGTGCCGTATTTGAACCTGACCACAAACCATGGCGCTCCTAAAACCGCGCAAGGATTCGGATTGCCGGAGCAAATCATGGTGACCTTGTACAACGGAGAAAAATGGAATCTACCTGTCACATGGTTGATGGATAACGTCGCTTACGACCCTTCGATCCAGACGATGCAATGGGTCTACGTATCGGGTCAGTTCGATTCTCTTCCGCCAGGCGCAACCAATAGCCGTAAGAGAATGGCCTTCGCCCAAGTACAAGTCGCCGCGAACCCGAACAACTTGGAAATCAGCGGTTCTCCCGCGCAAATTACGAGCCGGGTCTCGGTTGGGGCCGAGAAAACGGTCGCGGGACTTGGCTTGCCTGCTCAGGTCAATGTTCCTCTGTCCAACGGTACGCGCATCAACGTTGACGTGAATTGGCGTTTGGAATGGGTCGGTTATGACCCTACGTCAACGGCTGCGCAAAGCTTCTACGTAACGGGAAATTTCACGAATCTCCCCGTAGGCGTCTTTAACAGCAACGGTTATAACGTATTCGCGCTCGTAATCACGCAAGCCAGATATATAACAGGCTTCGATTATCTATACCGGGAATTCGACAATGGCGCGCCCAAGACGGTTGAAGGGTTACAATTGCCCGCTCAAGTCGAAGCATGGTTGAACGACGGCAGCCGACTCTTATTGGGGGTTGATTGGAACGTTGCGTCAGCCCCGTATAACCCCGATTCCAGAATGGAACAATCCTTTACGGTGTACGGATCCGCGACGCAGCTTCCTTCCGGGGTTACGAATATGTACAACTACCGGCCGCAAGCTTACGTGTACGTGGCCGCAGATCCGAACGTCAAATATTTCGCGGACAGGCTGCGCTCCGTTAACGCGACGGTCGACAATGGCGTGCCCGCAACAGTCGCGGGTTTCGGATTACCAGCGCAAGTCGAAGTGGATTTGACGGACGGCAGTTCTGTCAATATCGACGTGGAATGGGATGTTCCCGGGCCATATGCGCCTGTGTACGATCCTTCCAACCCATTGGAGCAAAACCTCCTGATCAAGGGTACTTACGTCAATCTTCCCGATGGAGTCGTTAATACTTCCTATTCCTACCTTTGGGCTCATGTAAAGGTGAAAAAAGCGATCCCGAAAGAAATCGTCGATACGGGGAACTATTTGCGCATTCGATTGCCATACGGAACTCCCAAGAGTCTTGACTCATTGGAGTTGCCGAGTACTGTCGAAGTCGTACTATCCGACAACAGCAAGAGGACGTTATCCGTCGAGTGGGAATCGGAATGGTGGGACGGGTTGGACAATTACGATCCTTCGAGTCCCGATTACCAATCATTCTACGTTCACGGGAAGTTCGTTAACCTCCCAAGCGGAATCTACAATTCCCAGGGCCTTAGAAAACATGCTTTCATCGAAATTTTCTCGCATCCGTCAGTAACGGAAGTGTTGGAAGTTCCCCGTAAAGAGATCGCTTTAACGCATGAATTCGAACTTCCGGATCAAGTCGAGGTCCTTCTGACGAACGGCGTAACGACGATGAAAAACGTGTATTGGCGTCCGGAATATTACTCCGGTAATTACTCGATACAAATATTCGATCATTTCAAAGGATTTCTCAAAAATACCGATGGGTCGCTAGATTACGATCGTACGTTCTATCTATTGTTCGAACAAGGGAAGGCCGTCTATCAACGTCTTACCTTCATGGAAACTCATATGGCGCAGCCAATGAGACACCTTAAACGACTGAACGATAATTATAGCGATTTGTATGAAGGCGCGCTGCCGTCGCAATTACAAGCCGAACTCACCGACGGCAGCTTCATTGGCGTTAATATGTGTTGGTACCGCGGCGAAACGAATCTTCCGAGATATAATATATTGGGCGTGCCATGCGGCGAGTTCCCGGAAGGCGTTGATAATGGCGATGATGTTTACTATTACGGCAACATCGTTCCCGGCGAGCCTGAGGAAACAGAGATGCAAGTCGCGGACGTACAGACGTTCAATGAGATTATGAGCCTAAACGACCTTCCTAAACAGGTTGCCGTTTCTCTCACGAACGGGAACACGATTATGGCACCCGTGAATTGGAATGCCGTCAATCTGGAATTGCTCGACGACGATGAAATCGCGGTAGCGGAAGGCGCGTTGTACGGTCTGCCCTCCGGCGTAACGAACCCGGACGGCAAGAAGTCGTTGGCCTATATCCACAAGTCGATCACGGATCTCTTCTATGACTTCGATATCGATAAGAATCATTCTACCGTTAATGAACAAGCGCGCAATGTTCGATTCGTAGATTCGGACGGTATCATCAGAATCCATGTTACGTCCTATGATCATCCCATACAGTCGGCGACCGCCGCTTATAACGGAAAGACGATTCCGCTGGAGCGAATATCGAATAACGAGTTCGTTGCCGAGTGGGAACCGGATGCTTCGGACCGAGGATTGGGCGTAACGATGCCTAACACGGCCGAAGGGTTGGAGGAGTTGAAAGGCAGTGCGGTTCAAGGATCGTTCCACGCCTTGCAGGTGACCATCGTTCCCTTGGCCGGGACGGAAAGATCCATCAGCAAACAAGTATATGTCGCGCTGCAGAACGAACACGACTTCAAGTCCGAGGTTACCAATCTGCCGATACCGCGGATCGTTTCTCCTGCCGATGCCATGTACAATTGTTTGGCTTTTGCATTAGACAAAACCGATCAATACTTATGGTATTGGTATAATGAAGGCTTTACCGCACCGATTAACCCGAATCATGACGAGGTCATTGCAAGACTAGACATAGCCGGGTATGAACGAACGTTCGACCTGAACGAAGCTGCGATTATCGCTTTCGGGTCGAACGGGCAAATCTACCATTTCGCTAAATATGACCCCCTCTCGGGCTTTGTCACGTCGAAAGACGCCTTTAAAGAAGTGGTCGTGTACGAAGGCGTTCCCGAATATTCCGATGAGTACGGCACTGCGCAACTCTACTTTAAGAAAAAGTGACTCTCGCCTCGATTTATTCATGAGAATGGCGACTGCGGGGATGTTATCCCTGCAGTCGCCATTTCGTGTGCTATTATGGCATTATTGGTTTACTCGAATTCGCTAGGAGGCTGTCTTGTGAGCAAATTGATTTTCTTCCTTGGCCCTGCAGGCGCAGGCAAAACGACGTTGGCCGAAGCCTGGCTGCAGCGGCACGGGGGAGCTTACTTGGATATGGACACGCTGCTTCGCCCTGCGGCGGAAGCCATCATGACGCTCGCCGGCGAAGATCCGGAGGATCGGGATTCTCCGTTCTATAAGAAGCATTGTCGCGATCTCGGCTATCGGATTACGATGGATGCGGCGCTGCAACAGCTAAGACTCGGCCTGGACGCCGTCGTTGTCGGACCCTTCACGAAGGAGACGGAAGATGCCGGTTGGCTGGACAGCGAACTGGCGCGCATTGGTGTGAAGACGTCCGAAGTAGGCGTGAAGATCATCCTCGTCGCGTTGGCTTCCGAAGCCGATTATTACGCCCGCATCCAGTCGCGAGCCTCCGCGCTGGACGGCTGGAAGCTGGCGAACTGGGAACAGTTCCGGCAATCGCTTCGTCCCCGCGCGATCGCATGGCCGCTCCCCGCGGGTTCCGTCCTGACCTTCGACAATACGGCACCGTTGACCGATGCCACGCTTGCCAAGCTGGAACGCTTCATCTTGAGCTAGCTGACCCGAACCCGGGATGCCAGCCACTCCATGAGAGTGATCGATCGACCATCGATCGTATTCCGCACGTCGTTATTGAACACATATACCCAAGAAAAATGTCCATGGTATTCGTAAGGCGTGCCGTCCGGATTAAGGTACAAGCCCGTCGTATCTACGACTGTATCGTATAAAGTCAGGTGCACGTCTTGCGCGCCGGCTTGAAGCAGCCTCTTATACGTCGGCACGGTGAATCGATCAGGCGGCAATACCGTATCCGCTTGAGCCGTGACGAACCAGATCGGGAGGTCCTTCATGACCCGGATGTCTTCATCCGTCACGAGCGTGTCCTCCAAAGCTTCGCATACCGGGAATGCAGCCGCGAAGTAGCCGACGTAATCGCGAATCATAAGCATCGTCATATATCCGCCGTTCGAGCACCCTCCGATATAAATCCGGCTCTCGTCGATATTCGGATGGCGCGCAACGTAATCTTGAATCAAGGCCATCAACGCCTGTTGATACTTCGAGGTTCCGTCTCCGGACCGAGTATGGCCGTTCATCCAGAACGTTGGCGTCTGAGGAGCCAATACGTACGCCCCTCCGAAGAAGGCTTGCATAGGTTCGGAAGCGAAGCTAACCGCTTTGTTGGCGGCTATCGGAATCGTCGGATCCGTACCGCCTTCGCCGTACCCATGAAGCCAAATGAGCAGAGGCTTCTTATGCCCGCCTTGCGCAGGCGAGTAATCCGAGTAGGTTAAGGTGACGTTATCGCACGTAAATTCCCCGGTCTTGAAGCCGTCCACCAACTTCCTAATATCCCCTCCGAAGTTATCATAGGTTCGGCCCGATAGAATCCCTTCGCTCGCCGTTATCGCCTTCGACTGGACAATTTCATATCGATTTTCATTCCAAGCGTTGAAGCCCGTTGCCCCGTTATAATGGATGGCGGACCCTAACGATAACGTCGGGCCGATTTCCAATTCAAGCGTCGCATAACGGCCGTCCTGATCAATCGGATTCCCGTCCTGATCCGAGACGTACGCACGGACGACTCTACGGTCGCCCTTCTCCACCAAGGGGTTAGGCAACCGGCTGTCGATTCTCGTCACGCGTACGGCGAAGGAATCCGCGGTTACCGCTCCGTTAGGCACCGACCGGCCTAAATCCACGATCACTTTCGAGATCACCGCTCCCCAATCCTCGACTTCCGTTACCGTTCGATAAGAGAACGACTGCGTATCGGTCACATGAGTATCCATCCTACCGCCCTCGCTTTTCTATTAGCATAGTGAATCTATCAGAACAACTTCAACCCTAGCATACCCGATTCCTGCCCGATCATGCTCCATGAAGGTAGAATGCCGGGGGCAACTTTGCGGTGGCGGAATATTCTAATTACAGAATCCGGATAGACAAGCTCGGCTGTCGTCTTGCGCCGGATTACTATACGGTCTCCGTACCTTAGGAGAGTGATAGGTATAGCCAATCTACCACGGAATTACGTCATCGCGGTCGAAAGCGGACAGCGCAGAATCAGCTTCGTAGACGCGGACACGTTAGCTGTCGCGTATCGGCTTGGCATAGACGGCGAGCTCCTCGACGTGGCGGTGACAAGCGATTACCGGAAGGCGATCGCCTCCGCCTTCGAGCCAGGCCGTCTATTCGAGATCGATCTGACTAGCGATCCGCCATCGGTCGTCAATCAATACGCTTCTCCGACGCCTCTTGAAGACGTTGCCATAACCGCAGATAACCGTTACGCGATCAGCGTCGACGGTTTGCAGCAGACGCCGCAGAACATGGTTTCCTATCGATTGGGGGCCGGTTCGGCTCATCTTGCGGTTTCGGATGCGCAATCCGTCGCAGCCTCGCCCGTCTCGATCAACCAAATTCTCGCCTCCCGCGTCTCCCGAGGACGGGTCAGGCGTTATTCGATCGACGCGGACGGGGCGTTGACGGATACCGGCCAGGAAGTGACGGCGGGCGCGTTCCCGGTCAACCTTGCCTTTACGCCGGACGGGCAATTCGCCTTCGCGGCCGATCCTCAGTTGAATCAGATTATCGTCCTCGCGACCGGGCAATATCTTGGAGAGACAAGCCGGATCGATTCCGCGAGCATTCCGCAGACGATCGTCGTGTCCGCCGACGGCAGCAAGGTGTACGTGCTCTCCTCGCAAGAGGTGGGTATCTATGCGTTCGATCCGATCGCGCAACGGTTAACCCCGATCGGAAGCTTCCCGCACCACCTCGTGATTACCAACTACTACGGCGTAGATCAGATGACGCTGAGCGCGGACGAGACGATCCTATTCGTAGCCGGTTCGAACCGGCTTGCGGCGTTCGATACGGAAGGCAATCTCTTAGGCAACGTTCCGGGCGTGGAAGCCGACGGCGGGCTCGCTTCGGCTTTGGGGTCTTCGGGCGGCGGAGGGCTGCCGGACAACACGTTGATCGTGAATACGTTAGTAACTCTCGTCTTCTTAAATCAGGAGCTGGAGACCGTTATCGGCGATATCGTAACGAACGGTTCGCAGAACGTCGTCATCTCCGGAAACCGCGAACGAGCCGCTCTGCCTTCGCTTGATGGAATGAGCCTGCTGGAAGTCGATCTCACGGCCAATCCTCCGTTCTTGCGGTCCGTTCTGCAATCACCGTCCCCTGTACGGGGGCTGGATTACTCCCGAGACAGCAAGTTCGTCATAGGCGTTCCTCCTTCAGCGAACGGGAGAATGCTCTCTTATCCTTCCGACTCGGAGGAGCAGCCCGACATCCAATCGATCCCGACGGATGCTCAGGCGGTCGCCGTATCGCCGGACGGAAGCGGATCGATATTGGCGGTTAGGACGTTCGAGGGGCGGGCTAGACGAGCGCGAATCGATGAAGAAGGTACGTTGTCCGACGTAGGTCAAGAGGTCATCATAGGCGATATGCCGATGAACGTCTCGTTCACGCCCGACGGATCGTTCGCGTTCGTTCCGGTATGGGGCGATCAGGAGATCGCCGTCCTGTATACGGGGAACACCGCCTATCTCGGCGTGACCAGCAGAATTTCGGTTACTGGCCGCCCTCAGACCGTTCTTGTGTCGGACGACGGACGAAGGGTGCGCGCGCTGACCACTCAAGCGGTCCAGACGTTCAGCTTCGACCCTGTCGCTCAGCGATTATCCTTGATCGAAAGCTTTCCCCACGGCTTGACGATCGAAGGCATTCAAGGAGTAAGACTGATGGAGACGAATTCGCTGAACGATAGAGTGTTCGTCAAGTCGCGCGTCACGCCGTCGGTGGACGAGATAACGAGTTTTAACCTTTCCGGCGAACGATTGAACCAAAGAAGCGGGTTCGCCCGCGGAGGGTTCGCGATCAGCACACGGGAATAAAGATGCGGATCATACAACATCCCGCTCCGATATCGGATGCGGGATGTTTCGTATCGACCTATGAGGTTATTCGCGCATGATTCAGCCTCGTATAACGGAAATAATCGAAATCGGCAATCCCGCCTGTTTGCTTAATCCTTCACTCCAACATTCTTCAGTCTCTGCAGACGATAGGTAAGGATATTGTCCAATACGCCATCTTCCAATTCATAAATACTGGAGCCCCATTTATGCATTTCCCAGTCGTATTCCGGGCCCAATGTTCCTTCGATCGGATAGCGGAAGAAAGCCTGGACCCGCTTGCCGGATATGAACGGATTCAACTCGCCGAATCCGTTGACAGCCTGCGGATCGCTCAATACGCAGGCTAAACCGTTCAAGTTATTGCCCTTCTGAGGTTCTTCCGACAATAAGAACGAAATCATTCGGAACGCCTCGTTCTTATGTCGGCTGTTCCTCGGAATACCCAAATAGTAGTTTGAAGGTGCCGGGCCCGTGTCCGGCGCGTCGGCCACAACCGGGAAACTGACCATGTCCCACCCTTGGCCGAACGGGGGCAACAATCCTGCAGCCGGAGGGCTATTCATTCCATTCCCATGAAGTCTGCCCGCGATCATCGCGATTTTACCCTCGGAGAAATAATCAAACACGCTCTTGTAATTCATTCCCCTCGGTAACGGAAGATATGCGCAATGCCGCTCGCTCCCCGATGGACGGGCTATTGGTGATCGTCCATGCTAGCTCGAACACCTCGTCCCACGTCATTCCGTCGGTCGGAAGAGATACGTTCAATTCGTTGAGAATTTCCGCGTTATAGTAGAACGCATAAACGTTTTTGCCGAAGGGAATGCCGTAGATCCGACCTTCGCCTTGCTCGCGAACTCGATCTAATAGCTCGGGCTTCAAATGTTCGGCAATGCTCAGATCCGTGCTTATGTAGTTGTCCAGCGGCTCCAAATATCCGGTTTTGAAAAAATACGGCGCGAGCGTGCTTTCGATCATAATCAGATCTCCGTACGCGTTGTCTTCCACGATTTCATAGTTTTCGTTCGGATACGAACCGCCGTCTTCATAATACCCGCGAGACATATTCGTTACATGAAATTCCGCGTTCGGAAACCGCGCCTTCAGAGAATGAGTCGCGAAAGTGTCGTAAGATAAACCAGACTCCGTATCCCATATCATCTCGAATTTCCCTTCGATGGGCTCAGGCACCGGCTTCTCGTTCGAATTCTGCATGAAGCCGCAACGGCCAACGCAACCGCCGCAAGGATGATTCCGATCCGCTTCACTATTCGCATGTTCATAACATCCCCTTTTCAGAAAACCTCTCAACCTTTAATACATTGAAGCATTTGTAATTATATCTAAAATATAGAATAAACACAGCCCTAGATGGACTGTGTCTTTAACATATCTTCGATATGGTGCTATCTGCTATTATGGCATTATTGATTTACTCCAAATAACTAGGAGGCGGTCTTGTGAGCAAACCGAGGCCGATTATTATGCGCGCATCCAGTCGCGTTCTTCCGCGTTGGACGCTTGGAAGCTTGCCCATTGGGAGCAGTTCAGACAGTCGCTTCGTCCTCGCGCGATCGCATGGCCGCTCCCTGCGGTTTCGGTCCTAGCCTTCGACAACTCTGCGCCGTTCGCGGAAGCCGCGTTAACGGAGCTGGAGAGCTTCATTACTGGATAGCTTGGAGGCAATGATGCGGGACGATCATCCGGTGATAAGTCGCATCACCATCTCCGCGCTCGGAAGGGGATATTCCGTGGGTTCCTTCGTATGAACGACCATCACTCCGGATAGGATCGAGAAGTAACAGGAAATCAAATGTTCCAAATCCGTCGAAGCGATTACGCCGTCTCGCGCTCCTTCTTGGAATATAGGCATCATAAGGTCGACGTAGGCTTTCATATTGTACCGCGCGAACAACTCTTTAACCCGGTCCGGCAAGTCATCCGACATCCGCGCATGATGAATTAACATGAAATAGTACTTGCCTTCTTCATCCAGAATGGACTGGGTTAACAACCGGATCTTCTCTAACGGGGGAATCGGTATGTTCTGAATGCTTTGGGTTGCCGTATAGGAAATATCCATCGCTTGCTCTACCAAGGCGATCAGAGCTTCGTCCTTCGACTTGAAATAATGGTAGAACAGTCCCTGGCTCACGCCCGCTTCCGAAGCGATCATGCTAATTTTCGTACCGGCAATTCCACGACGGGCGAACACTTTCAGGGCGGCGTTCATGATCTGGTCTTTGCGTTCGTCTCGAATCTGGTTCAGTTGTTCTTTGTTTAGCGGAGACATGAGCGGAACCCCTCCTAGCTTATAAAGTGAAGCTTAACATGTTGTGCCACGGCCGCAGGAGAATGGTCGTTCATAGGGGCAAAGTGTCCCAATTTGGGAATGATATGCACCTTGGCGTCCGCCAGCGTTCCGCCTAACGCGTTAACCGTGTTTACGGCTACAGCGCTTTTCTCTCCCGCGATAAGCAGCGTGCTTGCGTTAATCGTACCATAATTCTCGTAACTGGAGTCCAGACGTCCGATTTCTCTGTATTCGTTTAAATTTTCCCATAGCTGGCCCTCCATTTTCTCCCAATGCTTGCGCATAAGGCGAAGAAAGAACTTCAAGTACCATAACGGCGCATACCTTGCCGATTTGACGGGCGCCGTCGCTTTTACGAATACCGCGAAAGCCTTCAATGCGTCGTTGTCGATCATTGCTTTCTCATAGGGAGGCAGCCAAGAGATCGGAATGGATTCGTTGATGGACACGCCCGGCTCATAAACGGCGATTTTCGTAAAAAGGCTGCTCGCTCTGGCGGTTTCAAGCGCAATAAGTCCGCCGTAGCTGTGGCCGAACAAATAAGACGCTCCCGTCGCTTCCCGAACGGCAGTCAAATCTTCGCTCTCCTTGCGAATAGAGTAGTCGTTTCCTTGTACTCCGCTTATCCCTCTTCCTCTCCGGTCCATGATGTGAACCGTGAACGTTTCTTTCAGCTCTTCGGCGAAACGAATAAATTCATTGGAACTGCTCAGAAGTCCCGGCACGATAATGACTCCTGGTCCGTCCCCCATACTTTTAAAGCCGATAATCGTACCATCCTTCGATGCGACGCTCGATTGCTTTACGAATGGCTCTGCTCCCTTAGACTTCATCGCGATTCTCCTTCGCTTTTAATATTGAATGACTCATTCAGTCAAAAATAGATTATGACTTTTTTTTCTATTTGTCAATAGACGGAAAGAAAATATCCCGTATCCATTCGTCTACGAATGGATACGGGATGTAAGTTATCGGTTCATGATAGCATGGTCCTGCTTAGTATAACGGAAATAATCGAAATCCGCGAACCCGCCGGTTTGCTTCGTCGCGTAATGGAACAACCCGATGCGGTAGCCCATGAAGTGATCCAGCGTATACTTCATTCGAAGCTGACGGCCGATCGGCTTCCACGTCTCTCCGTCCTCCGAATAATAGAAACGGGCAAGATCGATGTTATCCGCGAAGTTAAACTCGATTCTTACATTAATCCGGTCGCCTTCATATCGAATGCGATCGACCTCGACGTCTTTCCCGTCGTCTTTGACGCGCATCGTAACATAGCGGTCTCCGTCATCCCCGACCTGAACGCCGACGGTGCCGTAGTGGCTCTGCAACGCGACCAGACCGGCATGATCGCCCGGCTTCATGCCGGTCGTATCCAGCGCCGCCTCGGCTACGCAGGCAGGTCCTTCCGTTCGCTGGGTCAACGTATTGCGGGCAAACTCGACGTTGCGGGCGATATGCCCCGCCGTAAGCCGGAGGAAGCCGGGACGCGCGGTGACCGACCAATGCCGGTCGTCGGGGTTGTGGTTCCACTGCCAATTCAGCGCCAGCTTGTTCTCCGCGTAGTCGAATTCGTCGCAAATGACGAGCGGGCATGCTTCGCAACTCGGCAACGGGACCTCGAACGTCTCCGGCACCTTGCCTCCGACGCCGAGAACCGGCCAATCCTCCGTCCAAGTAACCGGAACGACGCACGGAATTCGGCCGACCGCGCCGTGATCTTGGAACAATACCGCGTACCATTCGCCGGTCGGCGTATCGACGATTCCTCCTTGAGCGACGCCGTTGTTGAAGTAACCCATGTCGTCATCGAGGACGATGCGGTTCTCGTACGGACCTAGCAGCTCTCTCGAGCGATACACGTTCACTCTGCGGCGTCCGTGTCCGACGCGCGGCCAATCGATGAACATTAAATAATAGTATCCGTTAAGCTTGTAGGCGTGGCATCCCTCGCAACGCAAGCCGATGCCGTCCCGCTCCGTCTCGAATAGAAGCCGATCGATTCCGCCCGGCTTACGCGCGGTTAGGTCGGACGTGAGCTCCGTGATTCGAATGTCTCCGTTGCCATGGAACACGAAGACGCGTCCGTCGTCGAACAGCAAGGCCGGATCGTGCATCAGGCCTTTCATGACGGTACGTTCCCAGCGTCCTCGCTCGATATCGTCCGTTCGGTAGACGTAAAATTGCTGCATATCGTTGCTCGAGAAGATGACGTAATAGACGCCTTCATGTTCCCGCAAGCTTGCCGCCCACGAACCTGCGCTATAAATCCCTTTGCCGTCCAACAGATTGTGAGCATCGTTATCCTCGAGAGTATCGAACACGTAATTCACGAGCTCCCAATGCATCAAATCCGTAGATTTCATGATCGGGCAGCCCGGCATCGAATGCATGCTCGTGCTCACCATATAGTAATTCGAACCGACCCGGATGACGCTAACGTCGGGCACGTCTGCCCAAATAACCGGATTGCGGACGATCGTCGCGCTTACGCTCTGAGGGTTCATCGAAGCTCCTCCCGGGAACCTTCCGCCGCTCGAACGACTTCCCGGAACGACGGCTTCGGCTGATGCTTCTCATCGAATAGGAGAGGCCAGTTTTTGCGGTTGCGCACGGGGAAGTAATCCAGCCACGTATAATCGTCGGCCGCGCCCCAGAAGGTCACGGAATCGATATGCTCGCTGTACTCCGTAAACAGTCGGAAGAACTGCCCGTACCGCTCGGCTTGCGCGGCGAGCATCTCTTCGGTCGGCTTCGTCAGATCGGTTCGGCGATCCTCGGATTCGAACATGGAGACGTCCATCTCCGTAATGTGCAGCTTTAATCCGAGGCTCGCATAGCGCTCGATCGCCTGGCGAATCTCGCCCGTGGACGGCTGCTTCAAATTCCAGTGCGCCTGAAGCCCGACGCCGTGAATAGGCACGCCTCGCTCCTTCAACGACTTGACCAGAGCGTAGATTTTCTCCCTTTTCTCCGGATCGGACTCGTTATAATCGTTGTAAAATAACAGCGCGTTCGGATCGGCGGCATGCGCGTAAGCGAAAGCTTTGGCAATGAAATCTTCTCCGCCGATCTCGAGCCACTTGGACGGCCGAAGCTGCTCCCCGCTCTTGTCGGACACCGCTTCGTTCACGACGTCCCATGCGTAGACGATCCCCTTGTACCGCGTGACGACCGTCTCGATATGCGTCTGCATGCGAGCAAGGAGCGTGTCGCGGTCAACCGCGCTCCCGTCCGCATTCTCGAACATCCATAGCGGCGTTTGATTATGCCAGACGAGCGTATGCCCCCTGACTCCCATCCCGTTCGCCGCGGCGAAGTCGACCAGTCGATCGGCGTCCTCGAACCTGTATAATCCTTCGACGGGCTGGAGACTTACGAATTTCATTTCGTTCTCGGCCGTAAGGCTATTAAAGTGGTGCCTTAGCAGCTCCCCCTGCGTGTTCAGCGTAATGGGATTCACGGCCGCTCCGACCCGAAACTTCTTGTCAAAAACATCGCTAAGCCTAGGCATGTCGTCCGTGCGATTCTGATTCGTCATGGTAGTCTCATCCTCCAATGCTTGGTCATGGTCCAATTCCCATTATAACTGATTTCGATTAACCTACGATCCCCGTCCGCTCGACGCTTTCGACGAAATACCGCTGCACGAAAATATAGATCAGGATGAGCGGCACGATGGCGAGCAGCATGCCCGTATCGAGCACCATGCTTTGATAGAACGGATCGGCCCGGGAAGACACGCCGTCGCTCAGCATAATGCCTAGATTGTAAGGCAACGAGGACAGTTGAATCGACATGACCTTGCTTGTCGTTAAGTATGTCGTCGTGTAGAAGCTATCGTTCCACTGCCACACGAACGCGAAGAGCAGCACCGTCACGATAGCGGGAAGCGCGTTAGGCAGCATAATCCGTCCGAACGTCTTGCTGACGCCCGCGCCGTCGATATAGGCGGCCTCCTCGACCTCTTTCGGAATGCCCCTGAAAAATTGCCGGAAAATAAAGATATAAAGCCCCGCCTTCATTGAGTTCGCGGTGAGCGACGTCAGAATGAACGGCCATTGCGTATTCAGCAAATTCAAATCCTTCAGGTTCAAGTACACCGGGATCAGTATCGTCGTCGGCGGCACGAGAATCGTCAGGATGACGCCGACGAACAGCAAATTGCTCCCTTTGAACTTCAACCTGGCGAATCCGTAGCCCGCGAAGGCGCACGAAATCGCGGTCAGAACCGTCGTCATCGCCGACAAGGTGAACGTATGTCCGAGCGTCGTCCAATAGTCCATGATCCGGATCGCCTGCTTGAAATTATCCCACGTATAATGCTCGGGTACCCAGATGACGATCGGCGAATACAGGTCGGTTTTATCCTTGATCGCCGTGGCGAGCTTCTGAAGAATCGGATAGATGATGACGAACGACAGCCCCACGATCAGACCCAGCCGCACGAGCGACCACAGCCCTCTTTTCCAGGATTGCAAAGACAGCAGCCGGGCCAACACCCATCCTCCGATAGACCCCATTCTCGTTCTAATCATAGTAGAACACCTTCCTAGATATCAGGTACGAGCTGATGAGCAGGATCAGGGACACCGCCAAGAAGTAAATCCAAGCCATCGCGGAGCTTAGCCCGAAATTAAAGGCGGTGAAGCCGGTTTCCTTGATCAAATCCGTCATGGCGTTCCTCGAGAACGAATCGATGATCGTATAGACGACGTTCACCAAAATAAGCGGGCTGACCATCGGGAACGTGATTTTCCAGAACGCTTCGTACCCGGTCGCGCCTTCCATCTTGGAGGCTTCGTACAGCTGCGGCGATATCGTCTGAATGCCCGCCAGGAAAATGAGGATCTGCACGCCCGACTGGCTGACGATCTGATAGATACGGTCAACCGCGCCGGTCAAATAGTTAATGACGCTTTCGCCCACCCCCGCGTCCTCCATCATCATCGACAGCTCGAAGCTCCTGAGCCCGCCGACGACGGGGCCGCCCGCGTTGCTGTCGTTCACCGCCTGCACCAAGCTTGTGCTGTCGAGCGCCATGATGACGCCGGAAGCCAGAATGACCGGCAGGAAGAAGATCGCGCGAGCGAGCGTCCTTCCGACGAATTTCTGGTTCAGCAGCACCGCCAGGAATAAGCTGAAAATAACGATGAGCGGCACGTTAACGACCATGTTCGTGATCGATTCGGTCAGGATGCGGTTGAAGCTCGTATTAACGGTTAACGCTTCCACGTAGTTCTTGAAACCGATGAAATTCACGATAATGCCGCCCGAATTCGCTTCGACCTTGCTCAAGCTGAATCGGAGGGAGGAGATCAACGGCACGAAGAAAAAGAAGAGGAAGCCGATCAGCCATGGCAAGACGTAGATAAAGCCCCACATCGCTTTGGTCTGCGCATAGGTTCTCCGGCTTAAGCGGAGCTTCGCTAGAAATCTCAAGTTTGCCCACCACCCGTCACATAGCTTTCGGCTTCGATCGTCATGCCGTCCGCCTCCGCCGGCGTACGGTTATAGTTCACGATGACGTAGGTTCCGTTCTCGTAGACGGTTCGGAATACGCCCTCGTTCAGCTTCTCGTGCGAGAGCATCCGCTCTCCTTGAACGCGGCCCAGCACCTCGTTCACTTCCTTATAGATTTCGGCGGCTTGATCGATCCATAATTCATAGTTCACGGCGAACAGCCTATCGTAATCCGTCTTGTTCACCTTGTAGTTCGGTTCATAGATCCAGTCGAAGTATACGCCCGCTCCGTATTCCAGACATTTCAGCACGTACTGTCTGACATTGTTGTAGGTGGACAGATTATACGGCTGGCCCGAGTAGTCGATATAACCGCGAACGACCATCTGGAAGAACGGAATCTCTTCGTCCTCCAGCTTGAACCGGCTGTTCGACATCGGAGCCTCGGTAATGTCCGTCAAATACGGGAGCGCGTAAGCGTTGCCTCCGTTGCCCATGATCTCCAGCTTGTCGTCCCGCAGCTTGCCGAGAGCGTCCGTCGATATCCCTTGGGACTGCACTCGGTCGATCAGCTTGTTCTCCCGGAAGTCGCTGTTCAACGTATCGGCCATATCCCGCAGCGAGATGCCGCCGGCCTTATAGTCGCGCAAGCTCCCCAGCATCCTGTCCACGTACCGTCCGATCAGCCGAGGCGATACGACGTAGGAAGGCGGCTTGCTGCGATCGCGCCTGTTCAAGGCCAAGTTGACCGGGAACAGCATGGCGGGTTCGTCTCTCAGCGTTCTCGAGGCATCGTCAGACTGATCGAAGCTATCGCCGGAGTTCGCGACCAGGAAGGCAACGTCCGGGAAGAACGACAATCCCTTCTCCCGCGCGAACGCGATGAATTCTTTCAATCCCTTGCTGCCGCCTACGGTTTTATCTACCGATACGCTGTCCGGAACCTCGTGGTCTAGCCCATCGTTGAACCAGCCGGCGAATTTCACCTTCAGGTTGCGAATGCCGCGTTCCTGAGCCTCGGCGACGATCTGCTGCGCCTGATCGAACGTCGTCAGCGGCTCGAGCGAGTCGTACGGGATGCCCGCAAAATGCTTCTTCTTGGAGATGCCGCCTACCAACTGCAAGTAGAACGGGACATCCTTCGATAACGGATTCCCCTTCGATTGCGGAAGTCCGTTGTGCTTCAACAGGTACTGCTGGTAATAGTGCGCCATCCCCGCGACGGAAGCTTCTTCCCCGCTCAAGAAGGCATAACGGACGACATAATCCGTCTTCATCGGCCTCTCTTGGAACTTCGGCAGCGAGCGTTGCTGTTCGTTGGCGAACAGAGTGACTTCGTCCTTGTTGATGACGTAGAAGCTCGGATACACGTAGTTGTAGCCGTTCAGTCTGCCGGCGACGTCCGCGTTGATCGTAGCCGCGGCTGCGCCGTCCTCGATAATACCCAGGAACGCTTCGCCTTCCCGTACCATTCCGAATACCGGCAGCCGGACTTCTTGCTCCCTGGAAGGATCCTCGGTCCGGTCGACCGTCTGGTCGGAACCGTACACGAGCTGTTGATACGCCGGATACTTCGTTTTGCCGTTGTTGAAGCGGATAAGCGCTCCCGAACCGTCCGGGACGAATATCGAGCCTGCCGCATCCCGGTCTCCCGCGCCGAAGAAGCTCAGCATCGAAATCATGTTCACCGGGTATTCGTCGGGATAGTAGATACTGTCCGAAGGAATTTTGGCCACGAGGCTGTCGTCGTCCAAGAGGTACTCGATCGAAGCCCGGAATATACGCGGCTCCGGCTTGGACAGGTCCATATTCAGCTCGGCCGCGTCCTTCTGCAAATCTTCTTCCGTATAACCCGCCGTCTCGAGCGCTTTAAGCGCGCGATCCAATTGAACCCCTTGCAGCGCCGCGTCGTTCCGAACGTATCTCTCTTTCTCTTTGTCTTCCTTATAAGCGATGCTAAGCGCGCGTTGTTCCGTCTTGCCCAGCTTACCCGACAACTCATCGAACCGGGCTTTGCTGAATAACGGAGGCATGTCTTCGTAAGATTTCTTGGCCGTCCCGAACTGATACGAGACTCTCACTCCGCCCGGAATCGGCTCGAAGTTGATTTGCTTGTACGCCGCGCTGTCGGTATACGTATTGATCGAGCTGACCTGACCGAGATTGTTGTAGAAATCCATCTTCAACTGGGAGGACAACAGATCTTTGTTGACCCCGGACGCAAGGGAATCCGCCTCGCGTCCCGGAGGATTGCTGTGCCAGATCGCGCCGGTCTGCTTATTCAGTACGGCGATGCCGCCCGACGCTTCTTCCACGAACAGACGCAGCCGATCGTTCTCGGCGATGCCCTTCATGTTCGCCGCGCGGGCATCCGAGAACGACGCGGTCAGCGGTTTGCCCGGCGTGAAGGCCGTTATGGCCGGACCGTTCGCTTGGGCGGCAGGGTCCGGCGCCGAATCGCCGCATCCGGAGACGAGCACGAGAACCGCGCAGCTTGCGATCAGCAGCGCCTTGTTGGCGAACCTCATCGATATGCCTCCTTGCTGAAATTTTATCTTCGTCGGGTTCGAATGATCTCACCCTCCCTAGCTTCTCAAGGAAATCTCCTGGGATATCGTATAGACGAAGTTCGCGATTTGTTGAATCAGACTAAAGAACAACAGGCACAGGAACGCCATGAACGCCATCGTTACGATCGATAGCAGAATCGTCCATACCGTCTTGCCGGGCGTGAACTGATGAACCGTCATGTTGCCGATGAATAAGAGAAAGACGAACCACAGGGTCGCGAAATTGCCGGAAAAATAATAAAAGGAAGCCTCCTGCAGCGAAATCACGTTACTGAGCAGTACCCACGGCAAGTTCACGATGACGATCGGAGTCAGCGCGTAGCAGGTCGAGACGAAAATCTCCTCGAATCTCCCTTCCCCGTCCATCAGCGTCGTCAGCGACCAGTTCGCCACGCACCAGAACAGCACGGGCAAGACCACGTACACGATCTCCATGATGCTGTTCATGTCGTCCGGGTCGGACAGGTTGACGACGAAGCCGTTGTACTGGCTTTGGAGCACGTTCGTGATCACCATCAAGATGAGGATCGTAAAGGACACGATCAGGTTCGTCTTCCTGCTGCGTTCGTATTTCAAATCCCAAAAGCCCTTAAAGGGATGCACGATGAGATGAAAAGGGAATTTATATTCTCTGGTTAGCGGCGACAATGTTCTTTCCCCCTTTCGCTTTCCGGTATCTTCTCCATACGTAAAGGGCCGCGACCAGCGCTATCAAGGCTAGCGCGAACTCGGTAAAGTGTTCGCGAAGCACTTGCTTGCGATACAGAACGAACGCCTTCGAATAGTTTTTCTGATCCAAGCTCCGTTTGAAGTAGCTCATCGCTTCGGCGTACTCGCCTTGACGCAGCTTCGCTTTGCCGATTCCCGAATAAGCGAAATCGAGGTTCGCGTTCATCCGCGTCGCTCTCTCGTACAGTCGGTCCGCCTGCTCCTCGTCGCCTCGGTAGTAGCTTCTGACCGCCTCGTTGAGCGTTCGTCCGTACTCCGTCGTCTCGAATACGGTCAATTCTCCAAGCGCCTTATCCAGCACGAGGAAGTCGTCCCCGATCCGATCGAACGCCGACGGCGTATCGAACTCGCCGAGCTGGTTGCCGAGCTCCCCGAATACGTACATCAGATACCCGTCGCCGTTGTACGTCAGGATTCGTCCTCTCTTCACGTCGAGAACCGAGTAGATATCGCTGTCGGCGACGTCGATATCGGTGAGCCTCGGGCTGCCGACGTAGGAGTTGTACCACCAGTCGCCTCCCGGAGGGAAGTACCCTTCTCTTCTCAGGATATCGTTGCCGCGCGCGTTCAGCTTTTTCACGTCATCGTAGCCTTGGCCGTTCGTGGCGTAGATGAACCCTTGGTCGTCGATATCGAGATTCGTGAATTCCGTCGGTATGAACATGATCATCTGGCTCTTCTGCGCCTTGGTCGACAGCATCTTCCAGAATCGTTCCACCGGACTGTATTGCACTTTGTTGGCGCCGATGAACGACGTAAAAGTCCCGTCCGCGCTGAATTCCATGAATCCGTCGTATATGCCCGTCGCCATGACGTACATCCGCTGCGCCTTGTCCGCGACGATTCGCACCGGCTTGAACTGGAAGTCGGCCGGCAGCGACTCGGACTGCGGCGAATCGACGACCTGCGCCAGCTTGCCGCCCGGATCGAGATGGACGATGCGCTTATTCCCCGTATCGGCCACGTATACGTGACCGTCGTCCGTCACGAATATCCCTTGAGGGTTGTTGAACGTGTCCGCCTGGCCGTCGCGGTCGAACGAATCGATCGTTCCGATCGGTTTGAACCGATCGTCCAGGACGACGACCCGATTGTTGCCGGAGTCGAGCACGTAGATGCGCCCATTCGACGTGACATGAAGATCGGACGGCTCCTTGAACGCCCCTACGCCCAGCTTCTCGCCGGTCAACAGCGTCGTCGCCTGGTAAGCCGAAGGCGAAGCGACCGGATTTCCTCTTGCGTTGTAGTTATAGGAACCGCCGCTCTCGTCGGCGTAGGCGGCACTGCCGCAAGCGCCGACGCCAATCAAGCCGCATAACGCGACGAGGATGCAGGTTTTTAACTTCCGCATGCTTCTAGACATCTGCACGCATCCTTTCTACTCTTTCATCCCGGAAGTCGTCATCGTCTGGATGACGCTGCTCTGGGAGACGATGAAGAGCGCGATCGGCACGATCATGAGCATCAGCGCGACCGCCGCTCCGACGCCCGCCCTTGCGATGCCCCCCTGAGTGATCTGGCCGAGGGCATAGTGCAGCGTCTTGAGATTCTCGCTGTAGATGAAGTTGCCGCCGTCGCTTCCCCACAAGATCGGGAACTGCAGGATCATCAGCGTTAACCACGCCGGTTTCACGTTCGGCATGACGATCGTCCAGTAAATTCGGTATTCGTTCGCTCCGTCGATCTTGGCCGCTTCTAGCAGCGCGTCCGGGATTTGCTCCATGAATTGCTTCATGAGGAACAGTCCGAGCGAGAAGCCGAGCGAAGGCACGATAATCGATGCGTGCGTATTGATCCATCCGAGCCACGACATCACCATATAGTTCGGTATCGAAGTAACCGCCCCGGAGAACATGAGCGAGAGCACGACGATGTTGAACAGCACCTTGGAGCCCGGAAAACGATATTTCGCGAGCGGATAAGCCGCTGCCGACGCGAACAGGATATGTCCGACGGTACCGGCGATCGTAATGAACAGCGTATTGGCGATATAACGGGAGAGCGGCACCCATGAATTCCCCATCAGCGCGAACAAGTCGTAAAAGTTATCCGTCGTCGGATTGTTCACGAACAGACGGGGAGGGAAGACGAACAGCTCGTCAAGCGGTTTGAACGCATTGTTCACCGCGAAGAGCAGCGGCAGCGCCATGAAGCAGCCGAACACCGCCAAGAGCAGGAACAGCATGAGGCTGACGGTTAACGAGCGGTTGAGCTTCCTCGACAACCGAAAGCCGGATAGCACTTTGACGCCCAACGTCACTCACCTACCCTTCTGAGCAATTTCTGCGTCAGGATGTTCGTCCCGATCATCAAGAAGAAGAGCACCGTGGCGATGGCGGATGCATAGCCCATCTCGAAGCGTATCGTTCCGTAGTCCATCAGATGCGTAACGATCGTATGTCCCGCGTAGTTGACGCTCGGGAAGCCCGCCAAGGCGATCGATACGTCGGCGACCGCGAACGACGCGGTAATCTGCATGACGGCCCCGAACATTAACTGGGGCCTCATCGACGGCAGCGTAATATACCATAGCTCCTGCCACCGGTTCTTGATACCGTCCATCGCTCCGGCCTCGACCAGCGACTTGTCGATCGTCTGCAAGCCGGCGATGAAGGCCAGGAAGCTCGTGCCGAGACTCAGCCAGAGCTGGACGATGATAAGGATCGGCAGAATGTACTTCTCGGTCGTCAGCCACAGAATCGGTTCCAGCTTAAATCCGTATTTCATCAGGAAGCCGTTGAGATAGCCGTATCTATCGCCGGAAAATACGATCAGCCAGATGAAATACACGTTCCCCGCGATCGACGGCGCATAGAAGACCAGCGTCATGAAGGCGCGGATCTTCGGCGACAGCTCGTTGATGATCCACGCGAACAGGAAGCAGGCGACATAGCTGATCGGGCCGGTAATCAGCGCGAACAGAAGCGTATTCTTGAGCGCGATCATGAACACGTCGTCGTCCAGCAGCAGACGCGAATAGTTCTGCAATCCGACGAACCGGGGGAATTCGAGCATATTGAAATAAGTGAAGCTCAGCAGCAGCGAGAACGCGACGGGAATGACGGTGAAGGTGAAGAAAATGAGCATATAGGGACTCATCAGGATGTAGTAGTGCTTGCTTTTCTTCAGCTCCTTCCACTTCAACGCGAAGCGCGACGGTTTGTTCGTCTGAACGAGGTTCGGTACGGTCGGACGCGATGTTTCGGCTTGCATCGTCTTTCACCCCCAGCTAGTTCGGCAGTTTGAATTCTTTGCGCTTGACCGCGATTTCGTTATTGATGTACAGGATGTAATCCGACAGCGCCTCTCGCGGATTCTCGTTCGCGTTAATGACTTTCCGGAACGCGTTGTCCAGATGCCGTCCGGTGAAGTATCCGCCCGGTACTTGCGGAATGCCTTCGACCCATTGCCATTGGCTATCCAGGTTGCGGTAATCCCTAACCGGCCAAGGCAATTCCTCCAGCGCCGCGATATTGGCCGTCGGGTAACGCGCCGACTCGCCGAGCAGCCCCTCCATCTCGCGTCCGAAGGCGACTTGCGTCTCTTGGTCCGCCCACCACTTCATGAACGTCCACGCCGACTGCTTGTCGTCCGAGCGGTCGAGCAGCATGACGGAGGTCGTATGGCTGGCGACGTTGTGGTTGACCGTACCGTCTTCCTTCTCGGTACCGGGCACCATCGTGAAGTCCCATAATCCTTTGATCTCCGGCGCCAGCACCGTCAGCATGTTATAGGTCGTATAGTCGGCGATTCCGATCGGCATCTCGCCGGTCCGGAACCTGTTCGGGAAGTCCGCTATGACCGGGAACTTATAATTGGTATAGAACTGCGTCCATCGCTTGAACACTTCCATCGACTTGTCGGAGTCGAGCGCGCTCATCTTCCCGTCGTCCGAGTAGAATCGGCCTCCGTTCTGATAGAGGAGCATGGAGAACGTGGCGTTCGGGACGAGCATCGCGTTGTTCGTCGCCGTGCCCGGATTCTCGATCGGAAGCCAGAAATCCATGTTGTGCTTCTGCAGCACGGGGATCATGTTATAGACGTCCTGCCACGTATTCGGCGGCTCGAGACCGAGCTCCTTAAGAATATCCTTGCGGTAGAACAGCATCGGGAACGTCTGCTGCTCGGGGAGCGCGTATACGCCGCCGTTGTATCGGTACGGCGTCAGCGCGCTGTCGCGGAATCTCGCGGCGACTTCCGCGAAGTCGGGGAACTTGGATAGATCGGCCGCGGCCCCCCTCATCGCGTAGTTGACGGGCACGTCTTCCCCGATCTGCATCGCGACGTCCGGACCTTCGCCCGCCAACGTCGCGGGAAGCAGAATATTCGCCGGAACGAGCTTGAGATGCACCGAGATATTCGTATCCGGCGAGAAGGATTCGTCGATCAGGCTTTTGAGCACCTGCGCCTGGTCTCTTCCCGTCGTAATCCAGACGTCAACGGAACGATCGCTTTCGCCGGTATTGCCGATGCTGTCGTAGTCCTCGGTGTACGAAGCCGCGAAGGCCCCCAATTCGTGGCCCACCGTCTCCATGAACGACGCGCCTGCTTTCGGAAGCTCGCGTTCGGGAGAAGCGACGACGATATAGTCGAGCAGCAAAGGCTGCTCCCGTACGGTCAGAATCCACGTGCCCAGGCCGCCGATGTTAATCTTGAAAGAATTCAATCGCTTGGCGACCGTCTCCGGATCGTCCGCCATGAGCTCCAATTGGTCGACCAACGTATGCAGAACGGCGACCTTATCGCTTCGTTCCCCGGTCGCCTGTTCCAAATAATCGGCGACGCGCCGGATCGTAACCGCTTGCTTCTCGAACACGTCCACCATGCTCGGTATCCGTTTCTCCAATTGGTAGTCGCGATACGGATCGGGCGTGTTCGAGGTGATGATCAGTATTTTGCGGTACATCTCGTTCAGCTCCAGGACGCTCGATTCGATCGTCCGAAGCAGCGGGGCGACGTCGCCAAGCGTGTTCGTCAGGCGGAGGACATGCTTCCCCTTCGTCAGATGGAACAAATACGGCTCGTCGTCTCCGCCCAGCACGTCCATCTCCCAATCCCTGCTGAAGTCGAAGCGAATCCGCTTCATCTCCTTGAACGGGTATTCCCCGTCGATCATTAAGCTTCTGGTGGCATAGATGCCCCGCAGCTGGTCCTGCTTCCGCTTCAGGGCGATCTTATACAAGCCGTCCTCCGGCACGTCGATCTCCCACTCGATCCACTGACCGGGCAGCTTCCAGTTCGTTCCCCCGATCGCGTTGATTCTGATCTTCGAATCGTCCTGCGGCTCGACCGAAGCGCTGGACCTGTCCGAGACCGGGTACAGCGTCGGGGACGACTTCAGGATCGCTTCCTCCGCCTGGACGAGAAGGAATCGATCCTTCGCGGATTCCATGCCCGAGGAATCATACGCGGCCTTCGTCTCCGCGTAAGTACTCAAGCTTCGTTCCTGATACAGCTCGATATAATCAATGGCCATAGGCTCTCTAAGCGCCGTCAGCGTAAGGGTCTGCACCCCTTGGCCGAAGCGGAACAGATAAGGCTCGTCGTAATACCCTTCGCTGTCCGCGAACGCAGCGAGCTGCCATGCTGGTTTCTCAACTTGTTTCGGCCGCAGATCGTTGCCTCTGTCGTCGCGTTTGACCTCCGCGTCCCGATTGCCCCACAGACGGTTGAAGAGAATGATCTCCGCGCCCTTGAATGGAATTTCGTTATTAATGGACAACTCCCGCTCGATCGACGAGCTTTTGCCGTGAATCGGATAATAGTGAATCCTCAAGTTGTACAAACCCGGGTTATCGATACGAACCTCCCAACTGATCGATCCCGCGTCCGGCGTAAGGACGGCTTTGCCGTTCAAGCCCTCGTAACCGTCCGCGACCTCGAATCCGTCTCCTTCCGTTCTCGCGAAGCTTTCCCCCTCGATTCGTACGGTTTCATTCGGACGTGCCGCGTTCGAGGCGTTGCTTAAGTACGCGTCATACCCGTCCTTCGCGTCCGAACCGGTCACCGCGACGAAATCGGGCATCGCTTGAATGCGTCCGATTCCCGAGCGATCCGAAGGGTAGAACGCCCAAACGGACAAAAAAAATAAGACCGCGACGAGCATGATCGTTCCTTTTCTTCTCTTGAAGAGCTCCAAATCTTCTCCCCTCCTACGGCGAAAGATCGAAATCCAATAATAGTCCCCATGTTAGAAGAGATCTAAATGGGGACTATTGTCTGCTATAGATTATTTCTGATAAACCTTATCGATCGCCGCTTGCGCGGGCGCCTTGTACTTCTCGATGACCGTCGATACCGATTCGCCGTTAAGCAGATCGCCGCCGATCGCGTAGTACGGGAAGTCCGGCATGAACGTGCCGTGCTCCAGTACGGTCAAGCCTTCGACCGCCAGCTTCGCATTGTTGATGTCCTCTTCGGTGGTCAGATTAGCCTCGAAGTCCGACTGTTCCGGATAATCGTAGATAGAGTCGATGTCGTTGTACTTCTCCCAGATGTACAGAAGCTTATCCGGATCCTTCGCCGCTTTAGGAATCGTCAGCGCCTGATAAGCAGGCTCCAAGGAATGATAGGAGCTAGCGCTAGGGCCTTTCGGGAACGGCACGAAGCCGATGTCGTAGTCTTTCATATCCGTCTTCAAGCCGCCGATCTCATAGAACGCGCCGGAGTACATGAGCGTATTGCCCTGACGGAAAAATTGTCCCGGTTCGGTCCAGTCTCCGCCTTCCGTCGGTCTGGCGACTTTCTCGGTCGCGACGCGGGAGATGAAGTTAAGCACTTCGACCGTCTTCGGATCGTCCAACGTCTGCTTGTCGCCGCTCGTGAGCGCGGCTTCGTTGGAGTACAGTCCCGGATCCATCATATTCGGATTGGCCAGCCCCCACGTGTCCAGCTTGCCGTCGTTATTCGTATCCTTGTTCGCGTCCTTCGCCACTTGAATGAACGTATCCCAGTTCCAGTTATCCTCGTTCACGTAGTCCTGCAGCGGCTTAATGCCGAGCTGGTTCATCAACGTGCGGTTGTAGAAGATGCCTTGTACGAGATCGCCGCGCGACTCGGAGAACAAATAGCCTCTTCCGTTGTATTGCCCCCACTTATTCGTCGCGTTCTGATCGAAAGCGTTCGCGTTCTTCGTATACTCGTCGACCGGCCAGAACAGATCCTGCTTCACGAGCGCCGGGAACGCGTAGTTTCTGCCTACCCTGACGATATCACCGATCGGTTCGCCGGCCAGAAGGGACGCCGTCACCTTCTCCTGGTACTCGCCGAAATCCACGTTGACGAATTCCATCTTGAAATTATGTTTCTTCTGAAGTTCCTCTAGGTTCTTCTTCTTGGCGATTTCGTCGGGATTCCTCTCCTGCGGCGTCATATCCCACCAGGAGACGACTTTGATCGTCCGGCCGCCTAGATCGAAATCCATCTCCGGCGTGCCTTGTTCGATCTCTTCCGATGCCGGAGCGCTCGCGGACTCGGACGGTGCCGCCGCCGAGCTGCTCGGGGCCTCGCTCGGGCTCGCGCTGCTGTTATTGCCGTTATTCCCGCCGCCGCAAGCGGCCAATGCGGATACCATCAACAAGCTGATTAACGTTGTTGCGAACTTCTTGTTAAGCATCGTATACCCCCCAGGATAAGTGTCGTACTGGATTACACCGAGAAGTGTAACGCTTACATTTTGGAGCAACAACCTGCCGGTATTCAGATGTTATACCCGCCTATTTATAGGTGTTGGTACCGCTTTCAGGAAAAGGTAAACAAATGCATACGGTGTAAAGAGATGCACATTGTCGCCTTCTTCCCGAGTTGTTATTAATAGAGTAACCCGTTCGCGAAGGGGTCTCTAATTCGAAGCCGATTGAAGATAAGCGAGGTGCTTCTTATGCATTCGGTACTGCTTGTCGATCCGAACACGCAGACGAGAGAAAACATGCAGCGCATGATCGATTGGAACGAGCTGGGCTTTGACCTTCAAGCCTGCGCGAACGACCCGCGCGATGCCCTGACTCTCCTAAGAGCGCGACGATATTCGATCGTACTCTTGAATATAAAGCGCTTACAGCTGCAGGGATTGCAGCTTTGCGGCCAGATTAGGCAATTCAGCCGCGTTCCGATCATCGTGATCGGCGGCGGCCACGACTTCGAGCTCGCCAGAACCGCTTTGACCTACCAGGTCAACGACTATTTGGCCGATCCCGTTCAGCCGTCCGATCTCGCCGCGAGTCTGCAAGCGGTCGGCCGGGAGCTGCACGGCAACGCCGGCGCGGATTCGCTTCTCGCCTCCGTTCAATGGCAACGGCGCCCGCAAGCCTCGATCATAGACGTCGTCAAGAAGTACGTGCAGGACGAACTCCACCAAAGCATATCGCTTAAGAAGATATCCGACGCTCTGCATTTCAACTGCGCGTATTTGGGCCAGAAGTTCAAGAACGAGGAGAAGATGTCCTTCAACGAATACTTGCTTCAGCAACGGATGGAGAAAGCCAAACGGCTGCTTGAGCAGACGGATATGCGAATCTACGAGATCGCGGGTCATGTCGGGTATACCGAGATCGACTGGTTCTACAAGAAGTTCAAGCAATATACGGGAATTAGCGCTAACGAATACAGGAAACAGGCTCTGGTTACGGCATAAGGCCGCGGGTAACGACAAACGGCAGGCCGGACACGCTTTCGCGTCCGGCCTGCCGTATATAAGATTAGACGACGGCTGCCGTCTCCCGATACTCCTGCGGAGTCATTCCGGTCTCCTTCTTGAAAAATCGCGTGAACGAATGCGCCGCTTCGTAGCCGACGGAAGCCGCAACCTCCCTGACCTTCAGATCGCCGTCCCGCAGCAGCTCCATCGCCTTCTTGATTCGGCACCGCTCGATATACTCCGATAGATTGATGCCTCGTTCCTGCTTAAACAGGCGGGACAAGTAAGTCGGATTGAAGTAATTAAGCTCGGCCAGCCGGACCAATGACAAGTCCTCGCTCAGATGGTCGTGAATGAATCGGCAGATCTGATCGATGACCCCGGACGTTCTCTCCCGGTCGTCCATGCGCTTCCTGTTGAAGAGGCAGTCCGCGATTCGGGACAAGTAACCGAACGCCTCCTTCATCGAGGAATGGTTATCCAGACGCAGCAGCTTGCCGCAGCTGTCGACTTCCTTATGCAGGCCGTTACGATTGATATAGGAATAGAGCACGAGCGCGATCATGTAATAAGCTTCGGTCGCTAAATTCGCGTTATCGCGGTCTTGAAGAACGCAGGCGGAAACCTCCTCCAAGCATTCCTCGAACTTCTCCTTCCGATCGGCTTCGAGGTGTGCCGCCATGATCTCGGACTTCCTGGCGATCGGCTGCGCCTCCTTCGCTTCGCTCGACTCTGTCTGGTCGGAACGATCGGTGATGATGACCGGAATCTCTTCGCTTAGCTTTAACTGCAGCAATTGGCGCAGCCTTTCGTATTGGGCGGTGATGTCCTTCCATTCGCAAGGAGCCCCGCTCACGGTGAAGGCGACCGTCAATTCCAAAGCAGCCAATCCCGCTTCCTGCACGAGCTCCAAGGTTCCCTCCAGGAACCGGATAAACCGGCCGCCGGACTTCTCTTGCGAATCTTGAACCGGCTGCAGAAACCAGACGTGGTCGCTGTGCTTATCCACGATTCCGACGTAACGGGATTGTTCGGACAAATGCGAATGCCAGATTCCGTCGAAGGAACGAGCGATTGCATTCCTCTCGATGTAGGTGGCGGATTCCGGATGGAATTGGCGGCCGACGACCATCGCGACGGGAGCGGCGGGGTCCAATCCGATGGCGAGCGCGCCGAATTCCTTGCTAAGCGCCTCTTGGTCTATACACAGCTCCGAACTGTCCTGCAGAAGATGACCGAAGTAGTCCCTCTGCGCCATCAGCTCCAAGGCGAGCTTCTGCTCGCGGGACTGCAGGGCGAGCTCGCTGGCCTGATCGCCGCACCGAATCTCCTCGATGGCGTCCATCACCGTCTGCGTAACCTTGTCGTAGCCTTCTGTCTTCAGCAAATATCGGACGGAGGGCATCTGGATCGCTTTATAGGCATAGTCGAACTCGCTGTGACCGGTCAAGAAGATCACTTTGCACCTTGGCCAGTAGGCCAGTATGTTCTCGGTCAATTCCAGCCCGTTCATTCCGGGCATGCTGATGTCGGTCAAGACGATATCGATTCGGGAACGGGACATCCAGTTCAGCGCCTCTGAGCCCGAATAAGCTTTGTATACGTCCAGCTTGTCGGGCATCAATCTAGCGAACACTTCGTACAGACTATCCGTAATGATCTCTTCGTCGTCGACGATCAGCAATCTATACATGTCTTTCCTCCTCCGACCGTATTCGTACCGTAACCTTCAAGCCGCCAAGCTCGCTTCTCGACAGATACAAGCCGCTGCCTTCCCCGTAGATCAGAACGATTCTTCGATGAATATTGAAAATTCCCGTCATTTCATGGGCCTCGTCCGCACGTGCCAGCCGCTCGTTCAATGCTTTGATGGCTTCATCGCCGATTCCCCCGCTGTCTTCGACGATAATTCTCGACTCGCCGGGCTCGGTCTCGAACGACACGCGAAGCTTCCCTTCATCCGGCATGGACTCAAGACTGTGTTCGTAGGCATTCTCGATTAAAGGTTGAATAATCAGCCTCGGCACCCGTATCTCTTCCATCTCCGCCGGCAATTCGTCGAACTGTACGCCGATTCGCCTCGAGAAACGGAGCTTCTGAATTTCGGTATACATGCGGGAATGCTTAATCTCTTCCGCCAGCTTCACGTTGTCTTCCCCGTTGCGCGTGATGAACCGGAAATACTCGCCGAGCATAATCGTGAATTGCTCGATTCGTTCCAGATCGCCGGTCTTGGCCAGAGAGTTCAGAATAAAGAAGCTGTTGTATAGAAAATGCGGATTGATCTGCGATTGCAGCTGCTTCAGCTCCGCTTTCTGCATCATCAATTTCTGCTTGAAATCTTGATCGATCAGCGCCTGCAATTTCCTTAGCATCAAGTTAAAGCGGTTGTATAGAAAGCCGAACTCGTCTTTCTGCTCATGCTTGATTTGAATGTCCAACGCCCCGCCCTCCATCCTGCGGAAGCTTTGCACGAGAACCAAAAGCGGCTTATGAACGAACCGGTACGTGGAGAAGGCGTAAATCAATATGGCGCAGCCGGAAGTAACCGCGAATAACCATCCCCACTTCTCGAACCGTTTCAACGGTCGTTTGACGGCTTCTTCGGGCAAGCAGGTCACCACGGTCAGATCCAGTTCATCGGAATGAACCTGGTCGACGTGATACTTCGTTCCGTCTACCGTCAGCACCGGCATGTTCTCGTTCGCGTCCCGCATGGCGTCCCTATAACTCGGAAGCATATTGTCCGATTCCGCATCGCTCCCCAGCGTAAATCCGGACATGCCGGACAACAGGAACGACCTGCTCTCGGGGTACATGTTCACTTGCCGCAACGATTCCTTCAGCTTCTGTGAATCCAGTTCGATCTGCACGATGAACAGCGGTTCCTCGCCCTTCGCTCCGCTTTGTCTGGCTACGCTGAGATTGATGGAGTTGTCGCGGTTGATCAGCCGGTTCTCCTTCTTGTACGTGATCGAACGGAAAAAGTCATAGCTTTCCGCATCGAATTCGTGCGCGGCGTTGCCGGCCGATACGGTCTTGCCGATGGAGCGGATATGCACTTCGACGTCTTTAATATAGGCGCTGCTCGTCTTCAACGTCGTCAACCGATGAACCAAGTAATTCATGCTCGTTCGTCTTTCGACGTTATCCATCATGTCCCAGGTGACCGCAAGCCTGTTCAGGTCGCTGTCCTCCAGCAGATCGAATTGCTGGATTTCCATCCATTCGATCTCCCGGTTCAGATCGCCCAAGTAATCGGATAACTGAGATAACGTCGCTCTCGATAGATCCTGGCTGGCGTTCTTATAGCTCCAATTGTACAGATAGAAGCCCAATAGAATAACCGGCAGAATCACGACGAGATAAGTGACGACGAGTCTGACGAATAAGGTCTTGCGGAACGAGTTGGCGGGAAATTTCAGCAAATGGATTCCTCCGATGCGACGTGCCTGTTAGTTCAGATTGCGACCCCTGCCGGCATACCATTCGTTGACCTCGGCCGTGATCTTGTCGCCGCCGAGCCTGCGCCACTCCTCTACGAATCTGTCGAATTCCGCGATCGGATTGCCTAGGATGATGTTGATATACGTATCGTAAAGCAGGTTATTCAGAATCGACTGCTTCTCGATCATCGTCTCCGTCGGTCCGCCCACGAAATTCTCGTAGAGCAGCTGCCCGTTCCTCTCGTATTGGTCGAGAATCGCGAACGCTCCCGTAGGTCCGTACGTCCGCTCCCAACCCCAACCCGTTTCTTTATCCGGGCCTCCGGCCAAGTACAGATCGATGTTCTTCTGGATCGCCTTCGCTTCATCCCTGAGCACCGACTTGTTGCCGGTTCTTCGCGCTTCGGCAAGCTGAAGATACGCCTCCAGGTTTTTCTTCGGCGGGAACGGCGTCACGGGTGACAGCTGCCAAGCGGGGAACGGAGTGCTGTAATACGTTTCGTATTCGGCGGTTGGCCCCCAATTTTTCTCCAAATGCAGATTGATGAGCTGTACGATCGCTTCCGGATGGGCGTATCCTTTCCTGACGGCTAAATATTGGTTCGTGCTGAAAGGAAGCGGCACCTTGGGCGTTAGCCCGGCAATGCCGACGATCGGGTAAGCCTGCCAGTCCGATCGCGGATTACGCTCGCGGCTCAATCCCAGCCAGAAGGAGCTCCATTGCTCGCCGTATACGATTCCGATCTTGCCGTCGGCCGTATCGTTCTTGACTTTGGCCCCGTCCTTCATCGCGAATTCGCCGTCGATCTGGCCGCTCCGATACATCATCTGCAGCGTTCGCAGCGCCTCTTTGACCTCGGGTTGAATGCCTCCGAAGACGAGACTTCCCGATTCGTCCTTCAACCATAACCTTGGATACGCGCCGTACCCGGCCATGAATCCCATTAAACCGGCCACGGGGTCCCAAATATAGTTCGTCATCGCGAGTCCGAACGTATCCTTCATCCCGTTCCGGTCCGGGTCATCTTCTGTAAACGCTTTCGAAATCGTGAGCAGCTCTTCCATCGTACGAGGGGGCTGAAGGCCTAGCGTATCCAGCCAATCCGTTCGGATCCAGATGTATTCCGCCCCTTCGATCGAAGACGACGATTCCGGAATGCCCATCAGCTTGCCGTCTATCGTAGCCGCTTCGAACGGTCCGCTACCCTCCTGGCTTAGCACCTGCTTCGTGAACGGGGTTGCGTATTTGACGTAAACCTCTGATAAGTCTTGGATCAGCCCGGCGTTGCTCAGCTCCCTAAGCTGCTGCGCGTCTACTCGCACGACGTCCGGAATATTGCCGGTGGCGAGCGAGATTCCGAGCTTCTGTCGAAATTGATCTCCCTTGGCCGTCCAGTCGTATTTGATCCGAATGCCGAGCTCCAGCTCATAGATCCGGGTCCATCTATTGTCTTCCAGCGTCTCTCCCGGAAACGGCTTCAATAGATTGTCCAGATCGGTGATCTCCCGAGCGAACGTGAGGTCGATCGGCTGACGGTCCGCGTTAAGCGCGGCCTCCGGCGAACGGTCTTCGGCCTTGCTTGACGGAGAAGTCGTCGTCTGGCTCGAACCTCCGCCCTGAAAGCAAGAGGATAATAGCGTGATCGAGACGAGAGTGGCGAGGAACGGCTTCATGGCGGATTTCATCCTTGTCATAACGGCCCCCCTATGTATCGACATTGGGACAGAACTCTACGATAATAAATAATCTTATTATCCAAGCTAGCTTCCGATAAAACAAGGTTCATTTGTTGCATTCGTTACCCGATCTTTACCTATTGCGCGTAACGGACGCCAAAAAGCCGCACGACCTTCGTGCGGCTCTTCGTCTTTAGGCGATGTCGCTTCAGCGCGCCGAGGATGTTACTCCGCGAACTGCCAGCTTTGCAGCTTGAACAGGTTCTGTCCCGGCTTGCCGCCGAAGACGAGATACAGATCATGGACGCCGACCGCTCCGGCAACCTTCGTCGAGATTTCGTTCCATTCGTCTCCGGACGTCTTGGATACTTCCAGGATGCCGATCGACTTCCCGTTCAGGGAATCGAGACGAAGATCGATATAAGCGGTCTCGGAAGCGCCGGATACCGAAGCGATGAACGAGGAGGCTCCCTTGCTGCCGAAATCGACTTGGGACAGGGCGATCCAATCCGCGTCGTCGATGCCCGACACGACCGCGGACTGCCGGCCTTCCTCATCGACGACCTTCTCCGTCGCGATGCCTGCGTTCCATCCGATCGTCGCCGCGGCGACGCTTGCGTATGGATTGAACGGCTTAATCTGCGGCACGCCCTTATAATCGGCTTGAATCTCCGGAATGGAGCCGTCTTCGGCGAAGGTAACTTGGTTCAATTGCGTGGAGCGGTAGCCCTTCGGCACGCCCATCGCCTTCGACAACGTCTGCGCGTGATACGCGATATACCACGTGCCTTGGAACGGGAAGATCACGTGGTGATTGTTGCCGCCGACGCCGAAGAAGTGGCCGGGATTTTTGAGGATCGATCCGTGATACGTCCACGGTCCCATCGGGTTGTCGCTCGTCATATACGCGATTTCACCGGCGGGAGGACTGCCTTCCGGGCGTTCTCCTTCGTAGAAGTTGGAGCAATACGTATAGTAATAAGTGCCGTTCACCTTATTGATGCCCGCATCCTCGAACATGAAAGGCGCCGGAATCGTCTTCGCTTCGCCGACGACGCTGATCATATCGGGACCGAGCTCCATCACTCTAGCGGTGTCCGGCATCGCGTCTTTGCCTTCCGGTACGCCGCCTCCGAAATACAGATAAGCTTTGCCGACGTCGTCGACGAGCACCGCAGGGTCGAATAGCCAAGTAACGGCCTCGACGCCCGGCGTCGCGCGGGTCACGAGCGCTTGGCCGATCGGATCCACCCAAGGCCCGGTCGGGCTGTCGCTCGTCAATACTCCGATACCGCTCGCATTGTTCGCGAAGTAGAGGAAGAACTTGTCTTGTCCGTTAATCACTTTGTGGGCGGCGGCCGGAGCCCACGATTGCGTCGCCCATTTGGCAGCGCCTTTCGAGCCTGCTACCGCAATCTCGCCATGATCGGTCCAGTTGGCCAGGTCGTCCGACGAAATAACGGATATCGTGTTAATGCTGGAGTATGTATTGTCTTTCACGTTGCCGTCGGCGTCGTATTCCAGCACGTCGTTCGTCGCGTACAGATAGACGCGATCCCCGTATACGAGCGCGTAGGGGTCCGCGCCGAACCGATGGGAGACGAGCGGGTTCCCGTTCGGCGGCAGCTTGCCGACCGCGTCCGCCGGTGCCGTGTACTCGGCTTGGACGGATGCACCGTCCGTGTTGTACGAAACCGCTTGATTGTCTTTGTCTTCGATCTCGAATTGGCTCAATGTAATAGCCTCCTTATAGGTATGAGTCAAATCTTGCTTCAACCTGAATTCGACCGTAGCCCACTCTCTGCTCGCGTCCGTGTTGTTGAACGTTACCGCCGAGTTGTCCGCATGGCGGACGACGAATTCAACGCTGCCGTTCGTCCTATTATGGAATATCGCGTCAGAAGTAGGCAAGTTACTTTTGTTAGGGGTGACGCCGACAACCTCGAATTCTTCAGGAAAATCAACAATCGCGCGAATAAGGCGGACCTGCTCGGGCTCCGGATATTCGTCCATCAGCAATCGCAACGTATAGGTCGCGCCTTGATCTCGGCGAAGGTTCAAGTCCATCTCTTGAATGCCCGCCTGCAGCGTCGCTTCCGGTTCCGCCCGCGAGTCCGTAATGCCGCTAACCGGCTTCTTCTGATCGGACCTCGAGGATAAGCTCGAATAGAGGACCGCGACCGCGACGACTAAGGCGACGGAGAGAACGATCAACCTTTTAAGATTCATTTGAGCCTCAACTCCCCGAAGCCCGCCGTGCTCTGATACGACTGTCCCGAAGCATCGCTCCACGCCGCGACACTGTCGCGGGCGCCGTCTCCGTCTTCGTCGTTGTTGACCTGCACGTCGAAGCCGATCCTATCGCCTGCCGCGGGCGCGGCGCCCGGCCAAGCGATGGAAGCTTCCACGATGTAGCCGGTTTCCGTCCGCTTCACGGCCGATACGAGACGGCTCTTCAACGATTCGGGATTAACGGAGATTTCGTTGTCGATATTGACGCGATACTGTCCGTCATCCGGTTCGTACGCTGCCATCTTGGCATTGTTCGCGTCGATGAAGATTTCGATGGAATCTTGCTCCCATGCGTTCTTGCTCTTCTTCGACAGGTTCGAATCCGTCACTTCCGCCAGCACGTAAAGATAGCCTTCATCCCATAACGTTCGTACGCGAGCGGTCGAGCCTTTGACTCCGATGACCCAGCGGTCGGTCGTCAATTCGTGCGTGCCGTTCCAAGCCGCCTCCCTGTCCCCGTCGATGACCGGAGTGCCGGTCTTCGCGGCCGTCTCGAGCTTCGTCGCCGCAACGGTCGGCATGTTGTCCTCCGGCAGCTTGCTCGGATCGACAAGCGCCCAGTACGCGTATTTGGCTTGAAGTCGTTCGTCGAACAGCAAAGGCCAATTGTTGCGTCTGACCGGGAACGTTCGCAGCCAAGTGTTCAGATCGTCCTTGCCCCAGAAGATAACGGCGCTAAGCTGATCCTTATGCTTCTTGAATACGTCGAAAATTTCTTTATACCGATACGCCTGCCTAATCCGCAAGTCCTCCGGGAACGTATCGAAAGCTTCGGCGTCGCTCGTATAGACGCTCATATCCATCTCGGTGATCTGCTGGTCGATGCCGAGATCCGTGAACGCTTGGATCATTTGATCCAACTGGAGCGAAGACGGGTATAGAATTCCGATGTGCGTCTGATGTCCGACGCCGTCGATCGGCACGCCTTCCGCTTTCAGCCGTTTGATCAAATCGTGCAGCAACTGACGCTTGTCGGGCATATCCGTGTTGTAATCGTTAATGAACAGCTTCGCGTCCGGGTCGGCTTCATGCGCGTACTCGAACGCTTTCACGATGAATTCCTCTCCGGCGATTTGATACCATAGACTGTTGCGAAGCCCATTCGGCTGCTTGTCTCCAGGCTCTATAACCTCGTTAACGACATCCCAAGCGTATATTTGGCCTTTATACCTTCCGACCACCGTCTCGATATGCTTTTTCATTCGCGCGAACAGCACTTCTTTGCTTACGAGGTCGCCTTTGTCGTCGCGGAACACCCATCCCGGCGTCTGGCTATGCCAGATCAACGTATGTCCGCGGAATGCGATCCCGTTGTTCGTCGCGAAATCCACCATTCGGTCCGACCGCGTGAAATTGAACTGACCTTCCCGCGGCTCCGTCGCGTCCCACTTCAGCTCGTTGCCGGCCGTCAGGCTGTTGAAATGTTTCTTGATCAACCGGGCATCCGGTCCGTCCGGATCGGAGATTTCGTTCACGAGCGAGGCGGTTCCAAGCATGAAGTCGTCTTTAAATACGTCTTTAAGCGACGGAATACTCTGCTCTACTCCTAACGTCTTCGTCTCCTGAACGCTTGCGCTCGGAGTAGGAGTCGCAGCCGCATCGGTCGGCGGCGGAGTTCGGGCTTCCTCGCTCGGAGACGGCGATACGACCGCCGAGCCCTCGTCTTCCGGCATGCCGAATCGCACATAAGCGATCGCAAGCGCCGCGACAATGATAACGGGGATGACGATCGCAAACTTTTTTGTTCTCAAATTGGGACACCTCGTATGATCGGATTAGGCCGGCGTCAGCCGGTTTTCCTCTCCTCGGACGGATACAGGATAATCCGTCCGTCTTCCATCTCTACGCGAACTTTGTTGCTTCCCTTGAAGCCTTCGGAGTCCAGATAACCGCCGGGGATTTGCAGGCGGCCCGCCTTGTCGATGACCGCGAACTCCTCATGGGTCTCGGAGTCCGCTTGCGCTTGCTCGGCTTGAAGCAACTCCAATTCCGCGGCGTACGATACTTTGCGAATCATCTCCGCCGACGTCTTGCCGTCGCGAATCTGAACGACGCGATCCACCTTCCGCGCGAGCAGCGGGTCATGGGTAACGATAACGATCGTAATGCCCATCGTCCGGTTGAGCGACCGGAATAAGTCCAGCACTTGATTGGACGTCGTCGTATCCAAGGAGCCGGTCGGCTCATCTGCCAGTAGCAACCGCGGTTCGTTCGCGAGCGCGATGGCAATCGCCACACGCTGCTGCTCGCCGCCGGATAGCTCGCTAAGCTTGTTCTTCATGCGATGGCCGAGGCCGACCGCTTCCAGCAGCTCCATCGCTTTCAGTCGGCGTCGCTTGCCCCGAAGCAGAATGGGCAGCTCCACGTTCTCGAGCGCGGTGAGATAAGGGATCAGATTCCTCGCGTTATTCTGCCAGACGAAGCCTACCGTGTCCCGCTTATACTTTACGAGGTCTCTCTCGCGGAACTTGAGCAAATCTTTGCCGTCCACGAGCAGCTTGCCAGCGGATGGTTTATCCAAGCCTCCGAGCATATTCAGGAGCGTGGATTTGCCGCTGCCGGAATTGCCGATGATCGCCATCAGTTCCCCGTCTTCGACGTGCAAGTCCAGTCCTTGCAGGGCGAAGACTTCCAAATCCGCGGTTTTATAAATTTTGACGAGTCCGTCGCAATGAATCATGGTTACTCCTCCCCCAGCTTCAGCGCTTGGGCGATCCGGATCCGCGAGAGACGGTAGCCGAGAATGAGCAGGCCGAGCGCCAGCATACCGCCGACGATGCTGTAAAGCTGCACGTAGTCGCTGAGCCGGTTAACGATGACGAACGGCGGAACTTGATTCCTCGTCTCGAACGACATCTCGAAGAGCGGGACGAACAGCTCGCTGACCGAATTGCCGATGCCGACGCCGATGAGAACCGCGGCTCCCGAGGTGAGGAGCTGTTCGCTCGCCAGCATGCCTAAGATCTGCGGGAAAGATATCCCCATCGCGCGCAACACGCCGTATTGAAGCGTGCGGCCGGATAAGGTCAGCATCCAGAAGAGCAAGAATCCGAACAAGCAGATCAGCATGGAGATGACGAAACCGAGCGTCATGACTCCGTTGATCGCGAGCCGGTACGGATCGTTCTTGGACTGGATCAGCTCTTGCTTCGCGTCGCGGAAGCTTGCGATCTTCAGCTTACGTTTCTCCAGCTGGTCGTAAATCTGCGAATAGGAGGCCTCGTCCTTCAGCTTCAGCCATACCTCGTAGGGCTCGACCGCCAACCGGTTCTGAATCGTGGACAGATGACCGACGATCAGATTGGGCAACGCCGTCCTGGCATCGCCTTCGCCGTCTTCGGAAGCCGGCAACGGGTTCCAGCTCGGCCAGTAATCGATGATGCCGTATACGGTAAACTGGGCTTGGTCCAACCCGTCCCAGGACACTCGGATCGGATCGCCCGGCTTGAGCTGCGCCTTATCCGCGAGGGATCGGGAGACTAATACCGCCTTCGGATTCGGAGCGATCAGGTTCAAATAGCTGTTCATGTGATGGTCGAGCAGTTCGTCCTTCATCCATGCGGTGTTGCCGAAGCCCATCGTATCGATGCCGAACAATTCCGTGTTGCCGGACGTATTCTTGCTGCCCGCGGTGAACCTGGCCTTATCCTTCTTGAATACTTTCGTGGCCGACTGAACGCCGTCCAGCTCGAGGAAGGGCTCGAACGGAGGCTCCGTATATTGAACCCGCTTCGCTTGCGCGGTTCCGGCGCTGTCCGCCGATGGCGGCTGGCCGACGGATATCGGCGGTCTATCGCTCTCCCACCGGGTCGTTAACGCGATATCCGCTCCGATTCCGTATAGGATCTTGCTCTCCAAGTTATCGTTGATCGTGCGAGCCGCGTTCGCGCTGAATAAACCGATGGCGACGGTCATGACCAAGAACACCTTGATCGTAAGATATTGGCCGGACGAACGGCTGATCTGAATCAGCGTATGATACAACGCGGGAGACCACCATCTGCGGCCGAGCCAGAACACAAGCCGAATGAACCAGGGGTATATCCGCAGAACGAGCAGTCCGCAGCCGAGCGTGAACAAGGCCGGCATCAGGAAGAGCAGCGGATCGAGCTGCAAGGCGTCGCTGTTCAGCGCAAGCCGCTTCAGGTCCGCTTGACGGTTGCGGAAGTTGGTCAGCAAGTAAACCGATAGACCGACAAGGATGAAATCCAGCCCTGCCTTATGCCAGAACGACAGCTTAGCCGAACGTGCCAGCTGCTGCTTCTGGCCGACGATGCTGACCCGCGTGGCCAAGAACGCCGGGATCAGAATCAGGACAATCGCACCTGCTACAGCGGCAGCTGATAGGGCATAGGTGTCGCTCGATAGGCTGACGTCTAACGCCGAACGGTTCACGAACTCCAAGAAACCGTCCGCGGCGCCAAGGCCGCGAGTGAAGGCGACGCCTAGGAACGGTCCCGCCGCGAGCGCGCTCAATCCTAGAATCAAGCTCTCGATCGCGTAGGCCGACAGGATCTGCAGGCGGCTGGCTCCGCGGCTGCGAAGAACGGAGATTTCCGTCTTCTGCCGATCGATGATCAGATTGGCCGTCATGTACAAATAAAAGGCGAGCATGAGCATGACGGGCACGTACAACGAGAGCAGCATGACGTCGAGCTTCTCCTGCTTGCCCTGAAAGGAAAGAACCGTAGCGTTCGATGGAACGCTGAATTCCGCGGATCCTAGCCGCCCCTTGTAATAGCGGCGTATATCTTTGTCCGCTTGGATGAACGTCTCGATGCCGTCTATGGACAGCTGCTCGTAATCCAAGGCGTATCGCCATTCCAACTCCGCGACTCTAGCCTTTCCGCCCTTCGTAAATTCCCGATCGAACTGGTCGGAAGGAACGAGGAATCCGTCGGCGTCCTCTTGGGTCAGGAACGGCAAATACGGATCGGCGGCGGAATCCGTCCCCAAGATTCCGACGGGAACGATGTGGAACGTTCCTTCGCCTGCCGACTCCGCGATAAGCTCTTCCCCGAGATCCCGCTTTGCCTTCAGCAGGAACGTCTGCGTGACGAGCGCTTCGAAGACGCCGTCGGCCCGAACGACCGGCATCCTACCGTCGATCAGGCGCACGCGCTTCTCCAGGTCCGATAGCGATTTGATGGCCCCGGTCGTCTTCTGGGCAATCTTCTCCTGTTCCGATGCGTCCGCGCCGTATACTTTCATTTTCTGGGTAAACCGCTGCTGATAGAAGGAAAGCGGCTCTAAGCCCGTGCGCTGCGGAATGGTCTTCGCGAACTGATCGGCTCTGGCGATCGCTTCTATTGTCTTATCATCCATCGTCGTGGACGAGTTGGTCGTCCGAACGCGGACGAACCCCGGATAGACGCCCTCCTCGCTCTGGATTTGCTGCAGCTCCTTCACGAGCGTCCGCTGAAGGATGGCATGGGAATAGAGCGGCATCGAGCTGAACAAGGCCACGCATACGGTCAGGCCCGCCCACAAGTTAAGCTGGAGCCATTTGTTGTTTGCCATTTTGCGCAGAATCATCGTCCACAAGGCCATGCGTCACACCTCATCCTTGAACCCGAAGCGTTCGGGCGTTCATTGTTGCGAGTCAGTTGTTCAGGATGACCTTCTGGCCTTCCTCGAGTCCGCGTACGATCTCGACTTCGGTCGGCGTCGTCAGACCGACCTCGACGTCGACTTCCTTGCGGCGCTCTCCTTCCGCGATTTGAACATAGCTCCGCCCCATGTAAGCGCGAAGCGCCGCGCGCGGCAGCACGATGACGTTCTCCCGCTTCTGAAGCTCGATCGTCATCTCGGCGACGTCGCCGACATGGATGCCGCCCGGCGGGTTATCCATGCTCATTACGATCGTCGTCGCGTTGCGATCGGCTTTCGCCTTATCGGCGACGATAGGCGCGCTGGAAGGCGTCTGCAGCACGGTGCCCGAATATTCCTTGCCCTTGTATTTCAAGCTGACCGGCATTCCCGGTTCAACCGCGTTCACGTTCTTCGCGTCTCCCGCCGCATAGGTTAGTTGCAGGCTGGAAGGGTCGGCGACGGTGACGACCGGTTGGAACGCGTTCACGTAGTCGCCGGCTTTCATCGCGTCGACGTACGTAACCGTTCCGTTAATCGGCGAATAGAGCCGCGCTTTGGAGAGCTTCATCTCCATCTCCCCTAACGTGATTTGCTCCCGCTCCATATCGATCTCCCGAAGACGCAAGTCGGTGTCGTTCGCTCCGGACAGTCTCGCCTGCTTGTATAACAGCTGCACACGCTCCACGTTCAGCTTCTGCAGCTTCATCTGAACATCCAAATCCCCGATCTCCAGCTCCGCGACCAAATCCCCCGCTTTTACCTCCTGACCGAGCTCGACGTTAATCGATTTCAACCGCCCGCCGGATTCCTTGTAAGAGAGAGACTCGACAGCCGCCGAGGTGAAAGTCGCATTCCCTCTAAGGAAGGTCTGGATGTTCCCTTTGGCCGCTTCCACGGCATCGAAGGTTTCCTCCGCCGGCTGAATCAGCGGCGGTCGCAAAGCTTCCTCGTCCGGAAGAAGCGAACAGCCGGTAAGCGCTGCCATTGCGGCTAGCAGAACCGCCGCACCCGCCGCCCGCGAGTAGAGTCTAGACGAGCGGCGCTTCGTTGGTCGTATAAGATGCAATTGTTCCATCCTCCAATGCGATGACGTGATCGACTAGCTCCATGATGTCCGGGTCATGCGTCGTAAGGACGACGGTCATTCCGGATCGCTTCACAAGCTCCCGGAAGACTCGCATCACTTGCAAGCCCATTCGGCTGTCCAGCTCGGCCGTCGGTTCGTCCGCGATCAAGAGCCGCGGTTCGTGCACGATCGCGCGGGCAATCGCCACTCGCTGCTGCTCGCCGCCGGACAGCTCGGACGGCCGATGCCTCATTCTGTCCCGCATCCCGACGCGTTCAAGCGCCGATTCCACGGCCGATCGGCTGCCTTCCATCGACCTGCCGGCGATGCGAAGGCCGAACTCTACGTTCTCGTACGCGGACATGAGAGGAACAAGACCGAACGACTGGAAGACGAGTCCGATTTCCTTCCGCCGAAGGGCGTTGCGCTCGGCAACCGGTAAGCCGGTGATCTCCTTGTCCCGGAACTGCACCGTGCCTTCCGTCGGATCGTCAAGCCCGCTCAGGATGTTCAGCAGCGTCGTCTTGCCGGAGCCCGACCTTCCTTTTAGCGCAACTATCGATCCGGAAGGGATAGACAGGCGGACATCCGCAAGCGCGGTGACGGCCGCATGACCTTTGCCGAACACTTTGCTCACCCCTGTCGCCGATAAGATCGTCGAGGCGATCGATGGCCCGCCGCTATCTTCCGTTCCCTTAACGGACACGACTATCCCCCCGTTCCACCTGTTGCTTAGGAAAACTTTATCGTTTCCCCACCCTAGCTACAACCTGCCGATTCCCTTGTAATTACCCGTCGATTTATAGGTTCCGGGCGGACTCCCATGACGCTTGTCTATAGAAAAAAGGGATTGTCCCAGAAGGAGATTAACCTGTACGAAATATCGCACAAAGCCGCGCATGAGTTAGACCGAATCCGAGATCCGGTAGTTGTGCCGCTGAAAACGCAAACTGGCGGTACAAGGACAGTGCCCCTGTAGCCGCCAGTTCAATGAAATAATCGTAAGCTAGATGCCCTTGCGGGACAGCCCTAGCTTACCTTATCTGCTATAGTTCGTGCCTAACGCCCCCGCATGACTCGCGGAAAATAAACGGCGTCTCGAACACGATCGATTTCGGGTTGGCCGATGGATCGAGAATTCGTCCCATGACGAGGCGGATGCAAGCATCCGCCATCTCTTCGACCGGCAGCTTCACCGTCGACAGCGACGGAACGCTGTATTTCTCCGAATCATGGTCGCCGTACGTCAATATCTCCATCCTCTCGGGAATTCGGATACCCGCCTTGTAGAACACGGGCAGCGCCGCGACGGCCATAATCCCGATCGGGAAGAACATCGCGGTCGGCAAGTCTCCGCCCCCCTCGACGATCTTCCGGGCTGCCGCGTTGCCGCCCTCCATCGTCATCGGAGCAGCCTGAATATGCCGCTCCTCCAGATCAAGTCCAAGCTTCGCGCAAGACTCGACGAAGCCTTTGAATCGCAAGTTATTCTCCGAATGGACGAGATAATCCGGCACGATCGTGCCGACCTTCTTATGACCGCGGGCCGCGAACAATTCGGCGGTCTTGCGTCCGATTTCGTACGTATCCACGTAAGCGCAGCTGAAGCTGGCGCTCAGTCGATTGAACAATACGCACGGCACGCTTAACGGATTCTCTTCCAGGTACCGTTGCTCCTGCGCGGATATGCCCGTCAATATCGCGCCATGATAGCTTCCTTGATCGCCTATTTCTTTAATTCGATGTAGTTGCTCGCGCTTGTACGGCTGAATCGTCATTTCGAATTCGAATTCTTGCTCGAGAATCGAGCTCTGAGCCCCCAGGAAGAAGCGGCCGAGCAAATCCGGCGCAAGGTCGGAAGGCCAGAATGTGACGATGGACGGAATGTTCCGGGCATTCGATTGCCGCAGCCTTCTCGCCGAGACGTTCGGGATGTAGCCGATCCCCCGCGCGGCTTCCAGAATGCGCTGCTGCGTTCGCTTCGAAATGCGCATTTCGTCGCCGCGTCCGTTAAGCACGATGGATACCGTACCGATCGAGAGCTTCGTTCGTTCCGCGATTTCTTGAATCGTTGACATGCTCATCCGTCCCATTCAGTCGTAATACTCCATTAATACGGATTGAAGCCGCGATTGTCAAGGATACGTTACCATTTGCATTTAACGTTTTAGCTAATCGAACAATTTATCTTTTCGACAATTCTCACATATTGACAGATGACAAGACTGAAGTTACGATTCACTCGTATGCTAAAACGAAATTGCAATCTATCATGCGAGGAGGAAATCATTATGAAGAATGGATCTAGATCGTTGCTTCACCCCCCATTGGCGGTGTTGACCATCGTATCCTTAGCGTTCATGATTTTTCTCGGCCCATTGTCTAGCGTCTCCGCTGCAGCCGCCAAGGCTAAGCCGGCGTTCAAGACGAAGGGAGCCGTCACTCTGTCGGTAGGCGATACATATACGTTCGAAGTGGTCAATAAGCCCGCAGGAGCCACGTATCAATGGAGCAGCGATGCTAAATCCGTCGTAACGGTAGACAAGAACGGAAGCGTTAAAGCCGTCGGAGCCGGCAACGCGACGGTTAGCTGCGTCATTACGGTCAATAAGAAGAAGGAAACTCTCTCAGCGAAAGTCATCGTCAAGGAGGCGCCTGTGAAAACTCCAGCTAGAATACCCGTGGATAAGAACGGATTGGATGCCAAAGGCAGAATCGTAGCTTATTTCGGTTCCCCGACCATAGACGGTACGGCGGATCCGATCTGGAATCAAGCGGAGCCGGTATCGCCGAAGCAAATGTCCGGCACGACCGATGTCTCTCCTACGTTCAAAGTGATGTGGGATGACCGCGCATTATACGTCCTCGCGGAAGTCAAAGACAAGAACTTGTCCGTCGAATCCGGAACGCCGTATATGCAGGATTCCGCGGAAATTTTCTTGGACGAGAACAATGACAAGAACAAGGAGTACGGCGCGGACGATCTGCATATCCGCATCAATTACGACAACGTGCTAACCGTGGATAACGGGGACCCTAGCCTGTATTATTCGGACGCAAGGAAAACGAAGGACGGGTACGTCATCGAAACGAGAATCGCGCTGAAAACGAAGCCGGAGAACGGAAAGGCGCTCGGCATCGATCTGCAGATTAACGATGCCGTCGGAACGGAGCGCGTCGGCACCCTGAACGTGTTCGATGCGACGGGCACCGGCTGGAACGATCCGTCGAAGTTCGGCGAAGTGTTGCTCACCGGCAAAGGAAAGAACGACGTCAGCGGACTGAATCCTTACGATCTCATGAACTTGATCAAAAGCACGCTGAAGTTGGACTTCAAGCTTTATAAGAACGCTTCCATCGTCACGGACGCCATCGTCAAAGTGATCTCCGAAAGCTTGCTCGGCGGCGCCAAAGTTACCCAACAGCAGATCGACGGACAGGTCGCCGCGATCAAAGCCGCGATCGGCAAGCTGGTCATGACCGATGAAGCGGCGAACGAGAAATACTTCAAGCCGGTTCCGGACGATTATCGGGCGGAGAGCGACAAGCCGGGTACGGTCGAAACGCTTCAATACTCAACGCCTAATCTTGAGAACGGAATGGACGAGAAAAAATTGCACGTCTATCTTCCGTACGGTTACGACGCTTCCGCCACCGATAAGAAATACAACGTTCTCTATCTGATGCATGGCGGCGGCGAGAACGAGGATCTGATCTTCGGCGGACCGGGTCAAAGCAAAGAAATGAAAAAGATCTTGGACAATATGATCGCCAGAGGCGATATCGATCCTCTGATCGTGGTGACGCCAACCTTCAACGGAGGCAAGAACGACGTCGCCTTCTTCCACGAGGAACTGGTGGCTAAAGTCGTACCGTTGGTAGAGACGAAATACAACACGTATACCAAGTCCGGAAGCTTGGCAGACTTGAAAGCTTCCAGGGCGCACCGGGCATTCGGCGGATTCTCGATGGGTTCGGTCACGACTTGGTACACCTTCATCCATGCCCTTGACTATTTCAAATACTACTTGCCGCTGAGCGGAGACAGCTGGATTATCGAACAGCGCGGCGGCGGACTGCAACCGGAGAAGACGGCCGAGTTCCTTGCGGACGTCGCAAGAAAGTCCGGATATAAACCGCAGGACTATTACATCTTCAGCGCCACCGGCACCGCGGATATCGCCTATCCGAACTTGAAGCCTCAGATCGACGCGATGAAGCAGCACAAAGACGTCTTCGTCTATTCGTCCGATACGAAGAAGGGGAACTTCTACTTTATCGCGGCCGACGGCGGCACGCATGCTTGGAACTGGGTGAACCAGTACGTCTACGATATCCTGCCGGATCTATTCGACTAACAAAAAGCGGGTTGACCAATAGTGGTCAACCCGCTTTTTTGTAATGGCAACGGCCTCTCAGACCGTTACAGCGGCGCAACTACGTAGTTTGTTCATGCAACGGTCCTCAGACCGTTACAACGGCCCAACTGCGGAGTGTGTTCCTGCAACGGTCTCTCAGACCGTTATAGCGGCGCGATCGCGTAGTTTGTTCATGCAACGGTCTCTCATACCGTTACAGCGGCGCGATCGCGTAGTTTGTTCCTGCAACGATCTCTCATACCGTTACAGCGGTGCGATCGCGTAGTTTGTTCATTCAACGGTCTCTCAGACCGTTACAGCGGCGCGATCGCGTAGTTTGTTCATGCAACGGTCTCTCATACCGTTACAGCGGTCCTACTGAGAAGTTTGAGCTAGGACTTCAATTTCCTAATATTCAATCCTTCCAAGATAACGATGTCGCTCTGAGGCGATTTAAAGCCTGAAGTATCGACGGCTTCTATCTTGAATTCATAAGTCTTCGATTGTTGGATTCCCGAAACGGTATATGTCGTTGCTCCGCCATATATTCTGAATGAAGTAAAGAAGGCTGGCTCGCCTTGTTTTCTCATATAAATCGTGTAGTATTCGATGTCCGGTTCAGGTGAAGGTTGCCAGCTCAGGTTTGCTTTGCCCAAATCCAGAATTGTTCTTCTAACATTCAATTCGGTCGGCGTGCTAGGCGGGCCGTAGTCTATCACCATGACAGGGGAGTACTGGTCATCCGTCGTACCGTTGCCTAATTGTCCTTTATCGTTAAAACCCCAGCTATAGACATGTCCGTCGCCCGTCATGGCCATGCTATGCGCGAATCCTGCAGCGATCGCAACGACATTATTCAGGCCGATTAAGTTGATCGGAGTTGCGCTCGGCGACGCCGTACCGTTGCCCAGACGTCCTTGATAGTTGCTCCCCCATGCGTAAACTTGTCCATTCTCGCCTAAAGCGAGGCTATGGTCATCGCCCAGGGCGACTTCCTTAATATCCGTCAACCCGATTACGTTCACCGGCAAGTTGCTTGGCGCATTCGTACCGTCGCCGAGCTGACCCATCTCGTTTTTGCCGAACGCGATAACTGTTCCGTCTACTTTAACGGCAACCGTATGATTGTCCGAGACGGCCACCGATTTAATGCCAAAGGCGACCTTTACCGGAGTAGGGCGAGGATTATTATCGCCCGTGCCCAGCTGGCCGAACTCGTTGTCGCCCCACATATAGAGATCGCCGTTCTCGTCGATCGCCCCGGCATAATTATCGCCCGCGGCAATGGCCTTAATGTTAGCGAGGCCCGGCACTTGTTCAGGGGTATGCTGTCCGGCCGAGAGCGTTCCGTCGGGATTGATCGCAACCCCGTCCGCTAATTGCGGGAAGAACGGGTTATATCCCCATACCCATACGGTTTCATCGCCTTTCAACGCCATCGAGAAATTGACGCCTGCCGCGGCGGCTTTCACGTCATCGAGTCCCGGTACGATTGCCGCAACAGTCATATAAGTAAAGCTATACGGATAACCGAGTTGACTGTTGTAGTTCGCTCCGAAGCCAAGGAGCCTTCCGTCCTTCATGACCACGAGCGTATGTCGTCTGCCCGCATGGACCGATTGAACGTCTTCGAGGTAATGCATCGTCGGACTCAATACCTGCTCGTCGGTCGTAACACCGCCAAGCTGCTGCATTTCGTTCCTTCCCCACACCATTAACGCGTCGTCGGCTAACAGCGCGAAGGAAGACTGTCCCCCCGCCGCTACGCCAGGTGCGGATTTCGCATCCGCCGAGGCTTGCCGAGGAGCGCCGACGATCCATAATCCGGCTCCTACGAGCACAGCTAGCGCAAGCTTGAGCGCGATGCCCCATTTGTTCCCGTACTTTCTCTCCATCATCTTACTCCTCTCAGATCAGTGCCCGGAAATGTTTCATTCCCCTCTTGCCGATAGCAGGTACAGCAGGTCGTGCGAGATCGTTGCGGCCGCCAATTGCGTACGCTCCGTCGGATCGTATACCGGGCATACCTCGACGATGTCCGCCGCCACTACGTTCAGTCCATGCAGACGATTCAGCAGCGCCCGAACTTCCCGCGTGGACGGCCCGCCTACTACCGGCGTTCCCGTCCCCGGCGCATAGGCCGGATCGAGCGCATCGATATCGAACGTGAGATAGACCGGCCTTTCGCCGACGATCGCTTTGATCGCGTCCGCCAGCTTCCGCGGACCAAGCTCGTAAGCGTCTTCGGCGGTAATGATGCTGTAACCGCAGCCGGGCGAATTCGTTCGAATATACGCTTGCACCGATACGGACGGGTCCACCCACCCGCTGCAGACGGCGTCATATGCGAACGTGCCGTGGCACCGTTCGTTCGGAATCGTATCCTGATGGCTGTCCAGGTGGATCAGCGCAAGCGGCCCGTAGATTTCGCTAGCCGCCCTTAGGGGTCCGTACGGAATGGTATGGTCTCCGCCGATCGTAAGCATTCTAGCCCCGGAACGAAGGATTCGGCGGGCATGCTCGTACGTATCTCCTACCATGAAGCCCATGCCTTCCATGCCATACCCGTAACCGATATCGCCGTAATCGATGATTCGGCACGACTCCCGGACGCTGAACGGCCACGGATGATGGAAGATTCCGGCTTGCAACGATGCTTCCCGAATCGCCCGCGGCCCCATTCGCGCGCCCGCCCGGTTCGATACTCCGTTGTCGAACGGCACGCCTACGATCGCGATATCCACGCCCTCGAGGTCGCGCGAATAATCGCATCTGAAGAACGAAACGTTGCCTGCATAGGGAAGGAATTCAAGGTGATCTTTCAACGACGCTTTGGCCAGATCGGTCATATCAGACAGCTCCTTGTTACCTATTTGGGTGGAACAAGGTCATCTTAAACCTTTGTCTAGCCTTAAAGTCAACGCGCCGAACGAACGGGAATTTGAATTTCGTATAGAACCTCCGATACTTTATCCGTTACGGTAATATCGATCTGAACGATCTGGACCGCATCTCCGGCCAGACGCCACCCGTTCGCCTCGGCGTATTCCATGATCCGCGAGATCGTCTCCGCGCGGCCCCAGAAATCGCCGTGATAGTACGAGCATAAATATTGTCCGGCTTCGACGACCTCTACGTAGGCATGATTGCGAGGCAGGAACCGTCTGAGGAAAATGAACAATTCCGACGACGAAGTATATTCTCCGGCTTCAATGCTTGCCCGACTGATTAACGAACCTAACCGATTGCTCGCGAGAATCGGGGCGGTCTCCTCCAGAATATCCTCCAGCTCAAGGAATCCGTAGCCTAACTCTACCCAATCGTTCACCTGACAACGCTTCGTAATGATCCAACGCTGATCCAGATTCTTCAGCACGACCGACGAGATATCGCTCAGCCTCTGCATCTCTTCGATATGGCGGATCTTCTCGCGCACGTTGTATTCGATTTCCTGCAGCTCTTGAATGCTCCGGCTGAGCGTCTCCAATTTGGTCTTCATGAGCGCGAGAGATTGCTCCACGTTCCGATCGGTAAAATATTGCTTAATCTCTTCCGTCGTCATCCCGATCTGGCGAAGCTCGCGAATCGTGCCGATCTCCTCGTATTGCAACACCGAATAATAGCGATACCCTGTCTGCGGATCTACGAACTTGGGCTTGAACAGCCCGATCCGGTCGTAGTGCCGAAGCGTCTCCGGGGTCATTCGCCGCAACTTAGCCAATTCGCTTACCGTCAACTTGTCCTTCATTTTCGCCCTCTTTTATGGTAAAAATCTAAATATTGACATTTATGTTGCGCAAAAGTTTATCATTTTCCACGTGGCGCAACCGAGCGAATAAGCCGCCTGTTGCACGAAACATAGAATACGGATGTTTACAAATGAGAGGAGAGAAATAATAAAGATGAATGGTTCGATTCAACCGAAAAAATCTTTATCGCTTGCGCAGCTTGTCAGTCTCGGAATTGCTTGGACCAGCCCCATGGTCGTATTTACGAATTACGGAATCGGCTACGAGATAGCCGACGGGATGCTGGTTACGGCTTACTTATTCGCGTTCATCGCAATCGGGTTCACGGCTTACAGCTATTCTCAGATGGTGCGGGCGTTCCCGCAATCCGGCTCCGCCTATACCTACATCGGCAAGACCATCCACCCGGTCGCGGGCTTCCTCGTCGGATGGACGCTGCTCTTAGACTACCTATTTACTCCGATGATCTGCTGCCTCGTATTCGGACTCTACTTAAATGCGGAATTCCCTTCCGTATCCGTAGATTGGTGGATCGTGATCTCCGCGGTATTCATCACGGCCTGCAACCTGCTCGGCATTCGGATCTCCGCCAATATCAGCCGGCTGTCGGTGCTCATTCAGCTCGTATTCATCGCGGTATTCTGCTTCCTCTGCATCCGGTTCATCGTCAATGACGGTTCCGCGCTGATGTCTTCGACGCCGATCTTGAACGCGGATTCCTCTATAATGGCGGGTTTCTCTGGCGCGGCCATTCTCTGCTTCTCCTTTCTGGGCTTCGATTCCGTCACCATCCTGTCGGAAGATACGAAGACGCCTGCAACCTCGATCCCCAAAGCTCTTGCGATCATTGTCGCCATCGTCGGTTTATCCTACGTAGCGGTATCGTACTTCGGCGTTCTGACGCATCCGGGGGCCGCGTTCGAAAGCCCGGACACCGCATCGTACGATGTGATCCTCCATATCGGCGGCGCTCTGTTCGGCTCGTTCTTCATTACCGTATACGTCATCTGCTGCTTAACCGGCGGCGTCGCGTCTCTCGCCAGCATATCGAAGCTGCTGTTCGCCATGGGCCGGGAATCCTCTTTGCCTAAACCGTTCTTCGGCTATCTCCACCCGCGGCTTCAAACGCCGGTCTACAACATCCTCCTATCCGGCGGTTTGACGCTGCTCGCGCTCGTCATCACCTTGGAGACGGCGATCAACTTCGTCAACTTCGGCGCGCTGACGGCATTCTTCTTCGTCAACTTCAGCGTCATCGCCCACTTCTACGCGAAGAAAGGGATGCGTTCAGGCGCCGGTGCGATTCGCTATCTGTTGCTTCCGCTGTGCGGCATGGCGTGCATCGGTTGGTTGTTCAGCAAGCTGTCGATAGATGCCTACGCCATCGGAGGTTCGTGGCTTGCGGCGGGCTTGGTCTATGTCGCCGTGAAAACACGCGGCTTCCGCAAGTTTACGCCATCCATCCAATTGGAAGAAAGCGCCTAATACTTCTTATATCGCAAAGTCGGCGATGATTATGAATATATAAAACCGTCTTTTTCGTAAATGGCGCTTCGCGTTGCCATTTACGAAAAGACGGTTGTTGGGTTTACGGCGGCTTATCGATAATTCCTCATATAAGCTAAGCACTCATCCGGAGGAAGCGGCTTGCTGTAGATATATCCCTGAATGCAGTTGCACTGCTCCTTCATGAGCAGCTTCCGCTGCGCCTCCGTCTCTACGCCTTCGGCGATAACGATCATGCCGAGGTTGCGCGCCAGCGAGATAATGGCGGTCGCGATCGCGGCGTCATCCGAATTCACGACCATATCCTGCACGAAGGATCGATCGATCTTCACGTTCTTGATCGGCAGCTGCTTCAGCATGGATAAGGAGGAGTACCCGACTCCGAAGTCGTCAATGGCGATATGCACGCCAAGGTCATCCAGCTGCTGCAGCTTGAGAATGCTGTCTTGCATGTTCATGATCGCCGTGCTTTCGGTAATCTCGAGACAGAGCGCATCGGGAGGCAGCTTCGTATCGGCAAGCACCGTCTTGACCATATCCACGAAATTGTTCTGGTGAAGCTGGCTAGCCGATATATTCACGGATACGACCGATTGCGTGAGTCCGAGATCGATCCATTGTTTCTTCTGAAGACAAGCTTCCCGGAGCACCCATTGGCCGATCGGAATAATGAGCCCGCTGTCCTCGGCAAGCGGGATAAATTCCGCCGGCGACACCAAGCCCCGCTCCGGCGATCTCCACCGGATCAAAGCTTCGACGCCGTAAATTTCGTTCTTGTCCAGATCGATCTGCGGTTGATAGTGCAGCTCGAATTCGCAACGTTCCAAAGCTCTTCGCAACTCGTTTTCCATCGATAACCTCTCGAAGGTCAGGGAGTTAATCGCTCCGTTGTACGTTACGCTGCGATTTTTGCCGTTCTCTTTGGCTTTGTACATGGCGATATCGGCGCAACGATATAAAGTGTCCAGATCGGCGCCGTCATCCGGATACAGGCTTATGCCGATGCTGGCCGTCGTAAACAACTCGAGATTCTCGATATCGAAAGGCTCCTGGAACCCTTGAATCAATCGTTCCGCGATGAGCTGTATCTGAGTAACGCCCTGCACGTCCTTCAACAGGATGATGAATTCATCGCCGCCTAGTCTCGCGACGGTAGAGCCGCCGTCCCGGTCCACGCCTTTCGCCGGGCTGCCGGAATAGATGATATCCTCCATCCTGCGGGCAACCCCTTGAAGCAACTGGTCCCCTACTTGGTGCCCCAACGTATCGTTAATAATCTTGAACCGGTCCAAGTCGAGCAGCATAATACCGAGCTTCGTACGGCCCCGTTCCGCCTCCCATTGCGATTGTTCGAAGCGTTCCCGGAATAATTGCCGATTCGGAAGTCCCGTTAATACGTCGTGATAAGCCAAGCGGGTGATTTGGTTTTCGGCTGTTTTTTTCTCCGTAATGTTCGTTAGAGAGCCGATCGTTCGAACTTTGTTGCCGTGTTGATCCCGAATCGAGTCTCCCGCGGCATATAACCATAGCTGTCGCCCGTTGTCGCAGCCTTGGATTCTGAATTCGATCTTGAGAGGCGTTCCGTCATCGATATGCTGCTGGAATGCCGAGGTTACGTAATGATAATCCTCCGGATGGACTAATCGGAAGAACGAATCCGGATCGCCCGTTAACGTCTCCCCGATGGAGCCGAACATGTCATGCGTTCGGGTGCTCCATTGAATCTGGCCGGTGACGAGATCCCAATCCCAGATGCCGTCGTTCGTCGTCCGAGACACGATCTCGAGCTGCTCGGCTATGGATCGGACTTGATTATACAGCTGGTCGCGAACTAAGGCGGTAACCGAAATGTTGCAGCTGATACGGGTAATATCGACCTCGGATACGAGCACCAGCTTATCTATTGGGCCAACGAGAACGATAAAGCCCAGGTCCTCTCGATCGCTTCGGATCGACTGGACGCGTACATAATCGTTGTCTCCGAGCCTCGGCAGCCAATTGACGGGCGGAAATTGCTCGATAGGGATTTTTAGCCCGATCGGAGGCACAGATTCGTTGTATTTGCTGAACGCCTGTTTGATGATCAGATGTCTATGGTCGTTCCTATCCGTCTCCCAAGAAGCCAGGCAACCCCAATGGCTGATTTCCCTGAACATCCTGGAGAAGTCGAAGAACTCTTCCCTCGACGCGGACGCCCAGTTGGCCGCGAGCTGATTATGACTGCTGATTAACTGATTAATGTTGGCTTCCGATCGCTCCAACCTTCTGTGCAGCACATCGATCGGCACTTCCTTGGACTGGTAGGAGCAGCCGCAAGAGGCGCGTTGAATGAACGCGGTGGGGATGTAAGTGACGTTGTGAGGCAGTCTCTCCCCGTCCAGCATACGGTACAGCAATTCGACGCTCGCCTGAGCCAGATCCGCGATCGATTGGTGCACGGAAGTGAGCGGCGGATGGAACGTTTCGGCGGACGGCAGGTCGTCAAAGCCGATGACCGCCATCTCATCGAGGATCCGATATCCGCTTGCCTGCAAGGACTCTATGAGTCCCATCGCATTCAAATCCGTAGCCGCGACTACGGCCGTGAAATCTATCCCTCTATCCATCATGGCCTGGGCAGCGGACGCTCCTCCATGACGCAACGAATTGTTGGCGTGAAAATACAGTTGTTCATCATACTCGATACCGTTGTCCTGAAGCGCCTCCCTATAACCTTCGAAACGCTCGATCAGGTCCACGTGCTCCGTGCTCCCGACGAAGGCGATTCGCCGGTGTCCATGATCGCGGATCAAATGGCCAACGGCGTCTTTGATCGCTTGACGGTTATCGATGACGACGGAGTGACACCGTATGGAATTCTCTTGGTAACCGATCGTCACGATCGGCTTGCCCGATGCTTCGATCGCCGCTAGAAACTTCGGAGAGGATGGCAAGACGGAGTAGGGGTTCATGAGCAGCAGCCAACCATCCGTATCCTCCGTTCCGATCTGATAATCGAACGCGGCGGGATTCTCCACGCTAGCTAGCGCATGAATCGTAAACAGCGTAGAATTGCGCTTGTTAATCTCGCGATGCAAGGTCGTGAAAATGGTACCATAATATTCACCGTCTAAATAAGGAATCAGTAAGTTTATGCGATATTGATCAGCCATGATGTGCGCTCCTTATGACCAGAAAGTATACCCTCCGACACCTTTAGTCACTATTTCGGCAAAAAGTCCCAAAACTCCTGCTATATGCCTAGATCCATTCATAAGTCGTTAACCTCTTGCGCTTCATTTGACCAAAATAAAAACGCAGTCGATTCGACTGCGCCAAGGAGTTGATTGATCTGTTGTCAAAGCGGTTTCTCTCGATTCACGATAGTCTCGGAGCGTCATGGAAGCGCAACTCGGCGTCTCCCGCGTCATGCAGCTCGAATACGACGATCTCGTTCATTCCGGCCTTCAGGAGCGGTCCGGGCACATAGAGCGTTCGCTGCGGGCCGCGATTCCAATAGCGTCCGATATTGAACCCGTTGACGAACGCGACGCCTTTCGTCCACCCGCCTAGCTCGAGGAACGTGTCGGCCGGCGTATCCGCGATTTCCAATTCGGTGCGGTAGAATGCCGGCTCGGACGAGATGCCGGATGGGGCGGCAGCCTGCGATTCCGCCGAGAGCGGTTCGAAGAGGAGTCCCGACAGATCTTCCAACGGGATCGGACGGATCGTCCAGTCGAACAGGAAGGCCAGCCCGTGCCGCACGCCTTCCGTGATCCCCTTACGGTCGAGCAGATAAGGGCCGTAGTTGATACGCCCCATATTCTCGACCAGCAGCCTTAGCCGAGCGCCGCCTTCGGGGACCGCGAAGCGAATGGCCGTATCCGGGACGCCTCTCTCCACGACGCCCAGATACCAATCGTCCAGATAGACGAGCGCCCGGTCCCTGCAGTCCTGGATGGCCAATTCGTTCTCGTCGCGCGGTCCGGAAATCCAGGTCTCGTACAAGATGAACCCGCTGTTCTGGCCGAGTTCCTCCATCGGACGCGGATACGGACTGCGGATCGGAGCCGACAGCGCGTCAAGACGGCCGAACAGCGGCGCGGACGCCGTTGCTCTTACCGTTCCGTAGTCCGCCTTCGGAAGCGGAGGCGGAAGCTTCGCGTCGGCCGGGATCGGGACGATGCGCGACAAGGCTTCGCGAACGGCGAAGTACTTGTCCGTCGGCGTCCCGGCTTCGTCAAGCGGCGAGTTATAGTCGTAACTGGTGACGGTGGGCTCGTACTGGTCGCGTGCCGGGCCATTCGCGCCGCTCCAGAAGCCGAAATTCGTACCGCCGTGGAACATGTAGAAATTGACCGAAGCGCCCAAATCCAACATCTCCGAGAATACGGATGCCGCTTCTTCGGCATCGCGTACATGGTGCTCTTCTCCCCAATGGTCGAACCAGCCGTTCCAGAATTCCATGCTCATGAGCGGTCCGTCCGGCTGATAACGGCGCAGCGAATCGAACGCCTCTCCGGCGCGGGAACCGAAGTTCACCGTCTCCAGCACGCCCGGAATCATGCCGCCCTGGAGCATGTGATGATCGGGGCCGTCCGAGGTGAACAGCAGCACGTCGACCCCCCGCATCGACATGGCCTCGCGCAAATATTCGAGATACTCCTTATCGTTGCCGTAGCTGCCGTACTCGTTCTCGATCTGCATGGCGATGATCGGGCCTCCGTTCGTACAGAGCAGCGACTTCAACCGGGGCAGCAATTCGTCGTAATACAGGCTCACCCGCTCGAGATAAGCGGGGTGGGAGCAGCGTACGCGCATACCCGGATCCGCGAGAAGCCATGCGGGCAATCCGCCGAATTCCCATTCGGCGCATATATAGGGGCTGGGCCGCAGGATGACCAGCAGGTTTTCCGCTTCGGCCAAGCGAATGAAGCGGACGAGGTCCGCCATGCCGTCGAATCGGAATTGTCCCGGCTTCGGCTCGTGGAAGTTCCACGGCACGTAGGTCTCCACGGCGTTAAATCCGCAAGCGCGGAGCTTCTGCAGACGGTCTTGCCAATACTCGGGAACGATGCGGTAATAGTGGACAGCCCCCGACAATAAACGAACGGGCTCCCCGTTCAACATAAAACGGTCGCCTTGGACGACAAACTCCTTCATTGCGCTCGCCTCCGAGTAAATCTTTCACTTCCTCTCTCAGAATAAGGGCTATGCAGAAATAGATAAATGGACAAATCTATTCACTATTTGACCTTTTTTCGATTATCTTGGTTTAATAGGAGAAGGAGAACATCAAGATCGGAGGGATGAACATGGAGTTGAATTCGGAGGTCGATCTTCCTTTATTGACTCGAACGCTGCACTTATCCGGTTGCCACTTCGGAACGAAGCCCGCGGGCTGGTCCTATCCGCGGCATCACCATTACTTATTCGAATTGCTGCATTGCAGCCAAGGGGAAGTCGTACAAGAAATCGGAGACGAATCTTTCCCGCTTCGGGCAGGGCAATGGCTGCTGATCCGTTCGGGCATTCCGCACGCCACCGCCAACGAAGCTTCCGAAGATTATTCCTACTTTAACCTTCATTTCGATTTCGACGACAACGTGCTCCGCGAAGGCTTATGCCGCAAACCCTATATTCTGCTGGATACGGAGGAAGTCGATTCGCTCGGCTTGAACGCCCTTGCTGGCGCGATCAAGAAAGCAATGGCGCACGCGTCCGCGAGCACCATCGACGCCGCTGCTCTCGGGGCTTCGATCAATCGGTTGCGAATCCAGTCGCATGCGCTGGAACTGGTCGCGCGAATCGCGGAATTGTCCATCGTCGCTTCCGCGGCGGAACGAAGGCCGGAGCCGGAATCCGCAACCGGCGTCACGGTGGCCTCGGCGACGCTGGCTCATGCCGTGGAGGCTTATCTAAGAGAAGGGCTTCGTGACGGCCTATCGATGAAGGAGATCGCCGCGCTTCTCAACGTCAGTCCAAGCCGGTGCGCCCAGTCGTTCGCGGCGACTTACGGACAGTCGATAAGGCAATACCGCAGCCGGTTGATCCTGAATGAAGCCAAACGGCTTCTTCTATGCACGCCGAAGCCGATCGGAGAAATCGCGGAGGAGCTGCGGTTCGAATCGGCCAGCCACTTCTCGCGCCAATTCAAACGTTGGACGGGCATGTCGCCGAGCGGATATCGGCCTAAGCATCTGCGCTGAGTCGCTGCGGTTATCGATGGAAATTAGAAACGCGCCAGACTATGAGAGAGCCGAGCCATAGCCGTAGGTTAAAACTTCTCATGGGAGTTGATCAGAGTCACTCCCAGACAGATAGCCTCCGGAGATCGATCCTATGGAACCCGGGTCGATATCCTCATTCCCGCCGCGGAGGCGGAGAAAGAGTCTTAAGCCAATAAACGATGGTCTTGCCGCTGCTGAAAACGCGAACTGGCGGCACAGGAAAGTACCCCTGTAGCCGCCAGTTTTAGAACAGTCGCCTGTTCAATTAATATAGCGTGTTGAATATCCACCCGCTTGACTGCGTCGGCAACGCCATGAACATCGTGGACTGATACATCGCGTATTGCTGCACTTGGCGCGCCTTCGCGTTCATCAGGCTGCTTGCCGGGATTTCATTGTATCTGGCCGCTGCCGACGATAGACGATCGGCTAAGCCGTAGTTGCCGCTAATCGCTTTGGATGTCTGCTCGAGATTCGAGCTTAAGCTCTTCTTGAATTGCGCTTCATCCAGCTTGAGCGTACCGTCGCCATTACGGTAGATGCCGATTCGCTCGTACGTAGACGAATCGACAATCGATTCCATGCTTTTACGGACGGATGAATTCATGACTCCGCCGGCTTCTTTCAAGCGGGCATGCATCGTGTTGTAATTCGACACCAGGTCTTTGACTTGGGAAAGAATGCGGTCTTCGTCCGGCTTGATTCGAACGGTCACGGCCTCCGATGACGCGGCGGCGAGCGTCGCCGATACTTTGCCCTTCTCCAGCTCGATCGTGTTCGATTGGGAAGTCTGAGTCGCGCCTCCGTTCACGCTGTAGGACGCATCGGATGCTTGCTCGGTAACGTTCCGCACGCCGGTAGCCGACATCGCGTTGCCGGCAACGTCTTCAACCTCAAAAGCCTGGTTCGTTCCCGTCTTGTCGCTCCTTAATTCAAGCTTCTTAAAGCCGGTTTGCTCATCCGTTACGATACTGGCGGTTACGCCCGTCTTCGCTGCGTTAACCGCATCCTTCAGCTTGGTTAGAGCTTGATCGTTCGTGTCGTTATCGGAGATCTCAGCCGAAATCTTCGTCGTCTTGCCGCCTATCGTTAGGTTGAACTGATTGGCTCCCTTGCTTACGACGGAAGGCTCTGCCCTGGACAAGGATGTTCCGCTGTTCGTCTGGGAAGTCGCGATCGCATGCGCTTTAACGTCATACGTACGGTTCGCGGCTCCGGCCGATGCGGTTGCCGTCACCTTCTTGCTGTCCGAGGATTCGGCCGTCCTCGCTTGGAAAGGCGACTGATCCTTCTGCAGAAGTTGTTGCGCGGATGCTTGCATCTTCTGGGCGGACTTCAAGAAGTTCGCGATCCCGGTTGCCGCGGTCTTGATATATTGCTCATAAGGCTTGCTCTTCGAGACGAAATACGAGAATAACGCCGAGTTCGAACCCAGATTCATAGAAGGCGGGTAACTAGCGGGCGTCGTTCTGCTCACCGGATTCATCCAATTAGTCGAGTTTATCGAGTTCATCGATATCGTCATCTGTCTACACCTCCTTCACTCACCTTAGTAAAGTATATTTGCTCGAACGTACGAACTCGCGATGGGCTTCCTGAATCGCGTTCGTGCGCATCAGCAGCTCCTCGGAACGGCCATGCTTCACTTGCCCGGCGATCTGCATCAGCATGAACGTGCTGTAATGGTTCGCATCCGATTTGCTGCGGCTGAACTGCAAGGCGTCCTCATACGCTCGTCGTTCCATCGAGATTCTCATGGCTTGATCATGAAGATTGGGATCATGACGCTGTAAATAGTCCATTTCGTCGGTGCGCAGCTTCTTGCCCTGCATAAGAATGCTTCGTATCGATGCCAGACGCGATTGATCTTTCGTCGCGTTCGTGTCCATGCATAGCTGCATCGCTTTGATATAGTAGCTGACCGACTGAGCGGATTTCACGTTCACGCCATTCCCCTCCTCATTATCTATATCGGCATATTCGAAACCTTTTTTAGCAAACATTTCCTCAAGCTATCTCTTGCCGACCCTGCGCGCCTCCGTAGCGTCCTCCATCCATTATGCCGTCACCTGTTGTCGAAGCCTATCGTACCATAGCAGATCGGCCCAGGAATGAAATGTAAAGGAATCTTTAGGCAATGAAGTTCAAAGATTCCTTAACCTTCGGCATTCGACGAAATCAGCGTGATAAACTAAAACTACATTTTCAGAATATGAGACAGATGTCGAGAAAGGGATGATGTTGTGGTCATATCGCGTACAAGTAGATTCCTTGCATTATTATTCCTGCTGTCGGTGGGGCTTCTCCTGGCTCCGAATGTCGGGAATGCCGCCGATCCGCAAACCGCACAGGAAAAGTACGACGCATTAGTAGAGGCGGGGATTTTCGATGGTTTTCCGGATGGTCAAGCTCATTTGGATAACAATATGACTCGCGCGCAAGCCGCTAAAATCGTGTCATTAGTCCTAGGATTGGAGGAGAATAGCGAACTAGCGCATAAGACTTACAAAGATCTAAAGGATGCCGAATGGGCTGCAGGCTTCATCGGTGCCGCCACGGAAGCGGGCATTATGCAAGGACACGGAAGAGGCATCTTCGATCCCGGCTCCGATGTTACCACCGAACAATTAGCGAAAATCATGGTGGAAGCATTGGATCTTGAAGTAGATGCGAGCGCTAAGGTAGAAGGAGCTTCCGATTGGGCGCAGGCATACGTTGCGGCGGCAGTAGCAGCCGGGCTAATACCGGAACAGGCCGATTATACGCAACCTGCCTCGCGAGAACTCCTAGTTGCAGCAAGCTACACGGCTTATGACACGGTTCAGACGAACCAGGAAGCTGAGAAGAACAAGGACGAGGAGGACAACAAGGAAGAGGACAAGGCGGAACCGGTATATGTCCCCCCGGTCGTATACAATCCTCCTCCTCTCTCCATCTCTGAAATTAGACAAGTGGATGTTAACGAGTTCACCGTAAGGTTTAATCAGTCCCTCGACCCGACGAACGTTCGGTTGTCCATCACCAAGGATGGCAACCCTGTCGTCGCCGAAGCCGTCTCGGTCGGTAATAACCAATATCGCCTGATCTTGGACGGGAATGTTCAGGACGGACAATATGTGGTGGGCGCAAGCTACGCCGGTTCCTCCGCGATATTCAGTTCGGCTAGCGTGACTGGATCAGTCGAGAGACTTGTCAAGATCGAATTTGTCCAGGATAGTGATTCCGTTGCCCCATCGGACCGTACCGGAATCGAGATCCGAGCCATTAATCAATTCGGCCACTCGATGAAGGCGCCTCCTCCATTAGAAGTAACGAGCACGGTTTCGGCCGCAATAGACAGCAAGCATATGGCCGTTATCCTGGATACTTCGTCCCAAACCTCTCAAAGCATCGTGTCTATTACCGTGCTGGAGACTTCGAGTCGAATTTCGGTCACTAAAGCTTTCAAAGTCGGAGACGCGGCGAATGTCGCGAGTATGACATTCAGAGGCGCGCTTCGCAACGCAAGCGGGAATGAAGTGTCGACGGCCGTCTGGGGCAATGCTTATCATGTGAACTTCGACGCGTACGACCAATACGGCAACTTGATGTACGCGACAGCCGCGAGCCCGAGTCTGCTCCATACGCCTAACTCCGAGTTCATCTCCGTCGGTTCGGCTGTCGATGCGTCCGCGAGCGAACCGGGTACGTTCTCGATTCCCGTTACGTTTACGATGCCGATTACCGAGCAAGCGAATCTTTACACCTTGCAGCTTACTGTAGGCGGAGCTTCCGTCCAATTGAGCTTTACGGCCGAAGACACGCGGGCGATTCAAGAAGTCTGGTTGAACACGATCAACGATTACTACAGCGGCGGAGCTGGTAGCGAGCCCGGCACGAATTCTTTCGCCGGTGCGGGAGTAACGGGAGTCACGACATCCAACTTAACAGCGGTCAAAGCCGCATTAGTCGCCGATGGACAAGCCCCATGGACGCTAGCCCAACTTCAAGCGATCGTCGATGCGGTTGCGAATGGCGGTACGGAGCAAGCGGCGCTGGATTCGATCAATGCCGCCATGGCTTCGGGAGAATGGAGTGGTGTCGATGAGACGACTTTCGCCGCTGCTGGAATCATCGGTGTAGACAACATCAACGTATGGGGCATCCAAGGTAATTTGCAAGACGATTATGCTGCAACACCAGGTCCAAGAACAAAGGCTGATATTCAGAGATTCGTTAACGAAACGATTTATATCAACAAAATCAATAATTATTTCGTTTATGGTTCCGACGATGATCTTGTAGTGGAGGATTTTGAACTTGCCGGTCTCATTGGCGTTACTGAGTCGAACCTATCCGATCTCATCGCATTCCTTCAACCGAAATACATCGGAGGCGGCGGAGGGGGCGGTTTCCCTGGCGGCGGTTTCCCTGACCCCGGTGGTGGATTCCCTGGCGGCGGAGGTTCAGGCGGCTCATTATACGCTGGATCTTCTAAAGCCGAAGTCCAGGCGGCCATCAATGAATTCTTGGGTATATAGGAATAGCAAAAACAGCGGCGAAAGGGAGTTTCATCCCTTCGCCGCTGTTTTCGTTCTTGCGGTTACAACGAGCTGCCGGTTACCAATTTATAGCCCATTCCACGGACCGTCACGATTCTCTCCGGATTAGCGGGATCAACCTCGATCTTCTTGCGCAGATTGCTGATATGAACGGTGACCGTTCTCGTATCCTCCAGACTGTCCGTTCCCCAGATGAGCTGGAACAACGCATCCACGCTAACGACGCGATTAACGTTTTGTGCCATGTAGGATAGCAAACTGAACTCTTTCTTGGACAAAAAGACGGCTTGACTGCCCATGATGACGGACTGCGCATAATAATCGAGCGTCATGCCCGGCAACTCCAGCAGCTGCTCCTTCTTGGCCGTCGACACTCGCCGTAGGTGCGCCTTGATCTTAGCCATGAGCACCCCCGGACTGAACGGCTTGGTCACATAATCGTCTCCTCCATACGATAACGCGCTGATCTTCACTTCGTCTTCCTCGCGGCTGCTCAGAAACACGATCGGCGCATTCGTGCGGCTGCGTGCGTTCATGCACCAATCAATGCCGTTCTCATTCGCCAACAGAACATCCAGTACGATCAAATCCGGCTCGAAGGACGCAAGCAGCTTCATGGCATCTGCCCCGTTATGTCTGTAAGAGGCGATGAACCCCTCTCTCTCGCAATACACTTGAACAATCTCGCATATATGGGGGTCATCGTCGACGATCATGATTTTGGGCGTGTCTAGCATACTGTCACCTTCCTTCGCTGCCTTTCGGAAAATCATTGTAACTAATATTATCATGGTAGATCGGCGGACAGATGAAATGTAAAGGAATCTTTAAGATCCTTCGCCATGCAAGGGAAGCGCCACGTAGAACACGGACCCCGACTCGCCGTCGCTCTTCGCCCACACCGTTCCTCCGTGCGCTTGCACGATTTCCCTGCAGATGGCCAGCCCGAGCCCGCTGCCCGCAATCCCCTTATCCATACCCGGTCGATCATATCTATAATTGCGATTGAAAATTTGCTCTAGCTGATCCGGGGGAATTCCCATGCCCGAGTCTTGCACGCTGATGACCGCATACCGGGTTAATTCCACCTTGTCCTCGGTTAGACCCATACGCACGAACCCGCCGCTTGAGGTGAACTTCATCGCGTTCGAGACTAGATTGAACAGCGCTTGCTCTAATCTTTGCGCATCCATCTCGACAATCCGACCGTTAGGTCGCCCATCTTCCCATTGGCCGATATCCAGGGAGAAATCCACCCCCGCGTCTCGCACAACCAGTTCATATTGTTCGTAGAATCGGCGCAGGAAGCTTGCCACATGAACCGGTTCCATTCGATACGAGACTTGGCCCGTCTCGAGGTGCGACAAGAAGGACAGCTCCTCGATCATTCGGTTAACCCTGATCGTGTTATCCCGGATATACTTCAGATACTGTTCATTGCGTTCCGGCTTGACTCCGTCCTGCACGGCTTCCACGTAACCGAGCATGCTGGACAGCGGCATGCGCAGATCATGCGTGATATAGGCAAGGAGCTTCTTCCTCCCTTGCTCGGAGTGAAGCAGCCGGTCATAGGACGTACGGAGATCATCGTGGGCGACGGACAACGCATGCGTGCGTTCCCGCACGAGCTCCTCCAAATTCGTATTCATCTCGGTCAGTTTGTGATTGGCCTCCTGCAATTCGCGAGCGATTCTCTCCTCGTTCGTGGCCGACCTCGTAAATCTTGAGGAGAGCAGGATCATCTGTGCGAACGTGAACACCAACAGACCCAGGGGCGACGTATTGGCGATCGGCGACCATTCGTTATAATATAAAAAGTCGTTGATGACAGCGACCAGAACGACCACCGACACCAGTAGAAAGATCAGCGCTCCCTCCTTACGCCGCATTGCCGAATCGACTAGTCCCACGATCAAATAAACGATATGCAGCACGACCACCATTCCGATCACCGGCAACATGGACGTGAAAATAATAGCGGGGGTTGTCGCGACAAGCATACATAAGGCGCCGGTTACGATCCGCGAACCGAGATGAAACCAACGGGACACGTAATTCGGAAAGATGCTGTCGAAATATTTCGCAATGACATAAGCGCCGCTGCAAAGGATCAGATACTCCAGCTTGAACTGCGTTCCCCAAGGGAAATCGGGCCACCATTGCGTGAGCAAGTGCTCGCCGACCAGCAAGGATCGGATACCGAACATCAAGGTGCACAGTCCGAAGTATAACGGAGCCCTGTCTTTGCGTCGCAGGACGAACAACGTCAGGTTATAGATGCCGATTATGATCAGGCTTGCGGTGATGAACATCTCGGCGGCTACTTTCAGATTGGTACTGACCGTTAACGCATCGCTGCCGCCCAGCTCTATGGATTTGGTAATGCCGCCTCTACTATGATAGAAGTTGGCGACTTGCATGACCAGTTCAACCGTGTCTTGCTTCGGTTGGAAGAACACCAGCTTCGTTGCCAACTGCGGCGTCACGTCGCTCTTCTCCCGACCGACCTCGCCGACCGCAGCCAAGAGCTCGCCGTTCACCCATAATTTATACGAATGAAAAATGGTAGGCAGCCGCAGCGCAAGCCGTTCGTTCCGATCTTGCTCGCTAAGCTTAATGACCAGCTTAAAAGTTGCAAACCCCGTTCCTTTCAACTGCCGATCCTCTATCCGATAGCCCCGCCAGGAGCTAGGGATGTCGATCCAGCGATCACGAATGCCGTCCTTGCCCGAACGAATGACAAGGTCTTCAGGCGACAGCAGCTCATGCCAGTAGAATGTCCAATCCCCTTGCAAGGGAATAGGATTCTTGCTGACCTGAACCTGCGTTAGATCCAGAACGCCTTCATGGCTTTCGATCTTAGGGGAATGAGGCGCGGAGACGACCGCATAGCTGATGATCAAACCGACAACAATGGCAGCCAATATATGAAGCAGGATAGAACGAGAACCGAATCGGAGATTTCCCCTCATGATGTACCCTACCCCAATCTACGTTTTTTGCCGAAAATAGCGCCTTCCAAACTTAACGCAATATGCTCAACAAAGCGTTCCAAGGACCGACGTCCTGTTGATATCGCTTGGCCATGACCCGCAGGATCTGATTTATATGAGTGAGGTCATGGACGACCCAGGTAGACAGCAATTCCTTCGTCTTCACCGTACCGAATTGCGGATGGTATCCGCGTCGTTCCAGTACCTCGGCAGAGTCGATCAGCGATCGCAATCGGGTCAAGCTGTGCGATCGGAGCATGCGGAATTCCAATAACTTCTGCTCGACGGGCGTGTCTACGGATTCGTTCAAGTCCGTGAATCTATCGAATGGCGGGAACGGTTCCGCTTCTCCGCGCTCTATGATCCACTCTACTCTAGGTATCCAATTGGTTTTCTCGCCTTCGATAAGGTGCGCGACGACTTGAACGGGAGTCCAAGTATTCACTCCTTCATCGGCCTTTAACCAGTTCTCGGACAAGCCTGACAGCAGGCCGGTCAATACGTCCGGCGTTCGTTGCAACACTTGTACGGCTTCATTCGTATCGAAGTTCAACATCAGCCTCAGCCTCGCCTTTATCCGTTGTGCTATCCCATAGCTCTATAATTCCTTACCCTTTAGGTATCGGTACATGTCATATAATCTTTTAGACAATAAAGGCAACCTTCGCAGGTTGCCTGGAATCTTTATTCTCTTGCGTACTCGCGGTACTCCTGCGGAGCCATGCCCGTCGCCTTCTTGAAAAATCGGGTGAAGGAGTGCGGCGATTCGTACCCGACCCGAACGCCAACCTCCTGAACGCGGAGTTCCACCTCGGCAAGCAACGTTTTAGCTTTGCGAATTCTTGCCTCCTCGATGTAGTCGGACATGTTCTGGCCACGCCTCATCTTGAATAACCGGGACAGATAGACCGGATTGAAGTGAAACCGGGCCGCTAACCGCACCATGGATAGATCTTCGGCAAGATGCGCCTCGATATACTCGCAGATCTCTTGAATGACGCCATCGGCCCGGCTGTTCTCGCCTATACGCCTTTGGGTGAACAACTGGTCCGCCGTCCGAATCAAATAATCGAACGCGTCGTGCCAAGACGCATGAGCTTCGAAGCTCATGAGCTCGGGAGCGGAAATCAGATCGCCGAGCTGTCTTCGGTTGATGTACGAGAGCAGGATCAGCCCGACGGAATAATAGACCTCGATGACCTGCGAGGTTTCGGGCGGCGGACTGACCAGCAGAGCTTCGGACGATTCGCGAAGCAGCCCTATGAACTCTTCGCCGCGGCCTGATTCCAGCAGCCCCGCTAGCGGTTCCAGCTTGTCCATGCGCAGACGTTCATGCGGTTGGGCGGACTTGTCGAGCAGACCGATCTCCACGGTCATTACCATGCTGGTGCCATCGCCGACTCGCTGATGCTGCATCTGCCTAAGCCTGTCATACGCACCGGGCAGCATCTCCCATGCGATCGGCGTGCTGCAGATCGTGAAGGAAGTCTCCAAGCCGAGAGATTTCATGCTAGCCTCTTGGAGCAACTCCAGCGTTCCCTCGAGGAAACGGGTTGCTCCGCCGAATGCGCTTCCTTCTATGTCGGCATGCTCTGCAGATGGTTGTACCATCCAGAGCAAGTCTCCGAACCGGTCAATCACGCCGACGCCGTTCGTTCTGTCTCGCAGATAAGCATCGCCGAGCAGCTTAACCGCGAGGGCCGATTCCTGTCGGCCGACATAAGAGCTGCCGGAATCCGCATGCAGAACGCTTCCTAGGACGACCATAATCGGCTGGTCCGAACGAAGCGGAACGTTCAGCTTGCGGAAGTCCTCTTCCCGATTCTCCGGCATGCCGCTTCCGATCCCGAGCAATAAATGGCGGAAATAATCGCCATGCGCCAGCGTCTCTAGCGTGTTGCGCTGTTCCATCGCCTGATGCAGCAGCTTGTCGGTCTGAAGCTCTTCATCCAATTCGCGAAGCGTCTCTTCCAATACGCCAATGAGCTTGGAATAACCCTCCGTCTTCAGAAGATAACGGACGCCCCACACTTGAATCGCTTGGTATACGGGATCGAAGTCATGGTAACCGGTCATGAATATGACGCGGCAGCGAGGCCAGTCCCGGCGTATGATATCGAGCAGCTCGAGTCCGTTGATCTCCGGCATCCGAATGTCGGACACCACGATGTCGATGCGAGTATCGTTCAACCATTCGACAGCCTCGGCCCCCGAATAAGCCTTGCAGATTTCGAGCCCCGGAATCGCGAGCTTACCCAATATCTCCGCAACGCCGTCCGTAATGATGGCTTCGTCATCCACGATCAACAATCGCCGCATGTGTCGTATCCTCCTTTAACGGTATACGAATCGTCACTTTAAGTCCGCCCATCTCTCCGCGCGCTACGCTAAGTCCGCTTCCCTCTCCGCACGCGATCGTGAGACGTCGATGAATATTGACGATCCCGGTCGTCTCCATCGTCTCTTCCGGCCGCGCGAGCTGATCCGCGATTCGCGCCAGCACTTCATCCGTCAGACTATCGCCATTATCTTCCACGACCACATGCACGCTCGCGTCGTCCTGCTCGAAACGAATATCGATGATGCCGTTCCTCGCCTTCTTCTCCAAGCTATGCTCGAACGCATTCTCGATAATCGGCTGTACGATCAGACGAGGAACCTGCAAGCGCTCATAGGCGGCCGGCAACGGATCGAAGCGAACGGCGATGCGCTTATAGAATCTCAGTTCCTGAATGTCCGCATAGGTCCGGGCATGCTGAATCTCTTGCCGCAGCGATACGAAATCGGATGCATTGCGAGTCACGAATTGGAAGTACTCCCCTAGCAGGGTCGTGAACATCTCGATGCGTTCGGTATCTCCGGTTCTGGCCATCGTGTTCATGATAAAGAAGCTATTATATAGAAAATGAGGATTGATCTGCGATTGCAGGTGTTTCAATTCCGCGCGCTGGGCGAGCAGCTTCTGCTTCCACGCCTGGTCGATCAACGTACGAAGATTGACCACCATCTGATTGAAACGCGTGTAAATATAACGGAATTCGTCATTCGCGTCATGAGCGATCGCTTGTTCAAGGTCGCCGCTTTCCAATCTTCGGAAGCCTTTGACAAGCTTGAGCAAGGGCTTATGAATGAACTTGTATGTCGACAGGGCATAGACGACCATAATGACAAGCGTGCCGATTCCGAAGAGCCAAGCCCGAATATAGAACTTATCTAGCGGCTTGCTCACTATCCGCTCCGGTATGAACCGGTAGATGGACATATCCAATCGTTCGGAATAGGCATGGGATACCAGATAGCTCTGCTCCCCTACGAGGATCGTATCCGAGGTGCTGCTTACGATCAGATCGAGGTTCCGCTGCGTCTCGGGCTCAAGAGCGTGAATCGACCCGCTTCCGATGAACAAGCCCGAATGACCCATGCGCATAACCGTACCGCTCTCCGGGTAGAGGTTGAACTGCTGCAGCGCCTCCCGCAGCTTGCTCATGTTCAGCTCGATCTCAATGATGAACAGCGGCTCCTTATCCTTCCCTCCGCTCGGTTTAGCTGCGCTTAAATACAGGTTGCCTCTCCATTCGATTAACTTGGAGCCTCTTGCCCCGCGCTCGGGACGGATGGCTTTATATCGGTCGGCTTCGAATTCGCCTGCACCGTTCAAGGACGACAAAGTCTTGGCAATCGGCTTAATGTGAACGCTTACATCGCGTATCACATTGCTGCTGTTCTGCAGCGAGAAAGCACGATTCAGCACGGATGTCGTGCTGTCCATACGATCGATGTCGCTCATCGTTTCCCATGCAATGGCGAGCTTATTCAAGTCCGTATCGTCAAGCAAGCCGTATTGGAGCAGCCTCATCCTCTCGATCTCGTTCTCGAAGTCGTTCAGGTAGAAGGAGATTTGCGAGATGGCCGTCTTCGATATATCGTTGCTAGCCGTATTGACGCTCCACTTATAGATGGATATTCCGACGGCAATGATCGGCAACAGAATAAGCGCGAAAGTAACGACTAAACGCAGGAAAATCGTATTGCGCATAGAAAATTCTCGGCGTGCGAACATCACGGTGTCCTCCGGCTTAATTCTCGAAAATATACGGCATCGGCAGCATGGCGCGAAGGTACCCATGCCGTATATATTCGCGGCTTCGTGAATATAGACTAGCCTTTTACGCTGCCGAGCACAATTCCCTTGACGAAATATTTTTGCAGGAACGGATAGGCGGCCACGATAGGCAGCGAAGCGAGAAAGATTTGCGACGATCTTAACGTTCGATCCGAGATTTGCGCCAGACTCAAGATATCCTCGCGAGACACGGCCGTGAAATTCTGTTGAATCACGATGGTCTGAATATAGCTCTGCAAAGGATAATTAGAGGGGTCCCCCATGAGGATCAGTCCATCAAACCAGCTGTTCCAATGATCGACCATGGAGAATAAGGCAAGCGTCGCAATCGCGGGCTTGGATATGGGCACATAGATCCGCCATAGCGTCGTCCATTGACCCGCTCCGTCGATGACCGCCGACTCTTCCAGCTCTTTGGGCACCTCTCGGAAGAAATTAAGCAGCAGGACGATACTGAATACCGGTACCGCCCCCGGAAGAACCAGCGCCCAGATCGAATCAAGCAAGTTCAGCTCCTTGAGGGTAATGTACCATGGAATCAGACCGCCGTTAAAGAGCATGGTCATGAAGAAGATCCAGGCGTACACGAGACGAAACCGGAATTGATTCCGTTCTTTGGAGAGCGGATAAGCCACCATGATGGTAAGAAGCAAATTCAGCGGCGTTCCAAGGAGAATTCGCTGTATCGAGTTCAGCATCGATATCCAGAATCCCTCTCGCCCAGCCGTAAACTTGTAAGATTCCAGCGTGAAATCGACAGGCCATAACTTCACGTAACCGGCAGCCGTAGCGGTGCTGGAGCTGAATGACACCGCGATGATATGAATAAGCGGCAGGACGCACAGCAAGGCAATAACGACCAGGAACGTCATATTGGCGTACGCGAACCAGTCTATACGCTTGCCGGGGATGATCTTTGCGCTTTTGTTGGACATGTCAGCTCTCCCCTTAGAAGATTCTGTATTTCGCATACCGGTAAGCGAAGAAATACGAGCCTGCGATGAGAATGAACGAAATAATGGACTTGAAGAATCCGACTGCCGTCGCGACTCCGTATTGCGCGTCAAGCAAACCGATTCTGTATACGAACGTATCCAGAATGTCGCCGCTCTCGTATACTTGAGGGCTATACAGATTGAACACTTGGTCGAAACCGGCGTTCAGCAACTGACCGAGGCTGAGCACGGCGAGCAATACGATAACCATGCGCATCCCCGGCAACGTAATATGCCACGCCTTCTTCCATCTGTTCGCGCCATCGAGCGTGGCGGCTTCATATAAGCCAGGATCGATCCCCGTGATGGCGGCCAAATAAATAATCGTGCCGTATCCGAAGTTCTTCCATATATCCGATGTGATCAAGGTCGTCTGAAACCAATCGTTGCTGCCAAGGAAGAAGATCGGCTCTATGCCGAACAAACCCAGCATGCTGTTGACGATACCTCCCGAAGGCGATAACAAGTCAATGAGAATCCCGCCCAACACGACCCAGGATAGAAAGTAGGGCAAGTATATAGCCGTCTGAACGGATCGCTTCACGAATTCGTTCTTCACCTCGTTCAGCAGAATCGCGAATACGATCGGCACGACTAATCCGAGCACAAGCTTCATGCTGGCGATGGATAACGTATTCCAGAATACTTGCTGGAAGCTCGGCAAATCCATCACGTAGTTAAAGTTATCCCAACCGATCCATTTCTGATCTCCGAACAGTCCCTTAGCCGGGATGAATTTCTGGAAGGCGATCACGATACCTGCCATTGGAATATACGAGAAAACCAAGATGAGCAATAACCCGGGCAAGATCATGAAGTGCAACGGGAGCTCCCTTTTCCATCGTCCACCCATTATGCCATTCCCCTTTCTGACTGCAACGTACAACAGGGGATAGGCACCGAGGCGCCCTTTCCCCTGTCTCATCTTATTACTTCGTCGAAGCGTACCAGTCGTTAACTTCCTGCGTCATTTGTTCGCCGCCCAGTCTCTTCCAATCCGCTACGAATTTATCGAAATTATCGATCGGATCGCCCAGAATAATCTTGATGAACGTTTCGTCTTGCAGCTTAGTAAGCGTCGATTTCCGTTCGACCATCGTCGGAGTCGGAGCAGCGACGAACTTATCGATCAGGAATTGGTTGTTCTTGTCGTATTGATCCGTGATGCCCATCGATCCTTCCGGACCGTAGATGCGCTCCCAGCCCCATACCGCGAAGCCCTCTTTGGAGCCGGAATTAAACAGTTCGATCTTCTCTTGAATCGTCTTGGCCTCGCCCGTCAGAACCGAGAAGTCGTTTGCTTTGCGCGCTGCGTCGATCTCGCGGAAAGCCGTTACGTTCTTCTTAGGAGGAGCCGGCTGCACCGGCGACAGCTGCCATACGCTTTCCGCTTCCTTCGGCGCATAGTAAACGTCGAATTCGGCCGTCTCTCCCCAGTTTTTCTCTAGATGCATGTTGAACAGTTTGATAACGGCTTCCGGATTTTTCGCGCCTTTGCGAACGACGAAAAATTTCGTCGTGCTGAATTTCTGCGGAACCTTCGCCAGCTCTTCCGTCTCGGACACGATCGGGAATGCGCGCCATTGCGCGTTAGGCTCGTTGTTCTTGTTCAATTGGAGCGGCCAGATGGAATTCCACTGTTCGCCGTACTCCATACCGATTCTACCTGCCGTAATGTCTTCGGCTACCTTGCCGCCGTCCTTAATGCCGAACTCCTTGTCAATCTGTCCGCCCTTGAACATGTCCTGAAGCGCTTTAAGCGCGTTCTTGACTTCGGGCTGGATGCTGCCGTACACGAGTTTGCCGGAACCGTCTTCAACCCAAATGTTCGGGTAAGCCCTGAAGCCGGCCATGAAGCCTTCCAACCCGGTGGATCCGCCCCACAGGCCTTTGTTCACTCCTAGTCCGTACGTATCCTTCTTGTTATTGCCGTCCGGATCTTGCTCGGTGAACGCTTTCGAGATCGCCAGCACGTCCGCCATCGTCTTAGGTGGCTGCATGCTAAGCTTCTCGAGCCAGTCCGTGCGGATCCATACGAACATCGAACGCTCGATGGACGGTTCGACTTGCGGAATGGCCATCAGCTTGCCGTCGAACGTAGCGGCGTCGAAAGGACCTTTGCCTTCCTGCGACAAAATATCTTTCGTCAGCGGCGATGCGTACTTCTCATATAATGCCGTCATGTCCTCGATCATGTCGGACTCCGCCAATTGCTTCAACTGGACGGCATTCACGGCCATGAAGTCGGGCAGATCACCGGACGCGAGGGTCACGTTCATCTTCTGCACGTATTGATCCGATTCCGGATTGCCTTTCACGACCCATAAGTTACGGATCTTGATGCCCAGATTATCCTCGTAAACCCGTGTCCAGCGATTATCCTCGAACGTCTCTCCGTCTAGAACGCCAAGCACGTTATTCTCGACAACGTCGCTCAAGTTTCTAACCGTCGTAACCTCGATCGGCGGGTCATACTTGCCGAGCGGATCCGCGGACGAGTCGTTGCCCGCTGAAGCGCTTTCATTCGCGGCGTCGCTTGCCTTCGCAGACGGACTTGGAGATCCGCTGTTCTTACTATTGTTGTCGTTATTTCCGCTGCAGGCGGAGAGCACCATCGCTGCGGCCATGACAAGCATGAATGCTTTGGCAAACCCTTTTTTGCCTGAACTTCTCATCGTAACGCCCCCAATCAGTATGTTCGAGACACTTCATGATGCAAAATGTCTGCGCTTTCATTATAGAAAGCGCACACAAGGCGCAACAATGTTCTTCTCTCTACTTCCTTAACCAAATTATACTATTTTACGTTTCGATTACCGATCTTTAGGAAGCGCCAAACAAAAAACACACCCGATGGGTGCGTTACTTGTACGTGTGACTGATGGCCTTATTTTCCGACGATTCGTTCAATAACTCTAATTAGCTCCGCTTTATAAGCGTCCGAATCAACCTTATGCGCGACACCCGATGACAGCATATATTCTCCAATCCCGCCTTGGATGATCGTTGCGATAACGTCAACATCGAATGCTCCGAACTCCCCGTTGTTCTGGCCGAATATTAAGATCTGCTTAAGCTCGTCCCATACCGGATCTCCATCATCCTCATCTAGCTTGTAGTAAGGGATATTATCCGGCGTCCTAGCGTTAAACACGATTTCGATCAAAGCGACATTGCGAGCTCGATGCGTACTTTGATAATCCAGGCTTGCCGTTATGAACGCGCGCAGCTTATCCCATGCGGAGTGTTCCTTGTTAACTCGGTCCATGATGTAACTCGCCGATTTCTCGACGAGGTTCATAAGCAACTGGTTCATGAGATCGCTTTTGTCCGCAAAATGATAGGAAATCAGCGCCGTGCTGACCCCTGCGCGTTTGGCGATTTGGGCTAGGCTCGCATTGACGTATCCGATCTCGTCTAATGTACGGATGGCCGCTTCGATGAATTGTTCGCGGCGCGCCTCCGTGATAAAGGTGGTTTTAGTCCGGCTGTCTTCTTTCATAGCGTCTCCTCAACCTAATCTATTGTTGGATCTGTCTGATTACCTGTGCTTATCTTCCTGTGTATCACGATCAATAGAACAACTGCCATCAATGCAAAAATGACGTTCCCGATCCATGCAACCGAATCGTCCGGCCATAGCATAGAGGTTACAACGAAACCGCAGCAAGCGTAAGTGATAACAGCTCCTGAGATTAAAGCAAACCGGTGCTTGAGACTCCACCACTCGCGATTCGAAATATACGATATGAACAACCATGCGCTTCCTAGTAAGAGCAGCCCGATTCCTACGCCTGCCCAGTTTTCCGGTATAGCGATGAATACCGCCGTAATCGCAAACGAACCGACTCCAGTTATCCAAGGTTTCACAGCCGCTCCGCTAGACGTGCTCTGGGGCAACCGCTTATTGTTCGTCAAGCTAAATGCAGCAATAATCAACGCAATCGCCGTAACGGCGGCGATGAATAGCTGTCTCGGCGAGGCGATAAATTTATACTCCGCGTATATAAAGCCGAATAAGATGGCGCATCCAAGCAAATATAAAACGACTGTCCAGACTAATCCTCTCCTGCCTAACCAAGGCGTAACGCTCCTAGAAGGGGTAAGCATCTCTACCATGGCAATCGAGATCGTGATACTCCATATCGCATGGCCAGTCACATAGGATATGGCGTGAATAGCGCTCATATCAAGAAAAGGAATGAGCGCGGGTCTTGGCTGACCCTCTTCCAGAAAGGCGGGATTAAACAACGATTGATCCAGCAGGCCCGCTTCAATGACTCCGTAGGCGGCACCCAGTAGAACAATGGAAGGCCACCCCCGTCTGGTACGACGTGCGACTTCCCGAATCAGCAAAGCACCGCCGCCATAGATCGGAACGATGAGGATCAACGAGGCAAGCAAGTTCTGAATCGGACTGCTTCCAAGCAGAAACTCGCCCACCCAAGGCGCCATCAGGAGCAAACCTATTACGGGTGCTATTCGCTGTAGACGGTTCCGTACCTTCGTCATGAAATTCCCCTCCATGAACTAATCAAACAGTTAAATAATTGATTGATTAATCAAATAATAAATCGATAGTTCAATATTGTCAATAAGGATAAGAAAAAACGCAGTCCATGATGGACTGCGCCCGAATTTCGTCCGGCTCAGCCTCCTTCCTAGGTCTGTTCCGAACGAAGGCGGTACTCCGTACAATGTAATCATATCTTTCAGAGGAGCGAGCGGCATGCATTACGAACAGAAAGCGCGCAACGAGATCGCCGATTGGGAGCGGAAGTTGTTCAAGCCGCCAGGCTGGCTGGAGAGAACGTCGAAGACGGTCAGCAAACGAATCAACAACCTGCTCCCGCCTAAAGTACACAACATCATAACAACGACTATAAAGTCGATCGTGCGTACGGCATTGTTCGGCGCGGAATACACGCCGCAGAGGCCGGTGCAACGGACTTCCTCTCTCGAAGAGGCCGATCAGGATGCGAAACGCTTGTTGTCCTTCTACCAGAAAATCGCGACTGCCGAAGGCGCCGGCACCGGCGCGGGCGGCATTCTCTTGAACGTCGTGGACTTCCCCGCGTTAATCGCGATTAAGATGAAATATCTGTTCGAGCTGGCTCATGTCTACGGGTATGACACGAAGCTATTTCACGAACGCGTATTCATCCTAAAGGTGTTCCAAATGGCGTTCTCGGGGTCGGAACAGCGCTCCAGGCTGTTAAGCTCGATTAAGCAGTGGGATACGGAGAAAGCACAGTGGTCCTCGGATGCCGAGTACTATAAGGAGATGGATTGGGAGACGTTCCAGAAGGAATACCGCGACTCGATCGACTTCCGAAAATTGCTCCAAATGATACCGGGAATCGGAGCGGCGGCTGGCGCGTGGGCGAATTTCTCCATCCTCGAAGAGCTCGGGGAAACCGCCGCGAACGCCTATCGGTTGCGGAGACTGAACGAGGGCGGATGAACCCCTATCTCCAGGCCATACCTTTTTGTACGATATTTCGTTCATCCCGGTAACGACGAACGCCCTCCCACGAAGTTTTGTACGATTTATCGTACAACACAAGTGTCACTGACTGCCTCGCGCGATATTCTGTACGATTTATCATACAGTATCTTGACACTGACAGCCTGTAGAGACACTTTGAACGAATTATCGTACAAACCCCGGGGACGGACTCTTAACGAGACAACGATATTCGACCTTCACAATAAATCAGCACTTTGCACAGAACCAATATACTCGTATTTGTATACTTTACCTTTGGCGCCTGAGGGAATGGCTCTGAATTTCCCTTTTTCCACAAGCTTATGGCAGTACTTAATGGCCGTTTGCTTATGGACCTCAAGTTCATCAGCCGCTCTTGATGGGCTAAGGATACGATGATTTCGAATCGCCAGTCTCATTAACTGGCGTTCGATTTTTGTATATTTCCGACGTTGGTTTTCACCCTTCGCTTCCTTAGCTGCAAGATATGGCGCTAGAATGCTGCGAATCATTGCTAGCACGAACGTTGGATTCTCTTTCATTTCATCCAGTGAAATGGAGATCACGACACAATCCTGCGATTGCAGATACAACTCTCTATTCAAATCCTTTCGATATTTCGAACGGTCCGTGCCATGCGATCCATAATCCATGATTTCGATGATGAAACGAAAGCTGCCTAAAATCCACATAAAGTCTACAAAATACGATCGCCCCCGCCAGTCTTTAACCTCATATTCCGGATGCAAACCATCAAAACTCCCCAGAAGATTCCACCATATTTGTTCAGCAAACATGCGATTTCCGAATCCGTGCCCTCTTCTCAGGGCGTCTTTTCGTTCACCATGGCGTTTCATCAAATGTGACTTCAACCACCTCTCATGCTCGATCTCGAAGCTCATGCTAGATCTCCCTTTCTTCAAAAAATAAGCCCCGATAACCCTTCACATGGGAAGGTTACCGGGGCGTGCTTCGCCGCATTATTTTGATTAATAAGAATATAACGAAGTCGCAACATATGTTGCAACTGTTTTTTGTACACAGCCCCTATTAAGAGCCCTTGGGAATACCACTTTGTACGATATTTCGTTCAAACCGATAGCGACGAACGACCACCCACGAAGCGTTATACGATTTATCGTACAACATAAGTGTCACTGACTGCCTCGCGCGACATTCTGTACGATTTTTCATACGGTATCGTGACTCGGATGGCCCAAAGAGACACTTTGAACGAATTATCGTACAAACGCCAAATGGGGTCAAACTGACCCTCTGCTCATGAACGCCATCGAATTCTATAAGGTCCATCTACGCGCCGAAGAAAGGTACGGGTAACGTACGAGGACATGGCGCAACGCGACAGCTCTTTGCATCTTACGGATGACAATAGGCATTGGATTACTCACTCCGTTCTAACGATCTTATTTCTTACTTAATACCAGCTGATCTCCTTCACGGACTTGTACACTTCGGTATTCAGCTTCGACTTCAGCACAATATACTGATTGTTCTCCTCGGCGACGACGGCGACCGTGCCTCTGCGGCTGAGCACGATGCGGATGAAGTCGATGAACGGCTGCAGCGCGGCGTCTTGCGACACCGATACTTTTTCCAATACGATCACATATTTGGCGTTATAGATATGCAACAAGCCTTGCAGACACCCAGCCAAATACGGCAGCGTATGCTCCGTGACGTATTTGTACAGCGTAAAAATGATTTTCCCGCTCTCCATGCTGACGTCGAACGGTAAACCGATCGCTTGCGGGTCGACGATTTTCTCATATGCAGTCTTGGATTTGGATTTTGCCGCCGCCGTATCCGGTTCGGGGTCACTCGTCGCCTGACGGCTTGTCTCTTTCGCAGCAGGCGCCGGTACGGAGATTAACGACTCGGGCAGAATGGACTTCATGACCTCGTCCACTTTCTCTCTTGTAAACGGCTTAATGATATAATGCTTTGCGCCAAGCTTGATCGCTTCGTAGATCAAGTTGCGTTGCTCGACCGAGCTGATCATCACGATGCGTGCCTCCGGATCGAACGCTTTGATCATCCGCACCGCCTCTATTCCGCTTTTGCCTGGCATCTGAATATCCATCGTCACCAGATCGATTCTATGGTTGCGGTACAGTTCAAGCGCCTCATCGCCACTCTGAGCTTCGGCCACTACCTCGTGGCCGCTCTCTTCGAGAATCTCGCGCAAGTTGCGTCTTATAATCGAAGAATCGTCGACTATCATAATCATTGCCATGGGTTCTCGCCTCCTGAATTTGGCACCGTAAACCGGAATATCGTTCCTTGTTCGGCATCGCTTACGACCGTATAGTCGCCATCCAGCGCCTCTATCGCATGCTTAACCGCGCTTAATCCGTAGCCGCGTCCGGAGATGTAGCTGACGGTCGGCTTCGTCGAGAACGACTCGTGGAAAAGATACTTGTACTGCTCCGCGCGACTGGCTGCGTCGAACTCCGCGGCGGTCGCTAGCTCTCTTATAAGCGCGATGCGCCGGATGTCCGCCGTATCGATGACGCTGCCGTCATTCGCAATCGTGATCGTCACCCGCCCGTCGCTCTCATCGATTCGGCACGATATCGTACCGAACGTATCCTTGCCGATCGAAGCGCGATCCTCCGACGTCTCGATGCCGTGATCGACCATGTTGGCGAACACATGGCTAAGCGCGCGGGCAAGCGGTAGATATCGTTCGTGATCGACCGTGAATTCGCCGCCGGCGATGGCTACGGGATACACCGTCTTGCCGAGATTGGCCGCCAGTCGCTGAACGTAATCCGGATAGATCGCCAGCAGATCGCGGAACGGCTTATAATGGAGCCTCTTCAATTCGTCGATAATCCAAGCGCCTTCGGAGCCTTGGAACAGCTCGGCAACCTTGCGCTGGAGATGGAGCAGCTTCGTCTTCTTCACGGCGACCGTCTCGGCTTCGTCGGCGAACGAATCGCCGAGCGCCTCGCGCAACACCTGCATATCCGCTTCCAGCCAGCCGGCGTAATCGATTTCCGTCACCCATTCGGCAAAAAAACCAGCCGCCAATCCCGCTCCGCTCTCCCCCTCCATTCGCTTGCGCCACTCTAGCAATTGCGATTCGAAAGCGTGCAGCTTTTCAACCACCACTATAAAGTCAAGCTGGGCAAAATTGCCCTTAAGCGTATGGACATCGCGCATCATCTCGTCGATCCGCTCTTCCATCGCCCCATCCTTCGCAAGGAGCTCGCGGATGCCGGCAGTCGCAAATCGCCGATAGTCCCCCATCAATTCCTTGAACATCGCATAGTGCGCCACGACGCGCACGACCATCCGCAGCATGCGCCGCTCTCTCTCCATCGACTGCTCCAGTTGATGCCGGTCGCTAATATCCGTCGTAATCACCATGATTCGATCGGGCAATCCGGCTTCGCTGCCCAGTTTCTTATACTGAAATTCAACTTGCTTGCCCTTAATCTCGACCTCGCCAGGCAACAGCGTGAGCAGCATGGCGACCTGCAACTCATCCTGCTCGCGAATGATCTGCAGCAGCAGTTCTTCCAGAAACCGTCGATCGGTCAGATCCGCCGGGTAAACCAGAGAAGCGAACGGCTGCCCGGTCAACTGCGCTTCGAATATTCGCTCGCATTCGACACTGTATTCCGGCATGACAAGCAACTCCTCTGCCACCGAGAGGAACCCTTGCCCCGCCTCGTCGAGCAGGTTGCGGATCGCTAGCGTGCGCTGCAACAACTCGTTCTCCAGCGAGCTGTTCCATTGCGCCAGCTGCAAATGCAGCTTGACTCGCGCAAGCAGCTCTTGCCGAGAGATCGGCTTGCTAAGATAATCGTTGGCGCCGGAGCTGAAGCCTTCGACCAGGTCCTCCGTCAAGCCTCTGGCCGTCAATAGCAGGATCGGCAGCCGACTGCGCGAAGCATAGTCCGAGCGCAGCTTCAAACAGAGCTCATATCCGGACATGCGCGGCATCATGACGTCAAGAAGGAGCAGATCCGGTTGGAGTCCATCGTGGATCAACGACAGAGCCTGGAACGCGCTTGAAGCTTGAACGACGCGGTATCCTTCCATCGTCAGAAAACTGTCCAATACTTGCAGATTAACCGGTTCATCGTCGACAACGAGAATACACGAGAGCGACGATGCCGCCGCGGCGATGACCGAACCCGAGTCGTCCCGGTCGACAATACCGGCGTTGTCCGCCTGAACAACAAACGCCGCGATCTCCACTTGCGCTTCCGTCAACGGCAACCGCCAGCTCCCGTCAGAGGGGAGACTTGCCATCGCTTCCGATTCCTGCGGCAATTCCGCAGCCGGAAGCTCGAACGAGAACGTCGAGCCTTCTCCGACAACCGAAGAGACGGTAAGGCTGCCGCCTTGCAGCTCGACCAGTTTCTTCGAGATAGAGAGCCCTAGACCGGTGCCGCCGTAATCCCTGGCAATCGAACCGCTTCCCTGAGCGAACGATTCGAAAATGAACGGTTGCTGCTCCGGCGCAATACCGATGCCGGTGTCTGCAACATGCACGGTCCACCCGAGCACCGTTCGCTCCGCCGTCACTTCGATCGACCCCTCCGTCGTAAATTTGATCGCGTTCCCGATGAGATTATATAGAATTTGATGAATGCGCCCCTCGTCGCCATCTACATAACAATTCACCGGCAGGTAATTATCCAATCGCAGCGACTTCGCTTGCCATAACGGCCTCAGCACCGTCGTCACCACCTCGACGCTCTGATGCATATCGACCGCTTGACGCCGCAGCGCGATCTCCTCGTGGCGCAGCTTCGAGAAATCGAGAATGTCGTCGACAAGCGAAGCCAGCCGTTTGCCGCTGGCGCCGATCATCGCGATATGATTCATCGCTCGTTCGGGCAACGGGCCGGCCGCGCCGGCCGCGAGCGATTCGGCGATGCCGATAATGCCGTGCAGCGGCGTTCGAAGCTCGTGAGACGTATTGGCCAGAAATTCATCCTTCAGCTTATCCAACCGTTGCAAGGCGACATTTTCCTCGTTGAGCGTTCTATCCTGAATCAGAATAATCCAACCTGCCATCTCCTTCTTCTCCGTGATGACGGCGCTCACGCTTGCTCCATAAAATCGTTCGGTATCGGTCCTGACGGAAAATCGTATATCCGCGTTCGTATGATCGGTCAGCTTGGTCAGCTCCTGCGGCCAATCGCCGATCTCCGTTATTTCACGGCCCTTGTGAAGTTGGGATAGCCCCGGCATAACCCGATAAGCAGCCGGGTTGGCGCTTACGAACAGCCTATCTTTATCAATCAGCACGAAGGCTTCCCGGATGGAATTTAGCGCCATAGCGGATGCTTGGGGCAGGATGTCGAAGATGTCGTAGCGGATGATATTGATAAAGAAGAGCAGGTTTAATATAACGAGGGACACCGGCGTGTAGTTGATCCCGAACACGTTAAGCTTGACTACGTACAAAATATTGGCGAGGACCGGAGTGATCACGCCAATGACCAAGAGTAATAGCTGTAATCTGTACCGCTTGCCCCAATGAATCAATCTGTGAATTAATATTCCGCCTGCCGCGATCATGCACAGCAACGCGAACACATGATTCAAATAGTATAGCGAACCCGGTTCCACTGCTAGACGATGAATCGGCGCATCCACGATATAGGAGTAAGCGGAATAGATGAGAGTGTGATACTCGGATGTCCAGACCAGCACGATCACGAATGATGGAATCGACAAGAGCGGGACGAGAATGAGCGGCTTTGAAATCCGCGCTTCGCAGTAATCCGCCACGAACAGAAGAAACAGCGGAGAGAAGAACGCTGACCCCATATACATGACCTTCGTAGCCGCCATTCCGCCATCCGAAGTCGTTGCCGTAACCTCCAACAGGTAACCAAGCACGAAGAGAAAGACGGACACGGACAGCAGAATAAAATACGTCTTCTTGGAGCTCTGGCAGTACAACAGCGTAAAGACGGCAAGAAACAGGGTAATCAGCAACGCGACGGACAGAATGCCCGCAACCGTAAAATTGACCACGATACCCACCTTCGGCATATCGACATGTTCGAACATTATTCTGATAGTCTACTAAAAGCGAATAAAAGAATAATGAAAGATCGGTCGATTGGCGCGCCCAGACGAGCAAAAACCGCGAAGCCATGAGGCTTCGCGGTTCTCTCTAGGCATCGGACGATGCCGAGAAGGATTCGTACTCCCGAGTCAGTTCCTCCGACGGACGAATGCCCAGTTCTTGATCGAGCAGCTTTACGTAATCGCGATAGAGATCGGTAGAACCTTTGATGTCTCCTAGCCGATTCCGAATCGCGATGAGCTGACGGACGATCGATTCGTCGAACGGATTGTGCTCCTTCAGCTTGAGCAACAGCTTCGACGCGGCCGACGGGTCTCCCTGCTGAAGAAACGCGTCGGCGAGCCTTCGGGCGAACGAAGCGTAAAGACCCGCGTAACGCTCCGTTTCGCTCGTCGCCCATAGGTAAGCTTTATCTCCGAACAACTCCCCCGTATATAACCGTTCCGTCCGGATGGCCGCGTCGATGTTGCCGGCATCGATGATCGGCAACGCTTCGACTTCTCTCTCGAAATCGGCGAAATCGATGACGGGCTCCTTCCATTCCAGGGCGTAGCCGTCGTTCTCCGAACGGATCGCGCCCTGCGCGCCGAGCGATTCGAGCGATTTGCGCAATTGGTACACCGTCGTATTTAAGTAATTGACCGCCCCCGCCGATTGCTCCGAGTCTCCGAAAATGTCGGCGAGCAGCCTTGAGCGAGGAATGCGTTTGCCCCGATTGAGGAGCAAGTAGGCGAATAGCTCCGTGCATTTGCGCGAAGTCCATTTGATCCGGCTCGTTCCGTTGCTGATGGTCATGTCTCCAAGCGCCGTTACGACGAATTGGGCAGGTGCCGCATTCGCTTCATGTGAAGATTTCTTGGCCAGATCGTAGGTTAACGCCCGCTGTACCGTCCGCGCCAGCCGTTCCTGAGACACGGGCTTTACCAAGTAATCGAGCACGGTCAGATCGTACGCTTCCAAAGCGAATTCCTTATGGGAAGTGACGAACACGACCTGCACGGGCAGCTCCAGCGCCTCCAGCTTGGCCGCGAACATCAGCCCGTTCTCTCCTTGCATCGATATATCCGCGAACACCAGTCCGATATCCGGATTGACGCGCAGGTAAGCAAGCGCCGACTCCGCGTCCCGGAAAGCGCCGGCCACTTGCACGCCGGGCAGCTTGGCTAGCATTTTGCGCAGAATCAAATGCATCGCAGGTTCATCGTCCACCAATATCGTTCTCAAGCGCTTTCGCCTCCGTTCCTATCGTTCGGTTCCCGGATGCCCGCCGAGGTCGGCAAGGAGAACGAGAAAGTCGTTCCGGCGCCGGGCGCGCTCTCGAACCAAAGCTTGCCGCCATGAATGCGCACGAATTCGCGGGTAAGCACGAGGCCGAATCTCGCGTCCCCCGTCTCGTCCTCGAATATCGGCAGCTTGAAGAACGGCTCCTCCGTGCGAAGAAGCCGCATCGTCTGTTCATCCATGCCAATGCCGTTATCGCGGACCGATACGGTGACCGACGAATGGCCCGGAACGGCCTCGATCTCGATGCTGCCGCCGATTCCGGTATATTTGATCGCATTCGAGAGGAGGTTGCGGAGTATCAATTCGAGCATTTCCTTATCGGCGAAGACGGACAGCTTCTCGTCGATGCGCTCTATGATCTCGATTCTCTTCATGCCTGCCTTCGTGCCTGCCAACGACATCGCCTGACGGACGATTTGCCGCAAGTTCCAACTGATCGGGCGGAATGAAACTTTCCCCTTCTGGCTCCGATACCAATCGAGCAAGTTATCGACGAGCTGGAACGTGCTTTGCACCTGCCCCCGAAGCTCGCGCAGCAGCTCCGCCTGTTCGCCGTCGGCTAAAGTCATCTCGTCGCCGAGCAGCTCGGTCAAGCTGACGAGAAGCGCGATCGGATCGCGGATATCGTGAGTGACGACGGTGAACAGCTTGTCCTTGAACGCGTTCAGCTCGGACAGCTGACGGGCGTTCTCGCGCAGTCTCGCCTCGTTCTCTTTCAACTCGGTAATATCGCTTAGAATAAGCAGCTTGCCGATGGGCTCGTTCGTCGAACCGTAGAGGAACGACAAGCTGCAGCTGTAGTATTGTCTGCCGTTCTCGTCCTGCGTATCGATCGGGAAACGCTCGTCTCCGTCGCTCGCCGCGCGAAGCCTCGCGACCAGCTCCGGCCTGGCCGACAGCACCTCGCTCGCGGCGGTCGCTTGCTTCCGCATCAGGCTTAGCTCCGGCAGCACGGCTACGGCGGCCTTGTTATAATTGACGATTCGTTCGTCCGAATCGAACAGCACGACGCCGTCTCCGATCGTCTCGAATACTTTGGCGAGCGCGAGCGGCGTCAGACGCAGCAGATTGAAGCGCAGAACTCCCCAGGCGTACGTGATGCCGGTAATCGCGAAGCCGAACGGCGTCAGATCGACGGTTACGCCGAACCAAAGCGCCATATTGAACAGCATCGGCGCGATGGCTCCCAGGAACAGAATGACGATCTGCTTGCGCACGTTCGGAAGCGATTGAATATACATCGGGACGAACAGCGCCATGCCGAAGAACATGACCAAATAACTGTACAAGCCGTGTACGGTGTACCAAGGTCCTTTGACCGTGTCGTAAAGCGGCATCGTTCCGTTCAAGTTAAGCTCGTATCGCGTAAAATATAGCCCATGCCAGTCGTTCGTCAAATGGACGACGAACACGAGCGTCGGGACGACGAACAGCGCGACCGTCAGCAGCTTGCGGTATCGGGCTCCGATATTGGCAAGCTGGATGATCTGCAGCAGCCACAGCGTCGAGACGAACGGGATGCCGACGTATTCGATTTGCAGCGCCAACTTCACTTCGCCCAATGTGCTGCCGAGCACCTCGAACGCATATCCGATCGCGTAGAAGGAGGCCGCGGCCATCGTCCACACGATCGACTTGGCCATCGGCAAATGCCGATTTCGATAACATAATAGCGCGACGAACATCATCAGCGCCGTCGCCATCAGGAGAAGGACCGCCATTCCAAGCTTGGTATCCACAGACGATCCCCCTCTGTCGAATCGACGAAATCAAACGAACTTAGCTGTATTTTAGGGCTAGCCTTCGACAACTGTCAATCGATGACGTCATCGCGCTTACAACGGCAGGCGAACCGCAAAAGTAGTGCCTTGGCCTACGGCGCTTTCCACACGGACGTCTCCGCGCGCGGAGCTCACGATATCGTTAACGATCGCTAACCCTAAGCCGTGTCCGCCGATGTGCCGCGATCTCGACTTGTCCTGCCTGTAGAAACGATCGAAAATACGGGGAAGCGCTTCGGGCGCGATGCCTATCCCGTTGTCTTTGACCTCTACGGTCATGAACCGCTCCCCCTTTACCGTCATGTCGGCAAGATTCACTTGCACGGTGCCGTTCTCGGGCGTATATTTCACGGCATTATCGACCAGCAGCGTAAGCAGTTGGGTGAATTTCTCTTCGTCCCACTCGGCGATGAAATCTGCCGGAGCAGCCAGTTCGATCTCAATGTGCTTCTTCTCCCCCAACGGTCGAAGGCGATCGATCGCCTTGCGCGCCGCCGTGCCTACATGGAACGGCGATCGGTTGATCATAAGCTCGCCGGAATCGGAACGGGCCAGCTGCAGTAAATCCCCCGTCAGCTTCGTCATCGCCCCGACCTCCTCCTTCATTCCCGCAAGGAGGTTATTCGCTAGAGGACTGTACGAGGCGGATGGTTCGAGCTCAAGCTGGAGAGCTTCTATCGACGTCAGAAGCACGCTTAGCGGCGTTCTCAGCTCATGCGAAGCATCCGCCGCGAACTCCTTCTGTTTCGCGTTGGAACGAGCGATCGGGACCATCGCTTTGCGCGACATCCAGATACTGAACCACACGGCGACCGCGAAGAACAGAATCGACATTCCGACCAGCAGAAGAAGGAGCCATCTGAATAAATGATGCTGGAACGTAACGTCTTTCCCGATATACAGCATGCTGCTCTGGTTCCCGTTCCACGACAGCTCCCGGGAGGTAACCAGGAACCGCGAATCGCTTGCCGACCCGCCGCTGAACGTCTGCAACGTCAATCGGGTATACTCGTCCTTCTCGAACGCCCCTTCCGAGATCGCCTGCATCACCTGCTCGCGCAGTCGAGGCTGCATCTCGCCGCCCAACTGGACGTTCCCGCCGGCGCCGATCAAATAATAGAAAGACTGATCGTTGCTGATCGAGAAAGCATCCTCCACTTCGCGAGGGGCCGGACGGCTCGAATCGCCGTCTTGCTCGCTCCAATGCTTGAGCGCCGTAAACTCGCTATCCGCGATGGCGCCCAGGGCAGATCTCTGCTCGCTCCAAATCACCGTGTACAAGAGCGCGTATACGCCGATGATGAACAGACTCAGGAATAAAACAAGCATGCCGCTATAATGAAGCGTCAGCTTCCTGCGGGTCATGGCGAACAGATCGCCGCCCGCCTTCCGCCTCTTGAACAAGCTTCCCTTATGCTTCAACGCGATACCCAACGCCTCTCACGCTCCTAATGAGCTCCCGCGAAGGGGAGGACCCGAGCTTCTTGCGAATGAATTTGACGGTCGCATCGATCGTCTTCAAGTTCACGTCGGCGTCCAGCCCCCATACTTTGTCCAATATGACTTCTCGAGACAGCGTAAGATTCCTATTCTGCACGAGCAGATCAAGGATTTGAAACTCTCGGGGAGAAAGCTGGACTTCTACGCCGCCGCTCTTCACCGTCTGGTTGTTCCTATGGAGCTCGAGCTCGCCGATCCGGATCACGTCCTCTTGAAGAGGAACGAACGTTCTGCGCGTCAACGCCCGGACGCGGGCGAGCAGCTCCTCGATCTCGAATGGCTTCACTAGATAATCGTCGGCGCCCGCGTCCAGACCTTCGACGCGATCCCGCAGCGTGTCCTTCGCCGTCAGCATCAGAATCGCTCCGGCATACCCGTTGTTGCGCAGCTTCGCGCAAGCGTCGCGACCGTTCCCGTCCGGCATCATCCAATCGAGGACGATCACATCGTAGCTGGAAGCGGTTGCGTAATCGTACGCTTCGCTGCCCGTCGTCACCCAGTCGACCGTATAACCGGCTTTTCTTTTCATCATATGCGCGATCAGTTCGCCTAACCGGACATCGTCTTCCGCGAGTAATATTTTCAAATCGTGACCTCTCTTCTTCCGGAGTCATTGTTACCCAAGAGTATATTCGATCGCTTTCGCGCTTTCACTATATTTTCACCAAATTCTAGTAACATCGGGTTCAAGCAAGACAAATTCACTAGGGAAGGAAGAGATTGAATATGACGAAATCGGCAAAATGGATGGCGGTATTGTTAACGTCAGCAATCATCATCGGAGGAGGCGCGGCTCTTGACGGCTCCTATCCCGCCTCGGCGGCGGCACCATCGGGACAGAAGGATTGCGTTCGCCCGCCTAAGCCGCCGGGACCCGCTAACGGAGGCCGGGCTGCCGCTCCGACCGGCGCTCCTGCGTCCGGCAACCTGACTACAGTCACTACTTCGGAGGATGGCACCGTATCCGTTACGATCTCGGGAGGCTACGACACCGATCCGCAAGATCACGGCCGACCGGTCGTCCTTATCGCCGCGGCGCTCGGGGTTCCGACCGAAGTGTTCCGCGAGGCGTTCAGCGGCGTAACGCCTGCCGAGTTGAGCAGCGGCGGCCCGACCGCCGAAGAGGCGCAGAGCAACAAAGCCGCGCTGTTGAAGGTGCTCGCTCCTTATGGCATCACGAACGAACGATTGGACGAAGTATCCAACTACTATCGGTACAACGGGCAGAAATCGAAAACATGGAAGATCACTCCGGCAACCGCCACCGCGATCGTGAAAGACGGCGTTGTAACGGGAATCTCCATCACGAACCCCGGCTCCGGCTACTCTTCCGCACCTACGATAACGATCAAAACCCCGAGCGGTACGACAACGGCGAAGGCGACGGTGTCTTATTCGAAAGACTTTGCGAAGAACGGCAGCGTCTCTTCCATCTCGCTTAACTGACGGATATACCCTCACACAGAACCCCGATCTCTTGCGATCGGGGTTCTTCCATGTGAATGAACCGTATCGGAGAATTCCAATATTCAGGACGAAAGATAAGATGATATAATCGACACACGCCTATTTGCAAGCGCTTTCAGTCTCTTCTCCTGTAGATCATAGAATTTTATTCGTTTTATCGGGGGGATATAGGATTGTTGAACAAATGGAAGGAAAAAACCTCTCTTCTGCGGGACATCAAAATTTTCAACCGGTTGCTGATCATGTTCATTTTTGCGACCATGCTGCCCATTATGATTTATGGAATCCTGTTATACAACAAAAGCAGCAAGGTGATTCAAGAAGGAATAAGCAATTCCTTGGAGTCTATGTTCATTCAAATCAGCTCCAACATAGAAGAAAAAATAGAGAAGGTCAGAAACGACAGCATCGAAATCAGCTATATGGATGAAATTCAGGACATCCTGATCAATTATCGGCAATACACCGATAGAATGAAATTCAATACCAAAGCGCTGATTACGGAAAAAATGAGCAGCAAATACGTCTTCGATAATATCGTTTCGGAGATCACGTTATATACTTTGAACGGCGATGCGGTTAACGTTTATGGCAGCGATGCCTTCCGCTTGAATTTGAAGTCGGATCATTTAAAACAAATCTTGCAAGAAAGCCATGAAAGCAACGGCAGAGCCATTTTTAAAGCTATGAATGAAGACTATGAAGAAAGAATCGCTTCCGGAGTTACCGTCGAGAGGAAAAACATCGTATTGGGCAAGGCAATCAAGATGAAAAAAGACGGAAACATTATCGGCTATATGCTGATGACGATCGACGAGAAAAAAATACAAAGCATTTACAGAGACTTGTCGAATAATATGTCTGCCCAAACGTTCGTGCTGGACAATCATAACATCGTTATTTCATCAACTGATGAATCCGTTAAAGTCGGAAACGTCTTCGAGAATCAAGACATTATTAACCGCATAGGGGATGATCGCTACCTGCTTGAGACGGACAATAAGGACAGCATGGTTTACAACAAAATGATTAACAGCAATTGGGTTATGATCAGCATTGTTCCGTCTGCCTACTTGCATTCGGATTCAGGACCGATCATGCAGAACTTTATTTATGTCGGTATTTTTGGAATCGTCTTTGGAATTATGATTACCGTTATTGTATCCTATAGCATTATTTCGCCGATCAAAAGGACGATAGTCGGCATTAGAGCTTTCGAATCCGGCCGTATGGATATACGCCTGAAGGAAGACGGCAATGACGAAGTTACCATACTGGCCAAACAATTTAACCGAATGGCCAAAGAGATAAGCAGGCTCCTCGATGATATACGCAAAGCCGAAAGGCAGAAAAGAAAACTGGAGATCCAAGCCCTGCAAGCGCAAATCAACCCTCATTTCTTGGCGAATACGTTGAATATGATTTCTTTTATCGCCAAAATGAAAAACGAATTTTCGATTGTAACGCTTGTGAATGCCATTATTGATTTATTGCGAGGCAGTATGAAAAACGACGACAACTTGCAAACGGTTTCCGACGAGATAGAATTGTTGAAAAATTACATGACCATTCAGGACTATCGATTGATGAGCAAATTCGATGTTCATTTTAAGATCGACGCTGCAATCGAGAATAATTTGATGCCCAGATTCGTTCTGCAGCCGATCGTGGAGAACGCCATTGTGCACGGCATAGAACCTTCCAATAGAAGAGGATTAATCGAGATTAGCGGATATCAGATAAAGCGCAATATGATTTTTGAGATAACGGATAATGGCGTAGGAATAGCGCAAAGCGAATTTTCGAAAATTTTGCGGGATAAAGAGAATAAGGGGAAAGAAAGATTCACCGGAATCGGAATCGGGAACGTAAACAGCAGGATAAAACTGTTATTCGGGGATCAATACGGGGTGGAAATGAGAAGCGAGGAAAATAAATATACAACCCTGACGATTAAATTACCGATAAAAAGGCGGGAAACGAACCATGTATAACATCATGCTGGTAGACGATGATCCCCTTGTGTTGGTTGACTTGAAAAAGATGATTGAATGGGATGCGCTGGGATGCGAGTTGATTGCCGAGGCGAATAACGGCAAAGCAGCCGTGGAATTGCTTAAGGAATATAAAGCGGACATCGTATTTACCGATATCCGTATGCCCAGCATGACAGGCGTCGAGCTCATTAATTATATCCATGAAATGGATGAGTCTATTAAAGTGGTTGCCTTGAGCGCATTCGAGGATTTCGATTATGTCAGAGGAAGTCTGAAAAACGGCGCCAAGGATTATCTGTTGAAGCATCGTATAACCTACGACAGCATTAATGAATTGATCAAATCGATGATTCGGGAAATAGGCAACGAGAAACAGGATAAGCTATCGTACTCGGCGGACGAGAGCAAGGATGACCTGCTATATAAAATCGTAGACGAATATACGGATATCGAGAATCCGGAGGAGCTATTAAAAAAATTAAAGCTGTCGTGGCTGCACGGGGATATGATATTGGCGATCGGCGGGATGGACTGTCATTTTGACGAATCGAACGCGGTATTAACGGATGAGCGGACCGTGAGAATTATCATCGACGAGACCATTAAATATTATCGCGACTATTTTATCATACCGCTGGAACCGGGTTTATTCCTGCTGGCTTTCAGCGCCAAAGAAAAGTCTAGAAAAGAGATCGAAGAAATCATGACACAGATCCAGGCTACCTTGTTTAGATTTTGCAACTTGGATGTGTCATTTGCCGTATCGGATAGGTTTCGCGGTATCGAAAATATTAAAAAGCAAAAACAAGCCAATAAAACCATTCTGCTTGAACATTATTTTCAAGGGAATAAAAAGTTCACTATCCACCGGGAAGGAATCGAAGAACCCGATAAAGTACTGGACGACGATAATCTCATGCAACTGAATGAAGTGTTGTACTTGAAAGAGCAGGACGTTAAACAATATTTTGAAGTTTTCTTCGCTAATCTGACAAACAGGCATCTGTCAAGATTATGGGTTCAAGCGCTGTACATGGAGATTGTGATGTTCTTAAAAAGAAAAATCAAAAATTTGCATCTGGACGAGAAAGATATCTTTGCCAACGAGCAGCCTTATGAAGTATCGCTATCCTTTTCCGCGTACGAGGAAATCAAAATATACTTGGTTCAAGTTTGCTTGAACTTGCAGAAGGAATTGAGAAAAAAAGGATACACCTTCTCCAAACACTCCATTTCGGAAAAAGCAATGAAGTACATCGAAGAAAACTATAAAGAAAAAGTAACCTTGCGAGAGGTTGCCGATGCGTTGCTTGTGAGCACCTCTTACCTGAGCAGAACGTTTAAAAAAAGCACGGGGCTAAGTCTGGTGACCTACGTAAACCAAATGAAGATGCATCATGCTCGGGAAATGATCTTGCAGGGGAGGCTTTCGTTGCAAGAGATCGCCTTTGAGATCGGCATCCAAAATTACAACTATTTCTACATCCTGTTCAAGGAACAGTTCGGCATTTCACCTTCGGATTATAAAAAAAGCATATCTCGCGAAGAAGAATAAGAGGACAAAATAATAAGAATATTGGATTCTGCAATTAATGTACAAAAAATGCCCTGAATTTAAAATGAATATTGACTTAAAAATTTTTTATTCAGGAGGGTACTATGAACAGAAAAATGATCATTATGTTGGTGCTGACCGTATTCATTACGATTATCGCCGGATGTAGTTCCAATGCTCCTTCAAATTCGGCCAACGAAAAAGGATCGGCGGCTCCCCCTGCCGAAAAAACAAATTTAACTTTTTGGACTTATGTGGAGCAGCATTCCGAGTTCTTCCAGGATGCCGCGACAACCTGGAATGAAAAGCATCCCGAAGAACAGATTGAATTGAAAACGGAAACCTATCCGATCGCGGACATGCATAGCAAATTGTTGATTACTTTGCAATCCGGCGACGGGGCTCCTGATATCGTAGATGTAAACGTTGCCAAATTCAGCGATTTTATGCAAGGCGGCGAGGATGTGTTCGTTCCGCTGAATGATGTGATCGAACCTGAAAAGGAAAGCTTCCTTGAGCCTGTTCTCGATATCTACAAGTATAACGGCAACTATTACGGCATTGAATATCATGTAGGCGCTCCCATGATGTTTTATAATACGGAAATTTTAGGTCAAGCCGGCGTAAAAGTCGAAGACATCGTGACTTGGGAAGACTTGCATGAGGCGGGCAAAAAAGTGCTGCAGGCTACCGGTAAACCGATCATTACGTTCGAAGTGAACGATTCCTGGAGCTACTACATCATGGCGGGCGAAATGGGCGGAGACTACTTTGACGAGCAAGGAAATATTACCATTGATAGCGATGTAAACGCTAAGGTGCTTGATTTTATGTTGGGCATGCTGGCGGACGGAACCGCGGTCACCACGCCTGGCGGCGGATTCCATACGGAAGAATACTACGGATATATGGGTAAGGGCGGAGCGGCTTCCATGCTGGAGTGTATGTGGTATATGGGAAGGTTCACGGACTATATGCCCGAATTGTCCGGCAATATGCAGATGGCGGCTCCTCCCGTTTGGGATAAAGACAGCGTATATCCGGTATTTGGCGGAACGGCAACGAGCGTTACATCCTTATCCAAAAGCCAGGACTTGGCGAAACGCTTTTTGGCGGAAGCCAAAATCAGCGCGGATGGCGCCGGTAAGATATGGAACGTCCTGGGCTTTGATCCGCTAAGATGGGATATTTGGAATAGCGATGTCATGAAACAAGACAATAAATTTACGGAATACTTCGGCAAGGATATCTTTGAAATTGTCATCGGGATGAAAGATAAATTCCATACCTCCAACATTACGGCTTCGCCTAAATTTTCTTTAGCGAACACCATCGTGTCCGGCGACTTACTGTTTAAGGTGTTAAGCGAAAAGAGCGCGTCTCCTGAAGAAGCGTTAAAAAGCGCGGCTGATCAAATCAAAAATTCCAAGTAACAATATTCGGGCTCAAGCTGCCGCAAAACCATATTGTGGCAGCTTGTTTTAATATGTCCTTCTACGCAGACAGCTTAGCGAATTCCTTGAAGAAAGGATCATGGGTGATATGGGAAAAATGATAACGAAACGAACGGCGCCCTATTTTTTTTGCGCTCCGTTTATCATCGCTTTTATGGTTTTTATGCTCTATCCAATGCTGGATATGATTTATCGCAGCTTTTATAAGCTGGAAGGAATTTTTTCGTATCGGTTCGTGGGAATGGATAATTATGAAAGAGTCCTGACGGACCCCCATATCAAAAACGCGATTTGGACAACCTTGGGATTCACAATAGGCATTGTGATCGTGAATATTACTGTGCCGTTGCTATTGGCCATGGTATTAAATCAAAAACTGACGCCGTACAGAAATATGTTCAGATCGGCGTTTTATATTCCCGCCTTGACCTCCGTTATTGTCGCGGGTATTTTTTTTAGATTATTTTTGGCGGGGAACCCGGATACGCCGCTAAATGTATTGATGCAGTTTTTCAACAAGGAAGCTAAAAACTGGCTGTTCGATTCAAAGGTAACGGGAATCATCGTGTTGGTGCTTACCTCCACTTGGCGCTGGTTGGGGCTGAATATCCTCTATTTCTTATCCGCGTTGCAGACGATATCCAAGGAATTGTACGATGCCGCGCATGTGGACGGAGCAAACGCGCTGCAAAGATTTCGGAATGTGACTTTGCCGGGAATAAAGCCAATCCTCATTTTCGTTACAACGATATTAACCTACGGCGGTTTGCGATCGTTCGGCGAGAGTTATGTTTTATGGGCGAACGGCAATACGCCCGGAGATATAGGCTTGACCATCGTTTTGTATATTTACCGTACGGCTTTCGGGCATTTCGATATGGGATACGCATCGGCCATGTCGGTTATATTTTTCGTCGTTTTGATGATTCTGAACTTTGCCTATATTAAATCCATGGGAATCGGAACCGGGAGGGAGGACAGATGATCAGCCTAAGGAAAAAATACGCGTATCAAGTCAGCGTTTTTATATTACTGCTGGTTTTGGCGGCGGCATCCTTGGGGCCGTTTATCTATTTGCTTGTAACTTCATTCGTAACCGACATGAGCCAAGTATTTAAAAACGGAGTCGCGCTAAAAATCGAATGGGACATGTTGAGCCTCGCTAGTTATAAATTGTTGTTTACGGACAACGGAGGCATTTATTTCGCCTGGTTCAAGAATAGCGTCATCGTAACGACGATGTATGCGGGGTTCTCCATTCTTCTCTGCTCCATGGTGGGTTACGGAATTTCGATGTATGAGTTTAAAGGGAAAAAGCTCATTGTTCTTATGGTGCTGAGCACGATGATGATTCCGGTGGAGACGCTGATGATCCCCCTTTACAACGAAATCAAAATCTTTCATTTGACGAATAGTTATATCGGAGTAGTGCTTCCGTTTTTGGTCGCGCCCTTTACGATATTCTTTTTCCTTCAGTATGCGCAAACCCTCTCCAAAGAATATATGGAAGCTGCCAGAATCGACGGCTGCGGCGAATTCCGTATATTTCTGGTCATTATGGCGCCGTTGATGAAACCGGCGTTCACGACGATGCTGATCTTGCAGGCTACGAATTCATGGAATGATTTTTTATGGCCGCTGATCGTGATGTCGAAGAGCGAGGACTTTACGTTGACCGTCGGCATTCAGACCTATTTATCTCCCTATGGAAACAATTACAATTTACTGTTTGCCGGAGGAGTATTATCGATAGTTCCCGTTGTAGCTTTGTTTTATTTATGTCAGAGGATGTTTATGGAAGGAATGATTCAAGGCGGAATCAAAGGTTAAGACAGTTATTTAACGGAGGATGAACCGGATGGAACTTCGATTTCATTACTCAAGGCCAAATCAAATTACCGCACGAAGACAAGCGTTTCCGGTTGCCTATGTTCCGCTCGGCACCTTGGAATGGCACGGGCTGCACGATCCTATGGGATCGGACGGATTGCAAGCGGAAGAAATCGCTATTCGATGCGCAGCCAAAGGAGGAGGAATGGTATTCCCCACCGTATATTATGGCGAAAGCAGAGTCAATTCCCTGCTGGAGACCGATCCGAGATATCGGCAGGGAATCTGCGACCGGATGGATTTGCGGAAGGATGCCTTTGACGAGAATCAATTTCCGTATACGGGAATGCAACAAGTAGAGCATTGCAACCATCATTTGATTCATATTATTTCCGAAGTCGCCTCTTACGGATTTAAGCTCGTCGTATTTATTATCGGCCATTATCCGCTGATAGAGAATGCAAGATGTGCGGCAATTACCTATAATCAATGGGCCTATGATAAAAATCGGGATAGGATTGGAGCTATGGCGTTAGCGGATTATTTGTTGCTCAGAGACAGGTTCGAGGATGCCGGAGATCATGCCGCCGGCTGGGAGACCTCACACCTGATGGCATCGCATCCGGAAACCGTAGATTTGAGTTTGGCTGCGGAAGAACTGCAATATGGAATACTAGGCAATAGAAATCCCCTCTCTTCATCGGCCGAGTTCGGCAATGAAATATACGATATTGCGGTAGACAGGATCGTTGAACGAGTGAATAACTGGATGAAGGACCCTCTGGGTAATATGGGACATGGCATGCAGCTATAGTCTCATCTGACTGCCGTTGATTACGGATGTGCTTTCATCGAACCGGGGGTACCTGGCGCCCGACTTTCGTCCGGCTCCGCCTCCTCCCCCGGTCCGTTCCGTATGGATGCGATCTGCCGTACAATGAAACCATAGGTTTCAAAGGAGCGAGATGCATGGATTACGAACAGAGAGCACGCAACGAAATCGCCGATTGGGAGCAACGATTGTTCAAGCCGCCAGGCTGGCTGGAGAGAACGTCGAAGACGGTCAGCAAGCGAATCAACAATCTGCTTCCTCCTAAGGTTCACAACATCATTACGACGACGATCAAATCGATCGTGCGCACGGCGTTGTTCGGCGCGGAGTATACGCCGCAAAGGCCGGTGCAGCGGATTTCCTCCCTCGAGGAGGCCGATCAGGAAGCGAAACGCTTGTTGTCCTTCTACCAGAAAATCGCGACCGCCGAAGGCGCCGGCACCGGCGCGGGCGGCATTCTCTTGAACGTCGTCGACTTCCCTGCGTTAATCGCGATCAAGATGAAGTATCTGTTCGAACTGGCTCATGTCTACGGCTATGACACGAAGCTATTTCACGAACGCGTATTCATTCTAAAGGTGTTCCAGATGGCTTTCTCCGGGTCGGAACAGCGCGCCAAGCTGCTAAGCACGATCAAGCAGTGGGACACGGAAAAAGCGCAGTGGTCCTCGGATGCCGAGTACCATAAGGAGATGGATTGGGAGACGTTCCAGAAGGAGTACCGCGACTCGATCGACTTTCGTAAATTGCTGCAAATGATACCGGGAATCGGAGCGGCAGCAGGCGCTTGGGCGAATTTCACCATCCTCGAGGAGCTCGGCGAAACCGCGACGAACGCCTATCGGTTGCGGAAATTGAACGAGGGCGAATGATCAAACACGCCAACGCGCGACCTATATGGGGTGCGTTGGCGTGTTTTACTTAGCTGCATCGGATTAACGGCGATACCTCTGACTACCTCTCCGCCAATCCCGGTATCAAATAGTATCAATCCGGCATGGTGCAACGATCGGTCCTATAAAGCGTGTTTACCTTTAGATGGTCAGAGCGATTTCTTGCACTTCAGCGATCGCTCTTTGTTTAATCGCTTCGGCCTCGTGACGGTGCTTATCCATTCCTTCCATATAGACCGTTTCGATCCGTTCGACGCCGATGAACGTTAATACGGAGGCCAAATACCGGCTCCCATGCTCGAAATCTCGTAACGGCCCGGATGTGTAGACGTCACCGCTTGATTGGATCAGCACCGCCGTCTTATTCTTCAACAATCCTTCCGGGCCTTCGGGAGTATAGCGAAACGTTCTTCTTGCGATTTTGATCGTGTCCACGTAAGCCTTCAATAACGGCGGAACGCCGAAATTCCATAGCGGGTATGCAAAAATATATATATCGGCGGCAATGAACTGCGAGGTAAACCGGTGAATGCGATCGAGAATTTCTCTCTCCTCGGGTAGAAGTTGCTCCGTCTCCATACCCGAGGATACCTTGTGCCTAGCCGATACGAAAAACTCGTCAATCAGCGGAATAGGTTGCCTGAACACGTCGATTTCCGTGATCGTCGCCTCCGCATGCAAGGAACGATACGCCTCCACGAGACGGCGCCCCACCGATAAGCTGTTGGATTCCTCTTCTTTCTTCGGATTCGCGGTAATGTATAGTATCGATTTCAATCGAGAACACCTCGCCTTTCATAGATAGGATTTCAATGAGATCATCAGGATCCCGCAGAAAGTGCAGCCTATTCCCAGCCACTGGTTCCACGCCGGTTTTTCCCCGTTCAGCAGCACGCCCCATAGCAAAGTCACGACGGCGAACAATGACGTTGCCGTAATCACGATCGAGGTGTTCTCCAGTCCGAGACCGAAGCTGTAGCTAACGATAGCCATCGCGTCGAGAATGCCTACGACCGCAATCAGACCTGTACGCCTGATGTCCGGAAACTCAATCCGTTTGTTGAAGCACGCATATACAATCGGCAGAAGCAAGGTAGCCTGCAGCCTTCCGATCCACACCGTCAGCAATTCGCCTATGGTCTCCTGAGGATAACGAAGACCGTAGAACGCCATTCCAAGGAATAAAGCCGCCAAGATCGCCCACACCGCACCGTTATCGAACTTATTCCCCACGCTCCTCCGGCCTCTCGTCAGCACCAGGGTCGTCAGGAATACCCCTCCGATCGTCAGTACGACAGCGGCCAGCGAAATCGCGCTCAACCGTTCATCTCCGAACTTCATAGCCAGGAGCACGGTACAGACCGAGAAGCTGGAGGCGATGGGAGCGACAACGGAGGTTTTGCCGGATACCAAGCCTTGGTACAGGAATAATATCCCGATCAGGTCCAAAGCCATCCATAAGCTTGCGGCGGCGATCTGATCGTACACGCGCAGACCGTGCCATTGACCTTGCCAAGTGATGACCGCCGTCAAAAAAAGCAATCCGAAGAGCTGCATATAAAATAAGGTCGAGAACACTCCTGTTCTCCGGCTCGCCCTGCCCGCGAAAAAATCGGCGGTTCCAAACGCGAACGCGGACAAAAGCCCGAACAGCACACCGCTCAAAGACGATCCCTCCTCTCATTTGATTGTTTAGTCAATTATTTCTTACGCAATTAAATTAGCATGATTTATTTGCTTAGTCAACAAAAATTGGAGTATGATGGGAGTAACCGGGAACCAAGGAGATGACACGGTGCTGCATCTAGACGACAAGCAACTTTCGATATGGCGGGCATTCGTGAACGCGCATGCTGCCGTCATTGAACGGATCGAGAAGGATTTATCCGATCAACGGAAAATCCCCCTCACGACCTACGATGTCTTGGTTGCCTTGTATCAGGCGCCGGAGCGAAAGCTTCGAATGACCGAGCTGGCCAAAAGAGTGGTGTTGACGCGGAGCGGGTTGACGAGGGTAGTCGAACGGCTGGAACGCGAAGGTCTCGTCACGAGGGAACGAACGGATGACGACAGGCGAGGAGCCTTCGCCGTATTGACGCGGGAAGGAAAAAAGTCTTTTCTTGCCACATGGCCTACATACGCATACGGGATATCCAACTATTTTCTCAGCTATCTGGATGAAGAAGAACGGAAGGCCATCCAATCGGGGCTAACCAAGATCTATCAAGCGCTTCAGCAAGATCGCGCTTGATCGCACTACAATGGTTCGATCAGCTTGAGTCCCCTTAATGCAAAACGCAACCTATACAGGTTGCGTTTTGCATTTATCCATTGTCTTTATCTATCGATTAGGCCCAGCGTTTGAAGCATTCTGATGAACACTACCGCCGCTTCCGCACGCGTTGATTCGCCCTTCGGATCGAACGTATCCTCGCTCGTGCCGGTCATGATCTTCAGCTTCACCATCAATCGTACAGCCTCCAGGTAGGCGGTATTCATGCTCCCGATATCCTTATAACCGTTCAAGCTGATAGTTTCCTTCGTTATAGACGCCCTTTCCAGCGCAATCGCCGCCGCCATCATGCTTGCCATTTCCTCGCGGGTCAACGGCTTATCGGGCATGAATGAGTCAGCCTTCGCGAACTCAAGCAGTCCCAGCTGCCGCGCTTTCGTAATCGCGCCGTAATACCATGCGCCAGGCCGGACATCGTCATATGGCTCCGTATTGTTGCCGATCGAAGTACCGCGCCCCATCGCATTGACTAGCATAGTGACAAACTCCGCTCGCGTCACGGATTTGTCCGGTGCATACTTGCCGCCTCCGACTCCATTAACGAGTCCTTTCGCCGCCGCAAGCTCGACGAACGATTTACTCCAATGCGATCTCGCATCCGTAAAGCCTACTTCGTTATTCGCAACGACGTACACGCTGTTGGAGTAGGAGTGTATCGTGACGTACCATACGCCGTCGATCCGAACCGATTGGGCAGGAACAAACTCGAACTGCTTGGCGGACTCGTTATAACGGAAAGCGCCCCATGGCTCGGGCATGGCTGTCACGTTCTTCGGCATGGGTATGATTCTGACAAGCGCCTGTGTGAACTGATCCGCGGCTCCAATGTGCTTGCCTGTTGAGTTGTTGATGATATCAATACTGAAATCGACGATCGAACCCATCGTACGCCCATTAGGCAGCCGACTGGCAAGCGCTTCGCGGATATCCTCGTTGCCCGATAGGTCGATCAGGTTGATCTTAAAGCTGATGTCCTCGGGTTTAAGGTTGTTCGCGATCAGCAGCTCCTCCAGCCCAGGAATAAGCGAAGCCAAATTGACCGGTATTCGATAGCTGCCGTATTGCGTCTTGATTTCGATTAGGAAGGCGGCGTTGTTCCCCTCGAGTCTCGCTAATACGCTTGCGGGAAAGCCGGCATAAGCAACGCCGTTCTTGGCGGTTATTTCAAAGGTGATAGACGGCTTGGCGGTATCGATCTTGTCCGGGTCGATAGGGGTCCCGTTCAAATCGATAACCGACCTTGACACCGTTGCCGTTAAGCCGCTTCCGCCGCTAGGCAATCTCGTAAAAATAACTTGCGCGGTTTGGTCTATCGCCACGCCCGCCGTCGTATCCTCGGCGGTATAGGTGACGGTCTCCGCTCTCGCGTTCGTCACCGTGAACACGGCTTGACCATCCGCATTAGTCGTCTCATACACGGCTGCGATGACCGAGCTGCCGCTTCCTTGCGTCAGGCTGACCGTGTGGCCAGTGATCAGATTGCCATTCGCATCCTTGAGCGTGACCGTCAAGGTGCTGCTATCCGCCCCGTTCGCCGCAACGCTCGCCTGCGAAGCCGTCAACGTCGATAACGCCGCATCCGCTACCCCTGGGGTGAACGTCACCGATGCGGTTTGGTCTATCGCCACGCCCGCCGTCGTATCCTCGGCGGTATAGGTGACGGTCTCCGCTGTCGTGTTCGTCACCGTGAACACGGCTTGACCTGCCGCATCGGTCGTATTGTCTACTGTCGTGATGACCGAGCTGCCGCCCCCTTGCGTCAGGCTAACCGTGTGGCCGGTAATCGGGTTATCGTTCGCGTCCTTGATCGTAACCGTCAAGGTGCTGCCGGAAGTCCCGTCCGCCGTAACGCTCGCCACCGAAGCCGCCAGCGTCGACTGCGCCGCACTCGCTGCCCCAGGATTGAACGTCACCGATGCGGTTTGCGTCACCATCACGCCCGCCGTCGTATCCTCGGCCGTATAGGTGACGGTCTCCGCTGTCGTGTTCGTCACCGTGAACACGGCTTGACCTGCCGCATCGGTCGTATCGTCTACTGCTGTAATGACCGAGCTGCCTCCCCCTTGGGTCAGGTTGACCGCGTGGCCAGTGATCGGGTTGTCGTTCACGTCCTTGATCGTAACCGTCAAGGTGCTGCCGGAAGTCCCGTCCGCCGTAACGCTTGCCGCCGAAGCCGCCAGGCTCGACTGCGCCGCATTCGCTGCCCCAGGAGTGAACGTCACCGTCGCGGTTTGCGTCACCGTCACGCCCGCCGTCGTATCCACGGCGGTATAGTTAACGGCTTCCGCCTTCGTGTTCGTCACCGTGAACACGGTTTGACCTGCCGCATCGGTCGTCGAGCTAACGGCCGTAACGACCGAACTGCCGCTTCCTTGCGTCAGGTCGACCGTGTGGCCGGCAATCGGATTGTTGTTCACATCCTTGATCGCGACCGTCAAAGTGCTGCTAGCCGCTCCGTTCGCCTCGGCACTCGCCGCCGAAGCCGCCAGCGTCGAATGCGCCGCATTCGCTGCTCCAGGGCTGAACGTCACCGTCGCGGTTTGCGTCACCGTCATGCCCGCCGTCGTATCCACGGCGGTATAGGTGACGGCTTCCGCTTTCGTGCTCCTCAGCGTGAACACGGCTTGTCCATTCGCATTGGTCGTCGAGTTAACGGCAATGATGCCCGAGCTGCCGCTTCCTTGCGTCAGGTTGATCGCGTGGCCGGTGATCGGGTTATTGTTCGCATCCTTGATCGTAACCGTCAAGGTGCTGCTAGAAGACCAATTCGCCGGCACGCTTGCCTGCGAAACCGTCACCGTCGACTGCGCCGCATCCGCTGCCCCAGGGGTGAACGTCACCGACGCGGTTTGCGTCACCGTCACGTTGTCCGTCGTATCCACGGCGGCGTAAGTGACGGTTTCCGCTTTCGTGCTTCGCACGGTGAACGTCGCCTGACCGCTTGCATTCGTCGTCGCCGATGTCGGCGATATCGTCGAGCTTCCGCCCCCTTGCGATAAGCTAACATTGTGACCTGCAACCGGCTGGCCGAACGCATCCAGACGGGTAAAGGTCAACGTGGCATTGTCCGTGCCGTCGGCTGCCAAAGTCGATGCCGAAGACGAAAGCGAAGAGGACGCGGCCCCTCCCGTGTCAATCTTATACGGGCTGGCTAACGTCCCCACCCCCACGAGCTTCACGTCTGCATTCAAATACACAACAGGACGAAGTGGAGCATCCCTTTTGGCTGTATTGGAACTAATAAAGTAGTCTCCTACGATTCTTACTGAGTCGGAATTCATGGTCATTGCATCTCGCAGCCAATATTGAGAAACAGAGTGTATCGCGAAATCCTTACCATCGTCTATGGCGTCTTTGTCGAGCAAGTCAAGGAATTCCGGGATGGAAAGCAGGGAGACGAGATCCGTCGTGTTCTTGTAAATAGCATTATCGTAGTTCTTATACGCATTCGCGAACGTGCCCGTATCGTAAGAATGGTCCTCCGTTCCTCCGTCTTTCACCGGTTCGTCAATCGGGGCAATGATCGATTTGTGCGTAACCGGTTGAATCAGCGATCGCTCAAAAGCCGTAAAATTGTCGTCGGACAGGAAACCGGGCTCACCGCTGTACGGGTAACTTAGAACATGATCGGCATCCGGCGCTTGATGACTGTACGTCACGGACTGTTCGCTGGAATTCAGCCACTCCCTAAGGTTGGATTTCTCCCAATAACTACTCCCGTTTGCTGCCCTATCGGAATCCAAGCGTCCATCCGTGCCGTCACCGGCAGCGTCGAAGGGTTTCGTACCGATTCCTCCGTAAGCAAAGAGCATATAACTGTTGGCGTCGATGTTTATGACCTGCCATTTCAACGGATACCCCCAATAAGAGCCGAACGTAACATAATCGCCTTCCTCGACGGTCGCAGCCGCCGATGCGCGATCTTTCGGAAATCCAAAAAGACCGAATAGATTCGAAAACACAACTAGTACGATTAGCACCTTTAATAGATAGGGTCGTTTGATATGGCGCATGGTCCCCATTCACTATTCTCCTCGTTAACGTTTTTTCGATTATATCAATCCCTCATCCTATGAAGTCTTAATGAAATCTTAATCATTTCGACGTCATCTATTAGAAAACAACATTCTCTGCAATGCATGTCCGTCTATTCGCTCCGTATCTTTGAACGCAAAAAAAACGGCATCTCTGCCGTTTGAAAGTAAGGGGAATTGCGGAATTTACTGGCGGCTGACTGCCTCTTTCCTATTTTGTACGACAAATTTGACTCGAACCGCTGATCTCCTCGCTGCCGGCGAAGCGCTCTATCGACGATCGAAGTCAAACTCGACTTGCGGTTCTTTTTCTGGCGTAAAAATCGGCAGCCTTTTGTCGATTACCGCACAGATCCATGCTGCACCAGCGGCGTTTGCCGCTTTTGGACGTGTCAACGAAATGGAGGATGCAAGAGTCGTGCTCGCACTTGCGTACCCGTTCCGGTGGGTATTTAGCAAGCGTTTCGACCAAAGAATGCAATACCGCATAACTGACTCGGTCCTTCAGGCATCGTCCTTCGTGGATCAAATGAAGAATGCCGCTCCGTCGCTCCATTCGAACATCCATGACGAGCCCGTCGGACATCTTCTTAAGTCTGGTAAAAGTGCGGTCGGACAAGCATCCTTTCCGTTGCAAATCGGAAATCGCATCCATGCAAATGTGCCGAAGACTGATTAGCGTGTCGTGAATAGCGGCCATTCCAGAAGCGCCTGGAGGTTCGTCCGTGGGTAAGCCGTTTTCCTCAAACCACCGTAGCATGCGATTCGGATCTTCGAGAACATCAACTTGTTGATTATCTTGCATCATCTTCGTATTGGCCAAATTAATCCATATAGCCCCGCCAAGCGTAAATACCTTCTGTGCCATTTAATTTCCCCCGTACGAGTAATGTACACTCTCGTCAACTTGTTATAGCGCTACTGTTTCCATCGTCTTAAGCATACTAACATTCACTTTGCCTTTCGAAGCCGCTGCCAAGCGGGCGGCGATATTCGGAGTTTCGTTATAGATAGGAGGATATTGCATCGTTCCATAGTGAATTGGCACAAGTACTCTGGCTCCGAGAATTGCGGATGCCGCAACAGCCTGCTCCGGTGTCAAGCAGATGGGTTGTCCGCTGGGCATCATTCCCGGCAACTCAAGAACCGCACCGTTGACTGGCAAAAATGCCGCATCGAACGGCCCATACTTTCCCGCAAAGCTCCACCAGTAACCGTGCCAGAGCGTATCCCCGCAATGAATGATCTTACGTCCTGCTCCTTCGACAACCCAGGCGACCTGAATATCGCCCAGACCATCTACGGACGGTAGCGCAGTCGCCTTCACATCACTACCAAGCTCGACAAGTGAGTTGACTTCGACACCGTATACGTTGGTCAACCCTGCAGACCGAGCGGTATTTTCCATTCCAACTGGCACATAGACGTGGATCGCAGCCCCGTAAGCGTCAATAATCGCGGTTGGATCGAAATGATCCTCATGCAGATGCGTAATCAATACGGCATCTGCTTTGCCGAAAACGCTCAATGGATACATGAACTCACGAGCCCCCCCAAACTCCTCGAGAATACGAGTAATAGGGTCGATGATAATTGCGATGTCGCCTGCTTCAATACGAATGCCTGCCCAAGGCATTTTCCGAATATTCATTTACAATACCCCCCACTATTATAACCACCTAAAATTTAATTAGCAGGTTATATCGAAATTGTATCACATAATTATAACCTGTAAAAGTATATGTAGAGGGGTTATAAATCTGATATCCCCATCATGCACAAACGCAACCTATTCAGGTTGCGTTGAGTTTACATTATGGTGGACCTTAGCGGGATCGAACCGCTGACCTCGCATGGTTTCAACCGACTAAGCGAGCAGCATTTTACTCATATGCCAATAAGGATTACCGTCAATGGTGATTGTTTTATCCGAATGGTATCCAAGTTTCTGATATAGTCTCAAGACCTTCTCGTTCGTCTGATCCACATTCAAGGCGATCTTATGATAGTTGAATTGTAGTGCCTGTTGCTCTGCAGCCGCCAATAATTGCTTGGCATAGCCCAGACCCTGATAAACGGGACTAACGGCAAGTGCATCTATATAGAATTCGTCCGCATCAGCCTCTTGATCAATTCGAACATCCTCTATTCCTTCGAGTTGGCTAAGATGTTCAATGATTGGTTCATTGAGACGATCAGCCTCGCTGCCATGATAGCATAGGATCATACCCGCGACGTTCTGCCCCTCCTCCTTGATTAAGATGAGGTCTTTACTGAAGCGATTACCTTCCTTCATGTAGAACCGAATGAGCTGCTCCAAAACTTCGGCTTCCGTTCGCTTTCCCGTCAGCTTATAGCCGATATCCTTGATCGCTAGCAAAACTAACTTAGTCACAGCTGATGCATCTAGATTGGTTGCCCTTCTGATCGTCATGATGTCCGTCTCCTGGCCATAAACTTATTGCTCCTTATGAATTATCCCGCGCTAGCCGTTGGTAATACGCACTTGCCTGGAATTCGCAACAATTGTGGCACCGCCGTCGACTTTACGCATCCGACAGTTCACGTCCGAATTGCCGGCGTTATTTAGTCTGTCCAACCAATACAAAAAACGCAGTCCCGAGGGGACTGCGTTGCGATAACGTGTTTGGTGGACCTTAGCGGGATCGAACCGCTGACCTCTTCGCTGCCAGCGAAGGAAGTCCCAGCGGTTATAGAAAGATTAAGTGCGATGAGGCCTTGTTTCATGCGGATTTTCGCTTGGGCATTAGGCTCAATTATGTTCTTCTATGATCATTGGGGACGAAGTTCGTCCCCAGTTCGTCCCCAAACCACTTTCGCGTACAGCAGGCGACTTGTTTAACGGTAGATGACCTGGCATATCATGTTATTCAACCATTACGTGTTAAAGTAAATTGCTGCTTGCCGCCCAAAATAAGTCGTCCTAAGAATATGGCGGCTTTAACGGTTATCTTCTTTAGCATAACCGCCTCACATAGTGAGGGGTGCAGTAACATCACCAATCATTGCTGTCCCGAACTGTTCAATATACTGATCAGATGTATGGACTCGCGATACCAATTGACTATTTCCATGGTGAAATCGGTAGATGCACCGTCGACGATACACGCTTTTAATCGTTTCCTCGATATATCTTTCACTGTTAAAGGTAGCTGTAATGATCGATATTTTCACCTTATCGTTTTTAGTCAATTCAACATCTCATCTCTCATTCTCAAAAAACTGCGCGGGGTTTTTCAGCAAATTTGCTTTACTCTTGATTTCCTCGACGTCCCATTCCCACCATTTCACTCTCAATAAGATTGCGATTTCCTCCGGCGAGAATCGATAACGGATCACTTTAGCTGGTACCCCTACGACGATTGAATACGGGGGAACATCTTTTGTCACTACGGCTCCCGCACCAATTACGGCACCATCGCCAACGGTAACGCCAGGAAGGACGATTGCGTACGCCCCAATCCATACGTCATTGCCGATCATAACCTTGTCATTCGATTGTAGGCCGTATATATCGATGATCTCGTCCTCATTCAAAATTCCGGGAATGCCTTCATAGCCGATTACCTTGTTCTGTGACATATATAGAATCGGATGTGTTGTGATGCAGTGTAAAGGATGATTCACTTCTCCAATTCGTACGGATTCGTTGATCGAGGTGAACGCCCCTATTTCCTTCAACAACGAATTTTCATAGCAATGGTTTTGATATCCGTAAGTGAACCGGCCCACTTTCACTCCGGCAACGTAACGAGTTGTTGCCGTCGTCGGATCAATTCCCCGTTGAATGACTTGGATAAAATGCTCGTTCTCAACAAGGCCATACCTCTTTATTTGATCGAAAATTTCGGGGTAATAGGTACTGGCTACGATTATAAAATAATGATCAATGTTTTTATCCTTAAGGTGTTCAAGACGAATAACTTCCTTGTTCTTGAACGTCGTTTTCTCGACATTATTGTCAATGAAAAACGCAATATATGGATCGAGCCACATATATTGTGTCAGAAATCTTTCAGCCACCACGCCAGTACCGAATATGACGATTCTTTTACCAAGGGTAAATATATTCTCGTATATGACTTTATGATCGAGATACATAGCACGGCTCCTCCAATTAGAATATATCTTCATACCATATTCTTGGAAATGATTCCAGGAATCCTCCTGGCGTCGCGTTATATATACAAATGCCGCTTTGCTCCGCGATACTTTGAAGTACAGCGTATTCCTTTTTCTGCGTTTGAATAGTCTGTTGTAATCCTAATTTTGTTAGATCGGACGACTTAAGCAGTTTGAGTTTATACTATTGCTAAAAGGCGCATCAGTTTCATATGTTCGTACTCTGCTGTCTTTTGGATGATTTGATTAATTTGGTCCTTTGTCAACACATGAATCGCCATTGAATTGTCTCCATTATTAATACATTAAACGTATTGGTTTGACTTCATGTTGCAAGCTTTCATTTGCTTGAATGTATACTTCTTAATAGTTGGTAGTTGGCTTAGCCATATTGACAGTTCCATGCTTTACAGGCCAATATTTCTTTTATGCCCTTTATACGTCCCATGTAAAGGTTGTCCTTTTAAGAGTAGGTCTCGAAATTCAGTAGAAAATCCGTACTCGGATATTTCTCTTATGGGAACCCATTTCACGTCATGAATTGGATTTAAATCGAATTCATTACTCGGTAACGTAAGCGTCCCACCTATTGCTTCTAAAAGGAATGTGATGTGTAATAATGGAGGGTCAGCTTCAGGGTTTTCGCATAGATATAACAAGTTCTTAATAACTGTTTTGTAACCTGTCTCCTCTTCCATTTCTCTAATGATCGCATCCCCTATGTGCTCACCTTGCTCTAATCTGCCGCCTGGAAGACTCCAATTACGTGAATTCGATATTTTTTGCTTTACAATTAAGACTTGATCGTCCTGAATAAGCAATCCTGTGACCCTTACTTGAAATAAATATCTCGGGTTCATTTGAATTTCTCCTTACGTATATGGTTTGTCAAATGCTATGCGAAAGCCTATACCGACAGTCCCAACCCTTGCCCATTTCCCTGCATTTAAGGAGCATTTTAAGTGAGAGCTTGTCTTGTCCCAACACCCACCCTTTACAACTCTATACTCTGATGTGATTACCTCGTCATTTCGAGGATTTGAAGCATACTTGTAATTCGGATGGTAGTAATCCATACACCATTCCCTTAAGTTTCCAGACATATCAAACAAACCGAATGAATTACATGGATAATGCCTAACAGGTGTTGTATCACCAATCATGTTTCCGTAATTAGCGAATTCCTGAGAAGGTTCTTGATTCCCCCAAGGGTAATCCCAATTTGAGTTTCCACCAGTCGCACAGTATTCCCATTCTAGTTCAGTCAATAATCTGCCTCCCATTGAATATGCAAATAGAAAGGAACCGTACCAATTCACACCACTTACCGGATGATCCTCATACCCGTCCTTCACCTGATACGTGTTGTCTTTAAGAAAAATCGGGGAATTCGTATTAATGACGTTTAAAAACAAATACGTGCCCCCTGTACGATTAGTCAATGAAATCGTATTTAACCATTCAACAAAGTCGGAGTTTGTTACGAGTGTCTCGGTAACCAATAAACTATTGATTTTTCCTACAATGGATTCATCCTTCCATTCAATCGAGTATTCACCTATTGGAATCTTGACACAACGCTCTAGTATATTTCCCTTTAAGGCCTCGTTTCTAAAAAGATCAGGACGAATTTCAATATTTAACTTTGATTCTAACAATTTAACCGCCTGCGCCACCTCGAATAAACGCTCAGTATTATTCATTTTTTTCCCCTTTTACAACATTTGTTTCTGGGTATTGAAACACTTCACTACCCCAGATTCGGCTGATTTCAATTATTTTCTCACCAATGAATCGGAGTTTATAGATATCCGGTTTTGTCGTTTCTTTCCAAAAATGAAAGTCGAATGATTTCTCATAATAATTTAATATAAGTGTCATAATATTTCCGTGGATTCCAACGGCAACTTTCTTCCCCTTATACCCATTTAAAATTTTCCTCATCGCCTGAATTCCACGTTGCTGCGCTTCATTGTTCGATTCCCCGCCGGGAAATACAAAGTCTGGCTCGCTGAATACCTTTTCTATCGCTTTAAAAAGTTGATCTCCAAATATATATTCCGGTCCGCTAAGAGTCCTTTCACGAAAACCTTCTTCAATTTGAATATCTATATTCATACTTGATGCAAAGTCTTGAAGCGTTTGTATGGCTCTTACATAGGGACTGGATATTACAGCTTCAATTTGCTCTCGATGTAAGATTTCTGAGACGATTTTTGAATCCTCGAACCCTTTTGGGGTAAGTTGTCGAACAGGTTCATCTTCTTTTCTTCCACTCTCTGATTCAGCGTGTCTTACAAAATAAACAATTGTCTCATGTAGATCCATATAAAAACCCTCCCATAAGTTTCAAAACCCATTCTTCTTTCCATGGATTACCCGCACATGAATAAGAATCAAACATCTCCATTCTTGGCTTCTGCGAAGTATTATGGTCTATTGCAATATTTAATAACTCAATTAACCATTTAGGGTTCATCTTATCTTTATCCTGATATAACAATTCAATATAAGGAATACTCTCCGCAAGTGTTAATTTTGAAATGCATACCTTATCTTTCAGTAAATCAATTGATGGTACGATTATAGCGTTAAGTTTGCCTCCCTGAAGAATGCCAGCTCCAAAGGCACTTGCAAATTTGCTCGGCCAAAACATATGTTTACCGGTTTCTGTGGTTCCAACTGTATCTCTTAATTGGATTTCTGGACAATCGTATATACTTTCCGGTGAGATCGTAACTGCATAGGGTAACCCCCAGATGTTTCCTTCTCTATCAATCAAACACTTATCGTTCGTAATCAGCGAGACGTTCGCTCCCGTTTTAAGTGCTGTAGTAAGGAATGATGTCTTTCCAGCTCCCTTAGAACCTAATATAAGAAACACTTCATTGTTAATTTTTATCCCTGCTGCATGGCCTCTGATATACTTTCCTGATCTCTCGGCATAAGCAATAAATATTCCTCTTATTAAACGAAACAATTCTAACGCATGTCCTGAAAGTAATTCATAGACAATTACATTAAGATTTTTTTCTTGGCCAATTCTGGGGATAATCACTATCATTTGTTTTTCGTTGACAACCACTTGGTGATGAATTTCTGAAGATAGATAAACTCCTACCATCCCAGCATGTAACTCAATGTTTCTGCCTGCTTGTTTATTCTTCATCAGCTCGCCGTATGTATCAGGCCTTATCTCAAATCTGATTTGTAAATCTATTAGACCACTACTATTACTGTTTTCCTGAATAAAATAAGGGTGACCTAATTCGATAATTTGCTCGCAAATCGAATGTGGGGCTTCCAAAGCTATTCGAAATTCCAAGAATCTGAGAATTATGCTCTTCAACTCTTTAACCACTTCTCCCCAACATATATTGTGGTATTTCAACTAGACCCCTGGTCACAAGGTAATTAATCACAATCTCTACTGACTCTTGAATATTTAACTTATCAGTCTCTACCACCAACTCAGCAAAGTCTGGTTCTTCATAAGGAGATGAGATACCTGTAAAATAATTTATACTACCTTCTCTAGCCTGCTTATATAAACCTTTTACGTCTCGCCGTTCGCACTCCTCTAACGCGCATTTCACATATACCTCAATAAACTTACCCGATTCAAACATTGAGCGTACGCTATCCCGGTCCTCCCGAAAAGGTGAGATTAAAGTAACTAGAGGTAGAATTCCTGCTTGTAGAAATAATTTTGCTACCTCTCCAACCCGTCTAATGTTTTCACTTCTATCTGCATCTCTGAACCCTAAATCCTTATTTAGTCCCGTCCTTAGTACATCCCCGTCTAGATTAAACGTATTTATATCCATTTTACTCAATTGGTCCGCTAGAGCTTGTGCAATCGTGGACTTCCCCGCTCCCGAAAACCCAGTAAACCAAAGAACAAATGGGACGCTTAGTTTATTCATTAATTAACACTCCCGCTTTTTTTGTGATTCCAGAAGCTTCTTTATCGTTTTTCTTTAGTAATGAATCTATAAGTCGCACCGCTTCATTCCTCAATGAGGGAATCGATAAATTAGCGTCAAACTCAACAACGTTTACATTGCTTTGAGCCAAATAGTTCTTATAAAGTTCAAGAGCCGCTTTCAGTGATTCTGGCTGCTCCTTCATAGTGATTTCTTTATTTCTGTTAATAATTCTTTGCCATGAAGTCTGCCAATCAATTGATAAGTAAATCATTAAATCAGGTTTTGGAAGTAAGCGATGAATAGCCTGATTGATAAATGTATTTACTCCACTTAACTGAGTAAACACTAAATTGCATAGAGCATAACGATCTAATAATACAAGTTCTCCACGCTCTAATGCAGGTTTAATTTGAGTTTCTGCCTTATGAAGTAAATCCAATCCCCATGCCACACCTTCAAAGAAAGGAGAAAAACATTCCTTTTTGGGAATTTTCACTCGCTTCGCTAGATTTTCCATTTCAGTATTAAAGACTCCAATCTCCTCAGAAAGCACCAAAGAGACCGACATTGTTTCCCTATAATGTTTGCATAATTCTCTAACAAGGGTTGTTTTTCCGGATCCGTCTATCCCTAGTACGTATACTAATTTCCCTTCGTACAGGGTAATCGCCTCCAATTCATATCATATGATATACCGGAAATATTTTAATTCCTCTGAAAGATAATCTTCTAGCCATCCGATGTCTTCCTTGGTAATCTTCTTTTTCCAGCTATCTAGTACGATTTCTTTCTTCCGATAATTTGAATAGGTTGAATTTCTAGTTTCTCCTGATGTCTCTCTCAGAAAGCTTTTTTGTTTTTCGTGAATGGTATAACCCAAATATCTCATGATACGGTCAATTTCCTCATTAGGGTTATTGAGAACATCTTCTAACCGTATAAGTATATGATTATCCTCTTTCTCCATTATATTAATTATGTGTTCCATTCGACATTTCCAGATCGCTGCACATACTTTTACAGGGGACTCCTGTATACATATATTACTTAGTATCTCTGGGTAATAGTTCTCTAATCTTCCTTTGTAATCCCACCAACTAAGATGCATGTCCCTACTTATAACGGAAGCGATGACAGCCCTTGGATCTCTAATGACAAACAATAATTTATCGAAACTAATAGCTTTCTTCAGCCACCAGTACTTTTCGAACAATGCAGTTTCTTTGAATCCGCGCATGTTGGGAAATTGATTGTTGAGCCATTTATCTAAATCCTTAATAAAATTAACGGTTTGAGGATAATCGGATAAAGAGGGGTGTAATTCCGATTGATTGTAATCGTCTTCTCCCCATGCAGTTTCATCAGACCTAAAGAATTCCAAGTGCATAGAGAATGGTTCATTTATTGTATCCACTTCAGGATGATGTCTAATTGCATCCAGAAGGAAAGAAGAACCTGATCTATGATGGCCTAATAAAATAAAACTCATTTCTTTACCTCCAATTGCTCATAGGAAATAACACATTCATTTGTCCTTTGGAGCAGGTTAATAAATCGGCTCCGCTTACCTTCCATTTCAATATACTCAAAGTCATCTCCTAAAATCTCTCTAATTAGATTTGCAGCTTTTTCTTTCAATGAAGCAATAAATTCAACTTCAAGTTCATAATCTAAGCAACCGAGGTACCAATTTTTATCTATAGACACATCTATTCCTGGTATTATCCTGTAATTAGTTCTATGGGTTACAATCGAACCTACAAGTGTTACGATTCCACGAACCGGCATATTTTCGATTTTAAGAGCGTTTGTATCTATACTCTGAGGTAATTCATTTACTAAAAAAGAGTGCTCGATATTACCTGCCAATGGTCCGTTTTCATATTTAGGAATAGGTATTTTTACGTCTAGGGTTAGTTTATTGTTTAGTTGTCTAATCCTAACTGTAGTACGATGTGAATTCAATTCACACTTATCGTTGTCGTAAATATAGTTAATCTGAATCCTGCTTGAATTATCATATCCCTTCAGTTTCTGTTGAATTCGTTCAACATCATCCTCACTCAAAATATACTTATACTCGAATTCCTCTGCCAACATGGTCTCACTCCCTAGAGAAATGCTGATTATCTTTGAGTAACTGAAAGTCCTTATAAATTTGGGAAGGTTGCGGCCCCATCAGGCTTTGGTACTTTCCTTTATATAGTTCAATTTCCCCCAGTACTTCCCAAAAGGTAACCTGACCTATCAACATTTCATGGTAAACCCTAACAGGTTGTACTGCATGTAACTGTAGCGTCCATTGGTTATGTGATCCGATGTCAATTAAATCCGCTGTCACATGGACAAATAGACCAAGTCTAGCAATTGAGGACCTTGCACGAATAATTGGCACATAATTTTTGCTGCCCATTACTTCAAGCGTGTGACCCAGGTATATTTTATTCGGTTGAAGCACATATCCCTCCGGTGGAATTTCAACATCTACCGTTTCTTGCGGCACCTTTGGATCGAGAACATGATTTACATAGTACTTCAACGTTTTTCCAAGTCTAAAATTGTAGCTATTAGGATTTATCTGTTCATCCGTATACGGCGAAATCATAATGCGTTCGGATTCCACTTGTTTTTTAATTTCACTTCCAGTAAGAATCATGCAGTGACTCCTCCTATTTTAGATTTTGGTAAAGACAATTTTGTGGTCGATCAAACGACGTATAATTACCTCGGTAGTGTTTGATTTCTCCTAATGGTTTCCAGAAGCTCACTTGCCCGATGATCATTCTAGGATAAACCTTAATCGGTTGAACACATGTTAGTTCTAGTGTCCAGCAGTGTGCTGGTCCTAAGTTGCCCAGATCAGCTGAGATTTGCAGAAATAACCCCAACCTCCCAACTGATGAACGTCCTATTAACGAAGTTACATAATGGTGGCTCCCGATCGTTTCGTATGTGCTCCCCAGATAGACCTTACCTGGATCAAGTAAAAAACCTTCTTCTGGAATCAATATAAGCACACTTTTGGAACCAACTACAGAACCCAATGAAGTCTCGTTATCAACGATAGTAATGTAATCACCTAGCCTGTAGTTGTAACTATTGGGATTTAAATGCTTTTCTACAAAGGGATCAATGTTAATCTTTCCCTGCATAACTTGTTTCTTAATTTCTTTTCCAGTAAGTATCATTTCTCCACTCCTATCTAGAAAAATAGTTCCAGCCAGGATTGGTGTATTCTGTTGTTTGAGCTCCATCATTTAAGAATAGGCCTGATCCAGTCATGCAAACACCGATTACGGTTAGGCCTTCGTTTATTAGTTCGTTACTAAAGCTGCCAACAAAAGAAGAATCAATAGTTCCGAGTAGTTGGAAATCGGCCCCCCCACCTAAAGCAATACTCTCTGGGCTTTCGTCCAAAAATTTTGCGACTTTATAAGTCACTTCATGGATAGGCAGTTTTTTAAGATCAAGCTCGAACCGAAGGGAGTTTATTTCAGCAAGCTCCTGATAGCTTTGTCCCGCTCCGTCAGTATTGTCCATTGCCGTAACCTGATGTCCAGATTGAATGAGCAGTTGGCTGAGTTTGTACTTGGCTACAGGTTTTTGGAACTGGGTAGCAAGCAATTGTTCTTCTTTCTCACTTAAAGTAAAGCCTTTCGGCTTTGCTCTAAGATAATAGGAAAATGCAGTAGAAGTTAGACCTATAAAGCTTGAGCAATAAATAAAGTCTCCTGCTTTCGCACCCTTCCGATAGAGGATTTTATTAATGTCACCAATCCCGATGGAAGTAGCGCTAATACTCATTTCTTCCGAATGGCTCAAGTCGCCCCCGATAATATGGCAATCGTAATCATCGCAAGCGCGTTTGGCGCCTTCCACAATACTCTGAAAACTGTCTACTGGGAAATCACTATCGAACGCCAGATTTAATAGTAAGCCTGCAGGTTTTGAACCGCTTGCAATTACATCGCTAATATTAAGCACTCCCAGGTAATACCCAAGCTGATCATATGAAAGCAATCCCAACTTGTAACTAATTAAATCTGCCGGAACACGATCGGTTGATAAACATACACACTTGTCGTCCGAAACCTGAATTACGCCACAGTCGTCACCAGCTAGAAATAGGGAATTCCCAGGATTTAAGAGAGGCTTTATAAGTGTGCGAATAATCTCTTTCTCACCAAGATCCTTCAATGTAGCTACCATATTTATTCACCTTATCCCTTAAAATTGTTAATTTAGCTAACTATTAAGACCCACTGCTCTCATACTTTCTAATACCCATTTGAAAGATTTTTAATGACATCGCGAATAACAAAATACCGACACAGGGCGTACCGTACATTAAAGCCATGTTCGTTCCTTCCGTCGTGAGTCCAAGCAAGGCCTCCGATGGATAAAAGTTCACGAATGCATATGGCACAATAAAAGTAAGGAAAAACTTCAGCCCATTTCCATAGATACTAATGGGATAATTGATATAATTTCGAACACCATAAATCGCGACATTAAGGATAACACCTGACTTCACAATCCAGAATGCAGTTGAAGCAGCGATTATTATGATCCCTGCGTGTATTAATGTGGCACCTAATAACGCAGCTATTAAGTAGATGATTTGGCTAACCGACCAATGCAAATTTAGTTTGATGTAGCAAAGTATTAAGATATAAACAGAGACAATAATGTGCCCTATGAAGGTATGTTGAAACTGTCTTAATACTAGCAACTTTAGAGCGGGGATTGGACGAACCAAGAATCCGTCAAACTCACCTTTGCGAATCATCTCTTCAAGCTGCTTCATTGGTGCCCATAAGAACATAGAACTGATGGCATATGAAAGTAAGTTTAGATTGTACAGGAATAACGTTTCATAATATCCCCATCCCTTAATATCCGGGAATTTAAGAAATAGTACCCATAGACTTAGAAAGAGCGTAATATACGTCAACATGTTAACAACAATATCCCCGAAAAAGGAAAAGCGGAATTCCATCTGTTGTTTGAAGTAAACCTTTAAAAAGCGACCGTACATTTTAACGGAGTTCATCTCTATCCTCCTTGAACAACAAGCATTCTAATTGCCTTACGATGGATAAACATGCATAGTGCGGCAATCAAACCAATCCAGATATAAGTCTTTATTAACATAGTGCCGATCTCGCTCATGCTAGCTTGTTCTAAAAAGATTGTCATTGGACCAAAATAAATTAGTTCGAATGGCAAGACAGATGAAACGGTTACAAGGATATCTGGAAAAAACCAAAGAGGTATGAACACTCCGGAGAAAAAATTCATTACGTGATTTAACATAAACTCCAAATGAAAAACTCTTATATACCAAAAACTTAATAACCCCAAAATAAACGTAATCATAAAATAGATTAGGAAGGCATGTAGAAGTGTTAAAACGAACAGTAATAAATGAATGGTGTCTGGAAAGTGTACACCAAAGATGAAACTGCCAAATATCAAGACTGGGAGCGCTTCAAAAATAACCACGAAAATCTTACGCCCGACTTCCTCAAATAATAAAGCTCGGAAGAGTCCAATCGGACGTATCATGTAGATGGCAATTTCACCGGACTGCACTTTCGATGAAATCGAGCCGATATTCCCGTTTTGAATCAGTATAGTGACAAATGTACTCAATATTGCGTAAGTAATCATGTCCTCTAATGATATATTTACTTCGGAAGAAACTAGATTTACTCCAGCGTAAAGTGCTGTCCATAAAGAGACGTTTACAATCACATTGAGAATTCTATTAAAGGTTGACACAAAACTGTGGAACCGATATGCCGTATTACTCTGCACGGAATTAAACATGATTTTCCAATACAACATTCGGATTCCTCCTAAGCATGTTCATGTTTAGCGGCACGGTCATATATTTCGCGGATAACTTCCTCAATCTCACTAGGTCGTACTTCAAAATCAATTATTCTAGCCTTGTTCATTATATAGGTGAGCAGATTCGTCGAACTTATGGTTTCTTTGTTATACTGAATATTGAACTTAGTTTCATCCACATACTCCACTTTATTTACACCAATTGCATAAAGGTCTTGGTAATCTCTTTCCCAAGGCACTTCAGTCTGAACTTTCATTAGTTCACCAGAACCGTAATTCCTCTTTAAACCATCCAATAAACCGTCATAAACCTTTTGGCCGTCATTAATCACGATTACTCTGGAACATAGTTTTTCGATATCGGACATATCATGTGTTGTTAACATGATTGTTGTTTTATAGACCTGGTTAATTTCCAGCAGAAATTCTCTAATCTTCTTTTTTGCAACGATATCAAGACCAATCGTCGGCTCATCTAAGAAAACCACCTGTGGATTGTGCAGTAACGCGGCACATAGATCTGCACGCATTCTTTGGCCAAGGCTTAATTGTCGAACTGCTACATGCTGGAAACTTCCGATATCTAAAATGTCTGTAAATATATCCATGTTGTGCTTAAATATATCATCCGGAATTCGATACATATATTTCATCATGTATAAAGTCTCTGATACGGGGATATCCCACCACAGTTGGGATCTCTGACCGAATACAACACCTATTTGTTTAGCATTTAATGTTCGATCATTATATGGCACAATACCATTTACCTGAACGCTACCTTCGGTTGGAACCAATATCCCTACTAACATTTTTATAGATGTTGATTTTCCAGCACCATTAGGTCCGAGGTATCCAACGATCTCACCTTTATTGACTTCAAAAGATAAATCTTTTACAGCCACCTTAGTTTCGTATTGACGGTTAAACAAATCATTTATAGCGCCTCGAAGACCTTTAGGTCGAATAGGTCTCTTAAATGTTTTAGTTAAATTATGAACACGTATCATACTCATGTTTGCGGCTTCCCTCCATATGAATAAAACTACACGAACTCAAATTCCTCATTTACCATAGGTCTTATTTGAGCCGGTCGATTGAAATCGAATATGCGGCTGAGGATGTCACATTCATAACGGTACAGCACATCTGTGCTGTCATATTTATATACAGTATCTAAGAAACTTTTATCATCTAGTTTCAAGTTCTGCATTACTTCTTCCAAAAATGCATTTTTTCCATAGAGCACCGTAACGTGATAAAGCGTAAAGTACAAATCAACCTCGTTTCCACGTTCTCTTGCTTTCTCAATAAGAGACCCCCACTTGACTTGCTGCATAATATCCGGGTTTGATAAGAAAAAGTTAATATCGCAAAATTTATATAGAAGTAAGTCCTTATACAATAAAAGATCACGATAAGATGTCGCCTCTTTGTAGAGATGATGTGCAAGGAAAAGCAGCATATCTTCCCAGTCTAGGACTTTTACATGTACATCATTCATTGGGACTTCTATACTTTTTCTCATCAAATCTTCAACCAGTAATGTATTCCGTTGTCTTGTCATTAGATTTGCTGAAAAGTGTAAGTCAATAACGTGGTGCTGAAGGAAGCTGCTTCCTTCTACTTCCATTACAAATGGAATAATTTCATGTGACACCATGGAATGCATAACCAGTTCTTTACGACTTGGAGGTTCAATGGTTCGATTTTGTCGTATATTTCCTTGTATATAGCCTTCACTTTTCAATAAATTAACAGCCATTTGTAATTGATCAGGATGTACCAAGAAATCATTGTCATTAAATATTCTCATACCGTTATCTCGGTAGACTCCATGAGTCAAGACTAGACCTTTCAAGAGAACATAGTTAATCTTAGATTCATCAAACAACTGACAAACTCGCGTTGTATATTTTTGCTGCTCTTTCACTTGAATTTCTTGAACCTTATAACTATTTCGAAGGTACTTGTAGAGTCGATTGCACTTACACTTATTTTTTATATTCGTAAACACATATTTCTCTATGGTCTTCCATGCAATCCCTGCGATCCTGTGTAATTCCAAATGTCCAATTACTATAGACCAGTCCATATCAGTATCTAGCAAGGCAATTAATTCATTCGCTTCTTCATTTGATAAGTACGGTTTCGAGAGATATAATACCAACTGGTATTCGTTGTTTAGCTGGGTTAAATGCACACTAGTTGCCCCTTTATGAAGAATTAATAAATTTTATAATTTTCTACTAAGGACAATTTTCCATTGATTGTAAGCAAATCAAAGTTATTAATCATTAACCTTGCAGAACGAATATCACGATACAATCTTTCCAACGGAATCTCAGAATTTTTCAAATAACCATCTCGAACTCCCATAAGCTGTACGAGCTCATCAACGCATTCACACAACAATTCAGAAGATAATATTTTCAAATTATTGGCCTCAATTGTTAGACCAATATCTTGAACCTTACCTCGCTCATCAGTACTCGATATCATAATTAAGTGTTTTTTTATGTATTCGGATATATAATTATCTACTATCCCCAACTTCATTCGTATTCGAGCTACCTTTTCCAGAAATAAATCCGAATTATGATTTAACCGGCTCTTCGAGCTAGAACTTCTAATAATCTTTTTAGATTTTATAAATGAACTCTTCACTGCACCTAACCAAGTGGAAGCCCAGGCAACATGTCCGATAGGCACCATTGAAATTTGGTTAATCCTATCAAACCCCCCATCTGGAGAAATTAATTGGTCAAATGGTATGCTTCCTTTCAATGACATTTCGCAACTCTGAGTACCCCGCATGCCCATTGAATTCCATGTGGGATTCACCTGAATCTGCACTTGATCTTTCTCGGCATAGACAAACGTAAGATTGGGTTTATCTGCTGATTCTCTAATGGTAATCAAGAATGCATCCCCATGAGCCGCACCTGAAACAGTTGGCGCATGCCGTTCAAAGCTTATGTTCCCTTCCTCTTTCGTTATTGTTGACTCAGCAGTAAATACCCCTTGATTATTATTTTTGCTCGATGTAACTGAAACTACATATATTTCTCCTGATGCAATACGGGGTAATATTCTCTTTTTAAGAGCCTCGTTGGCAAAGTCGCGTAGGATTGCCGTTTGTTGTGCATGCATTGCCCATAGCATGCCACTTGATAGGCATGCCCCCCCAACGATTTGACATATTTTGGAGAATAGAGAAAGTGAGGCGCCCCCTCCCCCATACTTCTTGGGAATCAAGATTCCCATTAGACCGCCTCTTCTTAATGCATTAAATGATTGAATTGGAAATTCACCTGATTCGTCAACGAGAGATGACCAACCTTCGATCTCCAAAGCAACATTTTGGGCCTTTACCAACAATTCTTGTTCTTCAGATAGGTTATGATTAGTCATTTTAGAACCCCTCAGCAATTAAATTTCTGAGTATATTGTTGATCGCTTCCATTGTGTTCATCGACTCGAAAGTTAGTAACTCATCGGGGAACTGCACTTGAAATTCATCTTCTAAATCCAGTACAAGGCTAATGGTTTTCAGCGAATCCAACCCATATTGAGTCAAGTCCAGAGAGTAAAGTGATTCAGATGGTGTTTGTGGCAAACTTACATATCGCCCCACGATGGATATGATTTTTTCGTACATCTTGTCACCTGCTTTCTAAACTCCTTACATCTATCTTTCCATTAGGCAACGTAGGAAAATCATCCACTATAATTACTTCTGTTGGGATCATATAGTACGGCAATTTGTCCCTGAGACTTTTCTTAATATTTTCCTGAGCACATTGCATCCAGTCGGTATCAACTTGAACATAAGTTCGAAGATAATGCTCTACTGTTGCTGATGATATAGCAACCGTCAGTGACTGTTTCACAAAATGAATGGTTGAGATGGCATGATCTACATCCGCTAATTCGATCCTGTAGCCTCTAACCTTTACTTGGTTGTCAATACGGCCAAAAAAAAGGATATTACCACAAGGATCCCAACAACCTAGGTCCCCTGTTCTATAAAAACGTTCATTCTCATTACTCAAGACCTTTGCCTCTACAAACCTCTGTGCCGTTATATTGGGCCGGTTCAAATACCCCCTACCAACCCCAATTCCTGTCACGACAATTTCTCCTTTCACTCCAATTGGGCAAGGAACAAAATCATCGTCAACGATATAAATCTTCATGTTCGCTACTGGTTTCCCGAGAGGAATCATAGAATACGTCCGATCCGGATCGATGCGACAGTGCGTAATGTCATCAGACGCTTCGGTCGGTCCATATGCATTAATCAAAAGATTATTTTTGTAAGCTTTATACCATCTCTGCACTAAGGAAACAGGAAGCGTTTCCCCGGTTACCAGTACATATTCTAGGAAATTAAATTCAATAGGTCGTCTTTGAAGCCAATCCAACATTTTTGATAAATACGAAGGGACGCATTCAAAGATAGTGATTTTATCTCGTTCTAATGCGTTGAGCAGAAAATGGACGTTTTTTATCCTATTTGTCCCATAGATCACTACTTGAGCGCCAACGAGCAACGGAGCGAATAACTGCCATATCGATATATCAAAACAGTGCGAAGCCGTTTGAGCAACAACGCTTGCCTTATTTATATGCAAGTCTGATATCTTGACATATAGATGGTTAATCATCCCTCTATGTTCAATGATTACACCCTTAGGCTTCCCAGTGCTTCCAGATGTGAAGATAATATATGCCACATCATTTGGACTCCCAATCTGCTTTACTTCATTACCGGAATATTCCTTTAGCTTAGAGCGCTCGACATTCATTTTTAACCCATGAGGATCTCTGCCATCCGTCATGTTCACAACATCCATGTTGGTTAGCATAATTTTTGGCTTACAATCATCAATAATGACTTGCAGTCTCTCTTCCGGAAATTCCGGATCTAGCGGAATATAAATAGCCCCGATTTTCCATATAGCCAATATACTTATGACCAACTCAAAGGAACGATTCATTAAGACCCCTACGTGGTCTCCCTTACCCGCTCCAGAATCTAGTAGCTTATGTGCCAGCTGATTTGCCTCGGTATCAAGCTCTTTATACGTTAGGAGTTGATCTTCATATCGAATAGCTATTGCATCCGGTTTCTTTATTACTTGTTGAATGAAGAGTTCAAGATAGCTTTTGTCAAGTTGACTTTTCCATTCTGTTGTAGAAAAACTGAAACCTTGAATAGATTCCATCTCTGTCATAGACAAGAGATTCATCTGACCTATTTTTATTTCTTCATTACTTTCGAGGTCATTTAATAAGATATGATATCGGTCAAGAAATCCTTCACTCACATCAAATGGGAAATTCGGACTATTAATATTCACTTTTACGGCCGATTCGTCTGTGATTTGTATGAACAACATTACCTCATATTTTTCAGATAGTTTCCCTATTTGAAAACTTTCATTTAACGATATACTGCATCTTGCTAATGCTTCATTGGGTTCGTGAATCACCAAATCTGTGTATTTTTGTGCATTTGCAAGTTGAAAATCAATGTATGTCTTCAATTGATTAACCGACATCTGTTTTACTACATTTCGCTCCAAATGAATGCTCTTATCACCGTTCGAAAAATCAGTATTTATTATATCTATACATAAAATGTCGGATCGCAAATATTTCGATAGCAGTATTGCATATGCCGTTACATAGTCTACTTCTCCTCGTAGCTGTTTCATGAATCGCATAAAATATTCCCCACACCTCGCTGATCAGCTGATACAAGATAGTACTTAGCAATTGCAATGTCATATACTGCCATTCCCATTGGGTTGAAGAAGATTGTGCGAATATTTGCGTCGTTCATCATATTTCTATTGCCTACAACAATATCGGCTAATCGAATTGAGTCACTAGGTGAAATCATCTTCTGATTATATAATCTCTCCACTGTAGTTCCTTCTCGACATACTTCATCCCAGTCATCAACAACCATATATGGGTTAGAGTATTTATAAAACAAACTACCAAAATCCCTTAACGAAATATTTAGAATAATGGCTCCCACTTTTGCCGGAATATTGATATATGGCTCGGATACAACTGTACAAGTTAGAATAATGTCACTATGTTGAAATGCATCTTCCCATGAATCGACTCTAACTATTTTTGAATCTGCATACTTCTCAGTGAATGCTTGAGCCTTCTGTAAGTTCGTATCATAAATATAAAGTCGTTGGATCCTATCAGATAGGCTATCCATTAAAAAGTTATAGTGCAATTCTCCAATAGGTCCTAGGCCAAAAATCATCACGTTTAACTTTTCACTTTGAATAGTCGAAATTGTATGCTTTAAAAAAGTTGCTGAAACAGAGACCGTACGTACAGCGCTCAATAAGGCTGAATTAAAAACTGCTAGCGGCTTACCAGTATCAACTTCATTCAATATTAATACACTATGTGCCCTAGGCAGATCTTTCATGTAATTGTTTGGAAAACTTGCTACCCATTTGATTCCTACCGCTGAATCGGTTCCACCAATATAAGCTGGCATTGCAATAATTCTATTTCGATTATCTTCATATCTAAGGTAAGGCTTTAACGGTTGTGAATATTCCCCTTGATCGAAAGCATGGGTGGCATTTTCAATCACTTCTATTAATTCTGGCCAATTTGTCCCAATTTGCCGGATAGATGAATCATTAAGATAAAGCATATAAACGCTCTCCTGTATTGAATTCGGTAAAGTTCATGCTTACCCATTCGTCGTTATAAATACTTGAAACGTATCTTTCACCTCGATCGCAGAATATGCCTAGGGCTACCGGATTATTAGAAAACGTTTTTTGATAAAAGTATTGACGCATCGCGGCCAGAATTGATCCAGAGGACCCCCCCAAAAAGAGCGCATGGTTCTTAAGCAAGTACCTGCATCCAACCACTGTTGAGTATTCATCAACGGTTATCACCTCATCTATAATTGCATCTTGTAATATGGGAGGAACAAGACTAGAACCGATACCAGGGATGTGTCTTTTCTTCGGAAGCCCTCCAAAAATCACAGACCCCTCAACATCGACGGCAATAATCTTGCAGTTCGGGAATTTCTCTTTCGCTCGTCTCGATAATCCAGTTATCGTGCCCCCCGAACTTACTCCGATAAATAAATAATCTAATTGCTCGTTCTCTTTGCACACTTCCGAACCTAATGAATAGTAGTAAGCATCAGCATTTAATGGATTCTTGTATTGATTAACCCAGTAAGAATTAGGCATGCTCTCTAGAATGTTATGGACCTTCTTAATACGATTTAATAAATATCCTCCATTTTCGTCTCTATCGGTTACCATGTGTATATTGGCACCATATGAACGTATAAGCATTTCATTAACTGGAGATATGAGGGGATCAATTACACAATGAAATGTGAGTCCTTTCATCTTACAGAGGGCTGCAAGTGCGATCCCGTAGTTTCCAGAAGAAGACTCTACAATTGCAGTTTCTTCATTAATAATGCGCTGATCCAGCAATTTATTAATTACGTAACAAGCTGCTCGATCCTTTACACTTCCAGTCGGATTGTAGAGTTCTAGCTTAGCCCTTATTTGAATGTCATTAAGTTCAGGGATATTGAGTGTTACATTTGGTGTATTACCTACAAGTTTCAACATACTCTCCATGGAATCACCCCAAACTTGTATTTTAAGCAAATGAATGCGCATTCAATATTCAATTTAACAATGACAATAATTTATCCAATAACGGTTTTTCCATAGATTTAATTTTTGCAATTATTTTTGATATTTTCTTTAATATCTCCGGTCTTCTAGAAACATCGTATTTCAACATCAAATTTCGCATAATTAATGCTTCATTCTCCAGATTTCGAAACTCATCTAACATCTCATAGTTATTTATGTAATGGTTTTCTAATAGAAAATGTATTCTCTCAGTCATAAACTTCTTATGTTCCCAAATAATATGAAATGGTTTCACGTCCAATCTAGTTTCACCTTTTTCCAAAACCTTAAGATACTCTAAGATTACATCATAGGTTTCAATCCCAACCGCTAACGGTTCGTTCTGGTTCGCCAATCCTCTGAAACGATGTAGCGAGTTTAACGAATTTGCATATTCGTGTAAATATTGCTTAGTCAGCATATGATCGTATTCAAACACGTAATCATGGTCTTTCTCGATAATAAATATTTTGATATCCCAGTGCGGAAAGGTTACCTCTAAACTCTGTAGTTCACAAAATGGAATTTTCACATTCTTATATAACCTATCCTTATCGAAACCTAACGTGTAAAAACTGCTTTCATCGTATCCATATATAAGTAGATCGTGAAAATAGTGCCTTTTTCCATAGCTCCTCCTTGAGGACAAGTCGTATTCATCCACCCAAGTCAATACATATCTGTTATTTATCAGGTTATCTTTAATGTATTGCTGAACTCCACCTTTATAATTTTCAGAAATCAATCTTCTCTTCACAAAATGCGATTTTAGACATGGGAATCCCTGTGGATAATTAAGAAAAAAGTAGTTTGTTAAGAAATCTAAATGTATGTCCCGGTTGTTCGAAAAGTCCAAATGGCAAACTAACTGAATATAATTGCAATAGAACCATGGCAAATAATCATTTGAAGTAGCAATAATTGAAAAAGGATATGCATGTGTCTGATACCCAATAACTGGGGGTTTTTCGTTAACATGTAGTATTTTCATCCATGACCTCTTCTTTATAAAATTATTAAGATTGCCCCGAAATGTGTTGAAATCTGATAATAATTGCAGGCAACGATGCGCTTGTACAATTATCATTAAATTGGAATTTTGTCCCTACAAAATGCATTCTATAGAAATAAAAATAATTCCAATACCCCAAAAAACTTATATTTTACTTTGAAAATGCTATAATATTTCTATTTTTTAGATTCGCTTAAAATTTATATAAAATTTTACTGTAATTTCACTGTAAATAATTTATAAATAAATAGGCTATATTTTAGACTTCCTATCGATTATTGTCTCTTACTGTTGAGTTTCCTATTTAACCCACTCTGTACTATCTTTTTAGTTGTCTTTGACATAGTTGCATAGTGAAATGGGGTCAATAATTAGAAAGGAGGGGATGAATATGGGCCACGTCAGAAGGAAGGAGTGGAATTGGTGGAGCAAAATTACGGGTAAAGTGTCTCGACGCTGATCATTTTTGTAGGAACAGCAGCTGCGCAGCGGGTAAAGCTAGTTCTAGCTCTGTCAAACAAGCAGTAAACAACTGCATGTCTATTAGGTAACAGCAAGTTAGCAGGTGTCCCACCTACAGTTGCATAGATACAACCGTGCAAGCAAGTTGAATCCACGATAGGACTCCAATACTTAACTTCATCTAGCAAGAAGGCTCCTCCAGCGTAAATAATCCCCACTTTTCATCACAAATTAACATCACATATATGATCACACACTTGTTTTACTGGATGGTCTTCATGTTATACTCCTTCAAAAAGGAGGAATATCCATGATTCCTAGAGCCGAACATTTTAAGCAACGTCTGGATGCAATAATTGAAAGAGCTCGTAAGAATGGAAAATCTCACATCGATGTCCTCTCTGCTGATTTACATGCCGACGCCGGTGGGTTCCCATCCCGTAACCATCGCATGCCAACATGTTGTTCAGTGATGCGTCAGAAAATGAACCCTACTGATCTCGTTTTATATGAACCAAAAAAAGGAGCCGGCGCTACATTGAAAATTCGATACATCCTTTAATGCCGGCGACGAAACTTCCCTCCCGCTTCTCATGTTGGTAAACGTAGCACCAAAGAACTCTCACCATACAACTCAAATGGGACATTACACGATTGTGTAATATCCCATTTGTAAACCAACTGAAGCGACTACTTTAGGGTTTGCTAACGTAATTTCGTAATTGAATATAAAAAATGGTTGGAGGTAGTGGTGACACCATCAGTCGAGGGATCTCATCTTGGGATTGCATCAACCTACCAATTCTGTAGAAATGACTAAAGTCAAAATCCACAGGTAAATTGAGTTCCTTCCGCAACTTCTGTACACGTACCCTAACCCAGCGTCGATTAATTTTAGTGCTACTTTGATTTTTCAGTACGTATTCTGATGCGTCAACTTCACTTCGTTGGTGGTCGTTTAATAGCTGCATCAATTTCAGGTATCTGTACTACTTTAAAGGCAACTTTACTATTCCGTACCTTAATAACTCCCTCCTGAAACAGCACATCCTTCCATTGTAATTCAAGAACTTCACCTATTCTTAAACCACTGCAAACTAGCATCATTGCAAGATGAAGTGAAGAATCATTTGTTTCTGCATAAACTAATACTTCCATCATTTGTTCAGGCGTTAAAGAATTCCCCGTAATCATAGACCAATACCTCCCACGATTCTTTAACTCTAGTATTCCCGATATTTTAATTTAAACTCAGTTCTTACCTACTTATATCAAGCGATTTTATTGTGTCAACTTGCTGACTTGTTTGGCAATCATTTGATGTTTGCGTTCGTCTGATTCTCAAGCCAATCAACTATCGTGTCCATATAAAAAAGAATCCTTCTCCGAACTCTAATATAAGGAACCTGCTTTTCCCTCACCATTGCATAGACAGTATCCGGAGACACACCTAACATTTCAGATAGCTCTATAACAGAAAGTATCTTTATCATTATTCCCTCCAATCAACAATAAAAAGGCGGTGGCCAAGTTCCGTTTGGAATGTCCACCGCCCGAGAAACCTGTATCTCCAGTTTTCCCGTACTTATATGTTCTAATTGTTTCCGCCATAAATGGCGGTTAAATCGTACAATCGATTCGGTAATGGGTATTCTTCTTTAACCACTTGATTAATAATATCCTTATTCTTTGATCCAAAAAAAACGTAGAAATAGTGGCCAGTAATCAATGATGGCATTTGTTGAAACCTCCAATGACAATTCACCCTACTTACAATTGCTATTAATTTCTCAACGTTAACATGACTAGGATTCATTAGATCAAGAACTACAAGATCCGATCTACGTTCTATCCTCAAATATAATACATTCTCACCCTTAAGCTTCAATTGGTACCCATTAATCGACCAATCAATATTGCTCTCCGGTGTTAGCAGATCAATCAGAGATTTCCGAGTTGTTAATAAGCAATTTTCTAAATGATCAAAACAATGATAATCCCATATTTCGCCTGGGTACTCTCTAGCCCCCCATGAGAATGGGACACGATAAATGATACCGAATTTTGCTATTGCTATTGGGCTAATTCGTCGGTTTGAATGTCTCTTCAGGTCGGTTACCAATGAACTCCCCGACATTAAGAGCTTTTCTAAATCATCCCGTTTAATAAACATTGATTGAATTAGAACATTCCGCCTGTTTCCCGGTTTTCGAATTTTAAGCAATAGTTGTGAGAATAACAACGGATTTAAAACCAACGATTGAATTTCCGGCCATTTACCATCACTGTGTTTGTTCATATAATCATCTTCCGTCAACTTACCGGACATAAACTCAATCAATGATTCTGGATAGTCCATAAAGATCACCAAAATCACAGTAACTTACGTTATGATGGTACGTCTTGCGATCGCCATCAATGGCGTATTTTTTTTGTCCGACTCAATAAACATGCTGTTCTGTACTGTCTCACTCATTACTTAAATAAACTTAATACCGTTATTACCCGTTATTAATCGTTCTATCTCGTTAAAAAACCCTTATAAATCAAGGAACAGTGAGAGTGTGAGTGTGTCCAGTACGGGGAGTGGACGACTTGTCCGAGTGAGACGAAAATCCGGTGGCTCGTCCTCATTTTGATTGGTAAACGCAAGTGTCGAAACTGCCGCCAGTCCGCGCGACGTGAATGTATTAGAACCCGCGTCACTACAGCGTTATTCGTATTAAACAAGTCGCATGGCGGTATGTTTTTCGCGGAATTCAGTATGTTTTCATAGTGGTGATTGAGCAACTTAATTGAGAAACCTACGTCGATTGAGAAACTTCGCCATGAATCCGCGCCGCTACAGGGATTTTCGGATTTTTGAACAATTAATCATTCGTTCGTTGGGAAACCTGTGTTAATTCTCGATCCGATAGTTACTTGTGAAAATCATGGCATGAAACTTTTAGCGTATTCTGAAAGAAGTTGGCTGCGGATTTCTTTGCTGACAGCGTCTCTATCCAGAATTTCTTGCGCATTAATTCCTACTGAATCAAAAGACTCTCTATATTTTGTATAGTGGGAGCGTGCCTGTTCATTGAAATATGATTCAAGCTTCTGCTCTAATAGCGACATTCGTAATTCATGAATTTTTTTAATAGAGATGTAGAAATCCAATTCGGAAAGCATTCCGTTCACCCAAAACTCTTTGGTAGGTAAATACTTTCCAGAAAAGAGAGAGCTGAGTGTATGTAACGTATCTCGAATTAGCGCAAGTTGCAAGAGCTTCTCCTCTTCCGCCGTTCTCCCCAGTACTTCTTCTAACAAAGAATTAAAGTTATTGACGACCGAATGTGTTTGCTTTCTTTGTCCCTCTGGAAGCTCATCAACAATTTTTTCTAAATCAATTTCGCTGGTTCTGTAGACTTGTTCAGACAAGGACTTGAATCCCGATTTTCCAGCCAAGTACTGCGGACTGACATTAAAGTAACTCCCTAGTTTCGACATCGCCTCAAAGTTGGGCTCTCTTTTATTATTTTCATATTGGAAAATAGCTGTTTTGGATAGGCCCACTTCATTCGCCAATTGATCCTGAGTAAGTCCCCGTTCTTTCCTTAACTTTTTCAGCACCTCACCGATCTTATATCTATTCAACTCCTCGGAATCCCCTTTTTCACGTACCCTTACCATTCTATCAGCCCTCTTCTTCCGCAATTTTACCATTAGTATACCACGAATTTTATATATTCATTCAAATGAGCGATTTTTAGAATAAATAACTTGAAATCATTCAAATGAGGATTTATAATTACGATAAGTCGTTCAATTGAGTGGTTTTAGAAAGGGGGATACAATGTTTTATTTTCCTCTCGGCAAAGAAATTGAAAAGCGCCGAATAGAGCAAAAGCTCTCTAGACATGCGCTATCGAAAAGAGCAGGTTTAGGCTCCTATGCTCTTGCAAGATTAGAAAAAGGGATGCATCGAGCCCATCCTTTGAGAGCAAAAGCTCTCGCCGAAGCATTGGACTGCGACGTGGAGAACATCTTTGAACTTTCTCCATCAGCAAGCAAGTAGCCCAACACATAACTTATCTCAATTATTACTCTGACGGAGAGGAGGGAATGAATGCAAGCCAAACTTTCTGTAAAAGCAGTAGCGTCTCTTTTGGGCATTACAGTTCAGGCAGTTCGCAAGCAGATCAGGGAAGGAAAACTAATTGCAGAAGTAACAGACGGCCCCGCACGTGGTGGGCGTAATGGCAAGAGTTATCAAATCCCGTTGAATTCCCTCCCGCTCGAAGTACAACGCAAATACTGGACTACCAGTGAAGTGGCAGCAGCTGCTGTAGAGAGTCCAAGCGAAAAGGAACCAGATTTGACCGCTGGCATCACCTATTCGCTGGCCGAACTGGAGAACGCTGTCGGCAAGGAACGGTTTCAGGATATGCTGGCCGCTGCCGAACGCCGAATCGAGATTATCGAGCGGGCAGCGAATCCTCCGAGCGGGATGGGAAAAACAGATTGGGTGAAGCATCTGGCTGAGGTGCATGGCCGAAGCATGGTTTCCATCTATGGGGATATGAAAAAGTTTGAGGAATTCGGAATAGTAGGAATTATGCGAAAGTCGCGTCTACTCACACGAGGGCCGCAACGAACATCCATCCCCTTTGAAGTCGAACGATTCATTCGGGCGAACTATCTGGATCGCAAGAAGCGGAAGCCAGCCAAAGTGCTGAAGCTGCTTGAAGCCTATTGTGAGACAAACGGTTATGATCTTCCATCCAGAGCGAGCATGTATCGGTACTTGAAGGATATGGAGACGTATGAACCCGATCTATGCTGTCTAGCGCGGGAAGGCCCAGAGACATATATGAAGAAGTTCGCGGAGAAGGCGACGCGAGCCGAGCCGGATTATGTGAATCAGGTGTGGATGGGCGATCATCACAAGTTGGACATGTTCATATCGCATGATGGCCGTGCGATCAGGCCGTGGATTACCGTATGGTTCGACGTATGCAGCCGGGTGGTGGTGGGTTGGTGCCTGTCGGCAGGAGCTAATGGCCGGACGATTGCCTTAGCGCTCCGACATGGCATGTTGCCGAAAATAATGCGTACCACAGACGAAGTAGGCAACGACGTGGAGGAAACCATCGAACTCGGCGGCATTCCAGGCATGCTGTACATTGACAACGGCGAAGACTACAAGTCGCAAGTAAAAAAAGGAAAGAAGCATGAGGATTGGGAACTCTCACGCGAGACTCGCGGCATCTGCGCTCAGTTCGACATTAAAGTGCAGTTCGCTACGCCGTACCATCCACAAGCGAAGGCTCACGTTGAACGCTGGTTCCGCACTTTCACGGAGCAATTCACCAGCGATCAAGTCGGGTGGTGCGGAGCGAATCCCGACGAACGACCGGAAGGCTTCGACGAGAAGAAGCTGCACGAGCAAGGCAAGCTCATGAATCTGGACGAGCTTTCGGAGAAGGTCGAAGCTTATCTGTATGAGTACCACACGACCAGACACAGCGAATTGCGGACGCAGCCGATTCACAAGCACTTCTCCACGCCGAAGATACGCGAGGGCTGGCCGGACGCGCGGGCGCTCGACATCTGCCTGATGGATGTAGCCAGCGCAGCAGTAACCGCCAGCGGCATCAAGCGATTCGGTACGCGCGGCAAAACGCGCTGGTTCATGCATCCTGAATTACCCGCCTACGCTGGTCAGAAGGTCATTATCAAGTTTGACCCGAACCGGATCGGCGAACTGCTGGTGTTCAATCCGCAGACTAAGAAATATATGTTTACAGCGACAAACAAGGAGCTTCTGGCATTTGACGCCAGTATCGAGGATGTTCAAAACCTGCACAAACGTCGCGCCAATCGCCGGAAGGTCGTCAAGCAGCTTATCCAAGATGCGAAAATCGTATTGTTGGAGGATGTAGTCGAGGAACGGAAGGCCGCAGGCACGCAGCGTAAGAGTGGCAAAACGGGCAGTGTGAAAAAAGGAGTGCAGGCTGCTGTCGGCACGGAGCAAGTGGTAAAGCAGCGCAAGGAGGAAAGCAAGGCAAGCAAGGCTCCAAAGCCAGTAAAGACCTTAAGTGCATTTGATGAATACATTCTGCGCGAAGGCACGGAAGGATAATCCATAGATCGAGGAGGCGGAACAGATGGCATTGCAGAAATTGGTTCAACGTGAGGAGTGGTCGAAAGAACGAACCCTCCTCCATCGGTTCATCAAGGAGGAGGGCGGAACAACCAAAGATGTAGCTCGGGTACTTGGACGGTCTCAGAGCCTCATCTCCCTCTATATTAACGGAAAATGCAATGAAAGTGAAGAACTGCGCGAAAGGGTTCATGTCTTTTTGCAAAGCCGGGGCATGATGAAGCAACCCAAAGAGATAGAAGTCGTCACCGATGCCGATTTTGTCTCAAGCATCGACGAACTTCCCTTCATTGAAACGAACGATGTCAAACGCATTCGGTACGTGCTTAAAAAAGCGGCATCCAAGAAAAAATTCGGTATCATCGCCGGGAATCCCGGTTTGGGCAAAACCGAAGCGCTGAAAGCCTATATGAAAGCTAATCCGGGTACATCCCTGTATATTCGCTGCAAAACCACGCACACGATCAAAAGCTTGCTGGAATCGATAGCCGACGCGATCGGCCTGTCGGACAAAGGAACGTCCAGCCGATTGCAGCGCCGAATCGAAAAGCAGTTGAAACGCACACCGCGCTTCCTGATCTTTGATGAAGCCGACTTGCTCAAAACGGCCGAGAAATATGAAGTGCTGCGTGACATCTATGATGAAGTCGGCTGCATCGGTATCGCGCTATGCGGGAATTTCGCGCTGGCGGAAACTTTGATTGATCTGGCAGACATGCGCCCGGAGTTGAAGCGTTTAGCCGACCGCGCCCCGTATCACCAGCGTCTGCAAGGCCCATCACGCGAAGAAGTCGAGCAATTGCTGGAACGGGTGAATCTGACGCCCGCAGCGCGTAAATTGATGATTCACCTTGCCATGAACCCACGCAAAGGCGGGCTACGGAACTGCATGGAAATTCTGGATGTGCTGCTCGACATGACGGAAGGCTGCGCCATCACCGAAGATATGGTCATGCAAATTGGGCAAATCAATCTCACGGCGAACGCCTGATACGGAAGGGAATCGGGTATGGGAATGAAGTGTGTTCGGGAACGAATCGTCCGGCCTGTTGGCGACATCTTGCAATCGCCAAGCATCTTCCGGCGCATACACGAGGAATATCTGGCTGAAGGCTATACCGCCGATCTACTCCCCGGCTGCGTCATTCTGCGGCTGGAGGACGGCGAGATTCATTTCACTTGGAAGAACGGAATGATTGTAGAGCAGATATATGCGTACCATGCACAGCAGCAAGTCGGATAAATGTCGAAACGCTCCAGATCGGGAGCGTCGCGGAGGGACTGACCGCCCCCGCCTGATGATGACAGGTCAAGAAAACGAGACGATGAATAGTGGAAACATTCGCGAGTCACTTGAGGTTTCACAGGAAAGCCAGCGGGTTGACATACGACCAATTAGCGGTAAAGGTTCCGATTTCGGCTGAAATGCTTGAAAGCTTTGAAAAGGGAGAACGTATTCCGACTGTTCCGGAATGGCTCATGGTACAACGCTTCTTCGAAGAACTGAATCCGAAGGAAGAAATGATACTAATGGATGAGTTTCTAATGAAGCAACAGAAGCTGATTGTGGATGTAGTCATGATTTCTCACATTAATCCAAAGCCGGAAATTCAGCGTGCGATTAAAGAAATTGCGAATGTGCTGTCGGAATCGACGATTGATGAAGAATGTTCGGAAACCCAAACGATGCATCGTGACTTGTACGAAAAGGTTATGGCTGCCATGAAGCCCTTTCAGGTTCTTCTGGATGGACTTCGTGTCACGTAATGCCGAAACGCTCCTGCTTGGAGCGTCGCGGGGCGATTGGCCTCCCCCGCCTGATGATGGCAAGCCAGAAAGGAAGGTGAAACATCTTGGACAAGAAAAAAGCCGCAGCGCACGACTTCACAGGAACCACGTCCCATGCACCTCGTGTACAACGCTACGACAAAGAGAAAAAATACACTATAAGCAGTTTACCGCTTTTTAGAAGGAACTTCAACCCGTTCAGCCTCGGGCGGGAGCGTTCCTTTCATTCTCACCTCTTCCCCGCTCTGTCGCTTCGTCTCACGCATGGAAGTCGGGAACTTGTGGGCGACGCTGCGTGCTTGCCAATCTTGTCCGTTCGTCATCAGGCAAGACGAATCTGCAAGCGACGGAGGAAAAAATCAATATGGCTAGTAATCCATCGTTATTTGAAATGCGCGATCTCTTCGCCATGCTTTTCAGCGCCGATTCGTCGGAGCGAACGGAATGGCTGGAGCGAATTACGCCAGCAGAATTGGAGTGGTACTATGAGCGGCAATACATCCACTAAGACACCGCCGCAGCTTCTGAAGAAAATATGGGTGCTGGCAAAGGAAGTCGGGATGGATGAAGATGTGTTGCGTGTCACGACCGAGCGAGTGACAGGACAGGCAAGGCTGTCCTGTCTGAGTAAGGAACAAGCTTGTGCTGTGATAGACGCGATAAATGAAACGTCGGGGAAAAAGAAAGCGAAGCCCGCCACACGTGAATATCGAATGACGAACGCCCAGCGTAACAAGATCGAGCAACTTGCCAATGAGTTGGGCTGGGCCTACGAGCCTGAGCATCTAAGGAAGTTCATCAAAAAATACTACAAGATCGATCATATGGATTGGCTGACAAAGCGAATGGCATCCAATTTGATAGAATCTCTTAAAAATGTACTGGCTCGGCACAAGAATAAACTTCACTGACAGAATGGCTTTATCTGACCGTTTGCAATAAAGGGGGTACAAAACCACTCGGATAGTTGCAGAGGCGCGTTATCACGCGTGATAACGCGGTTTCCGAAGGCGTTTGTCAGGTAACCACCATGCAATAAAGATAAATAAGTATTCATCCTGATCGAGGAGGGATAAAGTGTCGGTGTGTCCGTCTTGTCAGGTCTGCAAGGAAGTGTTGAAGCAGATCGCCAGTTTGAGAAGGGACATTCAATCTCTTCAGCGTGAGACAATTCGTTCAGCAGTTATTCCGAATAAGATAAGAAAGTTTACCCGATTCGGGATGTACCAAACAAAAGTGGAACGTCTCGGATTATCAGATCAAGTTGTCGAGTTGTTCAACAACGGACGAACACTGCGTGATATTGCCACTACTATCTCCACATCGGAGAATCCAGTTTCACACACTGCTGTTCAAAGGTTTATTCAAAAACAACTGAATACCTGATGAAGATTGAGTTACTGTATTCATTTGTATCTGTTCTCATCCTGCCGCAAGAATAAACAATTGTATGAAGGGGACTGATCTAAATGGAAAAAAACAACAATAACGAATCCATCTCCTCTAAGCTTCAGAACGTATTGGGAGAACATGGCCACGAAGTATTGGAAGCAAATTCCGATCAAGAAGCGGCAGAAGAGGAAAAGAATCTCCAGAAAGTCTATGACAGGATCAGTCATCTTCTACTCGCTAATATGATACCGGAACATCAAAAGTTATTAATTGAATACGAAGATGCGCATACCGTAATCACCACTCGTTTAATAGAAAAAGCTTATGCCATTGGCATGCTTCATGGTCAGGGCTATAAAGACGGAATTTCCGTTACAGTTGGTGACATTCAAATGAAAGCCAAAATCTTATTTACGGCCAGTTGAACAAACGTTTCGAAGAGAAGCTCTTCCGCCATTATCCAGTGGGTAATGGCGGTGCTCTTTAAGAGAGGTGTCAATTCAAATGGGCATCGCAAAGGAATATTGGTTCATTGAAACTGAACGTTGGATATTGAAGTATCCAGAATGGAAAAGAAGCCTTCCCTCTACTCCATCGCTATTTGATTATCAAGATTTTAACCGCGTGCATCAGATCGAGGAGGCAATGACGCAGCTTGAAGAGGAAGAGCAAAAACTACTTGACCTGCTCTACCGAAAGAAAAAAACTTATATCGCCATCAGCATAGCGCTCCATATGAGTGAAGTGACTGTCTATCGCACCAAAGCGAAAGTGCTGCTGAAATTGGCAAAGAGGCTTGACATATACAAGCCGAAGATTGAGAGGGCGAAAGCGTAGCCCTCTCTTTTTTGTCTTCAAGTTGAAAGTAGTTTGGGTAATTACTACGCTAAACTGATAGTATCAAATCGTTCTACAGGGGGTTACAAATGGGATTTGAACATTTGATGAATGAACTGCCGCCAAAAGAGTTCCCGTATCCTTATGATGAAATCGCCGAATTGATCGGGTCGGAGTTGACGGTTAAGTTCATGAAACAATACGGCGGAGTGAAAACCTATTTTCCTACGGAAGAGTCCGTCATTCGCGTCGTCCGTAATCGCCAGATAGTGAAGGAATACAACGGCACGAATAAGCGGAAATTGGCGATTAAGTACGGTGTTACGGAAAACTGGATAGGAACGATTCTGAGAGAGTCGGGATGTTTACAATGACATTTGAAAGCCTGATTCGAGAGCTAAAGCCAGAAGAGTTCCCATCTCCGTACAACGAAATGGCCGAGCTAATCGGCGTTGATGCGACGATTTCCATCATGAAACACTTCGGCGGCGAGAAGGTATATCTTCCGGTAGAAAAGGAAACGGAACGCGTCATAAGGAATGCGCTCATTCGCCAAGAATTCACAGGATTTAATGTACGAGAGTTGGCGAAGAAATACCGGATGTCTGTAAATGGCATTTTGCAAGTTTTACGCCAGAAGTAATGAGAAAGTCATTTCTGGCTACCAAAATATGAAGGAGCAAACGAATATGTTCAAATTCGGGAATAAGACGGCTCATGAGAAGTATGCGGAGCGCTTGCAAGACAAGCGGCAGCAGCGCGAGGCGGCGAAAGTGTCCTTGTCCGACGCCAAAGAGAAAATCAATCAAACGGTACTGGCGGACGGCGATCCGTCCGGCGACGTAGCGAAGGCAAAAGAACTCACGGACGCGCTAACGCAACTAGACATGGAAATTTCGATTCTCGAAGAAGGATTAGCAACGAGCCGAGCCGATCATCTGCGTGAGCGGGCTGCTGAACTGGAGACGGCTGCCGCTGATCTGCGGGAAAAGGCTGCCAAGAAGATATCTTCCCTTCGTGCAAAAGTGGACAAATTGTCAAACGAATTTCATCAGGCTCAGCAGGACATGGAATTGCAGAGCAATGCGCTTTATAGGCCAATTCGCGAAATGGAAAACGAACGGCATCAAATCATCGTCGAACTGGAATCTATCGAACAAGCGGCGCTGGCCGATTAGTCATTGAACGCTTAATGGCGTAAGTAAGGCACTCAAAGTTAAAGTTGGTGAGTAATCAATGTCCGAAGAATTTATGCGCGTGGATGTCGTCATCGGGACGACGGGCGAAACCGAAACGAAAAACAAGCTGCGAGCGACGGATAAGTTCATCGACAGCACGCGCAAACGCGCGGAACTGTTGAACAAAATGCGCATCAGTCCGGCAGCTCGTTTGATCGATAGGATTTCCGGGCCGACTAAGCGGATCATGTCCAGCTTGACGGCTTTATCCCGTCGTTCGTGGACGGTCACAATCGCGGCAAAGGACATGGCTTTCGGTGCCATCACGAGAATCAAGAACGCTTTATTCTCGCTCCCCGCGCTTCTCGGCATCGGTGCTGGCGCTTACGGCGGCGTCTTCGCGCCTCTTAACCTATCGGGGCAAATGGAACAATCGGCGATTGCCTTTGAAACGATGCTTGGTTCAGCCGCAAAAGCGAAGGCCTTCCTTTCTGATTTGCAAAATTTCGCAAACAACACGCCGTTTGAGTTTCCCAAACTGCAAGACTCGTCGAAGCGTCTTCTCGCCTTCGGCTTCGGCGCAGAAAGGATATTACCGATGATGACGGCGCTCGGTAACGCTGCTTCTGGGCTTAGCTTGGGCGGCGATGGTGTTTCCCGGCTATCCGTCGCGCTAGGTCAGATGAAGGCCAAGGGCAAAGTATCCGCCGAAGAAATGCTTCAGCTCACCGAGGCTGGCATCCCGGCATGGGACATGCTGGCGAAGCGGATGGGTATTACGACTAGCCAAGTCATGAAACTCTCCGAACGAGGTCTTATCCCTGCCGACAAAGCTATCGACGCGCTGATCGATGGGATGAACCAGCGGTTCCCGAACCTAATGGCGAAACAATCAAAATCCCTATTGGGCCTTAGCTCCAACATCAAGGATACGTTCAACAACAAGATTCTGTTGAAGTGGGGCGATGGCATCCGAGCAGGCATCCAGCCGAGGCTTCAGCAGCTCGTCGATTGGATCGGGAACAACGAAGCGACGATCGACCGCTGGGGAGAGACCCTAAAACGAACAGCGTCTAGCGCTGCTGACTGGATCGGGGATAAATTCGAAGAGGCTTTCTCATATTTAAATACCCAATACTTCAGCAATCCAGAATTTCAAAAATTGGATTTCGGCGGCAAAGTGGAATATGTCGTCGCTGATCTATCGGACAAGCTATGGAGCTGGTACAACGATAAAGGTAAAGACAAACTCGTTTCGTTCGGTGAATCGGTCGGATCGTCGATTCTCAACGGAATGGGTAACGTTTTTCAAGACGGTTTGTCTCACCTATGGGAAACGAATAAGAAAGCTTTTACCCAACCGTCTTGGGATAATACGATGGCCGCGGCAACGGAAACAGGGATATACGGGTTCCTAGGTTATCAGCTTGCAAAGAAGCTGAAAATCCCTTCCCTGCTGAAGAAGGTATTCAAGGGAAGCCCAGCGGCTGTTGTGGCGGAAGGTTCTGCGGCGACAACAGCAGCATCAACGGCAGCGGCTTCACGCACGCTTGTCCAAGCGAACCCGAAAAGCCCTTACGCACCCGGTTGGAACCCCCGTTACCAAACGCTGCCTAAAGAAGTGAACCCGCCGAAAGCTCCACCAGGCGGAGGAGTACTTGGCACTGCTTCTAAATTTGCAACAAGACTAGGCTTGGCGGGAATTGCATACCAAGCGATCACGACACCTGTAAAAGACTGGTTTCCTTCTAAGGAAGAAGCAAAAAAAGATTGGCGTTACCAGATGTGGGTCGGTGACATGGACAGAATACTTCCTGAAAGGCACACTGACACTAAGAAATCTCCACAAGAAATGCTAAAACTGACGCTCGATACGATCGGTGTTCTGAAGCAGTCAAACTTCTATGGAACGCCTGAAGTCAAGGTGCCTTTCAAAACGCCAGATCAAACAATGAACAACGACTTCAAGTTTAACTTCCAGCCAGGACTGATTAATCTACAAGTCAGCAACGAGATCAACTACGACGAGCTTGCAAAACAAGTCGGGTATCAGATGGCGCAAGAGATCAAGCGAGTTTTGGAAAACAGACATTAAATGCTCTCGAAAGACGAGTTGATATGAGGTGGGGCGAGATGGAAAAGCAAGTTTTTTTGGCAGCGGTAATAACGGGGGAAATGAGTCCCGCTCGAATTCCTGCTGCGCCTGGTGTGGATGTAGAAGCGATTAAGCAAGGAGATGACGACCCAATGGAAGTCGTCGTTGAGGTATCCGCTGGGAAGTCAACAAGAGGCTGGAACTATCGTCCGGAGAGTTTAAACGCGATTGTCCAGTACGTCAATAAATATACCCTCTCCGGTTTTTTGGGACATCAAAAAGCAGAAGATGTCGCTACCGATTTTGAGCCTCCGGTCACGCATTGGATCGGCGCAAAAATAGAGGGAAATCGCGCTTATTTCAGAGGTGTGATTGATGCAGCGGCTAAGGATTTAAAACGCTGGATTCGTTCTCGTAGAATCACTCAAGTAAGCATCTTCGGATTTCCGAAACTTCAGCAAGTCGGAAATGAAACGAACGTTGTGGATTATAAGCCGTTGTCCATCGACTGGACGCCGCTTAATCGGGCGGGCATGACGACTCGCATTGTCTCGGTGGGTGAGATCGGGGGAAATTTGAAGGAGGAAGCAATATTGGACATTGCACAAGCAATAAAAGTTCTAAAGGAAAAACTTGATTCGGGTGAAATGAAGATCGATTACATCATTACCTCTCTCGATAAGTCTGCGGCTGATAGTTTAGCAACAATGGAGAAGATCAGAAAAATATTATCAAACACCGATGATATAAAAACATTAGAAGAAGTTGAAGTTTTGAGTAAAATCAAGGAAAAGCTTATCGCAAACAACAGCGAAAATGTCGGCGACAAATTGAATAGCGCTTTGAAAGCCCTGGAAACAAAGTCAGTCAACGGCGAGATGAAGATCGACCTTTCAAGGTTCTCATCGAATTATTCCACCAAAAGAGTATCGATATGAGGCCGTATAGATGGCCTCTTTTCGTTGTAAATCTCCACGATATTTTCGGATAATCACGCATATTTATGCAAAGATGCACTAGAATTCAAGTGACAAAAAAGTGAGAAAAAGTGTCAAAAATTTCGAAGCACTTCACGTCCTATACGTGCATAAACATTCATAACAAGCCGGCATCGACAACTTAAATTTTATCAAGAAAGTGGAGAATTTTATCATTTCCAGTGGCGACGACATTTAATGCAAGATGAATTTTAAGAAAAAGGTGAGAATTTTTTCCCTTTTCGATGCGACGCCACATGTTCCCTGGGCTATACAGAATAGTTCTTCGCCATCTATGGCGGAATTTTCTAGATCCCGGCAAATGAATCAACACTGCTGATAAAGTAATTTGATCCATAGGCAGCACCTCCTTCTACAAGTGAAAGTAACCAGGGAAGGAACATGGACGGGTTACATTTATTCATTTGATAAGGGAGCGTGCAACTCAAGTGGAAATAGAAACAAACCCATTAGAAACACTCAACCTGCCCGAAATTATCGACGAGTTTTCGCGTGAGCTGAAGGACTCCACGGCGTGGAATCAAGAAAAGAAAGATTTTTCGTGGAATACCTCTTCTACGCAAAAAGTTTCTATGGAATGTTTGGATCTCATTCAATCGGATCAAAATGTTACTAATACCTCAAAGATGAAGGTGGTGGACATTTTGAACGGGTTGTTCGAGATCAATTTCCAAAATGAGCAGCAAACCCCTTATAAAGGCCCCCGTGGCATTACCGAATGGATCTTCGCCAATTTAGTAAGTCGTATAAAAATTCAAGGAGTATTAAATTGGTTTCAAAAACACTCGAATAAGCATCCGTATGACTTTTATCAACGATATCTTTTGGTCACGGATTTCATTGATTATTGTGCGATAGAACTCCGAATCGACCCGAACTCAGTAGATAAAACTGTCCTGTCCGATCCCCAAATGTATACATCCTATGGAACAAAATTCGAATTGAATGAAAAGAAGAGCAAACTGTTGGGCTCACTATATCGTCAATTCAACCCATTCAGTAAAGTAATAATACCCAAAACAACAAAAACCATTGCTCAACCCTTTTGCCATCCATTAGTCGAACTGCACCTACAAATTCTCCAAAAGAATGGCAGGACTCGAGAAACTATCAACGACAATAAGCGGTCCTGCTGCGAGTTCCTGAAATGGTTGTGTAAGAACTATGTCAATTTCTCCGGTTTCAATATCAATGACATCCCACTCCATCTAATCCAAAATGCGCATTTGCTTGAATATCGTCTTTATTTAAAAAGACAAGTTTCCGGCAATCTGATGGATGATAAAAATGCGAGCACCCAGTTCTATTACTTACGGTCTCTGTTTAGATCACTACATCAATTAGCGTTATTAAAATGTGATGTTGCATATGACATCAAAGGTTTGACCTTTGACGACTACCACTACCGGGAAATACCGAGTACAGAAGAGATCCAACGTTTTTTTAATATAGTTCGAATCTTTTCACCTGAACCGTCCAAACACTTACTGATATACAGCTTAATGCTATACCTAGGATTACGAATTTCCGAGGCGACTAGTCTGAGTTGGGATAACTTCAACCAGTCCACATGGAATATATCCTTCAAAGGAAAAGAAGGGGAAAACTCCATTATGCCGATTCCTGAACCAATCAAAGTTATACTGAAAAAATATCCCGATGTAGCAGAGATTGGCTCTTTGACTAACAAACCAATATCATTCCAAAAAAGACTCTACGAGTACCATCGATTATATTGCCTGATAGCAGGCTGGTCGTTTGAGAATATTGGATTCCACCTCTTTAGGCATACCTATATCACCAGATTATCTGAGCATCCTCAATGCACACCAAAGCTACTTATGAGACTAGCTCGTCATGTTAAACCGGCGAGCACGAGTAAATACATTCATCGTAGCAATGAGAAGCTACGACAAGCCGCCGAAAAAATTGACTATTCTTTATAACCCTTATAGAACGCAAAAAAAGACATACCAATTTTGTATGCCTTACTTCCTAGAATTCCACCATATGCGGGCGTAGCCCTTCTCGATCTTCACCGAAAGTGTGTCAGCGAAGAAAAATAATTAACTAATATTACTTAGATCATAGCAACTTCTCTAAGAGATGTCCATCACAAAAATAGGAGGGGCAGCTTATGCCCATTATTGAACGGAACTCACCTCTAAACACCCTTCGTACTGAGATACAAAATGTCATAGCAACCTACTCACCTGAATTGTTGGAGAAAGTCCTCAATGAAATGGGAATGTTGCGTCCTACATCGCCTCCTGAGCCGATTAATCCAACGTATAAAGAGGCTTGTGAGCTCTTTCTCACGAGTTCGAACTTCTTGGGAACAAGCGAATCAACTAAAAAGACTTATAAATCAGAGCTAAAACAATTTAGTAACTTCGTCGAATTGAAGTTGGGAGATTCAGCGATGTTTATTGATACTTCCAGCCCACAGTTTTTACTCGACTATTTGGATAGTTCACTTCATACCAACACTAAGTCAAAGAAAAGTGCATTTCTAAGGACTTTTTTTAGGGTAACCTTAAAAGGATATTTCTCAAAATCATTGGATGACTTCGATTTAAAAAAGGTACTAAAAATCAAATGGAGGCGTGATAGCGAGAACGACGTGGACTCATTGCCAAGACCTCTCACAAAGGCCCAATTAGCTGAGGTAACAGCTCTAGCTGCAGCATCAAGCAAAGGATTACGCAACCACGCTATCGTAATGACATTTCTTACATCAGGGATCCGACTGGACGAACTTATAAACCTTCAAATCGGAGACCTCAACGTAGATAAACGCTTGATTTCTATAATTCCTAAGGGAAGCAAAAACGAAAAGCGTTATCGTAACATTAACTTACTAGGTGTATCTATTTTACTCAACTACATTAATTTTACTTACGCATCGCATATGAAAAGGCTATCACAAGATAGATACAAAGAGTTATATATTTTCTCCGCAAGTAATGGCGAACATGCTTTGGATCCAAAAACAATTCAAACTTTTGTATCCAACATATACGACCAATGCGCAACTATACCCAAAACTAAAGATGGGAGAAAAAGACCATATAATGTACACACATTTAGGCACTGTTTCGCAGTGTACGGTTTAGAAGGCGGCCTCGACATATTCACCATTTCTAAGTTGCTCGGTCATAAAGACATTAAGAGTACAGCCATATATTTGGACCTCTTTAATGACCAGCTCAGAAAAGCAGTTGAACAACATCCTTTTGCTAAGAAAGTGGGCGATGTTTAGGTGAACAATCTATTACAAGAGTCTAATTACTTTCAACAATGGTACAAACTCACCGACGTTAGAAAATCAACGTTGGATCATTACAACTATTGCTTATTAAATTTCGAACATTATCTAGTTATCGAAAAAGGTTATTCTGGCGCGTTAGATTTTGATAAGTTCTTCTACTACGAGGATGACGGTTCTTACATGCCGATAAATGGGGAATTCATTACCGGATTCTTTAGCTATTTGGAAGCATCGAACAAAACAAAAAGCCGATTGTATATGCATGTCAGTGCATTAAGGAATTTCTTCACTTTCCTCAAAGACATTAAGCTAATACAGTCAAATCCTATGGCTCACTTTAAAAACCCTTATTTCGAACACAAAGCCAATGACAGATCGATTTCGTTACAGGATTGCGAGAAACTTTTAAACGCATGTCGGGAGTTGGACAAAAGAGACCCTTTCTTACGCATGCATTCAGTTTTAGTACTACTTATGATGACAACGGGATTAAGAAACAAAGAAATCAGAGAACTGACAATTGGTCAGTTAGATTTCCAACGGAATATCATCTATGTAGATCGCGGACAGAAAACCAAAGCAAACTCGGTATTTATGCCGAAAGTACTTAGTTCGGAACTACAGCGCTTAATAAATCACCCCAGTCATCTGGAATGGCAAGAAGAAGGGAATGACAATGTCTTTTTCAGTCAGAAACGAAAGAAGTTCAATCAATTAACAATAAACCAACTCATCTTGAACAAACTTTGCGCGATAGCCGGAATTCCCAAAATAACAGCTCACTGTCTTAGACATACAATGGCTGCCCTTCTATTGAGCCGAGGAGTTGATCTATCCATCATCCAGAGACAACTTCGACATAAGTATCCCGAAACCACTTTACGTTATTTACCTGTAGCAACGATAGATGAAATTCAGTTTCCTGATTAAGCTGATCCCATTGATGTTAATTCACAGTGGATATCCTCCGGATACAAAACCGTTGTTCAGAATTCCGATATGAATACGGCAATTTATTTGTTCTCGAGCAGCCTATTAACCGTCTCAATTGAGATTATTTATTATTGAACTATCGTTCTCCGTTAGCGTAACGACTTACTCTGTTGAAATTCGTGTTCCTCAACATAAAGCGGAATCAGAGAAGGAAACAATCTATACAAACATTGAAGAACTTAAGACTATCTCTAACCGTAAAGGGCTTTCGCTAAGTTCATATTCGAAGCTAACTATTGAATGTCATCAAATCATCCGGTCATATTTGCCTCATAATCAAATGACTGAGGATGATTTTAAATTTCTATGTAGGATACTACAAGAATCGAAAGACGAAATATCATCAGCCATTGAATAAAATAATCGCTCTCATAGGGGCCGAATATTTCTTTATTTAGATACTAAAGTTCAATTCAACAAAGTACTGGCATCCCAATGCCACTGTTCGAGACACTAACTTTGTCGAATACTGGATTTATCTCTTACAGTAATTTACATAGTTTGATATACTATAAACAAACCTATGTTCGCATTTGGGGGCGAAGTATGCATCCGTTGAATGAGCAGATTTTTCGTTTTTTCGAAGAAGAAATTCCGAACTACTTCAAGGAGCACGGATTAACTCCTGATATTCGATGGGAGCAAATTTCGATGAGTCAATTTGTCGCGAGAAGTTTAGAAACTAAGATTCCCGCAGCCATCGAGGCAAAAGTAGGAACTGGTAAGACTCTTGCATATTTGTTTCCTCTTCTCGCTTGGAAGAAACGAACGGGCTCAAAAGGCCCTGCTATTATTGCAACGTCCTCAATCAACCTACAGGAACAAATCCTAAATAAAGACTTGCTGCTATTAAGAGAATTAGGGTATTCCTATAAAGTTGTACTCGCAAAAGGAAGCCAGCAATACTTGTGTCAACTGAAATTCCAAAATAATAAATACAAACTTAAAAGAAGTATGTCAGAAGAGCAGATTAGACAACTAGATAAATGGACATATTCCACTCATTCTGGTGATCGTAGTGAAGTTGGCGACCTAGAAGACCAAACTTGGAAGTTAATTAATATTGAAACGACGCAAGATTGCTCACATTGCCCTTTATATTACGAGTGTAAGTATTGGAGAACACGAGACTCATTTCAAGATAGTAGTAATGACTTCATTATCACGAATCACGGTCAGTTACTACAGGACCTCAGGATGCGATATGAAAATCCATCAAAGTTGTTGTTCTCTACTCAAATTTCCGCGATTGTAATCGATGAGGCACACAATTTGGAACAAGCAGGCGTCACCCTATTCAGCAGTAAGTTCCGGGTGAACGAACTACATCAAGCACTTGAAAAAGTTTTTTCTAACAGAAATCTGATCATATCCTCTTCCAAAAGGGAAATTTACTTGAATACAGCACGTCGATTCAAAGCAGAAATTAATAGCGCACTGAAAAACTATGATGAAACACCTTCAAGAATTTCACTACCCGAGTCAAGCCATGCAACAGCGAGTCAACTTGATAAGATGTTTAGGGATATCAAAGACACCTTATATTTGCAATTAAACGATGAAAACAATCCAATATTTGAACGGATTGAACGGTGTCTTGATTTTTTGTATGACATCCGATCGACTGAGTTCATTACATGGTTTGAACCTGAACAAAATCAGGTTGTCACATTACCAAGAGATGTAACTCAATCTACTGGTGATCTGCTCTCATTTCAGTATAATCTCAATAAAATACCGCTAATTATGACATCTGCAACGCTATCTTCAAATAAATCATTCGATTACTTTTTAAATGGCATTGGACTACCTGGTAGTAATACTTTCAAAAGGGAGCTGCCCAGCCCCTTTAAGTATAAGAATCAGTCTCTCTTATATATCCCAGAGGATCTCCACGAATACAAACGAGATACTGTTGTTGATGAATATTTTAGATCAGTTGATGAAAGAATCGAAGAATTACTCTCCATTACAGACGGCCATGCACTTATACTTTTCACTTCGCACGAGCATATGGAACGAAGTTATCGAAACTTCTGTTTAAAATCACTTCCGTGGAAATTGATGAAACAAACGGATGGTAGTAAAGAATACGTGTCCAAGAAGTTCAAGGATAGCGCTGAATCCTCCGTATTATTTGCTACCGGGGCATTCTGGGAAGGATTTGATATTCCAGGTATGCAATTAATAAACGTGATCATTGTCAGGTTGCCATTTTCCCCGGAGGATCCGTACTTAGCATTCAAAAAAGCAGAAGCTGCAAATAATGGATTGGACCCATTTAATGAAGTCAATGTACCAGAAATGATTATTAAAATGAAACAAGGTTTCGGAAGACTAATCAGATCCAAAACCGATTACGGAATAGTATCTATATTGGATCGTCGCGTTTTGGACAAACGGAGAAGATATGGACAAAAATTGCTGGATGCTCTCCCAGAAATAACTCAAACAACATCGTTATCCGAGGTAAAAAATTTCGTATCGTCGATTAGATCTTCTTCACCCAACTACGGTCTAGACTACCAAAGAGAAATGGTCGACTTTATTCCTTTGCCTGAAACAATTGATCCCGTAAAGGAAGAAAAGGTAGCAAGAATCGTAGGGACTATTCCTGCAGCAAAGAAAACCCGTCAATTAAAGCAAAAATTTACGTGTTCCATTTGTGGGAAGGACTTCTTTGAAGTTAGTAAACCAGAACAATGCCTTACCCCTGGATGTTCTGGTTTCAATCTGATTGCTGGCTACAAACAAATGATGTAGCAACCACTTAAACAACAAAGAAGTTCCCACCCAGAACTGATGGGAACTTTTTTGTTGTTTTTTCGTGCGGCTATCCTTGAATGTCACTGTTTGATCTATCGTTCTCCATTTGCGTAATATATCATTACAAATTCTGATTGGCTTTTTCAGTTGCTTCTTGTTCCGATGAACTAATGTATCCCGATAGTTGAATAAGCACCTTATCTTTTAATACACATTATCGTCGAACTACGCAGTAACCTCTTGCCATTTCGCCCAATAATCCCAATCGAATCCTTCTTCTCTCGGAGTACGGAGTTCGGTACGTTCATTGTCGATTACAGCAATGACCTTTTTGATAATCTTGTAATCCTCGAAACCATCTTCGGACTCTACAATTTCAACGAAAGATTCTTCAGCGACTACACCATCAGTGATATAGTCATCTCTCCATCTCTCGTACACCCTTTCGGCCTGAAAATGATACAAAACAAGAACTGTTCGAAAAATAAAAATAGCCGCCGTAGTTTACCGGCGGCTTTCTTACGACTTGCTAGCGAGCTTCTCTTGTTGATAGCCTCACAAAAAAAAGACGTAGGTCAATATCATCGCAGTGTTTGATATTTAGAGCAATGTTCTAGTTACCCGACACTTGTTGGAGTTCGATTTCTTACAAGGTTATTTACCTTGTTTAAGTACAAAAACACTTCCCGTTACAAGACTAATAGCACCGAAACCAATTATTAAGCCGTTAAGAATATATCGACTCCTGTAATTATGCGGGCTCCTTTGATGCTGTCACCACTCTACCCTAGCCCTCCGAACTCAAGGGGCTTTCGACGGTATATCCTCCCTGCGCGCTGCACAGCTTTTAGGATGTTCGTGAGCCAAGCGGCAAACCATGCCGCCGGGCATCTGATATTTGCGAAGCAAAAAAGTCCGATGAAACGGTGGTTTTCCGTTTGCTCGGACTTTAACGGGTGGCGGGAATTCATGGCCAATGGCAGTATGTACTGGTGTTTCTTCGCTTTTGGGCATGCTAATTCATTATGGTGATCGATCTGCCAGTTAAAGGTATTGTTACGACTACAAGGTTTCATTAGCTTCTAATTACTATCGACCACTTCATAAAAGATGAAAGTGGTCGATTTATTCCTAGATTATAAAAAGCCAATCTTCTTTAACAACTCAGAAGTATATGTTGGTTCAGTATATAAATTTATATATATACGCTTTTTGTCTATTTGCATTTTCTTTAAGTAAACTTCATACGTAAAGCCACAATCAATTTTATATGCGAAAATAGATGCCCATTCTTTACTAATATATCCGACTTCTCTATTGTCTTTTGTTAATACTTTAATAGCATTTTTATCATAGGGATTATTAGGTTCCCTAAGCAACTTCATTTGTACTCCTTCAATCAATGTTTGTACGGTAGCCATACGGTTCCCTACGGTAAGCCCAATAACTGGGAGCACAAACGAAGCGTTTGGTGTTTTTGTAGTCTCCCAATTTGGAATAGTATTACTATATTCGTTATTAAGGATACTATAATAATCAGAATCAATTATTATTATCTTCTCATCTTTGCTTTGTGTTATAGCTGACCATACTTTTTTAACACTTCTATCGTCCCAGTACCCTTTAACTTCTATAATATAGGTTTTCCCTTCCTTATCTATTACTTTAAAATCTGGTATGTAATAACCGATTTCTGTACTATAACTTTCAGAAGCTTTCTCATATTCCCAATCTAATTTCTTAAAATTTAAAAGCCTTGCAATATTGGCTTCCCATGAAGACTTGAAACCGGCTTCTAGGTCTTCCCTAAATCCCCCATCTGCTTTAGAAAAGTCTCCAAAATCATCTTCAACTATTGGGAAGTTTCTAATGTTTGCAATACAATAGTGACCATTCATCTCTTCTTTGCTTTGATAATAATGATAACCAATACGAACACCAGCTTTCTCAGCGATTCTAAAAGCTTTTCGTACTGGATGATCATCTAAAGTGTATTGTCTTGGATTCGTAATATATCCGATATATATACTAATACCTCTACTATTTTTTAAACTTCTTTGATGCTTTTCATAAGTCAAATTTTGATATGCCAAAATCTTTTCAAATTCCAGTTCTAATATTGAATAAATTATGTATATGAATTTTTCAACAGGTTCATCAATAAATAGCATGTCATGTATTTTAAGTAACTCTGGGAAATTCTCTAAATAATACTTAACACTTCCCCATGCATTGCCTTTTACGCAATATCCATAATATTCATCAGCCTTAATAGCAATTAATAACTCTTTTTGGATCGAGGTAATCTTTCTTTCATATAGCAAATTATCTAATTCACTTTCTAAGGTTTCCGCATATTCAGTTCTCATAAACGATTCAAGTTCCTCTTTTTTTAGACTCGAAATCATATATGGTAAGTCTCGCATTAAGCTTGAACCCCCTCATAATGTCGCATCATGGCTTCGTGATTGATTAAACTATTCTGCCCGTTAGTTCAATATATAAGCTTACTACTTATTATATTGATCTGCGGCTTTTTCAGCTTCAAGAAGAGATTGATTGTCAATGTATCCAGTATTCGCATTGCTCTTTTGCATCATTTCGATATAAACATCCAACATTTGTTTAATCTTATTTAGTTGAGTAACATCATCCTCGTCCAATTTTGCTTCATTTATTAATTTCCCCATTTTGATATAAGCGTTGTTCATACTACGACCAATATAATACCAAACCTGAATCTTATCCTCATTTTTATAATGAGCATACATCTCATCTACTCTAAAGCTAGCGTCCTCCAAGACGGCAAAGGCTCGTCCAATGTTAAAACCCCTGTTATTATCAGTCAGTATATCATCAATAGAAGAACTTGCCTGTATGAAATCAGAGCCTAATATCGACATATTCCTGCTCAAAGTGGATTGCTCCGTTTGCTTATTCATCTTTATCGTGTTCCATTGATATATGTTAAAAGCTAGTGATAGTAAAAGTATTCCTATAACAATTATTTTACTTCTCATACTGATGAATCACTTCTCCCATATGTCCCAAGTATGTCTAGTTTAGCAACTCGAAAAACAATAAAATACATGTAACCTTTTCCACATTCCTGCCCGTTAGTTGAACAAAGGGCTACCACTTGGCAGCCCTTCATAATTGAACTATCGTTCCTCGTTAGTTCAAGGCTTTTGGGAACGAATGAACGCATTAAGCTCTTTTCTTGAATTGTCCGGAATCATCACAATCGTCCTAACACCTTTTGTTATCTTGGTAGTGTTGATATTGTGAGCAATTAGTCCAAGGGACAATGCTCTACTCCTAATTATCCCAATTTTCTCGTCGTTTTTCTTCATGTTTATACCATCTTTGCGTTCTAACTTAAGAACTCGTTCGTACAATTGTTGAATGACCGACCGAGGTATATAGAACATAGACGGGTGTCCAATTCTATTTTTTAAATTGATTGCGTCTTCCACACAAATCTCTTTTTTGGAGACCATTTTATCAATGATTTTCATACATCGTTCGTAACTGCGTTCACCATCTTTATTCGTCAGCAAAGTCAGAACACGACTATAATGATTCATTTGTAATGGAATGATAATTTCGTTCTTCTCGTTCTGTTGAATAGCCTTAACTTGAAATCCACCAATCATTGGCGAAGGTATCACTTTGCCATTGATTTTTTTTGGTGGTAAATAGAACTCAATATCATCTTTTGAGGACGGAGAATACTTATGAGGAAACCAATTTTGTGCCGTCTTAGAGCCTTTTGATAAAATAAATAGGTCTGCATAAAATGACTTAAAAGAATCATATCCGTAAACTTCCTTTAGAGCATATTTGTTTAAATTAGTTGCCCAAATTATTAATCTTGTACCAATATCATAATATGTTTTCATAACTTCCGAGATGAAACTTTCAAACACTCGTCCTGCAACTTGTTCCACACTTGCATCGCTCGATAAATATGCCCGATTGTCTTCGAAGACAATTTGATTGGAATCGTTAAAGGAACGATAAGTTATAGCTTGTAACGATTCTACCCCAAACTTTTTTATTGCCTCCAGAACAGCTGTTGGGTCCACTGCATCCGTATCCAATATAGCGTCATAGGTTTGTAGGTCAGCTGTACTAGTTAATATTTGCTTATCAGGAATAACTATTTCGCTCATTTTTTTCCTCCGAATTTCATTTCACGAATCTCTATATCTATATGTAAGTCACAATGATTATTCTTTTGGCTTCTGCATTATTCATTGGATCGCCTCCTGAATTTCTTAACTAAATTATACTATATATTGGAGCTATCCTGCCCGTTAGCTGAACAGGCTGCTGATATGATCAGCAGCCTGTTGTTGTCACGTTATCGTGCCCGTTAGCTGAGGAGGCTTAAGGCCCGGCCCCCTTCTTCCTGAGTTACTGAAAAAGATAATGTGTCGGGATATTGAATAATACTTTCCCGATTAATTTTTTCTTTTCAACAAACGGTATTTCCCATAAATGTGAATCAAAACTATCATTCCGATTATCTCCTAAAAAGAAGTATTCGTTCTCCGGTACACGAACGGGTCCGTAATTATAATCCATTGGTTCCATTATATAGGGTTCGGTGATTCTTACATTATTTCTATACAGAGATCCATCTTTAATTTCAATAATATCTCCAGGCATTCCAATTAATCTCTTTACAAGCTTTTTTACTCCTTCAATTTTAACCGGTGGATAAAAAACAACAATGTCTCCATGATGTAATTCGGTTATCGGCATTACTTTTTCTACAATTATTCGATCATGAATCTTTATTGTAGGAATCATCGATCCTGAAGGTACTACCATTGCTTCAGCAATATAAGTACGTACAACTAATGAAATGATAATTACAATCGCAAGACTTGGTAACCATTGTTTCAAGAATCTCTTCATCTACGCCACCTCAACAGGAATGTCTTAAACGTTATTTTAGCGATCTTTGCAAATACCTAATATTTATAACGCGGATCCCGTGTAAATGTTTCATAATTACGCAGAATTATGGGAAACGGTATTGACCGCCACAATGCTTAACTGCCCGTTAGTTTAACAGCCTGCTGGAGTATTTCCGCAGGCTGCATAATTGAATTATTCATACTCCGTTGCTCAACTTCGAAAAGTTACTTTCTTTTTGATGATATACACAAGCGTTTATACGCGTGTTGCAAGTAATCGATTAAAAGTGTTTGCAGCCGCATGATCAGCTGAACGTAATGCATGGCCATAGATATTCATGGTTGTCCTAATATCCGCATGGCCAAGGCGGCTTGAGATGATCTTCGCATGCACACCTTGGTTAATAAGCAAAGTAGCAGACGTATGACGTAGATCATGGAATCTTATTCTCTTCAAACCGACTCTTTGTACAAAGCGTCTAAACCAAGTTCCTGGTGCTGTATGATAAAAAGGCTTCCCGGTCTCAGAAAAGAAAACGTGAAATCCCTCTCCACCTTGCCAATGGTCTCCGAGCATTTTGCGTAATTGAGCAGCATGAACGTAATAAGCCCTAAGATCTTCAAGTAGAGAGTCGGGAATTGCAATTTTCCTTTTCGAGTTTTTTGTTTTTGGTTCTTTTAAGATGTTTACTCCCCTGCTGTGGCTTAGCGATTGAATAACGTCTATTGTACCTTGTTGTAGATCCACATGCCTCCATTCCAAACCCAACAGCTCTCCACGCCGTAATCCGGTGGTAAGTGCTAATGTGATCATAAGTCGCCAATGGATAGGCTCATTTTCTAGAGCATGAAACAGCACTTCAACCTCATGTTCATCATACACATCGACCTCGCGGTCTTGAATTTTAGGTCGTTTGACTGCAGACACAGGATTTAGTTTTATGACTCGCCACTCCACAGCCCTTTCAAAAATATCTTTAAGAATCCTATGTACAAATCGAATCGAACTTGATGCCAGTCCCCCGGACTTACCATCTTTGCGTGAACCTTCTCGAGATAGCTCATCCAATAAGTTCATGATATGAATTGGTTTCAAATCTGAGATCCGACATGCGCCAATTCGTGGAAGGATATGATTTTTAAGCATAAAGTCATAAGTCTCTAACGTTTTCACCTCGAGATGTTTTTGTCCATATTTCTCACACCACACTTCATGGAAAGAAAATAAAGACATTTTATCAGGAGCTATGTATTCTCCAGCTTCAACTTCGGTTTGAAACTTCACTAGCTCCTTCTCAGCTTCCCTAATGCCTTTTGCCTTAATTGTTTTTGATCGTTTAACTCGCTTACCCTTTGCGTCATACCCAACTTCAACGATCAGCCGATATGAATCCTTTCCCCGCTTTTCGATACTCGCCACGTCGCTCTACCCCCATTTTGAAGAACAATGTACTATTCATCCTCTCCAGTTCGTGGGTCATTAAACGAGCAGATTTTACTTTTTCGTCCCCAATACGTCCCCAAATCATGAAAACGCGACTAAAATATTGAAGTCAAAGAAAAAGAAACAACAAAAAAACCCTTACGGCTGTAAGAGTTTTGGCATTTTAATTTGGTGGACCTTAGCGGGATCGAACCGCTGACCTCTTCGCTGCCAGCGAAGCGCTCTCCCAGCTGAGCTAAAGGCCCGAAACTAGCGACAAAAATGAGTTTATCACAAGGCAGCCAGGGCTGTCAATCGCGAATCGCATGAATTTCGCAGTTGCTTAAATACCGTGTTTATTCATCAGGCCGTTAAGCTCTTTAAGGAACATGTTGATGTCTTTGAACTGGCGATAGACCGAAGCGAACCGCACGTAGGCGACCTCGTCCAAGTTATACAACCGCTCCATCAACAACTCGCCGATGATCTGGCTCTCGACTTCCGTCTGCGCCGTATTGCGGACTTCGCGCTCGACGTCGGAGACGATCACTTCGAGCTGACCTACGGATACCGGACGCTTCTCGCAAGCGCGCAGCAATCCGCGCAGCAGCTTGTCCCGGCTGAACTCCTCGCGGCTGCCGTCCTTCTTGATGACCATCAGAGGCGTCTCCTCGATCGTCTCGAACGTCGTAAACCGGCGGCTGCACTTCTCGCACTCCCTGCGGCGGCGAATCGACTTATTCTCGTTGGCCGGCCTCGAATCCAGAACTTTCGTACCGCTATAATCGCAATAAGGACATCTCATTCTCCGACAGACTCCTTCGCCCATTATAAAAAAAATCGCGATTCCCAGTCCTTACCTTACATGTTCGGACGCAATACGCACATAATACGTTTACCAACCGCAAGGAGGTGAACAACAATGGCTAGCAACAACAACGGAAACAGCAACCAATTGCTCGTCCCTCAAGCGAACAACGCTTTGAACCAACTGAAATTCGAAGCGGCGCAAGAGCTGGGTATCGCGATCCCTCAAGACGGATACCAAGGCAACATGACCACGAAAGAAAACGGTTCGCTCGGTGGCCATATCACTCGCAACCTGGTTCGTATCGCCGAGCAACAACTTGCAGGCGGCATGCGTTAATCCGTTCGATGGCATAGGAAGCACTTAATATCAAGGAGGTCTTGAAGCGTACGATGCGCTTCAGGGCTTCCTTTTCCTATTTTACCACGGATTGCTACGGATTACAGCGTCTCGTACAAATCCCGGTACTTCTTATAATAGTAAAGCACCCGCTGCACGTAATGCCTGGTCTCTCCGTACGGAATGTCGCTAAGCCGCGACTCGGATCCGTCCCATTTCCCTGCGCCCAACCAACTCTGAACGTTGCCCAACCCGGCGTTGTAGGCCGCGAGCGTAAGCGGAAGACTGCCATCGAACTCCCTGCTCAAGTACTTCACGTAATATGCTCCCATTAGAATGCCGACGCGGGCTTCTTGCGCGGCTTGCTCGGGCGTGATGTTCTTGAAGTCGGTCTGCGTCAGAATCTCTTGCGCCGTCTTAGGCATCACTTGCATGATCCCTACCGCGCCCTTGGGCGATACCGCGGAGTGCTTGTAATTCGATTCCACGCGTATAATGGCCGCGATCAGCATCGGATCGAGATTGTACTTCGCCGCGCCGGCCTTGATCTCCTCCTTGTAGGAGATCGGATAGATCAACCGCCCGAGCCAATCCGATTGCACGAACAGAAGACCAAGCACGACTAGCAACAAAGGCAGCACGATGCGTCTTCGTCTCTTTTCCTTCTTACTCATCAGTCCCCCCGATCTCGCCGCCAACGGTCGATTTGCGCCGCGGTATGCGCCAAGTCCGAGCTATTGTCGATGACGATATCCGCGAGCGCTTTCTTATCTTCAATGCTCATCTGAGCCGCCAGCCGCCGCTTTGCATCCTCGCGAGACAACCCGTCCCGCTTCATCAGCCGCTTCAGCTGTTCCTCCCTTGGCACATACACGAGCATAATTTGTTCAAAATAAGATTCCAGCTTCGATTCGAACAACAGCGGTACGTCCACGACGACGAGCTGCTCCGGATGGTTGCTCTCGCGCGCCTCCATCCGTTCCTTCATGACGGCGCGTATGGCCGGATGCAGAATCGCTTCCAATGCTTTGCGCTGCGCTTCGTCGGCGAATACGATCGAGCCGAGCTTCTTGCGATCCAGCGTTCCGTCTTCTCTCAGAACGGCTTGTCCGAATCGCTCGGCCACGCGCGCCAATGCAGGCTGCCCGGGCTCGACGACCTCCCGGGCAATTAAATCCAAATCGATGATATACGCTCCGCGCTCCGCCAGAAGGCCCGCCACCGTGCTTTTGCCCGTGGCGATGCCCCCCGTCAATCCGATGTTCATCGTATCTCTTCCTTCTAGAACATTTTGAATATCCCCATCGCGATGAGAATAATACCCGGCAGCATCGAGAGCTGCCGCACCCACCGGATGCCCGACGCCCAGAAGCCGACTCTCGTTCCCATCCAGAGGAATAAGCCGCTGGAGGCAGCGATCAGCAGTGCCGTGAGCCAAGGTTGAAAACCAACCAATGCCGCGCCGATTCCGGCGCCGAACGCGTCGAGCGACAACGCCGCGCCGAGCAGGAAAGCTTCGCCCGCGCTGATCGTTCCCGATCGGTCCACGTCGGCCACCGACGGCGTGCGCAGGATCTGGATCATAATGCCGAAAATGCGCAATTCGAGCGTCAGAACGGTTCTCCGATCGGGCGGTTCTCCAGCCTCAGACGAATCGGCGGCTACAGGCTTCGCCGGCCCTTCCTTCTCGGTATCCCCGTTCGTCAGGAACCGGTACAACGCCCACGAACCGATCGCGATCAGGATGCCGGCGCCGATCATCGACGCGCCGTGCGGCGATAACCACTCGCTCATCGCGACGCCGACCATCATCGACAGCAGAATGATGAAGCCCGAGCATAAAGCGATAATCATAATAGACAATACGGGTATTTTGATTTTACGTATGCCGTACGTGATGCCGACTCCGAAACCGTCCAAACTAACGGCGAACGCCAGCAATAAGATCGAAGCAAGGTGTGCAAGCATGACTGCGTTCCTCCTGCGCGGATGCGTTCCCCGCCCATCTGCCGGGCGGTTTACGTTCATCCTATGCACGCTTTCGGAGGAATGCCCCGCGTGTTAGCTCGATTATTGGCGAATCGCCTACTTCTTCTGCTTCCCGTCCAACCGTCGCATCACCGCGTTCGTTCCCGCAGTACGGCTGCGAACCGGCGCGCCTCGCTTCCCGCGACGTTTCTGACAAGCCGGGCAGACGTGCGTACCCCTGCCTCCGACGACGGATTTCTCGATCAAAGTGCCGCACGTGTCGCATGGTTCGCCGGTTCTGCCGTAAGCGCGCAGCCGATGCTGGAACATCCCCATCTCGCCCTGCCCGTTCACGTAAGACTTGATCGACGAACCTCCCGCTTCGACCGCCGCGGATAACGTACGCACGATGGCCGCATGCAACCGCTCCAGTTCTTGCGGCTTCAGCAGATTCGCTTCCGTCTCCGGATGAATGCCCGCTTCGTGCAGCGCCTCGTCTACGTAGATGTTGCCGAGACCGACGATCACTTCTTGGTTCAGAAGCAGCGGCTTAATCTTCGTCGACCGCTTGCCGATCGCCTTGCGGAACGTTTCGAACGTGAACGACTCGTCGAGCGGCTCTATTCCAAGCTTATTCAGCGGAGCCGACGCTAATTCTTCCCCAGGCGCGAACAGATGCATCGTTCCGAACTGGCGCACGTCTTTATATCGCAATTCCGTCCCGTCGGTAAAATGAAAAATCACGTGCGTATGCGACTCCATCGGTTCTTCCTGCCTATACAGTCCGTACCGCCCCTCCATCCTCAGATGAGAGACGAGGACGAGCCCGTCGAGTACGAGGCGGATGAACTTCCCCCGCCGCTCGACCGATCGGAACGTTCTTCCCGCAAGCTGGATCTCGAACAGGTCCGGATCGGCCGGCCGCTGAATGATGCGCGGCAGCTTCACGCTGACGCGGTCGATCCGCTTGCCCGCGATTAGTTCATTTAAAGTACGACAGACGGTCTCGACCTCCGGCAATTCCGGCATCGCTCTAGTCCACCTTTCTCCTGCTGCTATCGCCGCGCCGCGGCTTTATTTCGCTTCGTACCAGTTCGTTCCCACGCTGACGTCGGCGACGAGCGGAACGTCCAGCTTCATCGCGGACGCCATCGTATCCGGCACGAGCTTCTCCATGATGGCAAGCTCGTCCTCCGGGACTTCGAATACAAGTTCGTCATGCACCTGCAGCAGCATGCGGCTCTTCAGCCCGCGCTGCACGATCGCTTCGTTCATCCGTAGCATGGCCAGCTTGATGATGTCCGCCGCCGTTCCTTGGATCGGCGTATTCATCGCCGTCCGTTCCGCGAACGACCGCAGGTTGAAGTTGGACGCTTTAATGTCCGCCAAGTATCTCCGGCGGCCTTGCAGCGTCGTCACGTACCCGTCTTGTCTCGCTTGCTCGACGACCGTGTCCATATAGCGCCTTACGCCAGGGAACGCCTGAAAATATTGTTCGATAAACTCAGCCGCCTCGCGACGGGTAATGTTCAGGTTCTGCGACAAACCGTAATCGCTGATGCCGTACACGATGCCGAAGTTGACCGCCTTCGCTTGGCGGCGCATGTTGGCGTCGACTTGGTCGGCCGTGACGCGGAATACGTCCATCGCCGTCTTCGTGTGGACGTCCAGCTCCTTCACGAACGCTTCCTTCAGCCCTTCGTCCCCGGAGATGTGCGCGAGCACGCGCAGCTCGATCTGCGAATAGTCGGCGGCCAGAATGCGCCAGCCCGGTTCGGACGGCACGAACGCCTTGCGGATTTGCCGCCCTTCCTCCATCCGGATCGGAATGTTCTGCAGGTTCGGATATTGGCTGGACAGCCGTCCGGTTGCCGCGATCGTCTGCCGGTAATACGTATGAATTTTGCCCGATTCGGGACGGATCTCTTTCAGCAGGCCTTCGATGTACGTCGATTGCAGTTTCGTCAGCTGACGGTATTGCAGAATTTGGCGTACGATCTCATGGTAGGGCTCCAGCTTCTCCAGCACCTCGGCATCCGTCGAATAACCGGTTTTCGTCTTCTTGATGACCGGCAAGCCTAACTTTTCGAACAGTACCTCGCCGAGTTGTCTCGGAGAACCGATGTTGAATTCGAAGCCCGCGAGCCGATGAATCGTCGTCATCATCTCTTCGATGCGGCGTTCGAACTGCGAGCCCAGCTCCTGCAGCGCGGTTGCCTGAACGGAAACCCCTTGCTTCTCCATGCCCGCAAGCACAATGGACAGCGGCTGCTCGAGCTCGTAGAACAGCTCGTGCATGCCAAGCTCCTCCAGCTTCGCGGATTGCGAAGGCTTCAAGCGGCGAACCGCGTCCGCCTTGGCGGCCAAGTGGACGGACAGCGTGTCGGCGTCCGGCACACTGAACTTCGCGCCTTTGCCGTACACCGACTCGTCCGAAGGAATCGACGACAGCCCATGCTTCACGAGCAGTCCGTTAAGCGACAGATCGGTGTCCGTCGGATCAAGTACGTATGCGGCCATCTGCACGTCGAACGATTGGCCCTTCAAGTCGATACCGGACCAAGCAAGTACCAGCTGCGTCCGGTGGAAGTCGTAGCCCGTCTTGGGTGCGTCAGGGTTGCCGATCCATGTGAGCAACGGCCCCGCATCGTCAGTCTTCAACAAGGCATAGGGAACCGTGAACACCTGGGTCCCGGCAGCAATCGCGATGCCGATGCCTTCGCTCTGGTGAGGGTTGTCTCCGATCGCTTCCACGTAGAAGGATTCGGCCTGAAGTAGCGCATCGTTCAACCCGCTCCAGCCCGCCGTTTCCACGCGAATGACCTCGAACTCGGCGGCTTGTTCCACGTCTTCCGCGTCTTGAATCTCCGCGCTGCCGAGATCGAGCCGTTCGACGAGCGACTTGAACTCCAGCTTTCGCAGCGCCGTTCCAAGAGTAGCCGCGTCATAACCGGCGTAAGTAACGTCATCCAACGTATGCGTAAGCGGCACCTCGCGGAAAATCGTCGCCAGTTGCTTGCTCATCCGCGCGCTGTCGCTATGTTCTACGACTTTCTCGCCCAGCTTTCCTTTAATTTCGCCTGCGTGCGCGAGTACGTTCTCGACCGAGCCGTACTCGTGCAGCAGCTTAAGCGCCGTCTTCTCGCCGACGCCGGGAATGCCGGGAATGTTATCGCTCGTATCGCCCATAAGCCCTTTCAGATCGATGATCTGAGCAGGCGTCAACCCATATCGCTCGCCGATCTGCGCGGGATCGTACTTTTCCACTTCGCTGACGCCTTTGCGGGTTAGCAGCACGGTAACGCGCTCGCTCGCCAGCTGCAGCAAATCTTTATCTCCCGACACGACGACGACGTCGCGTCCTTGCGCTTCCGCTTGCTTCGACAGCGTGCCGATGATGTCGTCCGCCTCGTACCCCGGCAGCTCGAACTGCGAGATCGAGAACGCCTTCAGCAACTCCTTCAACACCGGGAACTGCTCCTTGAGCTCCGGCGGCGTCTTCTCGCGTCCGCCCTTGTAATCGGCATAGCCCTCGTGCCGGAACGTTATCTTGCCCGCATCGAACGCGACGAGCACGTGCGTCGGTTTCTCTTCCTCCAGCACCTTAAGCAGCATCGTCGTAAATCCGAATATCGCGTTCGTCTGCAGACCGCTGCTGTTCGTCAGCGGCGGAAGCGCGAAGAAAGCGCGAAATACGATACTGTTGCCATCGATCAATAGTAGCTTGTCCTTTGGGTTACCCATGAACGCCCACCCCGCCAGTTCGACTGTTTAAACAACCATACAGCCATTTTACCATAGTGCGCCGGGGGTCGCATTCAAATGAGAAATTCCAAATTTGGTTGCCATGCACTAGGTAAAAATTGGATAATGGAGGAGTAGTGCGTCAGACGTGTAAATGGAGTGATATCGATGAAAATGATGGTCTCTCGCAAGACGCGGGTTGCTCTAAGTGGAGCACTCTTGCTATTGTGCATTTCATTGTTCGTTTTCCAGGAACGTGCTGCCAACAATGGCGATGAGTCAAAAACCAAGAGGATGGAAGTAAGCCAGCTGATCGCCGATTGGCTCCTTACAACGAAGGAACCCAGAACGGCAATGAGCTCAATGCCGGGTAGCTATATGAACAATGATGCCTTCAACAAGATCACCAGTCTGGATATCCATTACATTCCCTACTTACTCGAATGGGTAGAGAAAGACGAATCGCTAACTTCGTATGTCATGACGAATGCCGTAGTCAGAATTTCTAAGGTAAAGACGAAATTCAACTACGCACGCTCGCATGAGTGGCTTAACCAATGGAACGACTACGTCAAGAACATCGTGCCCTTTACCTATACGACAGTTAAAAGTAGAAAAGCAGGCACCCCGGGATTGGTGGAACAAGTAACCGATCTAGGCGCTCCTGTCATTCCCTATATTATCGAAGATATAAAATCCGGGGATTTGACGTATGCCCCGGCTCTTGCCGCAATTATCAACGACTCCGATTTGCCGAAGGTTGACGACAAGGAAGCATGGAGGAAGTGGGCACTGGATAACGAAGATAAATACGCCCTCTTGAAATCTATATGAAAATAACAACGATTTGCACTTATTTCGTGAGATCACCACTCCTTCGTCTGAAATAACAACCATTCGCAGTTGTTTAAACAATATGGAGCGCGTTCCTGCGAAAATTGCGAATATAACTAACGATTTGTTGTTATTCCAGCACCAGTTAAGGTGGCGCGTGAAATAACTATCGATTGGTTGGTAATTAGGCACGGGCAGCGGGCGTGGCGGGGGTGGAGGGGGGCGCGAATGGCGGAGGGGGCGCGGGTAGAGCGGTGGCGCGGGTGCGATATCGTGCAATGTGCAGACAAAAAAACCGGCTTACCCTATGGGCAAGCCGGCTTTCTGTTCGATTACGGGGTGCTCGCTCGGACGTCCGATCCAGTAGCCTTGTCCGAAGTCGACGCCCATCGCGCGGAGCAAGCGCATCTCTTCGGGACGCTCGATGCCTTCCGCCACAATGCGTATGTTCATCTTCTTGGCGAACCGGACGAACGTGCGCAGCATGTGCTTCTTCATCTCGTCTTGATCCGCGTGCCTGACGAGCGAACGATCGATCTTAATGTAGTCGGGATTCAGTTCGACGATCGACTGCAGCGACGAGTAGCCCGCCCCCGCATCGTCGATCGCGATTTCGTAACCTTGACTCCGATAATGCGCCAAGATCTTCTTCGCGGCGTCGAAGTCGTCGATGGAGCTTCGCTCGGTCAGCTCGAATACGACCTGCCCCGGGTGAAATCCCCGTTCGCTGAGCCACCGTACGGTCTGCCCGGAGACGAAATGCGGGTCATTCATGATGCCCATCGTCACGTTGATGAATATTTTCTGCATGGCGCCTAGCGGCGGACAGTGCCGGATCGCTTTCTCGCGCGCCATCCGGTCGAGAGCGAAGGAGTTGTTGTCCTGCTCGGCGAACCGGAACAGAGCGAGCGGCCCGTCGAACAAGCAATCTTCCGGACAGCGCGACAGCGCCTCGTATCCGAACACTCTCCCGTCGCCTAGCCACACGATCGGCTGATAGACGCTGCGCAGACTATTCTCCCGCAGCAGCCGGTCAAGCTCCGCATGCAGCGCGGAATGATGGGTTTGCGCCGCGGCCGACTTCATCTGGGCGCTGACCCGGATCACTCCTTCATAGATGACGTCTTTCGTCGGCCTGCCCGGTAGACCGCTCAGCATCGTATACCCGATTCCGTTCAATCGGTCGGCCGATCTGCCGACATCCTTCATTCTGCCCTCCACTCTAAGCTCGATTACGTCGCGAATGCGGCTTGCCTTCCCTTGCAGATACGCATCGGTTTCCTTCTCGGACAACTGCTGCGGCACGGCGGCATACAGCCACAGATGTCCGCCGATCACGTCGCCCACCCATACATCGCTTCTGCTCAGCGCGCAATCGATCCACAGCGGCCAATCGATCTCGCCGCACGCCGTTTGCTCCGGACCGCTTCCGACAACGGCGCTCAAATCCACTCCGATCAAACCTATCCGTCTTACGGTCTCCGGCTTTTCCAACAACCGATCCAACCCGAACCAAGAGATCGACATTAAGGTACACTCCATTCCGCATAAGCCGAATCCGCGACTTCCCAGACGAGAGAATGGCCATTGATCTGCTTTGCTTTCTTCTTTAGATGCGCCGAGCGCTCGGACACGCTTTCCGGCGTCCATCCTTCGCTCGATTCGAACATGAGCAGCGACAATGATAACGATATCCCTGACCCTTCTAACGCCGGACCGTTCCGATCGGATATTACGCCCAGCTTCCTGCCGATGAAGGCGCCGATCCCGCTTTCGAACCGTTGAAGCGTCTGTTTCGCCGCCGCTACAGGTTCGGGATAACCGGTAAAGACGATGAAATCGTCTCCTCCGACGTGTCCGACGAAGCATTCGCCGCTTTCCTTCGGATCGTAATCGCGAACCGCCTCGGACAGCACCTCCGCCGTGTAGCGAATGACCTCGTCCCCGCTGTGGAAGCCATAACGGTCGTTATACCATTTGAAATGATCGAGATCGGCGTACCATATCGCGAAAGGTTTTCCTTCGGCGAGCCTGCGGATCAACTCCCTTTGAATCGGCACGTTGCCCGGCAGGCCCGTCAGCGGGTTGGCCCACTGAGCGGATTCCACTCTCGTCCGGGTCACCCATTCCAGCATCGCGCGGATGAAGACGATGCCCGATACGATGCCGCTTCGGGTTACGATGACGGCGTCATACAGCTTGTCCGGTTCTCTCGCCATCGCCATCTGCGATACTTGGTCGATCGGCACCTCTTCTTCCACGATCATCGGGTGCGCGTCCATGATCTTGCCTACGGGGCGGCTCCAGTATAGAGGAAGCCCGAACTGACCCGACAGCATCTGATGCAGCTTCTCTTTCATGACCAATCCGATCGGCTGCCGATGATCGGTCACGACGATCGCCTGGGTTTCCCGATGCGTCTCGAAGTGTCTCGCGATTTCCGAGACATGCGTCTCCCTAGCGAACTGGACGACCGGGATCGCAAGCTGGGACAGCGATCCGGTCGCTCCCCGATAACGCCGCCCCACTTCGGAGCGGATGCGACTTTGAATGTGCGGCGATACGGCTTGATCCGTGCGGAGCCTATCTTCCCCGATCCATGCTCCTTGACCGTAACTCACTCCGTTGGCGACAAGCGGCGGCAGCGCTTCCTCCCGATGGATTCCGCACGCGATCAAGACAATTTGTTCTTTGCGAGCCAACACCGTCATCGCCTGCAGCAAGCTCTCCTCGACGGTGTTCGAAGGTTCGTTCCCGAGCGCGCTCACGTTCAGCATCGCGTAATCCGGCTGCAGCGCGATCATCCGATGCAGATCGGACCTGTTGGCCGTAATGCCGGACAGAGCGATACGGAAGCCCTGGGTTCGATAGTGGCCGAGCGCCGCCTTGAGAGCGGTCCCGTCCTCTCCTTCGCCACCGATGAGCACGAGCACGACGTGCTCGGGACGCAATCCCGCGGATTCGATCCGGCGAAGCGTGCTCCCCGTATACAGCCTTGTATCGAATACGACGGCGGCAGGGATGGGCAAGAACAGCTTCACGTCGCCGTTATGCGACGGAAGTCCGCGAATCGCGGCTTCGCGGAACGCGCGATCCGCCTCGAACAGCATGCCTTGACGGTTCGCTTCATCGTAGTACTCCTTCCGATCGATACGCTCCCCGTTGCTCTTATCGAACGGAGCGGCTTCGAAACCATATAGCGAGCCGTCCAATAGCGAGACGATCGGCGAATAGAGGGCATCTACCGCCGTTGCGGGATTATCCGATGGCGGCTTGCCTCCCGAAAATTCGAAGCGGAGCGGCGGGAATTCCGGCTTGAACATCTGCCCGATCGCCGCTTCGGCGGCTCGCACGATCGTTGCGCATACTCGCTCCGGACCGCACGGTTTTCGCCACGGTGCGTCCTTCCGCGTCATCCATCCGAAACCGTAACGAACGAATCCCTTGCGGAAGCCGCGCACTCTTGTCGATGCCGCGGAGGCGAAGCCATGGGCGATCGATTCGCGAAGCCTATAGGACAGCTTGACAATTTCGGTCTGCGCGTCGCCCTGCTCCTCTGCGGATACCGACACCGCCGCGATGAGCGTCGAGCCCGCCTGCGTCCACCCGAGCACGGCGCCCGTAGATTTGGCGAAACGCATGACCGCCGTGCGCAGCATTCTTTCCATGCGCACGGAACCGGCCATAGGTTCAACCGTCAGGTCGCCCGCATAGGGTTCATGCTCCTCCGGTTCCCATCTCACGACGAATAGCCCGCTGTAACGCGGCGCCTCGAACATGGCCAACCTGCTTATCCAATCGGTAAAATCCCGATACAACCACTCGCTTCGCTCGTCCATCACGATCGGCTCCCGATAATCTATGTGCACTACGTTATCACTACAGTGTAAAGGCAACGTTCGCGTTCCGTTAACGAGGTGTAAAAAAAGAGCCCATCCGACACGGATCGACTCTTGCTATGCAGTTCGTTATTGATTCAAATCCGGGCGTTTGCCGGTGACGAGGTAGACGACGCTCTCGCTGATGTTCGTCGCATGGTCTGCGATCCGCTCGATGTAACGTCCCACGAAGCTGAGCAGCATCGTCTGGCCGACCGTCTTCGGATTCTCCACCATGAGTCCGAACAGATCTCGGAGGATCTGCGCGTACAACGCGTCGACTTGATCGTCGTCCTTCGCGCTCTTGTAGGCTAGATCGACGTTCTCTTCCAGGTAGGATTGCACGGATTCTTGAATCATGACGCTCACGATTTCCGCCATGCGGGGCAAGTCGATCAGCGGTTTAACCAGCTCCTGACCTTCCAGCCTAAGCACGGATTTCGCGATGTCCACGGCTAAGTCGCCCATGCGTTCCAAGTCGGAAGAGATTTTGAAGGCGATCAGAATCCGGCGAAGGTCCTTGGCAACCGGCTGCTGCGTAGCGATCAGCTTCGCTCCGATCTCGCTGATCTTCTCTTCCATCTGATTCAGCTCGGGATCTTCTTTGACGATTTTCTGAGCGGTCTTAATATCGACGTCCTTCAGCGCCTTCATCGATTCCGTCAGCGCCTTCTCTACTCTCTCGCCCATCTCGGCGAGTATCTTCTGCATTTCTTCCAGACCTAGATCGAACTCTTTGCGTTTCACCATCATGGATTCATTCCCCCCGGATTAGCCGAATCTTCCGCTAATGTAGTCTTCCGTACGTTGGTCGGTCGGATTGGAGAACAGCTTCTCCGTCTCCGAGTATTCGACGACTTCACCGTTCAGGAAAAATACGGTTTGCTGCGATACCCGGGCCGCTTGGTGCATATTGTGGGTAACCATAACGATCGTATATCGGTCCTTGAGCTCCTGCGCCAGCTCCTCGATCTTCAACGTCGAGATAGGGTCAAGCGCCGAGGTCGCTTCGTCCATGAGCAGAATATCCGGCTCGACCGCAAGCGCGCGGGCGATGCACAGGCGTTGCTGCTGCCCGCCGGATATGCTGAACGCGGAGCGCTTCAAATGGTCCTTCACTTCTTCCCACAACGCCGCCGACCGCAAGCTCGTCTCGACGATTTCGTCCAGTTTGCGGCGATCGGTGATCCCATGAAGGCGAGGACCGTACGCGATGTTATCGTAGATCGACTTCGGGAACGGATTCGGTTGCTGGAACACCATGCCTACGCGCTTGCGGAGCGTCTCCACGTCCACTTCGCTCGAATAGATATCGGTTCCCGCGATCGCAACGGTTCCGTCGATCCGGGTGCCCGCGATCATATCGTTCATTCGGTTGAAAGTCCGAAGCAGCGTGGACTTGCCGCAACCCGACGGGCCGATGAACGCGGTAATCGCCTTCTCCGGAATGTCCATCGATACGTTCTTCAAGGCGTGGAAATCCCCGTAGTACAAATTCAGCTTTTGGATATCGATGATTGCGCCCTCTGTCATGTTCCTGTCCCCTATTCGAAAGGATGATTATCCAAAACGACCCGAAATATAGTCGCTCGTCTCGGGTCTTTCCGGATTCGTGAACATTTTGTCCGTCGAATCGTACTCTACGACTTGCCCGGTCAGGAAGAACGCCGTTTTCTCCGACACTCTTGCCGCTTGGTACATGTTGTGCGTAACGATGACGATGGAGAATTCCCTCTTCAACTCCGAGATCAGCTCTTCGATCTTCGCCGTCGAGACGGGATCGAGGGCGGAAGCCGGTTCGTCCATCAGGATAATATCCGGTTTGACCGCGATCGAACGCGCGATGCACAGCCGCTGCTGCTGTCCGCCGGACAGAGCGAGCGCGGATTTGTGCAAGCGATCCTTCGTTTCGTCCCATAACGCCGCTCTTCTAAGCGATTCTTCGACGATCTCGTCGAGCTTCTTCTTGTTCTTGACCCCGTGGTAACGAGGCCCGAACGCGATGTTATCGTAGATCGATTTATGAAAGGGATTCGGGCGCTGGAACACCATGCCGATCTTCTGGCGCAGCGCGACGACGTCCGTGCCCGGAGCGTTGATGTCTCGGTCCTTCATCCAGATTTCGCCCGTTACTTGGCAAGTCGGAATGAGATCGTTCATCCGGTTCAAGCTGCGCAGGAACGTCGATTTGCCGCACCCGGACGGGCCGATCAACGCCGTTACGGATTTAGCCGCGAATTCCAGCGAGACGTTGCGCACCGCGCCGTGGGCTCCGTAATGTACGCTTAAGTTTTGGGCGGACAGGGCGATTTCTGCCATGGTAACTTCCTCCTCGATGTACTGAATCTTCGTCGGGCTCGAACTAACTCACCTTATTTCGTGGCTGTAAATTTACGGTGCACATAGCGGCCTAGCAACCTGGCGCCAAGATTAAAGGCAAGCACCAAGATAACGAGAACGGCGGAAGCCCCCGCGGCGATCTCCGGCGTGTCGGGCGCGATGCCTTCGGAATTGACTTTCCAGATATGAACGGCGAGCGTCTCGGCCGGACGGAACGGGTTCAGCGGGGAATTCGCCTCTAACGGATTCCAGTTCGTGAAATCCAGTCTTGGGCTGCTCATGCCGGCCGTGAACATCAGGGCGGCGGCTTCGCCGAAAATACGTCCTGCAGCCAGAATCGTACCTGTCAGAATTACCGGCAGCGCCACGGGCAGCATGACCGAACGGATCGTCTTCCACTTCGAGACGCCGAGCGCGAGACTGGCTTCCTTTTGCGATAGTGGCACGCCCTTCAAGCCTTGCTCCGTAATGCGAACCATGAGCGGCAAGTTAAATACGGTGAGCGCGAGCGCGCCAGAGAATAACGAGAAGCCGAAATCGAACAAGTTAACGAACACCAGCAATCCGAACAAGCCGACGACAATCGAAGGGAACGAAGACAACACTTCGACGACGAGACGAATGAACGCCGTAATTTTGTTCGGTTTCGCGTATTCGCTCATGAAGATGCCTGCCCCGATGCCGATCGGAATCGTAATGATCATCGTTAACACGAGCAGGAACACGGAGTTGAACAGCTGCGGGCCGATGCCTCCGCCTTCGCGAATCGTCTGGGAGGGCGACGTCAGAAAGTGCCAGCTGATATGGCTCACGCCCCGAACGAGAATGTAGCCGAGCAAGCTGGCAAGGAGAAGGACGATGAACGCCGCCACGCCGATGAAGAATCCGGTCGCGATTTTGTCGACGGTTCTGGCTTTCATAGCTTCGATCTCCTTTCCAGCGCGCGGATAATGAACACGAACACGAACGTCATCAGCATCAAGATAAGCGCAAGCGACCAAAGCGCGTTATTGTGAACGGAGCCCATCGCCGTGTTGCCCATGCTGAGCGTAATGGCGCTCGTCAACGTGGAAGTCGACTCGAATAAGGAATGCGGGATGTGCGGGGCGTTGCCGATGACCATCTGGACGGCCAACGCTTCGCCGAACGCTCTCGCGATGCCGAGCACGATACCCGTCATTTGCGCGGGCAGCGTTGTCGGTAGCACGATGCGGGATATCGTCTGAAAACGGGTGGAGCCGAGCGCGTACGAGCCTTCTTTAAGACCCGCGGGCAGAGCGGCCAGCGCATCCGTTGCGATTGTCGTAATCGTAGGTAGAATCATGACGGCAAGCACGACGGCGCCTGCCGCGACCCCGATTCCTTGACCGGGGAATGTATCGCGAAAGAATGGAACGATAACGCTAAGGCCGACGAAGCCGTATACGACCGAGGGAATGCCGGCGAGCAATTCGATTACGGGCTGCATATATTTGCGGCCGAATTTAGGCGCGATCTCGACCATGAACACCGCGGCGCAGAAACCGAGCGGAGCGGCGATGATCGCGGCGAGAATGGAGGTGCTGAACGAACCGAAAATGAACGGCAAAGCGCCGTATAACGGGATATCCGCTTCCGGATTCCATTTCAATCCCGTCAGCAAGTCGCCGACGTTCACGCCGTTTACGAAAAAGGTGGTAAGTCCTTTTGAAGCGACGAAGTAAACCATCGAAAAAATCGTGATGACGAGGAACAAAATGCAAATGAAGGTATACACCTTCCCTACCCATTCCTCCGCAAGATGCGGCTTCGCTTCTTGTCGATCGTAAGACTTAGCCATAAACCTCTCCCTTTACGCGTCAGGTCAAGAGGCGAATAGTCAGCCCCTTGACCGAACCATAATAGCTATAGAAGTATTATTTCGTTACGTTGCCTTGCGCGTCGCGCTTCACCTGCATGGTGCCGGTTGGAATGTAGCCTAGCTCTACGACGTCGCTGTTCTGAATGTCGTCGCTGAGGATGTACTCGAGGAACGCTTTGACCGCGCCGGTCGGCTCGCCTTTCGTGTACATGTGCTCGTAGGCCCAGATCGGATATTCGCCCGTCGTTACATTGTCTACCGTTGCTTCCACGCCTTCGTATTTCACCGCTTTGACTTTATCGTCCAAGTAGGAGAGCGCCAAGTAACCGATCGCTCCCGGCGTTTCGCTGACGAGCTTCTTAACCGTGCCGGAGGAATCTTCTTGGATGGAGCCTTGAAGGTCTTCTGTCTTCTGGCCGAGCGCGAACTTCTCGAACGTCGCGCGGGTGCCGGAGCTTGCGGGACGGTTGATGATTTGGATCTTGGCGTCAGCGCCTCCGACGTCTTTCCAGTTCGTCACTTTACCCGTGAAAATATCGACCAGCTGTTGTTTCGTGAGGTTGTCGACCGTAACGTCCGGGTTCACGACCGCCGCCATCGCGACGACCGCGACTTGGTGATCGACCAGCTCCGCGGCTTTAGCCGCGTCAAGCTTCTCTTCCGCGAACGGGTCGGAGTTGCCGATATCCGCTTGACCTTCGGACACTTGCGTCAAGCCCGTTCCGCTTCCCCCGCCTTGAACTTGGATGGATACGCCCGAGTGTTGATCCATGAACTTCTGAGCCGCTTGCTCGACAAGCTTCTGAATGGCCGTGGAGCCCGTTGCGAGAATCGATCCGCTCAGCTCGCTCGCGGATTCGCTAGGCGATTCGCTCGCGCCGCCGTTAGTAGAAGCGTTGCTAGAGGAGTTGTTATTGTTATTATTTCCGCACGCAGCCAGGGATAAAACCAACAGGAGAGTCAACGACAAGATGAGCAGCTTTTTCATTTCAGTAGGTTCCCCTTCCAAACTCTTTTTTTTATCTTACGAGATTCATTGTATAAGCCGAACGTTAACCGAAAGTCATAGTTTTGTTAACGCAGTGTAAATTCCGGACTATCTTCGAATACTTTGTTAAACGGTGGTTTAGGCTCGTCTTCTGTTCTTGAGCCATAACGGGATACGGAAAACGACGTTGATGATAAGCACGATGAACAACAGAACCGCTGCCGCCTTGTCTGAAATCTCTACCGCGTCCGGCACGATCGCTTCGGATTGGACGTACCACAGGTGCACGGCAAGCGTCTCTCCCGGCGACAGCAGATTGAAATCCCACATGACGCCGGAGGTCGTTACGCCGGCGGTTAGAATGATTACGGCGCTTTCGCCGAAGGCGCGGCCGGCGGTAAGGCATATGCCCGTAATGATCCCGTTCATGGCGACGGGGATCAGAACGCGGCGGATCGTCTGCAGGTGCGTCGCTCCGAGCGCGAAAGAAGCGCTGCGGATTTCTTTGGGCACCGCCCGTATCGCTTCTTCCGTCACCCGCGTGAGCACCGGCAGGTTGAGGAACGCCAAGCTGACCGCACCGCCGATGATCGTCAGACCGATCTGGAACATCTCCACGAACAGCGCGATCCCGAACAAACCGAAAATAATCGAAGGCACCGAAGCCAGCGCCTCCACGCATATCCGGACGACCGCGATTAATTTATTTTTCGGAGCAAACTCGGCCAAGTAGATGCCCGCGGCCATCCCTAGCGGAATCGAGATGACTAACGAAATGAAGAGCATATAGAACGAGTTGAACAGAGCAGGTCCGATCCCGCCGCCCTCTTCGATCTCGCTCGGCAAGCCGAAGATGAAGTCCCAAGTCAGGCTAGGAAGACCTTTCTTAAGAATCAAGATCAGCAAGGCTAAGATAAAGAGTACGATGATTCCCGAGATCGCCCAGACGAGCGCCGTAAACAGACGATTGTTGATCCGGTTGATCGTTCGCGACGCGCCGCTCATTCGTACGCCGCCCCCTTGCGCTGCAACAACCGAACGACGACGATCATGATCAGCGAGATAATCAGAAGCAGGAAGCCCATCATATAGAGAGCATAGTTCCACGTCGAGTCGAACGGAACGTTGGCGATTTGCATGACGATGTTGCTCGTCAGTACGGATGTCGGCTTGAATAGAGCGTCGGCCAGCTGCGGCGTATTGCCGATAACCATGACGACCGCCATCGTCTCGCCGATCGCTCGCGCCATGCCGAGAATGACGGCATACAGGATGCCGCTGCGCGCGGCGGGAATCGTAACGCGATAGATCGTCTGAAACCGGGTTGCCCCCAGCGCGTACGAGGCATCGCGGAATTTCGCGGGCACGGCGCTAATCGCATCGTCGCTAATGCGGCTGATCGTCGGTAGCACCATGATCGTCAGGACGATCGCGGCCGCTAGCAGCCCGTCGCCCATATTCGTGCCGGTAACGTCTCTCAGCATCGGAATGAGGATCGTAATGCCGAGGAAGCCGTATACGACGGACGGAATGCCGACGAGCAGATCGAGGATCGGACGTAGCGCCCCCCTTAGCCACTTCGGCGCGATCTCCGATAAGAACACCGCGACGACGAGGGAGATCGGCACCGCGAGCAGCAAGGTGAGCGCCGTCAGGGCGACCGTACCGAAGATGAACACGAACGCTCCGTAGCTGTCTTCCTCCGGCGACCAATTCGTCGACAGGAAGAACGTCTTTAAGGACACGGTTTCGAACGTCAGCACGCCCGTTCGGAACATGAGGAACAGAATCGAGCACAAGATCAAGCAGACGAATACCGCGCTCGAGACGCAGATGATTCTGAATGCCCGGTTGTAGAAGATCAGCCGGTTCTTACGGTCGAATCGCCTGCCGGTGCCGGATCTGATGCTCGTTCCCAGCTCCGCGGCTTTCGCGAGCTTAATCGGCCTTTCCGTAGAGGAAATGTCCATCTTGCGTTTACGCCTCCCATGAAGAAACCAGCATGGCGCATCCGCGCTACGCTGGTCGCTTCTGAATGAATGAGATTACTTGATCGCGGACAACGGAATGAACTTCAGCTTTTTCAGCGAGCCGTTCTGGAACTTCGCGCTCTGGATGTACTCGATGAACGCTTTCGTCGCGCCGGTCGGTTCGCCCTTCGTCATGAAGTAGCCGTAACCCCATACTTTATAAGTCCCTTTAACGACGTTCTCTTCGGTCGGAGCGACACCGTTGATTTTTACGGCCGTCATTTTGTCGGTAACGTATACGAGATCCATATACCCGATCGCGTTAGGAGTCGTCTCGATCGCCGTCTTCATGTCGCCGCTCGATTTGACTTCTTTATAGTTGCTGCCTTTGCTGATGAAGTCGGTGCCGTTCAACGCCTTCATTTGGAAGTTAACGCGCGTGCCGGAGCCGAATGCGCGGTTGACGACGATAATGTCCGCGTCCGAGCCGCCTACGTCTTTCCAGTTCGTGATTTTACCGGAGAAAATATCTTGAAGCTGCTTCGTCGTAAGAGAGTCGACTTTGACGTTCTTATTCGTTACGGCCGCGAACGGAATGATGGCGACTTTGTGCGCGACTTGGCCTTCGAACTTCTTGAAGCCCGGTACGTCTTGCGAAGCGTCCCAGTCTACCGCGCCGATATCGGCGATGCCTTTGCGCACCGATTGCGGGCCCGTGATCGAGCCTGCGGCGGAAGCGGAAATCTTCACTTTCGGGTTCAGCTTCTGGAATTCGTTCTTCGCTTGCAGCGTCAGCGGCAGAAGGGCGGAGGAACCGTTGATGACGATGCTGCCTTTAAGAGAGCTAGCGGCGCCTGCCGCGGACGCTGCCGTCGTTGCCAGCGCAACGGCCAGAACGAGAATAGATACGGGTTTGAACCATTTCATCTTTGTTCATTCTCCTTTAGTGGGGGTGGAATTAGCGCGTGACCGGCTTCCATTGACCGTTCGCGTTGACGTATACGATGCCGTTCTCGACGATCGCGACGGAGCCGTCTTTGGCTTCGACGTCCGTGACGTCCGCGGAGACCGAATACAGCGCTTTGCTGTTGCCCGCGGCGTCGACTTCGTAGATCGCTTGCTTGTCGCCTTCGCCGGCGAATACGATCAGACCGCTGCCGAACGCTTCCGCTTCATACACATCCGCTTTGTCGAATAGCGTCGTTACCTTTTTATCTTGGCTTACGGATACGACGGTGGATTTCGCGGATTCATCTGCGCTTACGCTCACGTAAGCTACGCGGCTGCCGTCGACGGCGGGAACGAAGAACACTTTGTTGTCCGTCGTCGTCGTGAGCTGAACCGGCTTCGCGGCTTTAAGCGTGTAAGAGAACAACTGCGGCTCGGTGCCTTTCATGTCGATCGTCACGTCGTCGCTTTCGACCGGCTTGCTAGCGTCCGCGACGACCGCGCCCGGCTTCGTCACCGTATAGGTGAACGTTTTGCCGTCGGCGGATACGCCGAGGTTCGCTTTGTAGTCGACTTTATCGTCGAGCACCTTCGTGATGACGCCGTCCGGAATGCTGATCTGGCAGATCACGCTGCCTTTATCGCCTTGCAGGAAGTACAGCGATTTGCCGTCCGCTGCCCACACGAGCTCAGGCTTAATGGAAGTATCCTTGCTGAGCTTGTAGCTGAAACGCGTCTCCAGACTGAGAAGAGTGATTTCTCCGGCGGCGTTCGTGAATACCGCGGCCGTGCCTTGCGGGTTGACGACGAGATCGGAAGCGTCCGAGCCTAAGTTATACTTCCTGTAGTCGCCCGTAAGAACGTTAATCAAGTAATCCTCGCGGCCGTTCTCCGTATCTTTGGAAGCGATCAATCTCGACGCGTTCGCCCATTGGATGCGATCAACGCCCGCAAGCAATTTCGATTCCGCGTTGGCTGGTGCTGCGCCCGTAAGGGTCGTGGTTTCCGCTGCCGTTGCCGCGGATGCCGCGCTTACGGACATGACTAACGCCGTTGCGGCCAAGATGGATACGATTGACGCTTTTTTTAGGAACATCGACTTCGATCACCCTTCTAATAGTGGTAGATTTTTACTTGCTAGATCCGAGTATAGATGCCTATTGTAAAACGTCTGTCAACGACAAGCCCATGAATTGTTAAATATCGGAAGGACCTTGCAGCTGGTTCATTAATTTGCCGAACTCGCTTCGAATTCGGGTCGAGATGTTCTTCGCCTCCGCGGAAGCTTCGATCAACCGAATAGCCGCTTGGTGATTGCGTTCGGACGTCTGCCACAGCTGCGAGAACGTATCTTCTGTCCGCTTGACCTGAGCGAAGCCGCGGTCCGCCCCTTGCTTGCCCTCGCGGACGAGCGATGCCGCGCCGTTCACCGCCGCCGTCATCGCGTGAAGCTGCCGGGTAATGCGAGCGGCGGACTGTTTCGTCTGATCGGCCAGGCCGCGGATTTCGTCCGCGACGACGCCGAAGCCTTTGCCGTGTTGGCCCGCGCGAGCCGCCTCGATCGACGCGTTCACGGCTAGCAGATTGCATTGATCCGCTAGATCCGCGATGAGCTTAATAATTCCGTCCGCGGCTTTCGTCCGATCCGTAAGCTCCGCGACCGCTGTCTCCTGGCGATCCGCGATCTCGGACCACATGTTGAACAAGGTCAGCATCTCATCGAGCTCATGACGGCCTCGAACGGTCATCTCCGCGATTCGGTCATTCAGCATCTGGGTGTCCTGCGTCGTTTCCGCCACTTTATCGATCGATTCGTGAACGAGCCCGATCATGCTTTCCGTATCGCGCACCGTCCTCACTTGCTTGTTCGTCGCTTCTTTTTGCATCAGCCTGGATATTTGAAGCAGATCGTTCACCGTCACGATCCCCGCCAGCTTGCCGCGATCGGTCAGCAGCACGGCGTCGTAGAACGACGATTCGTCCCGCTTCAGCGCCCGGTCGATCAGCTGCCACGGCTGAATGCCGATATCCGCCACTAGCGGTCTATCATCCATTAAGAGAGCGATAGATTTATGTCCGAATAACGAGAGTCCGAATGCCGAGCCGAGCATGCGGAAGAACCGATGTCTCATCACGAGACCGATCGGCAGTCCCTTCTCGTCGCATACGACGACGGATTCGGCTTCCTTGTTATGGCGGAATAACGCGACGAGATCATCGCATACCTGGTCGGGAGTCACCGTCGGGCAGCTCGTGATCCACTCGGCGATCATGATCGGCTCGAGTAGCTCTTGCGCGGGTTTCGGTTGTTGAACGGGCTGCGGGCTCGACTCCGCTTCGGTTTCCAATATAGGCATTGGCTTGTCCAATACAGCCGTAATGTTCATGAGAACTCCTCCTACGTATGCCTTCTTTCGCCAACCCTACCATTCCCGTGTCATGCGTCTGTTCGGGAACGGTTAACGGACTGTAAAGTTTGTGGGAATGACGTTACACCTGCCGGGAATCTTCCTACCAGCAACTAATCCTCGTCGCTTGGTATCGATCGTAATGACTGCAGATACGCAGTTGTTGTTCGTTCAAGTTCGACCCAAAAAAAGCCGTTCGAAGCCTCCCGGTAGGGAAGCCTCGAACGGCTCTAGTAAATTGAACTTATCTATTATTTGATTTCATGCTGCTCTTCGTCGGAAATAAAGTATGCATGGATATCGTAGTGCGGAACCTCAAAGCCTTCGTGACCCTGCTTTTGGAATTCGATATCCATCTGCACGACGGCAGGCGACGGGACTCCCTTCATGCCGGCCAAATTCTCATGGTTGACCCCCTTAACGAAATCATCCTGAGCAATCATGTACTCTAGGAACACGAGCTTTCCGTCGTGAACTCCGTAGATGGGTCCGACCGGAAGGTCGCCCGCTTGCGGGTTCGCCCAATGTTCGCCCATTGCCGGCACGCTCTCCGTTATTTGGATCGAGCCTTCGGGCAGCGCGAGTACGTACACTTCCTGATTGGCTTCATCCCAGCTAACTTGCTGTGCATGGACGGCGTTGGACAAATCGCGGATCCAGGCTGTCGGTTCATTTTGCTTCATTCGAATGTTCGAGATGGTGGCTCCGTTGAAAACCAGGTTCTTGTTTTCATCGCTAACGGTGTACGGAAGACTGAACAATTCGGCGAACGCTTTAACGGAAACATACGTTTTTCCTTCGGATGTTTGATGGTTTAGCGAAGATATCACTTCAACGCCGTTAACCAGAATGCTCAATCCATCCTTTTTTTTGTGATCCGTCGCTTTCACAGCTCCATGTGCCGATACGCTGGCGCTCATTAGTAAGAACACGCTCATTGTAATAACCAATATCTTTTTCACGCGACATTCCCCTGTTCTAATTAGATTGTTACTTCTTCCAAAGCGGTATGCAACTGTGTCCAGCTTGCCTCATCCAGCCGCGACTGCGCCAATCGGCTCATGCCTTCGTACGCTTCTCTCGGCGCGAATTTCTTAATATCGCTTAACATCGCAACCCGTTCCTGGTGGCAGATGGCAGGAATCATGTAGTGCATGAATATAGCCATCGCCTGCGGCGGAATGGACGAACGGATACGGACCGAGATTTCCTTTAATTGATCATCCGTTAGATTGTTCCATAATGCTTTCATTCCTGGCCCTTCTTCCCTTTCAAGGTGAATGAAGTAATCGGCCGTAAAGCGATTCATCTCTTTGCCGATCCGGTACCAGATCTCCTGACGACTCGCGGGCTGCAGATGGCTAGCTTCCAATTGATCCACGAGTTCGGCCAAACTCCGAAGCTTCTGTTCCAGCCCGGCATGCTCCTCTTCCAATTCCTGCAGCGTCTCCGGCGCGAATTTCTCATAGGATTCGTTAATATGCGCGTCCTCGTCTCGCGAGTGGGATTCCAGTATCACGACGACCCTTCTGAATTCTGCGACGAATGCTCGCACCTTCTCGTTCTCCGTGCCGTCGACCGATCCTGCCTGATAACTTAAACCGCTGAGCGCCAACCGGAGTCCCTTGTGAATCGGACCATACAGATCGAAACGACCGAACATGTTTAAAGCTCCTCTCCCCTTATAAATTTAGTATCTAAAAAGTAACATGTCGGCTAAAAAAAGAGACAGTATCCGATAGTTGTAATAAAGTTGTAGTTCGGTATCCATCGATCAAAGATAAGGAAATTCTTATGATACAATTGAACGAAGAGGTAGATTTACTGTCCTATGGGTTTAGATCTTAGATTGCAAAGGGGCTGCGCCTGCCATGTTGGACGGAAGCGATCAAGTGCGGATCGGGAACGAGATTGATCAGGTCGAGCGAACCTATCTTGTAGGGCGCGAGAAGGAAATCGCGTTTTTCCACGAACGGTTGACCTCATCCTCTTGGAATGGTGGAATCCTTAACCTATACGGGACGGGCGGTGTAGGCAAGAGCTACATCTTGGATGAATTTCGCAGAATGGCTGCGGGAGCATCCGCCAAGTTCGTCTTGCTCGACAGCCGCGATTTTGTCCGTAATCCCCCCGATTTCTGTCTTCATATTCTGCGAATTCTTCGCTATCCGCTCCCCAAATTATCGAAGGTCGTCGAGCCCGGCCGCATCATCGAGCTTTGTCTGGATGCCTTGCTGCAGCAAGCCAGAACGAGTAAGCTGATTCTTGCTTTCGATACGTTCGAAGAGATGGGTGAAATGGAATATTGGCTGCGCGAGAAGTTCCTTCCTCAGCTTTCCAAAGACACGTTAATCGTCATCACCGGGAGGTACCCTCTGCAAGGAGCTTGGATTTACTCTCCGGCATGGCGTCAGCTCATTCACCGGCTGCCGATTTCCGATCTGGATTACTTCTCCGTCAAAGACTATTTAAGACGAGCGGGCATCGAGAACGAAGAGACGGTTCATCAAATCTGGAACAAAACCAAGGGTCACCCGCTGACCTTATCCCTATTGGTCTCCACGACGCTGGCGCATCACTTTCAGACCGTCGGCGCGACGGATGCGTATGACGTGTTCTCGTTCGTGGTCAACGCATGGCTAAGGGAAGTTCCGGACTCGGATTTGCGCGAACTGGTCGAGACCGCGGCGGTGCTCCGTCATTTCAACCAGGAATTATTGGAACACGTGTTGGACAAGAGCGTGTCGACCGAACAATTCATCAAGCTGGTGAACCTCTCCTTCATCCGCCGGGTGGACCGCGGTTGGCTGCTTCATGATCTGATGCGGGATGCGATCTGCTTCGAACTTCGCCGCCGGAGACCCGAATATTACGAGAATCTGCGCAGACGCTGTATCATGTACTACTATCATAAAATCAAGGCGTCGGCTAAAAACAAATCGACGGCATGGGAAAGCGAAGAGTGGATTTATTACGTATGCGACCAATGGATTCGAGGTTTTTTCTACCAGAACTCCGCCTCTTACTCCTGGGAGCCGCTGCATCCCGGCAACTGGTCGGAAGCTGTTGGGTATATCGCAAACCGAAGGGCGAACGTCAAAGACACCCGGATCAGTTATCCGAATCCCGAAAATAACGAGAGCTACGACTACTTCATATCGGCCGAAGAAAGTCTCTATACGTTAAAGCATGTCGATCTGCACGAGCTGTACGAACTAGATCCCGGTATCGTGAAGTTGATTCGCGACGCCCAGGGAGCACTCTGCGGCTTATCGGCCATTATCCCGATAAACGAAGCCACGATCGAATATTTGCGAAGCAAACCGATGTCGTCGGCGTTTTTCGGCAGTCTGACCGAAGCCAAGCTCAAGGAGTTCAGGCTGCCCAAGGACACCAAAGCCGGCTATTTCGTTCTGACGATCGATGTCGCCGACTTCAGCGACTTGGTTATGCGGGAGGCGGCAGGCATTACGTTCATCAACCATATGCTGTCTCCCGGCATTTGCATTGCCGCGCCTCCGGCTAACAAGATGTTCGAAGACATTCATCTCCGGCTCGGCTGCGAAGTGCCGAAAGGGGCGATTCACTTCGACTACGACGGGAAGACGCCAACGCCTCTGTATGCGATCGATACGCGCGGGAACAAGCTTCAGCAGTTTTTGAATAAATGGCTCGCATCCGCCGGTCATCTGCAAGAGGAGCAGCAGGAAGAAGAGGGATTCAACTCGCTATCGGAGCGGGAAAAGGAGGTTATCGAGCTGCTCGTGAAGGGATTCACCAATCAACAGATAGCAAGCAGCTTGTATTTAAGCGAGGTTACGGTGAAGAAGCACCTCAGTAATATTTTCCGTAAATTGGACGTAAAGAACAGGTCTCAGCTTATCAATAAGCATTTTATGACCGCAAAGTGAGATCAAGCAAAAAACCGTCCGAAGCTTCCCGGTTAAGGGAGCCTCGGACGGTTTGCGTTATGGATATGCAGCTTACACTTCGTCCACGTTAACCCAAGCGCCGCGCTCGATCGACAGGTCGACCGCCTCGAGCACCTCTTGGCACTTCACGCCGTCGTAGAACGTAGGCGTGAACGGAGAGTTCGTCGTCATATGCTGCACGAACTCGTACACGATATGAACGAACGCGTGCTCGTAGCCGATAATGTGGCCGGTCGGCCACCAGTTGCCGGCGTACTTGTGCGATGGCTCGGTCGCCATGATGCGGCGGAAGCCCGCCAAGTTCGGCTCGTCCTCGCGGAAGTACACTTCGAGCTCGTTCAGCTTCTCGAGGTCCCAACGGATGGAGCCTTTGCTGCCGTGAATTTCGAACGTGTTGTGGTTTTTGCGTCCCGCCGCGAATCGGGATGCGACGAATACGCCCATAGCTCCGTTCTTGAAGTCGGCCAGGAAGCCGGTCGCGTCATCGACGGTTACTTCGCCCTTCTCGGTCGCGGAACCCGTGCCGGACAATCCCGCGG
>JAEWPC010000058.1 GCA_023460795.1 Bacillota bacterium | reverse complement strand
ATCGGATCGACTCTGTCGACCCTCGGTCCGGCAGGAGTAAGAAGTAGATTCGATGGGGCATTTCAGTAGCAAGGAAGCACGATCAACCGGACACATCCGCACCACCTAACCGCATCGCGGCCGCCCTACGGGCTTAAGGTGGTGGGACGTCGTGAATACAAGAACGTTACATGAAAAATGCCTGAGTGATCAATCAAAGAGCCAAAGGAGTTACATCATTACAATGAAATTTGTAGTTAGATCAAGTTTGTGGATTCTATTTATTATTTACATTTTAGTGTTAATTAAATACTTAGTTCTAGATAGAATGCACTTCGGAGAATATTATTATCGTTCATATAATTTGGTCCCTTTTAGTTCGATCAAACAATATATAAATCATAAAGAACAATATAATTACAATACATGGTTCATGAATTTAATGGGTAATTTAGTGATGCTAGTTCCTCTTGGAGTGTTAATGCCGATTCTATTTAAAACCTTTAGAATGTTTTGGAATTACATAGTAGTACTTATAACAATCAATTTATTAATCGAGATAGCTCAGTACTATTTTTATTTTGGAAGCGCAGATGTTGATGACGTGATAATGAATAGTTTTGGAGCCATATTGGCCTATATAATGACCCGTGCAATATTGAAGATCCGACTACTAAATAAACTATTAAATATATGTAATGACAGGGCACAAAACATCTAGCAACTCGAAGAAGAGGCATGCATCATCTAACACCTTATTCACGCTTCGGGCCATACGGCCCTCGGTCCGACAGGAGTCCGATGTGGATTCGATGAGGCATTTCAATTACGGGGAAGATTTTCAGCCGGACACATCCGCACCATCTAACCGCATCGCGGCCGCCCTTCGGGCTTAAGGTGGTGGGACGTCGTGAATACAACAACGTTAGATGAAATAATATGCAGTTCAAACCAATCTGAAGGGACATTTAACATGAATTTCAAATTGATCTTATTTGATCTTGACGATACTCTTTTATATTTCGATGATTATTGGGAACAAGGAATAAAAGAAACATTTAGGAATTACCCCATAACAAGTACTCTCAACATTGATGATTTGTTTAATATCTACAAGGTCAAAGAAGAAAACTTAGTGCAGAAATATCACGATCAGGAAATTACATTTGAAGAATACAGAAGATTTCAAATTATCGAGACATTATCCGAACTTAATCTTCAAGCAGATGATAGAGAGATTGATCAATTTCAAAATCAATATCAACAAATCAGTAAATTATTTATGAAGCCTGATACACATATAACCCAGATGCTTGAGTCGTTATCTAAGAAATATTTAATGGGAATTGTGACTAACGGAATAGCTTCAATGCAATATGATAAGATTCAGGCACTTGGATATGATCGCTTTTTCACAAAGGAATCCATGTTTATTTCTGAACTGATCGGCGTTGAAAAGCCAAACTCAATCATATATCAACAACCAGTCAAGAAATTTAATGTTAGACCTGAAGATACATTATTTGTAGGGGATAGTTGGAAGAATGACGTTGTAGGGCCGACTGAAATGGGTATGAAAGCAATATGGGTAAACTTTAGAAATAAACCTGTGCCCGATAACAATATTTCTTATGGCATAGTTAATAAATTAATTGACATAAAGGATTTTTTGAGATAATCGAAGAAGTCACGAACGTCATATAACACCATATTCACGCATCGGGCATTCGCCCTCGGTCCGGCACGAAGTTAGAAGAAGACACAGAGAGGTATTTCAGTGTGCGGAGAAGTTAGAGCAGCCGGACACATCCCACCAACTAACCGCTTCGCGGCCGCCCTACGGGCTTAAGGTGGTGGGACGTCGTAAATACAACAACGTTATATGAAATCAGCGCAAATCTAAAGTCAAACCTGTACAAGGAGATTAGACTAATGACAAAAGATGAATTTGATACACTCTGCAGATCAACAAGTGTATATAAATGTGTAGAACAGGAAGATACAGATATAACCGGAGGAAGAATAACATTTGAAGAAATTGACAAAATAAATGATTTTCAAAGCTTTGATAAAGTAATGATTTCTGGATTAAGACAAGATACATTTGATTATTTTGTTCAAACACAGGCATATAAATTTCAATCTATTATGTTCTGGAAGAATAAACTTGTTGAGGATTGGTCAATTCTTTCTACACTGAAAGATGTGAAATTCATTGGTTACTTTCACAATCAGCGAATCACAAAGCTGTGGGATATGACTATGAACTACAATTTGGAAGGTCTTTATATTAGCGATTTTACGAGGTTACATACTCTAGATGGAATCAATAAAGCTCCTAAGTTAGAAAGACTATCTTTCGGTGATGCTGTTTGGAATACCAGTACACTGAATGATTTAAAAGCACTCGAATTCACCAATATCAAGGAGTTCCACTTTGGTGGAAAGTCTATAACAGAAGAAGATATTTTGATATATACAAGAATGCCACAACTAGAAATACTAAACTTCAGAACCAACCTTTATTCTACAGAACAGCTGGCATGGTTAGTTGCAAAGTTACCTAATGTTCAAGGAAATTCATTGAAACCATACATTAAGTTCGAAAAAAGAAATCCGGAACAAGATGACATTCTTATCTGCGGGAAGAGAAAACCCTTTCTATCATCTACAAAGGATAGTGCAAAAATAGAAAAATATGTAACCAATTTCAATAAACTTGTCAAGCAATACAGTTGATGTATGTATAAAAGTAAGTATCTCAAAGAAGGCGCTGACATTCTATAACATCGTATTCACGCATCGCAGCCTGGTGGCTGCTCGGTCCCGCCCGAGGCATTTTCGACGGCGCTGAATCAGGCACACATCCCACCGACTAAGCGCAACGCGCCCGGCCACTTCGTGGCCTTAAGTCGGTGGGACGTCGTGAACAACAACGTTAGATGAAATACCGGCAAGTGCTAATAAAACCCCAAGATCAAATGTTAAACCGAAGACCTTGTTGGTGTATAATGTAAGGAAAGGAAATGGAGGTACTCCAATGAGCCTAGAGGAGAAGTTGCTTCAGGATTTTATTTCACTCCCCGAAGAGAAGAAAATTGAAGTGATTGATTTTGTTGAATTCCTTAAGTCAAAAACGCAGCAACCGATTGAGTCGCTGATGGATTCAATAATTATTGAGAACAAGGAAGCTCTTAAGGAGTTAGCCAAGTGAACACAATTACACTTGAACAACTCATTACATTCCATAAGAAGATCATTATTAGTACTGGTGGATCCGATGGGATTAGAGATCGGTCATTACTTGAAAAAGCGCGATAAACAAAGCACAACAAACTTTTAATGGGCAAGATCTGTATGTTGGAGTCGTAAAGAAAATTTCTGTAATAACCTTTTCGTTAATAAAAAATCACGGCTTTGTTGATGGTAACAAACGAATCGGAATAGCAGTTTTGTTACTGTTATTAAAGATTAATGAATTACAGATAGCGTACAGCCAGCAAGAATTAATAGATATTGGATTAAGAACTGCTGAAGGAAAGTTTAATGAAGAAGACATAGAAAGCTGGATAATGAGGCATCAAGTATAGAAGCTTGAGCCTCATTTATTTTTATTTCTGCAATTCAAGAAGGCCGGTACTTCATCTAACACCATATTCACGCATCGGGTCGACGTTGTCGCCCCTCGGTCCGGCAGGATTCTGATGTGATTCGATGAGGCATTTCAGTATTCAGGGAAGCGATTTCAGCCGGACATATCCGCACCGACTATGCGCATCGCGGCCGCCCCTTCGTGGCTTAAGTCGGTGGGACGTCGTGAATACAAAAACGTTATATATTAGCAAGAGCATGTAAAGAGTAAAGTTACTAATTGGAGTGAATCAATTTGTCCTTAGTGATATCAAAAAATATAGATTCTAACAACAAAGATTATGTAAGAAACAAGATGATAGAATTCAATCTTATGTACTTTCCTGACGATCTGAAAGGTCGATATCAGGAATAAAATTTGCATTTGGTCACTGAAGATGGTGCGATAGTCGGTGGAATTGTCGGAGAATTTTGTTGGAATTGGCTAGAGATTCACTATCTTTTTGTTGAGCCAGAGCATCGGAAATCAGGATATGGAAGAGCACTTCTAAGAGAAGCGGAGAAGATGGCAATAGAGAAGGAATGTGATTTTATAAAGCTAGATACACTGAGTTTTCAAGCGCTAGACTTTTATTTGAAAGAGGGATTTCAAGTCTATGGAACAATTGAGAATGCTGGCAGACATACACACTATTATTTAAAGAAAAATATATAGAAACTAATCTATGATCTAGAAGGGACGAGAGTGATGTTGATTGTCCGACCAGATGAAACGGATATACATCCAATTTTTGGAGTTTTTCGAGAATGTAGATATGATTTGGATAATCAAGGAATAAAGCAATGGGATGATATCTATCCAAATAAGGAAGTAATCGCAGCAGATATAAAGAACCAGAGTATTTTTATACTTAAACATGACGAAGAAATTGGCGGAGTAATCTCATTTGATGAAGTGGAGATAGAGGAATACAAGTCGGTTAATTGGAAACATACTAACGGAAGAAACGTAGTTGTACATAGACTATCAGTAAGACCTAAATTTCAGGGTCAAGGGATTGCTAAGAAATTGATACAGTTTGTTCACGGTAAGTGTAAAGAAGAACAATTCTCTTCTGTTCGTTTAGATGTTTATAGTGGTAACCAAAGAGCAATAGAATTCTACAAGCGACTAGGATATGAAATACGTGGGGAAGTTTGGTATCCGAGGAGAACATTGCCTTTTTATTGTATGGAGAAGCACCTCTTGTGAGAAGATTCGATGAAGTCATGCATCGGCATCCGCCCTCGGTCCGGCAAGAAGTTAGAAGTGAATTTAGAGAGGCATTTCAGCAGCAGGGAAGTATATGCTTAACAGAAAGGTGTGATTGAGGTGTTTTCTTTATCAGCAGCAATTACCCAATTAATTAGTATAGGATTAGTTATCTTATTTGGATTCATCATCTATAAAATAATCAGAATACTCAACAAAAAGAGCAAGGGATAAAAGTACTCTCAAACGCTATGATCATTTTCCTGGTGACCTCATCTAAGTAAGTGTTAATTCGGAAAAGATTCATAGATGTCCGGTGCGTCGTATAACACCATAATCAACATCGTTATATGAAATCGGGGAGAGAGCCAATAATTAGGAGAGATGATCAAATGCATAAACTAGGAAGTAGACTCTTAATAACGGGGATACTTGTTTTTGTGATTAGTGGATTTGAGAAGATCTTGATCTTCTTATCATTTCAGGGAAGTGGATTATATAGTTCAATAGATTCCATTGCACTTAAGAACCTGACCCCGTCAATTATTTGGAATGTACCAATAGCAACTAAAAACTTTGGAATTATCATAATTATTATCGGTATTGTCTTGATACTATTTGAAACTAAAATTATTAAAGACTCAATAAAACTAATTAAAAAGGGAAATGAAGAATATAAGCAATCAAGTGAAAACAATGAAACATAATCATAAAACAGTTGAAGCAGTTCAGGATGTCCCCGACATCATATAACACCATATTCATGCATCGGGCATCCGCCCTCGGTCCGGCAGGAGTTAGAATTGGATTCAGGGGGGCATTTTCAGCAGCGGAGTAGTGGATATACAGTTCGAAGAGAGGAGTATCAATGAAGAGGAATAATATCATTTTCATAAGTATTGTGATCTTAGCTGTAGTGGGAATATTGATTTATCGGTATTGGAATGACAATTATACGAATGAAGCAATCTATAGAAATGTTATTACTCAAAAGGGATACACACTTAGAGAAATTGAAAAGCCAATTAAATTCTCTTCTGAAATTAATATTAATTGGATTCCTAATGAAGTGAACAAAGAAAAGAAGTTGAATGTTGAAATTAGTAGAGTCAAGAATATCCCAGTCATTCTAGAAAGTATTATTCGAAGAGAGAATGATATCTATTTTAATTTCACCTCTAACCCAAATTTCAAATACACACATGGGTTCTTTCTATCAAATGAAATTATTAATGAAGACGGTACAGCAACAACATTCACTTTGAGTGACTCATTTAGTATAAGAAGTGGGGATATGACGATACAGGTTGGTCAGACCGGATTTGGACCGGGACCTAAATTTTCGTTTGGAATTGAAAATGAAGATTTAAACCAAATAAAAGATGATTTTAGATTGGATTTTATAGGGTCGATACTGTATGAGTATTCAAAGAAGTAAAGTCCTTCACGGACACATCCCACCACTAACCGCATCGCGGTCGCCCCGTTCGGGGCTTAAGGTGGTGGGACGTCGTGAATACAACAACGTTATACGACATTCCTTAAGAACATTTTTATAAAAGCGGAGGAGATATGTCATCGATTCACTTATTCCTTCAAATGAATTAGTAAAAGACATTGAATACTCAGAACTTGATTATATGCAAGACAGAATGCTTGCGATTCAGAATAGGACTGGCAACCCTGAAGGAATTGAAATCAAACGCTTTGGAAATGCGCTTTGTTTATTTAGTAAGACAATGCCGTGGGGATCTTTTAACACTGTCAAAGGCATTACAAATTCAGAGATTGAATACATTGATCCGATAATTGATTTCTATCGGGAAAGAGATCGTAAGATACAATTCGAAATTGTCCCCTCGTTTGTAGACGCTAACTTCCTCAAACAGTTATCAGACCGAGGCTTTTATCAGTCTGGATTTCATTCTTCAACCTATATAGAACCAATGGCTTTTAATGATCAACTTCCCGAACACATTCGTATTCAGGAACTGAATGAAGATCAATTTGAAACCTATGCCACGATTCATTGCAGAGGCACTGGATTGCCTGACAATGGTATCGCTCCGGTAGCTGCAAATAATAGGGTGTTATTTTCCCGAGAGGGCTGGAAGTTCTTTATTGCATATGTGAACCATGAGCCAGCAGCTGCAGCTGTAATGTATTCAAAGGATAATATAGCATCACTGACTTTCGCAGCTACATTACCGGCATTCAGAGGTAATGGCTTACACCAATTACTTTTGAAGAGAAGAATTGAAGAAGCTAAACGAAACTACTGCAGACTTGTTGTAGGACAGTGTAACTTCTTATCTCAAAGCCATAGAAATATGGAACGGATTGGAATGAAGATCGGTTACATCAGAACTACTTGGACAGAAAGATAAGTTGTGTGAGCAGCTCGGAGAAGAAGGAACGCATCTTATTAATTGGGGGTTGTACTGTGGGATATATTGAAGATCTTAGAGAATTAGTTGGCAATCGACCATTAATTTTAGTTCGGCCAAGTGTTGCAATCATTAATAAGCAGGGACAAATCCTATTAGTTAAATATCAAGATCACTCTTGGGGTATACCAGGGGGACTTATGGATTTAGGAGAATCTACAGAAGAGTGTGTTCGAAGAGAAGTCAAAGAAGAGATTAATTTAGACATTAAAGCACTTCAATTGTTCGGGGTGTTTTCTGGACAGGAGCTTTTCACCAAACTTAGGAATGGTCATGAATATTACAATGTAATAATCGGATATATCAGTACTGAATTTGAAGGCATATTAAGGCCAGATGGAGTCGAAGTCCTTGAAGCTCAATTCTTTAATTTTAATGAAGTTCCAGAGACAACGAATCCTTTTATCAAGCACAAATTAGAACAATTGGGACCAAAGTTAAAGCAACTTTTGCATCCAGCTCAATGAGGTCCTCGACTTCATGTAACATCATATTCACGCATCGGGTCGACTCAGTCGCCCCTATTCTTGCTAGAGCGTAAGGAGACAAAAGCAATGCAAATTACATACAAACTATTAGATCTTAAGAACGAAGAGATACCTTTTGAACTGCTGTTACTTGCAGATCCTTCAAAAAAATTAATACAAGAATACATTGAACGTGGTTATTGTTTTATGGCTTATATGAACGAAGAACTTGTTGGAGTGTTCGTATTAATACAAACGGATTCAGAAATCTATGAAATAGTTAATATTGTAGTTAAAGAAGAATATCAAGGAAGAGGAGTTGGAAAGAAACTAATACAAGAAGCAATAGATGAAGCCAAAAAGCTTGGAGCAAGATTCATAGAAATTGGAACAGGAAATTCTAGTATTCTACAATTGAGACTCTATCAAAAGAGTGGATTTAGAATAATCGGAATTGACCATGATTTCTTTATTAGAAATTATGAAGATGAAATATATGAAGATGAGATTCAGTGCAGGGACATGATAAGGCTTAGGAAGGAGATTTGATTAAAATTACAAGAAGTGGGAGGTCGTGAATACTAGAAAGAAACCAAAGGAAAACTAATTATTGATGATTCAGGGCTACTAGAGTGGGTGTCCGAACGGACCAATCAAGATCAGTGGTTGACATTCGACGAAGAAATGCTTGAAGAGTATCTGGAATACTACAACGGGATAGATCAAATCGTACTTTGAAGAATAGGACAGGGACACTCTCCGTTGAGAGCGGATTGAAAACTTGGCAATTGTTTATCCAGCATGAACTTTTCGAAAATCTAAGGATATTCGTCCATCCTGTGATTGCTTCTCAAGGTGAGAAATTGTTCGTGACTTCCGAAAACAAGCTCCTTTTGCAATTATTGAGCAGCAAGACGTATAAAAATGGTGTTCTCGGGTTGTACTACCAGAGAGTATAAGTCAATAACGAGATAAGGGGAGATATTTCGTGGGATAAAAGAAAAACTAAAACCTTGGATCCAAATAACGGATTATAGTGAAAAAATAAGACGGCAATTCTCTATTCCCAAGGATACTTCGTTACCAAGTAATCCGCGAACTTCTTGCTCTCCTCGCGCCGGAATCTTCTTAATTCCTTGCGGTGCCTAGCGGTCTCGAACAGCTTCTTCTCTTCCTCCGTCTCCGGCAAGACTTGCGGTACGATGATCGGCTTATCGTCTTCGCCGATGCCCACGAAGGTCAGGAACGCAGTTGCGGCAATCTTCCGTTCTCCGGTTCGCAGATCTTCACGGATGACCTTCACGAACACTTCCATCGATTTTGTGCCTGTCCAAGAGACGAAAGACTCGAGCGATACTGAATCCGTCGTTCGGATTGGTAGCAGGAAGTCTACTGAGTCCGTCGAAGCGGTAACGGCTGTCACCCGGCATAACTTTGAAGCGGTGGTGGAGGCAATGTCATCGATCTGCGACATGAGATTGCCTCCAAACAATGTATTATGACTGTTGACATCCGTCGGAAAGACACGTGACATTTTATAACAACGGGTTTCTCTGACAAACTTCTTCTCATGTTCCAAACTAAACTCACGCTCTTTCTAATCCATGTTCGTCTTAACTTGGAATATGATTCCCAGAATTGGACAAAAACAACCCATAGCAGCTGATAAAGGGGAACGAAAATATGAAGAAGTACATACTCTTTGACCATGATGGCGTCCTGGTTGATACTGAATTCTGGTATTACAAAGCGGGAGCACGAGCTTTGGCTGATATTGGATTTACCTTGGATAAAGATCAATACCTCCGTGATATGACTCAGTCATTGGGCACTTGGGCCCAAGCTAGGGCGGCTGGTATTGGTGAACAAACGATTAGTAAGCAACGTGAGGTCCGTAACTTCTATTATCAGGAATACTTACGAACAGAAGCCATCGAGATTGAAGGAGTAGTTGAAACCCTGGAGGAACTGTCAAAGTATGTCCGCATGGCCATCGTGACTACTTCAAAACGTGCGGATTTTCAAATCATTCATGAAAATCGCCAAATTAGACAATTCATGGATTTCGTCCTTGTCCGCGAAGACTACGAGCGCACCAAGCCGCACCTGGAACCATACTTGACTGGCTTAAAGCGCTTTGGAGCTACAAAAGAAGAGACGCTGGTCGTAGAGGACTCAAACAGAGGATTGAACTCAGCCGTTGCGGCTGGTATTGAATGTGCTATTGTCCATAATGACTTCACAAAAACACATGACTTCTCACTGGCCAGCTATCGAATCAGGACTCTGATTGAAATAAAGAACATTATCCTGAATGTAACCTGAGCTGATGTACAAATTCATGAATCTGGGAGTATTTCTATGAAGAAGAATAGTGCCTATATCATTACCATACTAATGTTGCTCGTTGTATTTCTTGGATTTAAGGTTATAGCCACAGAGACCAATAATAGTGATACTCAGAGATTAAATGACCAGGCTTTCAGATATCAATTAGGTAAAGTTCTCGGAAGCTTTAGTATGGAAGTGAATGATTATACATATAGAGAGATGATTGCTAGTGTTTACAGTGTGGCATCAATGTCAGAACTAACTTCTTATGAGGACATAAATGACAATCTGGATATTAGCCTTCATAATCTATATATATCATTACGAGAAGAAAAGTCTAAGGATCTAGTCTTATCCCGAATAGATGAACTTAGGAATGTATTTAATACTATGGTACAAGATCCATCTAATCAGAAAGCAACAGAAAAACTCATTCAAATTGCAAATGAAACATACTTTGAAAACCCAATAGAATAGTGTTCAAGATTGGTGAATGCCACGACAATTTTAATTGAGTTGGTGATTAGTGTATGTCAAGAATCCTTCAAATTGCTTTCACAATATTACTTATTATAGGTATGACTGCATGCAACCGATCTGTTTCTAATACGACATCCTATATTCAGGTGATGGATAAAGAAATGGATAAGAAATCCCATTATTTTATTACTGTAAAGAATCCATATGATGGAACTGCGAAACAATTCAAAATCACAATTAAGGACTTGAATTTATGGAATATCATTGAAGTGGATAAGATTTACTTTTCAACTTATGAATACAAAAACATAAACGAAAAAGTTGATCTAATTGAAATTAAACTTCCATCAGAAACGAAGTAAACACCAAACGACATACAACTATGATAGCTAGTCAAGAAAATTGCGGAGCCTGAAGTCGGAGGGACATGAAAGGAAGTTCTCATGAATACTTTACAAAGCATTGCTGGATTACTCATATTACTCTTCGGAACGTTCGTTGGGATTGTCGCTGGCAATTATTTCGTTGTTATATTAAGCGTAACATCAGGATTTCTAATAATGACCCTATCAAAGCTGGTTGATATTAATCGCGATTCAAATCATAGGTTACTTGGTATCCCGTTAACGAAGAGTCAAATAAACACCATTATAAACAACTCTTCAATATTCTATGTAGAGTCTAATAAAATAAAAATTTATCCAAGCAATGAAGCAATATATCCGTTAATCATCTTAGACAATGAGAAATATATTAGAGCTAAAGTATTTTATAATTATTTGTCTCAAGTAGAGTATCAATATACGTTTGAGTTTCCTGATGAAACAATCACTCTTGAATGTGCGGATAATTATTACCCAGGCGTTGATTTGTATAATCAAGGTGAGCAGGTTTTAGTTAAGCTCTCAGCACTTAATATTAATTTAAAGATTTATAAAGATAGGATAATTTTAGGTGAATAACTCGAAGAAGATCGATCGGGGAGGTAAAGCATGATCAAGGATTTTTGCATTCAAACTAACCGGTTAGTAATACGGCCGTATATAGAAAGCGATCTTTCGGAAGCGTTTGAACTGATGCAAGACGAAGACCTGTTTCATTTTCTGCCAATGGAAGTAATGTCCTTGCAAGAATATAAGAATCTCTTCAGTTGGTTACTTAATTGTTATGAAACAAGCTATACAGCAGATTGGTTCAAATATTCATTCGTAATAACGGATAAGGAGGCAGGCAATCACATTGGATGGTGTGGGGTTGGTTGTTTAGATTTCGATCATAAATATAAAGAAGTGTACTACTTAATTGGTAAGTCCCATTGGGGCAAGGGCTATGCGACAGAAGCCGTACATGAATTCACAGAGTACTGTTTTAATATCCTAGGATTAAGTAAGCTAGTCGCGGTAGTAAAACCACAAAATATTGCATCAAAGCATGTGTTAGAAAAGCTAGGATTCTCTTATGAATTCACGGTTTCAGATCTGCCAGAGGAATTTGATTTCTATAATGGGGAGTTATTTTACTCAATAAGTAAGAAGAAGTAATGGTGAGGTATTGATTCGACTTCACCTATGATATTGTTATACCTCAAAATCACTATGAAGAAAGAAAATAATGCGAAACGCCCTTTGATGGATTACAATTCCATTTAAGGGCTTTTTGTTTATATTATGGCTGAGTCAGGAAGAGGATAAGCGGCATAGCAGTACTAGACCTTTATCTAGATGAGAAGAGAAATAAAAGATCATAAATGTTAAGCGGGTGAAGAGATGAATGAATCCCCTACTATTGTTGGCGACACTATAAAACTAAGAAAACCTATTGAACAAGATATTAATGACTATTTCGTTTGTGGAACGAACCCAGAACTCACACGAATGTATGGTGGAGATACTAGGAACATCAAAGAAAGAACGATAGAAACGGCAGCAGCTTATATGAATAAGATCAACTCAAACAAGTTAAACTGGTGTATAGAGTTCGAGAGAAGATGTATTGGTGAAGCTAGACTGACGATATCCTCAGAAGATCATAGAGCAAGATATGCTGTAGGAATATTCGATTCATCCTGCTGGGGAAAGGGAATCGGTACTGAAGTAACCAAGTTAGTATTAAAGTATGCGTTTGATGAACTTAATCTCCATCGTGTTGATCTTAAAGTACTGGAATACAACAAACGTGCGATTAGATGTTATGAGAAATGCGGATTTATAATCGAGGGTAAGGAACGAGAAGGGGCATTCATAGAAGATAAATATGAGACGGATGTATTAATGAGTATTTTGGAACATGAGTACAAACAACATCGCAGTAATCTCGAGATGTCATGAACTTCTGATAACACCTTATTCATGCATCGGATTAACGCAAAAATAAAAGTTTACGCATCTGGAGGAGTAAAGATGTTTGAGTATATTACGCACTACTATAGCTCAGTGCCTTTCAGAAGGTTGTCTGCACTCTCACGATCAGAAGCAATGAAAGTCATGAACGAATTATGTGATGATTCACCGATCTTTGAAAGATTCAAGGAACCCGTGCAATATTGGGAGAACCGACTAGAAGCCGAGAATTGGCTACGAAACGGATTTATAGAAAAAGGCGGGGTACCAAAAGAAAAATATCCATTTTATGCAGTCTTGGGGACAGCAGATTGGATAGAAAATTATGCTTTGAGTGAAGGTTTAGATTTAAATGTGCTGCGAATACCGCTATCTCTTTTCAGCGAAAAAGATGTCAGTTTTACAGTGCCAGATAGTATGGTTTCATTTTGGATTGGAAGAGATAAGCCTAAGGAATATTACAATGTTAAATTTCATGGGCAAGTGTTTACCATATCGGAAATAAAGGCGAATCTGACGGCTGATGTAATGAGTAATTTGGAATCCATGATCCCTTCGGGAATACCATACGTTGAAGCACAAATATGGAACCATGAGGTTGCAATGAATTTTTATAATAGGTGTGAGCAAGAAAAGCGTAAACCTAATGATGGATTTCTTTCGCTTCTTTCGGCGCCGGCCAGGCGAGCTCTAGAACACAATGGAATAATCTCATTGCAGATTCTCTCGCAGTATAGCGAAAGAGAGATTGTGAAACTCCACGGTATGGGTCCGGCTTCTTTACCCAAACTTAGAGATGCCTTGAGGGAAAAAGGATTATCATTCAAAAGCTGATTAGATTTATAAAAAATTGGAGGTTAACTTATGAACCTTAAAGAGATAGTTCCTATACTTCGAATGTTCGATATTAATAAGGCAAGAGAGTTTTACGTAGACTACCTAGAATTTACTGTCGATTGGGAACATCGATTTGAGCCGGATCTGCCGTTGTATATTCAAATATCTAAAAACGATCTAAAGATACATTTAAGCGAACATTATGGCGACTGCAGTCCAGGTGCAGCGATTAGAATTGAGGTAACAGGGATTAAAGAGCTTCAAAGGAATCTAATGAATAAGCATTACAATTATTCAAAGCCTGGATTGGAAAATACCCCATGGGGAAGTGAGGAATGTTGTGTAATTGATCCGTTTGGAAACAGAATTATTTTCTATGAATATAACCTGGAGTAAAAGAGTGAAATGAAGTGGCAATGACGTAAGGCAAACTCAACTCATATTAACAAGAGGTGTTCCCGTGCCACATGTCAGAGTTAGGTGTACTGGATTATTAATCAAAGAGAACTCAGTTCTATTAGTTGAGTATGATGACAATGGAATTCATTACAATTTACCAGGTGGAGGACTAGAGCCGGGAGAAACCATTGTTGAGGGTGTTATTCGCGAAGTATATGAAGAAACCAATGCAGAAGTCGAAGTCGGCAAACTAGCACTAGTATATGAGTTTGCACCTCATAAACAGTCCGGCGACTATAATGTAAGTGAGAGGCATGGTTTACATCTCATTTTCGAATGTAGATTAATCAATGACTCCAACCCCAAACTTCCTCGTCAACCAGATCCTCACCAAGTCGCTGTTAAGTGGGTCCCAGTAGATGAGTTAGAATCGATTCTATTAATACCGAATATCTCGAAACAAATACTAGAGTATGTAAATAACAGAAGAACGATTGATCTAATCGAGGACCATCAATTAGAAAGACTGAAATTATAAGCGTGGAAACCAATATAATCACATTATTATTTCGGATGGTGAAGTCATGCTATTTGTTATTGTTTTGTTTATGATCTTGGTCATCATTGGATTGGCTTCAATACATCATGAATTGAGAAACAGAACGAAGAACGATGAAAGAATAATAAATAGGCTTGATTTGATCATTAAAGATCTAAGGAACTTCAACAGAAACGAACCCAATAAATAGAGCAAATATTAAACAAATTAGGAGTAGAACATGAGGAAGAAAAATCTATGGATCATTATCTCGGCACTTCTCATTATTTACATAGTATTCTTTCCTTCACCCTCCGCTGAAATTGCAGTTCGAAAGCACTTATTTTTTACCTTTCATCCTATAAAGGCTTTCAGTCATTCAGTTCAAGAAGGAAGAATTAAAGATGATCCAAGTTATGGCGACTTATATGTTGTTGAAGGATTAAATACACCTTTCATATACGTTAAGAAAAATGATCTTGGTTGGCGTGTAACATCAAATGGAACTGGACCATAACGGAGAGGTGTAAAGATGAATCCCGATCATATTAAGAACTGGTTTGTTGATGAGATGGAGTTTGATACGGTACGAGAGGCGCATGAGTGGGTCTATAGTGATGCATATAATCAGATCGGGCACCAGTATGACGGATATAAGAGTAGCGATCCTAAATTAGCATATGCATTACTGTTTGAACTCGTACGATCCAATACAATACATGAATATAAACATGATGTTCATTGTGATGTTGAATATATAGACGGTAGGATGATTTATAGAGTATGGGTAAGTAACAAGAGATATAATTCTTAGGAGAATCAAGATGATACAGGTCATTGATATTCGTGATGAGAAAGAGCTGCTGGAGGATGCGGTGAATTACTTCTGGTCTCAATGGGGATCGAGCTCCAATTACATTTTCTATAGAGACTGCATTACTCAATCTTGCAATACAGATAGTGAAATCCCTAGATTCTATCTGGCCATTGAGGATAACAAGATTATTGGATCCTATGCGCTGCTCCGAAGTGATCTAAATAGTAGGCAGGATTTAAGTCCATGGTTTGCGTGTCTCTATGTTAATCCTGAAGAAAGAGGAAGGAAAATAGGAGATCTCTTGCAAACTCATGCAATTGGAGAGAGTCGAAGGAAAGGCTTCAAAGCGTTATACCTCTGTACAGACCTGACTAAGTATTATGAAAGAACAAATTGGAAGTACATAGGTAAGGGATATTCAATAAGCGGTGATGAAACAAGAATATATGAATATCAATTTTCTAATGAAAGTTAATGCTGAGGGTGGTCCATAATACGAGTCAGAAGTTGCAGCCAACGGAGAGTGATTATTATCAAATTCATACTAATATTCGGACCTCAAGCAGTCGGCAAGATGACAGTCGGCCATGAATTAACTAAGATTACTGAATTGAAATTATTTCATAATCACATGTCCATTGAGCTGTTTCATCCTTATTTTGGTTTCGGGAGCGAAACGTGGAGGCTGGCTAATCTTTTACGAAAAGAATTTTTTGAATCTTTCGCCAATAGCGAACATGATGGACTTATATTCACTTATGTCTGGGGATTTGATCTACAAAGCGATTGGGACTTTGTGAGACAAACATGCGATATTTTTGAATCCAAAGGTGCCGAAGTTTATTTTGTTGAATTAGAATCAGATGTTGAAGAACGATTAAAGAGAAACAAAACCCCCTACAGACTTGATCAAAAACCAACCAAAAGAAATGTTGAACAATCTGAAAGAGATCTATTATCAACCATGGAAAATCACAGATTAAACTCAAATCCAGGTGAAATTTCAAGAGAAAACTATCTGAGAATTAATAATACAAATCTGAGTGCTGAGGAAGTTGCAGTCCTTATTAAAGAGGAATTCAATTTGTAAATAGTTAGAGGATGAAACTTATGAATGATAGGAACCTTTAGTTGGTGAATAGGGGAGATGAAATGGACGACAGCAATAATCCATATAATGACAAAACCATTCATACGACCCAACTGGTTACGAGAGATGAGCTGCTCGAAAGAGAAGGATTTAATGATGTCTTAAAGCATTATGATTCTGTAAATGGCTTTCAAGCTCCTAAGCGCTTAGACCATTTCCCGAAACCCATAAGATTAATAACGAAGTTGATAGTCATATTGTTTGTATTGATATTTATTGTAGTGATTATTAGGCAAATGCTAGAAGTACTAAAAATCTGATTTTAAGAATGGAGTGGATATAATGATTGAATGTCCATGGTGCCATAACCAAATCGAAATAACTAATGGCGAATGCCCCAAATGCAATCAACGGATAGATAATGTTACCGAGACAGATTTGGAAGATGATAAGCCTGCATGGTACTTTGAAACCGACCAAGATACGAATAATGAAGAATTGAGTGCAACTGACATGATCATCAATAACTTCAAATGCTCTCGATGCAGTCATACGGAGTGCATGACTAAAGAAGTAGCGATGACAGGCACAGGTTTCAGTAAAGTATTCGATATCCAACATAATCATTTTCTATTTGTATCCTGCTACAACTGTGGTTTCGTAGAGATCTATAATCCATCCATATTGAACGGTAAGAAGTCCGGGCAGCTCGGAACCATAATGGATATATTGTTTGGGGGTTAAGGCAGAAATGAAGCCAAAAATAACTGTTCTGACTTTGGGTGTAGATGATCTAGAACGGTCATTGCATTTTTATCGAGATGGCCTTGGTTTTCCGACGGAAGGAATAGTAGGTACTGAATTCGAACATGGTGCTGTGGCATTCTTCGACTTGCAATCAGGTCTAAGAATGGCAATTTGGCAGCGTAAAGATATTGCGTTCGATACCAAGCTTGATCAAACCGTGACAAGTCCCACAGAGTTCACGATTGGCCATAATGTTGGAAGCAAAGATGAAGTTGATTCCGTAATGGAACAAGCGAAGAGCGCCGGCGCCACCATAACAGTACCAGCACACGACACTTTCTGGGGTGGATATTCGGGTTACTTTCAAGATCCGGACGGACATCTATGGGAGGTCGTATGGAATCCCTATATCTGACATTCAATTGCTATCATTACTTCGATAGAGACATTGGACCGTTTGTAAACTTATCCAAACTCCCAATTGAAGAAGCTGAACAGGTTTCGAGGCGAATTCAGAAAGACGGAAGAACTTTCGCAAGTCAACGGTCCAACGAATATATGAGCATCAGAAGAGAATTGGAATTCAAAGCACGCGAACAATTTAAGGCAAAAGGCGGGAAACCGCGCAATACCTATCCGCACTACATGACACTGGAACCGTGCGAGTGGCTCTCGTCGTGGTATAAGAATCCAGGCGTAGTTGTGATTCCTTGGGAAGAGTTCTTAGAAGAATCGATTAGTTTTACGTATGGTGATTTGTTCCCCACAATGAGATACGCTGATGATAAACCCTACCGAAAGCAAGTCTATACGAAGAGTGAAATTAAAGATGTGATTAATCGATATGGATTTCCGCAACAATGGAATAGCAATGGCGATCAAGGACCGGAAAGGTATATAGAAGTACAAGTATGGGATGAGAAAGTCATTAATCGGTATCGTACGGGAGGGTTTAACAGATAGGACTTTTTAAAAGAAAACGAGTAATCATATTGCAGATCTTAATCGTTGGAATCATTGTTTCAGTGTACTTCCTATTAAATCAGAATCCACTATCCTCTACAGGCTTTTCTTATAATGATCTACGGACTAAAGCGACTCTGGATTTGGTTAATGAGGGTAAATTCGATATTAGAATCGTTGATGTAAGGGTGAACGGTAATAAACCTACAAGTGCACAGTTCATTCAAGTTTATTCTGGTCAGTTAGCTTCTAGCGGCTTAATTCAGGAAGATCCTATGGCGAAGTTTATGAACATAGACAAGGGAGTAATATCCCCACAACTCAGTGCAAAACAAGTACAAGAAGCTTTATTGAGTAAGACCAGGCCGATTCATTACGGGCTCTCTGTAGAAAGCGATGAGAAAATAACAGAAATAAGAGTCAAATATAAGTATCTCGGAATTCAATTTGAACGGAAAATCAATCTTGATACTTGGCCTGAATAAAGACATCGGTTTGGCAGAGCAGCTAGGTAACATGTAATTGGAGGAATTTCATGTTTCTACGTGAAGTCATCAAGCTGAACGATAGAATACACAATCATGATCAACATCCGTTCAACATTCCTACTGTCAGAGGGTTGAGTAGGATTTCTTTGAATCGTAATGTTACTTTTTTCGTTGGTGAGAACGGATCAGGCAAATCTACTCTGTTAGAGGCCATTGCTTATCAATGCGGCTTTAATACTGCTGGCGGAAGCCGTAACAATCAATATGCATTGGATTCTTCGGATGCCCAATTAGGCGATTATATCAGATTGTCATGGATGCCTAAGGTGAGTCAGGGCTTCTTTCTAAGAGCAGAGACTTTTTATAACTTCGCTTCGCACATCGACCAGATAGCAGCGGAGCATCCTTCCATCTATGACGCGTACGGTGGGAAGTCGTTACATCAGCAGTCGCACGGGGAATCGTTCTTGTCATTGTTTAATAATCGATTCGGGAAGCGAGGGATTTATCTTCTGGATGAGCCGGAAGCGGCACTATCCCCGCAAAGGCAGATTCAATTTCTGAGTATGATTCATGAATTACAGAAGAGTGCCCAATTCATCATTGCTACACATTCTCCTATCTTAATGGGGTATCCATTGGCTGATATTTATAACTTCGACACAAATCCGCTTTCTATTATTAGTTATAAGGAAACAGATCAATATCAAGTCACGCGAAGATTTTTAGAAAATAGGGATTTTTATCTAAAAGAAATAATCGATGAACAAGAGTAGTTACGAGGTGTATACATGATCAGACCGGAGGACCGGTATCATGAACCGTATATGTCCTTAGATGAATTATTAGGTGAAATTAACGACGGAGTAGTCTTCTGGGTTTATGAAGAGGAGAATACGATCATCGGTGTCATGGGGATCCAGGATAGGAGTGACGTGTCCTTAATAAGGCATGCGTACGTAAGAACGCATCAACGGAACAGCGGAATGGGTACTAAGCTCTTAACGTACCTTATGGACTTAACGGAAAAACCGATCTTGATAGGAATATGGGCTGCAGCCGATTGGGCGATAAGATTTTACAAGAAGAATGGTTTTGATCTTGTATCTTCTGACGATAAGGACAAACTGTTGAAGACCTATTGGAATGTCCCAGAAAGACAAATAGCAACCTCTGTAGTGTTAGTTAGAACAACACAGCCAACATGATTAAAATTAATTCTAAGCTACCCCCTCAAATTCTCAACTGCTTACGAATATTATGAATATAATAGCCGGTGGGGAGTGGAGCTTATGTCCGATCAAGTTTCGAAGTACCGATTCATTAGCGAGCAAGAGTACTTTAACCTGAAAACCTCGTACAGTTCCCAGGTCCAGGAGAATCAAAGGCTGAATGCCGAAGTTCAGCGATTAAATACGATGATCAACCTATTGTCCGAAGACGTGACTGCCGCAAGAGAAGAAGCGTCCAAATATCGGGAGATGTATTTATCGCTAAGGGAAGGCAAGTACTTACTGATACCCAAATGACTGTCCTCTAATGAGCCCTTGGATGGAGTTTCCATTCGAGGGTTCTTTTCGTTAATTCAGGTTTCTTTTTATAAGGATTTAATGTGCGGTTACCGAGGCACTGGGTTATAATTCCATTAACCGAATGAATCGCTTGTTAAAGGAGAGATCAGGGTGGGCTCTAGAGTGATGCATTACGCGATTACGCATGAGATTAGTCAACGTCTCTCTTGCAGCAATGTAATGAGACTCCATCTAGGCGGACTTGCACCGGATTTAACACATCCCACTTACGCCCCGAAAGCTTTAACGCATTTCGTAGAGATCATTAGCAGTGGAAAGCGACGAGTCCATTATCAACGGTTCATACATGATTACAAGGATTTCATGAATGATGCGTTCTATATCGGATATTTAAGTCACCTAATCGCAGATTATATTTGGTACGAAACGATGTATTACAAGTACATCAGACCTCTGGCAGAGGAAGATAGAACCATTGCCATAGAGAAAGGATATCGAGATTTCAAGAGATTAAACAAGATTCTATTGCGCTATTACGAATTACCTCAGCTTGTCGACATACCCATAATAGAAGTGAACAATATCCAAGGGCTCTATACGAGTTATATACCGGACATCGTCGCGCAACTGAATCATGATATCGCGGAAGAACCTCCAGAACATTGGTCAGAAGCACTGGAAATCTACGATCTAGACGAAGTTCTAGATTACGTCAATAAGTCCGTAACAGAGACGGTAGATTCACTTCATATTTACGGAGCAGTTCGGTTTAAAGTATAGTGCCGGAGTTGACATCGGAATGAGCACGAACCTAATCATCGTTTTCATGATGACTATGATTATCCATACCGCCGAGACTTTGTCCTACTCCATACGATTCGCCGGTGTTAGGTTGAATAAGATTGCGGTGGCATTATCGCTGACCGGTATTATCGTACTGGTCTCAAGAACCGCCAATCTCATTCAAGCCCCGTTGTCCGCCAAGTTCGTCGATTATGCGAAGCACCATGCTTCTTTTCCGTTATTGAATCATTTACGGATCATTATTCTTGCTTCCTCGGTGGGGACGTTGTTGGCCATCATTCTGTTTCCTACGTTCATAAGAATCTCCAGTCGAGTCATCACTCGCCTTGAAATCGCCGGGTCAATCCCCAAGCTGATCTCAAGCGTCTCCATTAGCCAACTGAAGAATACGAAGCACTATATAAGGATTCCAAGATTCAAGATTAGTCAGTATCGTTACCTAGGCGTATCCAAAAAGTTTATTCTGCTCAATATCCTGGTCACGTCGTTCTATACGGTTGGCGTATTGTCATCGCTCTATGCGGCGCATCTGTTTCCGGAGCACAGTATGACCGCATCGCAAGCGTCAGGAATCATTAACGGCATTGCGACGATCGTACTGACCATCTTTATCGATCCCCAATTAGGTCTAATCACCGATAAAGCTCTGAATAATGAAGAACACCGCAACCAATTAGGCAAGATCTATGTATTATTAATGACGACCCGATTCTTAGGAACGATGATTGCTCAATTCGTGCTGCTTCCGGCGTCGTATTTCATCAGTTATTTCGTTAAGCTGATTTGATAATAGGAGGATGTATGCAGAAGCATAGTATGAAGCTAATCTTATCCGGGATTTTCATCATCGTGATCAGCGGCCTGGAGAAAATATTGATTTTTATGGCTTACCAAGGTCAGGGAATACGCACAAACACCCTCTTGGAGGACCTGACCCCTAGCGATATATGGAGGATCCCGCTATTAACGTTCGTATTCGGACTATTGATTCTTGTATGCGGAATTATTCCTATGATTGTTAGGAATGGCTTTGTAAAGACGCAGATTGAGCTCATCAAGATGAGGAGCCAAGAATTCGATAAAATCCATAAACAAGACGAGAATGCCTAAGAAGTATGGTTGAAGAACCGTATAGAACGCAGAGGCAAGTCAATAATGGATGAAATAAAGCGGCAGGTGGGATAACGAATGTTTAGTCATAAGGTGAATGAGCAGATTCAATTAAAGCTGCTAGAGCCGCGACATGCAGACGAGCTATACCGGCTATCCGATGACAATCGGAGTTATCTTAGGGAATGGTTGCCGTGGGTCGATCGGACGCAAAGCATCGAGCATTCGAAGGAATTCATTCAGTTTGCGATGAATCAGTACGCGAGCCATAGCGGATTTCAAGCGGGAATTTTCTATGATGATCGTCTCGTCGGATGTATCGGACTGCACCAGATCGACTGGACGAACAACAAAGCCTCCATCGGATACTGGCTCGCGGAAGCCTACCAAGGCAAAGGCATCATGTCCCAAGCGTGCACGGCCGTGATCAGCTACCTGTTCGATGAGCTGCGCCTGAACAGGGTCGAGATTAGAGCTGCCGTCCAGAACAGCAAGAGCAGGGCAATCCCGGAACGATTGAAATTCGTCCATGAAGGCGTCATTAGACAGGCGGAATGGCTGTACGATCACTACGTCGATCATGTCGTTTACGGCATGTTAAATGAGGAATGGAAAAGGAATTCGCAGCCCCTATAACGAATAAAGTAGAGGATTCAATCGTTTGTTCTAGCTTAAGGAGGAGCGATTAACATGGAAACGTTGTACATCGTCAAAGACAACAAGATTACTCAGTATAACGGTCAGACCAAGGAGAAGAACGTATTAAGCGAAGCGGCGGTTATCGAAGCGTACGGGCATAAGGCCATTGAGGAGATCAATCGGTTCGGATTCTACAATATTAAGAAATAGCGACTAGATTAAAGGCTGCCGAAGGAATCGGCGGCTTTTTTTGTACTTAAGATTCCATTAAGTTCCTTTACGGGCGAACAAGCATTCGATAGAATCAAGATGGGTAACAATTCCAGTCGCCAACGCCTAGGGGAGGGAACGGCATGTACAAGGCGATCATTTTCGATCTAGATAATACGCTGCTGAATTATTCGCATAGCGAGCTTGACTGTATGAAGAGAACGCTCCATGAACATGATCTGTTCCGGGACGAGCAGGACGAATGGGAAATTTTCTGGGAAGCCTACTCTAGGCATAATTCTAGATACTGGTTGGATTTCGTGAACAAGATCGGACCGCACCAATCGATTGAAGAGGTACTGATTAGCTCATTTCGAGATTCGTTGAATAGGGAACAAGGCACCCACGAGCGTCTTTCGGCAACTTATTGGCATTTGTTCTGTCATACTTGTCACTTCGAACCTGGAGCCGAGGAATTGCTACAAACCGTGCGGTCCCAATACAAGCTCGGTATCATCTCGAATGGCATCGGCGAAGCACAGAGACAACGTCTGCAGGCGGGTAAGATCTATGAGTTATTTCATTCCATCGTCGTTTCCGACGAAGCCGGCATACGGAAACCTAGGAAAGAAATTTTCGAGTTATCGCTGAATGAGCTGAGGCTGTCGCATGAAGAAGTGCTGTTCGTAGGCGATTCCATTACGGATGATTATCATGGCGCGCTTAACGCGGGAATCGATTTCTGTTATTACAATAGGAATCGCCAGGAGCTTTCATTGGCGCAGCAACCCAAGCACGTGATTCACGAACTTCATGAGCTGCTGCGAATGATTCGATAGATAACGGTTAACAAGAAAAGAGGGGCCAGAATGCCTATGAAGTCGATGAAAGCGAATAACGACGGCGTAATGCTTCATTATCTCGATTCCGCAACTTCATCTTCATTGGTACCCGTTCTCATATGCCCTGGGCTATCGGAAACCGCGGAAGAGTATTCGGATATGATCGAATATTTGTCTCCGAGAAGGTGTATTGTACTTTCGTTCAGAGGGAGAGGGCAAAGCGATACGCCAGCGAGTGGTTACAATCTAGCAGACCACGTTGCCGATATCGAATGCGTGGTAAAAGCCGCGGATCTTAATCGGTTTCATCTCTTCTCTTATTCTAGAGGCGTGTCGTATGCGTTAGGAACATACGTCCGGATGCCGTATGGGGAATCCAGAGGGAGTCCGAACAAGTGTACTTCGATTTTCGATTGAATAAGAAGAGACTGCTTGTTCTGATGGGAAAATTAGAAGGCAGTCTGTTACACGATGAGGCGCTGGAACCTTACCGTCGTATTAGCTCTGATGTGACCGTGGTGAGCTTTAGAAGCTCGGGCCACGATATTAGGAATACCGAGAAAGAGCTATTGTATAGGACGATCGGCGAGTTTCTGAACTTAACGTAGATAAAGGGGAATCATCGTGCCATCGAAACCGCAGCTTGTTCTAGATATCGCAGGCGTACTCGTCGATAACCTCTCGGTTGCCTTTTGGCAGGAACTCTCCATCAAGTCGGGTACGTCGCCGCCTGAATTGAAACAACGATTGCACGAGATTCGCCATGATCTATGGACGGGGCGCATGAAGGAGCCTCAGTTCTGGGAGTGGCTCAGCGCGCTTTACCCTTCGATGAAGAAGGATGACGGTTATGAGCTGTTAAGCCGTACGATGAACATGCTGCCGGCCGTCCAATCCCTCGAGCGCTGGAGCGGGATCGCGGATATCCATCTGCTGAGTAATCATTGCCAGGAGTGGTTGGCGCCCTTGCTTGATAAGATAGAGACCTATACGACTAGCATTACGATTTCGAATCAGGTCGGTTTCTGCAAGCCGCAGCCTGAGATCTATGAGATCGTTGAGCGGTTTATGCCGCATAGAGATCGTATGGTCTATGTGGACGATCAGGAGAAGAACTTCGCTCCGGCCCGAACGCTAGGATGGATCACGCTGCTTGCCGACGAGCAACACAAATGGGTAGGACAAGTTGAATCTATTTTATTTGGAGTTGAGGGCTCGGCTTTTCTTGAAGAAGCGAGAAAGTTGAGGGACGAGAATACATGAGAGGCGACTTCGCCATTATCAAATGCACCGACAACGATTTGAATCAACTGGCGCTCATGAACAAGCAGCTCATTGAGGATGAGAAGCATGATAATCCGATGAACGTAGATCAGTTAAAAGTAAGAATGCGTGATTTCCTACATACCGATTATAAGGCCTATAAATTCGTGGCGGGCGATGACGTCGTTGGCTACGCCCTCGTTAATGATCAGAAATCCCCTCTCTACCTTAGGCAATTTTTTATCTGCAGGGAATACCGCAGATTAGGCTACGGCAAGCTGGCATTCGAGGAACTGTTAGTTAAACTTCACACGACGGAGATCGATATCGAGGTCATGTTCTGGAACGAAGCGGGATACGGATTTTGGAAGTCGCTTGGATTCAAAGAAAGAAGTGTATATATGAGGTTGGATCGTTCGGCTGAGTAAGCTGGAGAGGAGCGAATGCACATGAATATAACCATTATCGACGCGTTTACGGATCGGCCTTTCAGAGGCAATCCGGCAGCTGTCTGTCTATTGGATTCGGAAATCTCTGAAGAGCGGATGCAAAGAATCGCGAACGAGATGAATTTATCGGAGACGGCTATCCTGTTCAAGCTTGATGAAGGTTACTCCTTAAGATGGTTTACGCCGGTGACCGAGGTAGATTTGTGCGGTCACGCGACGTTAGCGAGCGCGCACTATCTATGGGAAGAAGCGGGGGTGAGCGAAACCGAGCTTTCGTTCATCACGAGAAGCGGGGTGCTTACGGCGAAGAGAGAGGACGAGTGGATCCAACTGGATTTTCCGAGCGAAGAAGCGCAGGAATGCGTACCGCCAGCCGAACTGACCGAAGGGCTCGGAACGGCTTACTCCTACGTTGGACGTAATCGGATGGATTATATCGTGGAGGTCGAAGATGAGGATACCGTATGCAACTTGCAACCGAATATGAACGTATGGAGCAAGATGCAAGGCAGAGGTGTCATTGTCACTAGTAAATCGGCCCGCCCGGGCATTGACTTCGTGTCGCGTTGCTTCTTCCCCGCGGTTGGCATTGACGAGGATCCGGTAACGGGATCGGCGCATTGCTGTCTTGGACCGTATTGGGGCGACAAGCTGAATAAGCGCGAGCTCACGGCGATGCAGCTGTCGAGTAGAGAAGGTTATCTCCTAGTATCGCTGCAGGACAAACGTGTACTGCTGCGAGGGCAAGCCGTGACGACATTGCGCGGACAACTGGTACTTTGACGTGGGGGTGAACGGTTGAGGAGAGAAACGTACTTCCCTATTGCGATCATACTCGCCTTATTCATCTTGACCGACAATCATGTCGGGCGTTCGCTAGGCGACTTTATATTCGAACAATTAGGGATCTCCCCGTGGTCCGAGGGAGATAGACTCGGATTACATAGGCCCGTGTTGATAGGCCTGCCGCTATTATTCATCGGAATTATCGGAACCGTGAAATATTATAAACCGCGGTATCCTAGAATCGTAAGCCGTATCGTCATTGGTTACTTGCTGTTCATCATCCTTTACCCGCTAGCCGCCGAGAAAGCCACGATGCTACTGTTATATAACACAACAGGCTTCCGCTCTTTCGATTACGCAAAGGAACAAAGCCATTGCTCGTTTCATACGGAAGAGGATAAAGTGATAGCCAACTGTTCGTTCACGATATACAATTACGGCAAAGTGGATGAGATTACGATCAAACCGCTCTTAAGCGACGAGTATGGCATTCGATTTGAATCTAAGACGCTCCCTATTCGCAAACACGAGAAGAATAATTTCGGTACATGGTTCGAAGGAACGCAGAACGAAATAACGGGGTTTAGAGGTTCGAGTCGCCAGATCAGCGCAGAAATCGAACTTAACGGGATCACCAAACGATTGGAGTAGGTGCGACATTGAATAGGACGATCATCGTAAGCGACATTCATGGCTGTATGGAAGAGTTTAACGAGCTGTTGGAGAAGGTGCGCTATAATAAGAGCAACGACAAGCTAATCTTGATCGGAGATTACGTGGATCGAGGACCGGCAAGCAAGGAAGTCGTCGAGCGGACGATGGAGCTGGTGTTGCAGGACAAAGCCATCGCGCTGAGAGGCAACCATGATCAAAGACTCGTCGATCTCGTACTTGGCGAGGATCCTGCGGTTGTTGCCAAATTTCGCGAACATGGTGGATTGCAAACCCTACAAAGCTATATCGAGTATAAGGGTACGGAGATTACGGATGAGGTCATCCACCAGGCGCGTGAGAGAATCCGTCGGGAATACGGCCATCATATCGAATTTTTACGCCGTCTGCCCCTCTATTATGAGGATGACGCGCATATATATGTTCATGCGGGGTTGAATCCTCATTACCTGAATTGGAAGGAACAACCGGAGCGCGATTTTATGTATATCAAAAGCGACTTTTATCAGCATCGGACGCGCGTCGACAAGAAAGTCGTCTTCGGCCATACGCGAACGGCGGAAATCCATCGGATGCCGGATGTGTGGTTTGCGGACGACAAGATCGGCATTGACGGCGGATGCGCATACGGGCAGCAGTTGAATGCGTTGATCGTGGAGGACGGTTCCTATCTCACTGATCGAGTGTGGAGTAAACAAGTTCGAGGGTGAACGATGGATAAAATAAAGTTCGTAGACTCGCCGATGAGCAAGCAATTAACGGAACTGATCAAAGGTTGCGGCCATAGAAGAGCGGCGATGTGGGCAACGGAGTGCGCCGATCACGTCCTTAGCCTATTCGAGCGGCACCATCCGGACGACATGCGGCCGAGAAAAGCGATTGAAGCGGGGCGAGCGTGGGCCCGCGGTGAACTATCGATGAGCGCTGCGCGAGCTGCGTCCTTCGCCGCTCATGCAGCAGCTCGGGACGCCAGTCACTCGTCAGCTTCGGCCGCAGCTCGGGCAGCCGGACATGCGGCAGCTACCGCGCATGTGATCGGACATGCGGCGCATGCCGCGACTTATGCCGCCAAGGCGGTGTCTAGCGCCTCTCATCCCGCAGAAGCCGCCGACAACACGGCATCTGAACGGCAGTGGCAATGGCATCAGCTTATACAATCCCCTTCGTCTCGCGTATGAGGCGGAGGTTTTTTATTTTAAAATTTTCCCAAATTACTTATTGGAGTAACGGTTGTATAGTAGAATTAGTCGTAAAATCAGCGGACCAAACGAATAGGGGGCACGGACATGGGAACGAGTTATACATCGATTTTTCCGGAGCACGACGCGTTCATTAAGGCGCAGAAGATGTTTTTCGTCGGTTCGGCAGCGCAGGCGGGGCATGTCAATATCTCGCCTAGAGGTTATGACACGTTCAGAATTCTTTCTCCCAATCAAGTCGCTTATCTAGATTTGACGGGAAGCGGGAACGAGACGAGCGCTCATCTGTCCGTTAACCCCCGTATAACGTTCTTGTTCATGGCCTTTGAAGGCAAACCGCTTATTCTGCGGCTCTACGGAGAAGGCAGAGTCGTGCTTCCGGGCTCCGATGATTGGAACGAGCTGTCTTCGCATTTCGAACTGTTGCCCGGCTACAGGCAGATCGTCGTCGCCGATATCGATATCGTCAAGACCTCGTGCGGCTTCAGCGTTCCGCTCTACTCCTATGAAGGCGATCGGAGCTTGTTGATCGATTGGGCGAACAACAAAGGGGAAGAGCAGCTCGTCGATTACCGAAAGAAGAAAAATTCGGTCAGCATGGACGGTATTCCGATTCGAATCAGCGATTGAAGCTTAATACCATTAAATAAAGAGGATGATTGGCCATGATTCGTCTAAACCGCGTAACTCCAGATCACGAAGACTTTCAACGTTTGATCAAGCTGCTGGATCAAGATTTATGGAACCGGTACCCGGAGACGCAGCAGTTTTTCGCGCCATTCAATAAGATCAAGCTGGACGCCAACGCGATCGTTGCCTACTCCGACGATACGCCAGTCGGATGCGGATGCTATCGAACGATGGAAGATGGGAACGTCGTCGAGATCAAGCGGATGTTCGTTAAGCCGGAGGTCAGAGGTCAAGGAATCGCCAAAGCGGTACTAACGGCGCTGGAGCAATGGGCGAGAGACGAAGGGAAACGCAGAGCGATTCTGGAGACGGGAACGAATCAGCCCGAAGCGATCTCCTTATATAAGAAGCTGGGTTACGAGATCATCGACCTCTATGAGCCGTACGTGGATAGCGAAGAAAGCGTATGTATGGGCAAAAATTTATAAGGGGATGACCGCAATCATCTATAGAATGCTTCTCCATAGCGAGTCGGATCAACCGTTCTCCGAAGCGGAGGCTTCGGAATTCGAAGCGATTATCGCGGCTGCAGGGAACGACGGACAGCTGCGGTATGACTCGGCGTATCCGAAATATCGGTTTATCGATTACGTTGTGCAGCGACACAACATGGTGGCGCACGGGACGAATCAAATGAATATTGAGGAATTCGAGAATCGGAGACAGACGTTATTCGACGGCAAGCTCGCGGATGCCGTATTCACCAGTCGCGACGGCATATGGGCGATATTTTATGCGATATTGGATAGAGACAAGCTCGCCGGTAACTTCCGGAACGGTTGCTTTAAATCTCCGAAGAATGAGCGGTACTACTTCTTCTCGCTTACGAAGACTACGCTTGATCGCCAACCGTGGACTTCAGGCTCCGTGTACTTCCTGCCATCGCAGCCGTTCGTCAGATTATCGAAGGGACGAACGTACTTTGACGAGTGGACATGCAACCATCCCGTTAAGCCGGTATATAGGCTAACGGTAAATCCGGATGACTTCGGAATGTTCGACCGGGTCGCCATCCATAAGCCTGACGAATCCATGGTGAAGACATGGCTGCTGTACAAGCTTAGAATCACGTTTCGGCGCGGCAAAGCCAACAATAACTGAATGAACCTGCATAACTATCGTTCCTATATTAGAAGAGGTGAACTTGCCTATGATCACCATTACGCACGAAGCCAAAGTCGAAGCAACGGAAATATCGGAAGTATTCCTAAACTCGGGCATCAAACGGCCATACGAGGACATCGCTAGAATCCAGCGAATGATCGACCATGCCGACGTTATCGTCAGCGCGTGGAACGAGGGCAAGCTGATCGGCATCGCCAGAGCGATTACGGACTACGTCTACTGCTGTTACCTGTCCGACCTCGCGGTGGATAAGAGCTTCCAAGGTCAGCAAGTCGGCAAGCAGCTTGTCGCTTACTTGCAGAACCATCTAGGGGACGAAGTCAGCATGGTGCTGATCTCGGCTCCCGGGGCGGTCGACTTCTATCCGAAGATCGGCTTCGAGAAGTCGGACAGAGCTTTCATCGTCCCAAGGAAGCGGTAAGAACTATCGGATTGCCGTTCGGTTATGGTAACATTAACTATCGTGAGCATGCGCTTACGCGCTTAACGATAGCAGAGACATAAGGAGACAAGCGAATGAATCTCAAGAAACCCCAAACGTTCTTACTGATCGGAGTCTTATACAGCATCGCCGCGATTGCTTTTCTTATCAACTATATTGTGGACGACCAACGGGTCATGTGGATCGTCCTAACGGTTGTCTTCCTCTTCTCGGGCGTATCCAACTTCATTCTCTACAACAAACGCAAAAATCAGCAATAAGCGAAGGAGCTGGACCGAATGATACCGATTAAGCTCCCAAGGGAAGAGAAGCTTCAGCTCGTTCACCGCCTGCAGCATTATTTCGAGACGGAGCGGGGAGAGAGCATCGGCGAACTAGGCGCGGAACAGCTGGTCGATTTCATGATCGGCGCCATCGGACCTTATGTATACAATGCGGCGTTATCGGATGCACGGAACGTATTCCAGGAGAAAATAAACCAATTAGACGACGAGCTATACTCCCTGGAGAAGAGACCCTCCGGACGCAGCGCACGATAATTCCGCGAATTGTGACCCTTTTGTGGCAACGGGAATAATGTGAGATCCATCACAATTTCTTCGTCCGATTCCTCTTATGATTGGGGCATACCAGTCAAGGAGGGCTCTTCATGAACAAATGGATGTACACGGCGGTCTTATTGCTCTTGGCGGCGTTCGTCGCAACGGGATGCGGAGGCGGCAACAAAGACAACGACAAGGCCGCATCTTCACCGGCAGCTAGCGAAGCTCCTACGGGAGATGCCAAAGCGATTACGATCAACGCGAAGAACTTCGAGTTCGATCAACAGGAGATCAAGGTTAAGCAAGGCGACACGATCAGCATCACGCTTAAGAACACGCAAGGCCTGCACTCGATCAAGATCAACGGCTACGACCAAATCATTAAGCCGAACAAGCCCGTAACGTTCACAGCGGACAAATCCGGCACGTTCGAATTCGTCTGCGATACGATGTGCGGAGGCGGTCACGCCGAGATGACAGGCAAGCTGATCGTCGAATAAGAATAACGGATAACCTTCCGGCTTAACGGCCGGAAGGTTTTTTTACTTTGTCCGGACATGTAATCGCATTCACATAACGTTCAAACGTTTAGTGACGAATGTCACAGGAAGCGGCTTGCAGCTCATGCACAATGAATACATCACGATCGCGAACATCCCGATTTTAAGCGGAAAGGGGGTTCTGGAGCTATGCAACGTCCGGAATCGAATCTGTGGGAGCTGTACGTCACGTACGACGAATGGAAGGAAGAGCATGATTCTCTGCATGAACGCCTTCTAGACCTGTGCCGGCTGATGAAATGGAATCCTCGCAATTACGATCAACCCGACTGGACGGATCATCATCTAGAAGCCAGAAGGCTGCTCGTTCCTTTCATGCAAGCTTGGAGACGGCACTTGGACAGAGAACGGGGAACGATCTTCCCCTTCGCCAGAACGTTAGTTCCCGGCGGCAGCTTGGGGCCGATCGGCGTGCTCGAGCACGATAGCCGGATCGCGGACCAATATTACGACGCCTACTTGCGCTCGGTAGAGGAAGGCGCATCCCCTGAGGAGTCGCTGTATCATCTGTTGCAGGTGCTGATGATCGTACATGAACATTTTCGAATCGAAGAAGACACGATTATTCCCGCGACCGAGCAGTTGATGCGCGAGATCGAATACAGCGGCTCTTAAGCGAAATCTATAATCATCCCAATCGACAGGAGGTTGATCGCATGCCTAAACCGGAGGACAAGAAAGAAGAACCGGCACTCAAAGGGACGTTCGCGTCCGTCATGCTGCTCGGTGCTTTCATCGTATTGACTTGGATTGGCGTGTTCGCCTTGTACATGGCTCGAAACTAACGGAGGAGTGGAACATTGATGCATCTTCATCGTCTTGAAAAAACTTGGCTTAAGTTCGGAATATCGATGCTAGCGGTATTCCTGATCGTGCTCGGCGTTATGGCGTTCTCGATGGGGATGAAGCCGCCGAGCGAGCACCACCACACGATCGATCCGACGAAGGTGGCCGAGACGGCGCCATTCGATAACCCCGGGTTGAATCAAATCGGCAAAAATCATTATGAAGCGATCATGACGGCATACGCGTTCGGATACGAACCGGCTGAACCGATGCAAGTGCCTGTCGGCGCCAAGGTCGACTTCATCGTTACGACATCGGACGTCGTTCACGGCTTCGCGATCGTCGGCACGAACGTTAATATGATGATCGAACCGGGCGAAGTAAGCCACATCACCCATACGTTCGATAAGCCAGGCAAATATTTGATTCTTTGCAACGAGTATTGCGGCACGGGCCATGAATACATGGCAACTACGATCGTCGTACAATAGGGGGATTAGCGGATGAAGTCATTTGACAGAAGCGACAGCAAGCTCGTCCTTGCTCACATCTTGTTCGCATTCGCCGCGCTGTTCATCGGCGGCATCGCGGGGTTGCTGCAGAGCATGGTGAAGAGCGGGTCGATTGAGCTGCCCGCGAATATCGGTTATTACGAGTTGTTAACCGCACACGGCGTCCTGATGGCGCTTATTTTCACCACTTATTTTATCGTCGGCTTCCTATACTCAGGGGTATCGCATACGCTTGGCGGCAAGCTGCTGCCTGTTTCCCGCAAGTTCGGTTGGGCCGGATACATGCTGATGTCGATCGGCACCGTCATGGGCGTCATCGTCATTCTGCTCGGCAAAGCTAGCGTTCTGTACACGTTCTACGCGCCGATGAAGGCTTCGCCTTGGTTCTACGTCGCGCTCGCGCTTGTCGTCGTCGGAAGTTGGCTAAGCGGATTCGGTATATTCTATCAGTACGTTCGTTGGAGAAGAGCGAACAAGGGCAAGCTGTCGCCGCTGTTCGCCTACATGTCCGTCGTCACGATGCTGCTCTGGCAAATTTGCACGATCGGCGTCGCGGTCGAAGTCGTCGTCCAGCTCATTCCTTGGTCGTTCGGTTGGGTCGATACGGTTAACGTCGTATTAAGCCGCACGCTGTTCTGGTACTTCGGGCATCCGCTCGTCTACTTCTGGCTGCTGCCGGCTTACATTTGCTGGTATGTCGTCATTCCGAAGGTCATCGGCGGTAAAATTTTCAGCGATTCGTTGGCCAGACTGTCGTTCATGCTGTTCCTGCTGTTCTCGATTCCGGTCGGCTTCCACCATCAGCTCATGGAGCCGGGTATCTCGCCGTTCTGGAAATACCTACAAGTCGTTCTGACGTTCATGGTTATTATTCCTTCGCTCATGACGGCGTTCTCGATGTTCGCCACGTTCGAGCTCTACGGTCGCTCCAAAGGCGCGAAGGGCACGTTCGGTTGGGTGAAGAAGCTGCCTTGGAAAGACGTTCGTTTCTTCGCTCCTTTCATGGGCATGTTGATCTTCATTCCTGCGGGTGCAGGGGGGATCATCAATGCGAGTAACCAGATGAATGCCGTCGTGCATAATACGCTGTGGGTAACGGGCCACTTCCACATTACGGTCGCGACGAGCGTCGCTCTAACGTTCTTCGGCATTCTGTACTGGCTGATCCCCGCGATTACCGGACGCGTGCTGACGCCGAGAATGAACAAGCTCGGCATTATCCAGACGATTACTTGGTGCGTCGGCATGTTCTTCATGTCGGGCGCGATGCATATCGTCGGTCTGCTTGGTTCGCCGCGCCGCACGGCGTACAACACGTACAACGATCACCCGGACGCCATACTTTGGATGCCTTACCACGTCGCGATGGCGATCGGCGGATCGATTCTGTTCATCGGCGTCATCATGATCGTCTACAACATAATCGGTCTGCTGCGCGCTCCAAGAGGAGAAACCGAGTATCCGATCGGCGAAGTGTCCGAAGCCTCCGAGAAGACGCCGGCGTTCCTCGAACGCTGGGGCGTATGGATCGGCATCGCGGTCGCGCTCATTCTGTTCGCATACACGCTTCCGCTGATCGACATGATCAAGAACACCGTTCCGTCGCCAGGCTATGTCACCTGGTAATAGATAGGCAAAACTCGCAACATGCTGTAAAATAATAACTATATTCTTTCTGTAAAGCGAATAAGGAAAGAGAGAACGATTTCTCTCTTCCTTTTTTGCGTTTTATCGGAAGGTTGGGAGGCAACCGTGAACGGGATAAAAGCAGTCATTCTCGATTTGGATCAGACGGTACTGGATCGGACGCGGACGTTCAGAGGATTCGCAGCATCTTTCGTTAACGAATACTTCATCCATCATGATGGTCGCGACGAAATGGTCGAAGATATGATCGTACGCGATGAAGACGGATATAAAGACAAACGCGAGCTGTTCCGCGAGCTGCTGGCGGAGTACCCTTGGGCGGGGACCGCAAAGCCTGAACTCGAACAACTGATGGACTATTATAAGGTTAACTACGTTAAGAATGCGATACTAATGGACCAAGCGAGAGAAGTTCTGGCCTATTTGCGCACGAAATACCGAACAGGGCTCATTACGAACGGCAGAACGGAAATCCAATATGGCAAAATCGATCAAATCAACCTAAGAGGCGACTTCGATATCATTCTCGTATCGGAAGAAGCAGGCGTTAAGAAGCCGGATGCGGCCATTTTCCGAATGGCGCTCGATTCTCTCGGATTGCCGCCTGAACAATGCGTCTATGTCGGAGATCACCCGGTCAACGATGTCGCAGGCGCTGCTAGCGTCGGCATGAAGACGATTTGGTTACAATCGAATCAGCCTTGGCGGGACGAGCTTCACGTAAAGCCCGATCACGTGATTCGCAGCCTACATCAAATCATGGAGATTCTCTGACTCTCCAGCAGACAGGTGATCGGAGTTGGCTTACGCGGCATTCGGGTTAGTGCTCTTATCCGGCTTCGTGCATTCGGTGTGGAATTTATTCGCCAAGCGAAGCATCAACAAACATGTTTTTCTGTGGCTTTGCTGCGGAACGTCTTCCATTATGTTTATGCCGTTCGTATGGTCTGAGCGTGGCGCTTTCTCGCAAGTCGATCCGCAAGGATGGTTGATCATCGCGGCAAGCGTCATCATCCACGGCGTATACATCTATTTACTTGCGCAAGCTTACAAGCTCGGCGACCTGTCGCAGGTGTATCCGATCATGAGAGGGACAAGCCCGCTGCTCGTGCCGGTGTTCGGCGTTCTTCTCCTCAATGAGCGGCTGCAACTCCTCGGTTGGATCGGAATCGCGTGTATCGTCATCGGTATTTTTCGAGCGGGAGATCTTCGTTTCGGGCAACTCGTGAAAAGAGGGAACTATGCGATTTACGTTGCTCTGACGGTCGGCGCGATGATTACGGCCTATACGGTTGTCGATAAAGTGGCGATCCGTCATGTCCCTCCGCAACTATTAACGGAACTGACGAACATCGGCAACTTCGCGGCTCTTACTTTTATCGCGTTACGCGAGAAGGGGATCGGAAGAGAGTGGCGCGTCAATTGGCGGACGATATTGATCGGGGGTATTCTCTCCCCGGGCGGTTACATCCTCTTCCTGAAGGCGCTGGAGATGCTTCCCGTGTCCCAGCTTGCTCCGATGAGAGAGATCGGCACCGTATTCGGCACGTTAATGGGGGTATTCCTGTTAAGCGAACCGCAGGGGAAGCAACGCATCTGGGCTTCCGTGCTTATTACGATAGGTATCGTACTGCTCGCGCAATAATCTCTGACTCTCTATGGTAGGATGGGCGTCCCAACATTAATTTTTAGCCATTTTCAGATGTAAGCGCGAACAAGTTTGGAGCGTACATCCTAGGTGACGTATAATAAGAACCTACAGATAAAGACGGGCACGAATAGGTCGAAGGGGGCTGGCTGAATTGTTAGTGGATTTGAAATCGCGTCTTCATGAGGAAGAAGTACAAAACTTGATCGAGCTGTCCGAATTTCCGGATTCCGAACACGTATCTCGTGCGATCGAGCAATATCGAACGACAGACGATCTAAGCATTATGGGGTATGAATCGGAAGGACAAATCGTCGGCATCGTCGGATTTCGCACCGAATCGAACGAACGAATGACCTTGCGTCATATCGCGGTCCAACCCGAAGCGAGAGGAGCCGGATTTGGACGCGGCATGATTCTCGAGCTGCTTCATCAATTCAATCCTGTCTCGATCGAAGCGGAAACCGACGAGGAATCGGTCGAGTTCTACAGAAGCATCGGGTTCACGATTGAAAGCATCGGAGAGAAGACTCCTGGAACCGAAAGATTTCGATGTACTTATGATGCGGTCGAAGTGGAATAAACGCCGTAGCAGTAAGCTTTCAGCATTTCCTCAGCCATCATTAAGACACATTTAACTAATCTTTAGTTAACGGTCCAACATCTACACTTGCCTTTGATTTTTTTCTTTGCTAGATTGAAAGAATCGAAGAATGACCAGTGAAGATTTGCAGCTAGACGACACGCAGGCTTCGGTTTGTTGACCGGCCTATTTTTGTGTTGCGAAAGGAATGATCGAGATGTCTTTATGGTTGAAATTAATAAATCGCAGATTTCTGCTGTTCACCGTTATCTTAGCTTTGAAAGGCGCGTTGGCCTGGTACGTTGTATTCGCCGACGGACCTTCCTGGGAGACCGTAGCGACGGAGGTACCGTTCTTCTGGGCGATCTTCTGCCTGATCGAATGGTTCGCGACGAAGCGTAAGATTCTGTACTACGTCATCGTGAACTTGCTCGTCACCGTCTTATACTTCGCGGTACTTATGTACTACAAGTATTACGGCATTATCGCCACTTATCATGCCCTGAAGCAAGCCGATAAAGTCACGAAGGTCGGCAACAGCACTTATTCGTTGATGGATCCTTATTATTTGCTCGTGTTCTTCGACATTATCGTACTCGCCGTGTTCCTGGTCTGGGCGCATTACAAATCGAAGTCGGCTCCGAAGCCGATTCGCCCAAGACCGTTCCGTAAACCTGCTATTTCCGTAATGATCACGCTGTCCATCGCGCTCTGTTTCTTTAACATTTGGACGAACAAAGCCAGCATGAACGAGAACAAGCAAGCCGAAGAGATGGGAATTCTGAATTACGAGATCTACACCATCTTCGCGGACTCGACCGAGGAAGAAGATTGGGTCGAGATGGAAGACATTACGCAATCGTCGATCGACCAGCTTAAGGGGATCACCCCTGCGGCAGCCCCGAAATATGCCGCCTCTGCTCAAGGCAAGAACGTCATCATTATTCAGATGGAATCGTTCCAGAATTTCTTGGTCGGATTGACGATCGACGGCAAAGAACTGACGCCGAACATGAACAAGCTCGCCAGCGACGATTTCCACTTCAACCACTTTTATACGATGGTTGGCCAAGGTACGACTTCCGATGCGGAGTTCGTGGTGAATACCTCGTTGTACGTGCCAAAGCACGAGCCGGCGACCGACAATTACGTGAGAAAAGCATTGCCAAGCTTGCCTAAACTGCTCAGCGCGCAAGGGTACAATACGGCGACCTTCCACACGAACCAAGTAGACTTTTGGAATCGCAGAGAGCTATACTCCGCGATCGGATTCGATCAATATTACGACCAGTCCTACTTCGGCGATGAGGACCATGTGGCGTTCGGCGCTTCCGACGAAGTGTTGTACGACAAAACGTTCACCAAACTGCAGGAGATGTCCGCCAGCGGTCAACCGTTTTATGCACAGTTGATCTCGATGAGCTCGCATCACCCGTACGATATTCCGGAAGACAAGGTGAAGTTCGATCTGCCGGACGACTACGACGGAACGCTCGTCGGGCACTATCTCGAGGCGCAGAACTATGCGGATTACGCGCTTGGACAATTCATCGATAAGCTGAAGAGCAGCGGTCTGTGGGACAACAGTATCGTTCTGTTGTACGGCGACCACCAAGGTTTGCCGTTGTACTCACTGGATAAACACGAGAAATCGCTCATGGAGGGGATTCTCGGGCACGAGTACGGCTACACCGATATGTTCAATATACCGCTCATCGCGCACATTCCGGGCGTCTCGTACCCTGCGAAGCTGGATACGGCAGGCGGTCAAGTCGATATTCTGCCTACGCTGGCGAACTTGATGGGCATCTCGCTCGATCAGCAAATTCATTTCGGCCAAGATCTATTCAATCAGACCGTCAACAAGCTGCCGATGAGACACTTCTTGCCTACGGGTTCCGTCTTCACGGAACGTAAGCTGTTCCTTCCGGGAGCAGCTTATGATGACGGAGACAACTTCCCGCTGCCGAACGTCCCGGATACCGCTGCGGACGTAACGGAAGAGGAGTATAACCATACGCTCGAGCTTCTTCATCTATCGGACAGCTATATTCCGCAGTTGCCAGACAAACAAACCGGCGAACCGTCGGATGACGTAAACCCATAGGATAACCTGCTTGCTGCCGCCTTCCCTGAACGGGAAGGCGGCTGTTCGCATAACAGGCCTGGGGGCGGCAACGGCCGATACGATTTACGGCTGTATCGCCGCGCTCGGGCTAAACTTCGCGACGCAGATTCTATTGGAGCAGTCGGAATGGCTGCATACGGCGGGCGCTTTGTTCCTGGTCTATTTGGCGATTCGGACGTTAAAGTCGTCCATCGCGAGCGAGGAAGCCAGCGTACGCGAAGGGAAGGGCTACTTACGGGCTTATACGTCGACGTTAATGCTCACCTTGACGAATCCGATGACGATCCTGTCCTTCGCTGGGTTGTTCGCCGGCTTGAACATCGATAACGGCACGTCTTCGGCCGTATGGATGGTTGTAGGCGTATGCGTTGGCTCTGCCGCTTGGTGGCTGTTGCTGAGCCAGGCCGTCGGAAGCTTAAGACACAAGGTGAACGAGAGGGCGATGAGAACGATCAATTACGTCGCCGCTTTCGTCCTGTTAGGGTTTGGGCTTCACGCTTTGTATGAGGCTCTTCGCATCGGCTTGTAACGTATATACGCGCGGCTTATGTCCATTGCTGAAGAACAGCAAGGCGAGCGGGGCGGTATGTTGCTCCAGGAACAAGTAAAGCTCGCTGACTGGCTGCGGATAGATGGGGTTGTCTAGCTTTAATGGCACCGGGTATCGGAAGTGCGCGACAATGCCTCCCGTCGGATTCATCGTGACGCCTCCATAAGGGTTAGGCGATTGATTAAGGGCATTAACTATCATCTCATGGAGCGCGTCGTTCATCGGAATGACATGGACGACTTTCTCTTCTTTGACGTCGAATATTTCAACGGGCGGACGCAAGGGTTCCGCAAAGCTTGTTCCGCATGGCAGCAAAAGAGCATACAGTACGAGAATGGCGCAGCTAACCCCGAGTCGGTTATACTTAGAACGGGATTGAAACAGTTCGATCACCTCCATACCTATTATACGGGCATTGCGAATGCTCAGATTATCATTATGACCTGGGAGAGGCTGCCGCATGCGACCGAACATGACCGTTACGGATGCAACTTTAGATGATTTAGATCGTATCGTCGAAATCTACAACTCCACGATTCCAAGCCGTATGGTTACGGCGGATTTGGAGCCGGTGACGGTAGAAAGCCGACACGCGTGGTTTAACGAGCATTCGCCGGAACGCCGACCTATCTGGGTGTTGAAAGAAGACGAGCGGATGATCGCATGGCTTAGCTTTCAGTCGTTCCACAGCCGGCCGGCGTACAACGCGACTGCGGAGATCAGCATCTACATCGACGCAAGCTATCGCGGACGAGGGATCGGAAGCCTGTTGCTGAAGAAGGCGATTGACGAATGCCCGCGACTTGGCATCGACAACCTCGTCGGCCTCGTATTCGGACATAACGAACCTAGTCTTGCGCTGCTCAGGAAGTTCGGCTTTCAAGAGTGGGGGAGGTTGCCGCGCGTAGCCGTATTGGACGGAGTGGAGAGGGACTTGGTCATGATCGGGATCAACTTGAAATAACAAGAGAAGGGGTTATCCCTTCGTCATCGGCGGATGGCGAAGAGATAACCCCTTGTTCGTTGATACGGCCTTAGAATACCTTTGTCGTCCACGATTCGCAGTTCCATACTTCTGTCGCGACATCGCGGTAAAATTCCGGTTCGTGGCTAATGAGCAGGACGCTGCCTTTATACGCTTTGAGCGCTCGCTTCAGCTCGTCTTTCGCATCGACGTCGAGATGGTTCGTCGGCTCGTCGAACACAAGAACATTCGTCTCTTTGTTGATCAGGTTGCACAGGCGGACCTTTGCTTTCTCGCCGCCGCTTAAGACGGCAACCTTGCTTTCGATGTGCTTCGTCGTAAGACCGCATTTGGCCAGCGCCGCGCGAACCTCGAATTGCGACATCGAAGGGAAGTTCTTCCATACCGCTTCGATACACGTTTCGTCCACGGTTGCTTTGATTTCCTGCTCGAAGTAGCCGATATTCAGATGATCGCCCTTCGTCACCGAGCCGGAGAGGGCAGGGATTTCGCCGAGCAGGCTGCGCAGCAACGTCGTCTTGCCGATGCCGTTCGCGCCTACGATCGCGATCTTCTGTCCGCGCTCCATCAACAAGTCGATCGGGCGGCACAGCGGTTCGTCGTAGCCGATCACGAGCGATTTCGCTTCGAAGATCAGGCGGCCGGAGGTGCGCGCTTCTTTGAAGTTAAACGTCGGCTTCGGCTTCTCCTTGGCAAGCTCGATCACTTCCATGTTGTCGAGCTTCTTCTGCCGGGACATCGCCATATTCCGCGTCGAGACGCGCGCTTTATTGCGGGCGACGAAGTCTTTGAGATCCTCGATCTCCTGCTGTTGGCGTTTATAAGCGGATTCGAGCTGCGCTTTCTTCGCCTCGTACTGCTGCACGAAGTTGTCGTAGTCTCCGACGTACCGGTTCAGCTCCTGGTTGCCCATATGATAGATTAAGTTGATGACGCTGTTCAGGAACGGAATATCGTGAGAGACGAGAATAAAGGCGTTCTCGTATTCCTGCAAGTAACGCTTCAGCCATTCGATATGCTGCTCGTCCAAGTAGTTGGTCGGTTCGTCGAGCAGAAGGATATCCGGCTTCTCGAGCAGAAGCTTAGCCAGCAGAACTTTGGTCCGTTGGCCGCCGCTTAAATCATGTACGTCGCGGTCGAGTCCGATATCGCCGAGTCCGAGCCCGCGGGCGATCTCCTCAACCTTCGCGTCGATCAGGTAGAAGTCGTTATTCGTCAGCAAATCCTGGATGTCGCCTACGTCCGCAAGCAACTGCTCCAGCTCCTCGGGAGTGGCGGATCCCATCTTGTCATATATCTCGTTCATTTGTTCTTCCAGCTTGATCAGATAACCGAATGCGCCTTTCAGCACGTCTCGGATCGTCATGCCTTTGTGAAGCACGGAATGCTGATCGAGATAGCCGACCCTCACGTTCTTCGCCCATTCCACTTTGCCGGCGTCAGGTTCAAGAGTTCCCGTAATGATATTCATGAACGTGGATTTGCCTTCTCCGTTCGCGCCGATGAGGCCGACATGCTCGCCCTTCAGCAGGCGGAACGATACATCATTGAATATCGCACGATCGCCGAAGCCGTGCGTTAAATTTTTGACCGTTAGAATACTCATGATAAAGCACCTTTTTCATCCGTTTTAAGGTTGCAACTTTCCTATTATAAGCTTGATGCGAGCTGAAACTCAACAACAATAAGCGCCTTCCCGGATAAGTCCCGAGAAGGCGCGAGGGGAGAAGAGACGTCACTTCATAAACTTATATCCGACGCCCCATACCGTCTTAATATATTGGGGCTCTTTAGGATTCTTCTCTAGCTTGCGCCGCAGATTGGTGACATGGACATCGATGGCTCTGTCGTTAATGAAGGAATCGATGCCGCGAACGGCGTTAATGAGCTCTTCTCTAGTGAATACGCGACCGGGATGCTGTACGAATAGCTTCATGATTTCATACTCGGAGAACGTGGTCTCGATATGTTCGCCGTTGATGACGATCGTTCTTCGCTCCAGATCGAGAGCGATTCCTTGCGCAGGCAAGGCAAGAGACTGTTGATCAAGATTGGCCGCTGTTCCCGCGGTCGTCAGCACGGGCTGCTGCGAATAGCGCCTGAGCACGGCATTCATTCTGACTTTCAATTCTTGCATGCTGAACGGCTTGCATAGATAGTCGTCCGCACCGGAGCTAATCGCTTGAATTCTGTCGGCGACGGCCGATTTCATCGATATGACGATCAGAGGCAGATCGGTTACGCCGCGAACTTGCGCGCATAACTCCGTTCCGGCCGCGTCTGGAAGCATGAGGTCTAGCAAGATGATATCGGGTTCGAACGTATGTATCGCCTGTAATCCTTCCCGAGCGGTATCGACCCGATGCACTGCGAAATGCTCTTCAACTAAATACAAAGTCAGCATTTCTCCGATGATCGGATCATCTTCGATTACGAGCGCTTTCGTCACAAGATCACACCCTTTAGTAAAGTGTTAGGAAGGCTCATATTTTGCTAACATTTTCATTTATGTGTCTATTATAACTTGCCCTGTTAGGTTCGTCTAATGACTTTTTTGTCGAATGAATGCACGAATGTGCGATATCGTCTTGGATAGAGCTTGCTCTACTTGCCGCAGCTCCGAATGGCCGTCTTGTCCGTTACTAAGCGCTTGCTCAAGCGAAGTGGCTGCATATTGCAGATTGGCCGCTCCCAAGTGTCCGGATGCGCCGCTAAGCGAATGGGCCAATCTGATCGCCGGCTCGAGGTTCGGGTCGGCGGATAAGGCTTGCAATTGCTGCGCGACGTTCGAATATTGGTCGACGAATTTCTCCAACAACTGAACGTAAAGCTGCCGTTTGCCGGATAACCGGTTCAGCGCGATCGTAGTTTGCAAGTACGGCGTATCTTGGACTTTATCGGCTGCCGGAGCAGAATTAGACTTAGACGCGACGTCCTGTTGAAGATAGCGGGAGAGCGTCGAGATCAGCACGGACGGGTTAATCGGTTTCGTGACGATATCGTTCATCCCTGAAGCCTGACACTTCTGATGCTGTTCCTCGGTAACGTCCGCGGTCAGCGCGATAATCGGAAGCCGCTCAGGGTTGTACAGCTTGCGAAGTTGTATCGTTGTCTCTATTCCGTCCATCTCGGGCATGTGCAAATCCATGAGAACGGCATCCGGTAACTGGTCGGCTACCGCGCGAATCGCTGACTCGCCGCTTCCGGCGAGACGCACGTCGAAGCCGTGCTCCTCGAGCAGCTGCTGCGCGACAAGACGATTGAGTTCTTGATCGTCCACCACAAGAACGCTGTAAGCTGCGGTTTGGGCGACTTGGCTCGTATCTGGGCGAACGGACTCGGACTCGGAAAAGGCTGCGGCTTCATTCCTAAACTCCGCGTCCGTTGCGACAACTTCCAGCATTCGACGAATTTGCATCGACGACACGGGTTTCGTAATGACGGCATCAGGCTTCAGTTCATCCGCTACGTATTGAAGGGCATCTCTCCCGAGTAAAGAAGTAGAGGAGACGACTTTGACGCCGTGATCACGCAGCGTACCGATCCATGTCGCCCATGTTTCTTCGCCATGCATATCTCCGGCTTCCATATCGATAATCGCGATGTTCCATCGCGATGGCTTGAGCAACTCCAGAATTTCTTCAAAGCAGCTGGCGATCGAACATTCGCAGCCCATGGTTTCGAGCAACTGCCGCCAAAGGAGACCGACGATCGGCTGATCCTCCAAGACGAGCACGCGACGGTTGAAGCTCGCTTGTGAGTGGGTACGCTGCGCGGGTTCAGTCAGCTCGAATCGCAAGCTGAACGAGAACGTGCTTCCGACATGATGCGTGCTTACCACTTGAATATCCCCGCCCATTCTGTCAACCAAGGAATGAGAGATGACAAGCCCGAGTCCTGTTCCGCCGTATTTGCGGCTTGTCTTATCGTCGGCTTGCACGAACGGAGTGAACAACCTGCTTAGCTGGTCCGGCGTCATCCCGATCCCAGTGTCGCTGACGGAGAACGATAGCGTCGCCTGCTCGTCCGTGATATCTATAAGTGTAATCTGCATCTCGATCAAGCCTTCGTTCGTGAACTTGATCGCGTTGCTGCCTAAGTTCAGCAGCACTTGCTCCAGCCTCGTCGGATCGCCGATCAGCTCGGCGGGAATCCGTGGATCCGATTGGATCATAAAGTCGACAGGTTTAGGGCCAAGCAGCACGGAGAACATGCCGCCAAGCCGCATGATCGATTCTTCCAAGCGGAACGGAACATGCTCCAAAGATAATTTATCGGCTTCTAGCTTCGAGAAATCAAGTACCGCGTTCAAAATATGCAGCAGATTGTGCGAAGAATCGGTGATCTGTCTCAGATAGTCTTGCTGAATCGCCGTCAAATCCGATTTTTGAAGCAGATACGTTAGTCCAATAATTCCATTGAGCGGAGTCCGGATTTCATGACTCATCCGCGCGAGGAACGAGCTCTTGGCTTCGTTCGCCTCGTCGGCGGCTTCCTTCGCTTGCAGGAGTTGGCGTTCGATCGCCTTCCGGTCGGTCATATCGCGCACGATCGTCGAGTAGAACGTCTCGCCCCCGTCGTCTGAACGATGGGGGACGACGATCATGGAGACGGTCTGAAGCTCTCCTCCTGCGTGCACGAATTCGGTTTCGCTTTGCCAGAAGCCCATTCGTTCCGCGATCTGAAGTCCGTCGGCGAACTGAAGGGCGTTCGATATCGTCAAGTAGTTCTTGATTTGATTGTTCGATTCGTTCAGTTCTTCGATGCCGAGGAACGCGAGCCCGGCTTGATTCACGTAGAACATCCGCCCGTGCAGATCGAACGTGCTGATCATATCGTGAGCGCTTTCCATAATTTCGAACAGACGCGTATTCGTCGCCGCCGTCTGCTTGAGCTCGTTGATATCCCGAACAAGCAGCACGTATCCTTTGGTAGTGCCGTCCGGGTGACGCATGACGCTCGGAATGCTCGATACGAGTATTTTGCTGCCGTTCTTCGCGTGCAGGATCCACTCGGAATCCGCTTGGAGTCCGTTCAAAGTCGGCGCGAAAATAACCGATTCGTCCGCTTCCATCCGCGCGCTTATCTGTTCCGAATACTTCCTGGCGCGCGTCTGAACTTGATTCGGATCGTACCAGTGAAGGAGCATGCGCTTGCCGATGACTTCGGGTTCCGAATAGCCCAGCATCTCTTGCGCGCGCGTATTGAACGCAGTCACTCGAAAGGCCGCGTCCGTTACGATCATCGCGTATTTATAGTGCTTAATGAACGTCTGGAACGGCTCGAACAAATATCGAAGCTTCTCGGTCATCGAATTCACGGAGTCGGCGAGCGTGCCGAGCTCGTCCTTGCTTCGCGTCGGTATAGGCAACGTGTAGAAGTCGCCGGAAGCGACTTGCCGGGTAGCGCCGACGATTTGATTCAACCGGCTTAAGATCATCCTGCTCGTGAATAAGTACAGGAACACGCCGAGTGCGATCTCCGCGGCTCCGATATAAGTCATGTTATTCCAAAGGACGGATCTCAGCGGCGCTTCGAACTCTTTCTTGGCGACGGTGTAAACGGCGTACCAATCGTGGCCGGGAACCTTCACGTAGAACAGCTTAAGCACCCGTCCGAACAAATACACTTCGCCGTTCCCTTGTTCGGTACTTCGGATTTGCTCCGCGAACGAAGAGGACGACGGCTCGTCCCGAACGTAATTCCGCTGAAGAATATATTCCGGTATAGAAGAGTTATGAAGCAGGTTCATCTCTCGGTCGACGAGAGTGAAAGCGCTGTCATCGTAGTCGTCGGACTTCACGGATAGAATAGGGTAGAACAACGTGTACGAATCGACGGCAAACGCGGCCACCTCGGTAATTCTCCAGTCCGGGTTACCCAGATCGAACAATGGGATGAACAGCCACACGATCGGCTTGCCTCCGGCATCAAGCACCGGATCGGAAATGCTGCTAATGCCGAGTAAAGCCTGTTGAAAAGCGGGAAGCCGTCCGACTTGAACGCTTCCGCCATCCGCTAACGTTAAAGCTCCGGTCCGTTCGGCGATACCGATGTGTTCATAATGAATGCCGGATTTCACGATATGTTGCTTCAGGGAGTTCAGCTTCACTGAATTCGACCCGTTGCGGAGATCTTCGGATTCCGTTAGTACCTCGGCTTCATGGAGACGCAGGGAGAGCATCGTATTCAAATTCGATACCGTATTGCTTAAGTCGACCATGCTCTGCTTTTCGAGCTGTGCGTTCATGCGCTTGTTGGAAACCTCGTAGCTAATAATGCTCATCGCAACGAAGGATAGACCGTTCGCGATGATCAGGAAGACGATAATCTTGAAGCGCAGCGAGCGGAACATGCGCGTCACGCACCCCCCAACGGAATCTATGAGTTATTTTCATATCCATCTCACAATGATTATGGAAAGATCCTAACACTTTCTTCTTATCCTAACATGAGACAAAGCCGGGCAATAGTATCGGAAGTAGAAAAAATAGATTCGGAGGTAATTCATGTTAACGAATATGCACCATTGGGAGGTCGCTAGCCTCGCGGATACGGAGTCGGGACTCGCGGTGAGCAAGTTCGGGGAACGTTACGGGTTGACGGCACGAGAGACCGAGCTGCTGCGCGCGCTCGTCTTGTTCGGACTTCGGAACGAAGAGATCGGAGCGATGTTCCACATTGCCCTGAAGACGGTCAAAAACCACATGGCCTGCATGATGGGAAAGACGAGAACGCGCTCTTCGCGGGAGCTTCAAGCGCTGTTTCTGCGTTACATCCTCAATCAGCAGGCCATGAAATAAGGTTATAGACGTTTGGCGTTCGGCCCCGCGTGAACGGGGAGATGAACCGTGAACACGGCGCCTCCGCCGGCGCGATTGCCGGCGAATACGGTGCCTTCGTGCATCTCGACGATTTTGCGAACGATCGACAAGCCAAGTCCGCTGCCGTTGCTCTCGCCGATGCGGCTTCGCGATTGATCCGCTTTATAGAAACGTTCGAACAGATGAGGGAGATGCTCCTCCGGGATTCCGCTTCCGCTGTCCGCGACTTCGATGAGGTATCTGCCATCCGCGACGGTGACTCCTATCGAGACCGTTCCGCCGACGGGAGTAAACTTGATGCTGTTGTTCAATAGATTGATCCACACTTGGTCCAGCAGCTCTTCGTCCGCCGTAATCGGCAGAGACGGGAGATCGATGTCGATCTCGATGTTCTTCTCCTGCCACAACGGCTCGCAGGCCAGCACGATTCGGCGAATTTGCCGATCGAGACGATACGAGCCGGGCTCGAACGGGTGATGCTTCGATTCCAGTGAGGTCAACTTGAGCAAATTGTCGCTTAGACGCGATAGACGGACGCTTTCGAGCTCGATGATGTCCAGGTAGTGCTTACGGGTTTCCGGGGGGAGATCGTTGTTCTGCAACGCTCGCGCAAATCCGCTGATCGACGTTAATGGCGACTGGAATTCGTGCGAGACGTTGGAAATGAACTCCTGCCGCATTCGTTCCATCTCCCTGAGCGCGGCGACCATCTGATTGAAGTTCTGGACGATGACGCCCATCTGTCCGGTGTACCGGGCATCGAAGTCGAGCGTCACGTCGAAGTCGCCTTTGGACATGCGGCGCATCGCGCCCATCCAGGCGACGAACATGCTAATCTGCGACCGACCGGGGTCGAAGAACAGACGAACGATCGTGACGAGGGTGCCGAAGACGATCATCATCAACAGTACGGTCAGCAAGTGGCGGCCTATCGTGTCGTAATAGTCGGGGAACCATCTTTCGTAGATCAGGTATACGAGGAAGTAGGATAATAAGTAATCGATCAGCAACGTTCCGAAAAATATCGATAGACCGAGGATGATCCAGCTTTTGGGTGCAGGGGGCAGCTTAAACTTCACGCCCTGGTTGATGACGCCGCCGTGCTTCCGCAGCAGCTCCTCGTAATAAGCAGCGTTCTCCGCATTCATCCGCTCGTGGCCTCGGATATGCGCCTCTTGAAGGCGTCGGAATAGCTTGAACCGCGATGGTTTGCCATGCAGCCTCATTTATTGGGCCTCCAGTCGGTAACCGAGTCCGCGAATCGTCGTAATCCGAAATCCGCTTTCCTCTTCCTCGAATCTTTCCCTTAACCGCTTAATGTGAACGTCTACCGTGCGTTCGTCGCCTTCGTAATCGTAACCCCAGATTTGTTCGATCAATTGCTCCCGCGAGAACGTTTTGCCCGGATAGCTAGCCAGCTTGAATAGAAGCTCGAACTCTTTTAGCGGCAGCGTAAGGTGGTTATCGCCGAACTTCACTTGGAACGTCGAGCGATCGAGCTGGACGCGTCCGACCGTCACTTGCTGCGACACCGAAATTTTGTATCGCTTCAGCAGCGCTTTCACGCGAGCGACCAATTCGACGGGCTCGAACGGCTTCACGAGATAATCGTCGGTTCCGAGCGCGAAGCCTTTGACCTTCTGGGTCGTCTCGCCCATGGCGGTTAGCATCAGCAGCGGCATATCGTACAGCTCCCGCAGCTCGCGGCAAAGCTCGAACCCGTCCATCTGCGGCATCATGATATCAAGCACGACGAGGTCCGCCGAAGACTTCTCCAGCTTCGCGAGCGCATCAAGGCCATCGGTCGCTTCCATCACCGCGAACCCTTCCTGCTTGAGGAACACGCCGACAAGCTCGCGAATGTGCGGATCGTCATCGACTACGAGAATCGTGGTCATAAGGCTCATCTCCTAGCGGCGCGATATCGACTAGTCGCACCCGAGTATATTCATTATAATGACGCATCGATATGAACGGAATATGAACGGGCCTGCGAGCCATGATACAATATGTCATATAGAGCTATTATCCGCAAATAACGGAGGAACGCAACGATGACGGAACAGTGGAAGAGCGACAGACTAAGCGGGCAGATCGCTTTTATTGCCGAGATAGACAAGCTGAAGAACGTTCTTAGGAAAACGTTCATCCTAGACCGCAGCCGCTTCGAGAACACGGCGGAGCACAGCTGGCAAGCTTCGGTCATGGCGATGCTGTTATACGAACATGCGAACGAGCCGGGGCTGGACTTGAATCGGATCATCCGGATGCTTCTGCTTCACGATCTCGTGGAGATCGATGCCGGCGATACGTTCGCCTACGATACGCAAGGCTATGAAGATAAGGCGGAGCGGGAGCAGGCCGCCGCGAATCGGTTGTTCGGCATGCTGCCGGACGACCAGAAGGCCGAATGGATGCAGCTATGGCGCGAGTTCGAAGACGGCGAGACGATGGAGGCGAAGTACGCCGCCGCGATCGACCGTCTGCATCCGGTCATTAACAACTATTATACGGGCGGCTACAGCTGGCTGAAGAACGGCATCGTCCGGTCTCAAGTGCTGAAGCGGCTTGCCGTCGTCGAGTCGGTGTCGGATACTCTTTGGCGGTTCACGCAAGACATTCTGCAGCGATCCGTCGAGCAGGGGATCCTGTACGATGATCCGAACGAGGTGAAATAAGATGCCGCACTTGTTCGGCGAGAGAATCAAGCTTCGGGAATTCCGCAAGGAAGACTTGCCTTGGATTCGTCTGTGGGTCAACAACCCGGAGATCGTAAGTAACCTGTCCGACATCTTCCTATATCCGCATACGCAGCAATCGACGGAGGACTTCCTCGATTCGATGCTGGAGGGCAAGCCGGACGGCCGCGGCTTCGTCATCTGCGAGCACGGGTCCGAGCAATATATCGGATCGATTAACCTGGATACGATCGATTGGAAGAATCGGGTCGGAACGATCGGAATCGTCATCGGCTTTCCCGAATATTTAGGACTCGGCATCGGGACGGAGGCGCTCCAGCTGCTCGCCAGGTTCGCTTTCAAGGAGTTGAACCTCAATCGGCTAGAGCTTCAAGTATACGACTATAACGTACGCGCCATCCGATGCTATCGGAAATGCGGGTTCCAAGAGGAAGGACGGCTCCGCCAGCGATTGTATAAGAACGGTCGATACGTCGACGTCATTCAGATGGGTTTATTGCGTTCGGAATGGGAGACAAGCGATGACCGAGCAACGACAGCAGGCTAGGAGAATGGCAGCGACCCCATTCGATGACGTACTGGAGCAATATTGGCCGGACGGCGAATGGAGCATAACCGAAGGAAAGACCGGTTGGAACAATACGACGCGATACGTGCAAGCGGAAGGACGCAGATGGGTGCTGCGGATTTACGAGACGCATCGGGAAGCGTCCAAAGTCGCCTTCGAGCATGCGGTGCTGCGCGAGCTTAACGAGATGGCGTTGCCGTTCAACGTGCCATGCCCGATCTTGGCTCGGGACGGTTCGTCTTACGTCTTCACGGGAGATGGCACGGAGCGGTTAGCTTGCGTGTTCCCTTACCTTGAAGGGGATCGGCCTACGGGGAAGGACTCACGGGTTGCCGCCTCGATCGGAGCCGCTGCCGCGCAGCTTAGCATCGCTCTCGCGCATGTACATAACGCCATCAAACCGCAATATCCTCCGTATTACGAACTGGATCAGGCGCATCCGTTATGTACGCCCGATAGAGTCGCCTCGTTCTGTTCTGAGCCGCCCGAGGCGTTCGCGGCGGAAGCGGGACGTCTCGCGGTTATCGGGCAGGCGCTGGGAGATATTCGAAGCTTCCTTCCTAGATTGCGAGAGTTGCCCCATCAGCTTATCCATGGCGATATCAACCATAGCAATCTGCTAGGCGGTCAGAACATGACCGCCGTGCTCGATTTCGAGTTCTGCACCTGGGATGTACGCGTCATGGAGCTAGCGGTAATCGTTGCGGGCTTGTTATCCGAATCGGAGCAGCCATCCGACTCGGAAGACCTCTCGCAGATCGAAGCGATGCTGAGCGGTTTCGGCGAGAAGCTGCGACTAAGCCGCGAAGAGGTGGAGGCGATACCGATTCTCGTCCGCTTGCGCAAGCTCGACGTCTTCCTGCATTTTCTCGGACGATATTGGGACGGCGTCGATGACGCTTCCGTGCTGCTCGCGCAGATTCGTTCGGCCGAAAGCGGTCTTCAGCGGTATATAGCCCTCGAGAAGCCGATAGAGCGGATGTGCTATAATTATTTAACTACACTAATAGAGTAAGGGGATCTCGATGCGCCTACGAGTACTTGCACTAGGATTATGCGTAGTCATAATCTCCGGCTGCGACTCTAGCGACAACAACGGGAATACGACCTTAGAAACCGCTGCCGCGACCGCTGTACCAACTGCCATAGCAACGACAGACTTAGAAGAGACGCTTGCGCCGACACCCGCCGGCTCCGATACGAGTCCATCGGCCGTCGCCGAACCGAATGCAACCGACTCGTCAGACTCGCTGCAACGCTACATCGATGCGCTCCCGGGCGACCACTTTAATCAAGTCGTCGTATTCAGCGCGGAGGAAGATCTCGACTTGGACGGTCAGAAGGAAATCGTGCTCGGACTCGGCACCGAGGGCGACGATTTCGATTGGGTGAATGACCTGTACGTACTAAGAGACGTCGATGGGGAAGCGAAGCGCATCGGCGATAATCTCGCCGGCGACGGATACGGCACCAGTGCGGTGAAACTCGTTCAACTCGAAGGCAAGCCGCAGACGTACATCTATAGCGGCGTTACGAACGGGGCGAGCTTGTATGGCTTTGAGCTGTTCGAGATGAAGGGCGGCGTACCGACTTCAATCGCCTATAGCGCTTCCGCGACGGGAGCAGGCGAGGACGACTTAATCGACAAGGACGGAAACGGCAAATTCGACGGATATAGCCAAGGAAGATTCAGCTACGACGTGTTCTATTACGATGTGCTCCGGGAGTTCAAGTGGTTGCCGGATCAAGATGCGTTCGAGCAAGTCGGGACGAGCATCGAATTGCCGACGGCCTACCCGGACACCATTAACGACGTCATCTATCAATATTTGTCGCTGCGCATTATGGACGACGGGTTCTCCGAAGAGCTGAAGAAGCGATTGACCGAGCTGTGCGCGATGCCGGACCCTTATTCGGTTCGGCTGCCCGATGATCCGTGGGGGGCGGCGGTATACGACGCGGCGATGGAGATCGACGGAAGCTACTCGGTCGACGTCGACGAACGGGGAGATGCGGCTACGGCGGTCGTCACGGCTATCGGCAGCGACAACAAGCCGGCTCGTTTGACTTTCCAACTTGAGAACCAAATGAGCGATTGGCGGATCGTATCGATTATGGATTAATCCGCATCTATTAACGAGATTAATGAAAGGCCGAGAGCCCAAATTACCTTGGGTTCTCGGCTTTTTTCATCCTTACAAACTATCATGTAAGCGCTGTCTAGGACGAATAGACTAGTTCCTATTTTCGTAGAAAGTGACTTGACATTCACTATATATTGACGTAGATTTTAGCTTAACAACTACATATCGAACGAACAGGTGATTTTCCGAGAATCAGGGAAAAGCTTAATAGGGAAGCCGGTGCAATGCCGGCGCGGTCCCGCCACTGTAAGGGAAGAGCGTCGTTCCGATGCCACTGGATAACCGCGAGTTTAGCCGGGAAGGCGAACGACAGCTATGAAACCCAAGCCAGGAGACCTGCCTGCTCGTATGATCATGCTCCCTACGGATGATGGGGAAGATGCACGTACCGTCTAGATGCGGCGATTGCCGCCGCTTACTAAGACGTGCCGGGTTCTTCTGCTTCCGGCGCGTCTTTTTTTGTCGGATCGTCTTGCGGACCATGTCGATTGTAGTCAGATGGAGGGAGAGAGCGGTATGTTGATCGCTTATGATTCGAGGACGGGCAACGTTCGCCGTTTCGTGAAAAAGCTGGGGTTGCCTGCCGTCCAAATCGAGGCGGATCTGGAGCTGGACCAGCCGTTCATTCTCGTTACATATACGACCGGCTTCGGTCAAGCGCCCGACAAGACGTTATCTTTCCTTAAGTCGAACCATCAGCGCATGCAAGGCGTGCTTGCAAGCGGCAACCGTAATTGGGGCGAAGGCTTCGCGCGCAGCGCAGACAAAATTTCCGCGTTATATTCCGTTCCCGTCCTCGGGAAGTTCGAGCTATCCGGAACGCAGAGGGACGTTGAACATTTTCATCGGGAGGCGAGCTTAGTTGCGGCATATTGAGCTGAATAACTTATTGATGCAGCACGGATCGGACGGTTTTTTCCAAATCGACAAAGACCGCGAGGCCGTGCGCGAGCTCATGAAAGAAATCGACGCCAAGAGCGTCAAGTTCGCGACCCACACGGACAAAGTCCGTTATATGATCGAGAACGATTACTACGAGAACATTTACGAATCATACAGCGAGCCGTTCGTCGACAGCGTCTATCGGCTGACGCACGGCTACAAGTTCGAATTCGCGTCTTATATGGCCGCATCGAAGTTCTATACCGACTACGCGATGCGCACGAACGATCGCAAGCAATATCTCGAGAGCTATGCGGACCGCGTAGCGATCGTCGCGTTGTATCTCGGCAGAGGAGACGAAGCAACGGCGACGACGCTGGCCGCTTCCATGATGGAGCAGAGGCTGCAGCCGGCGACGCCTACGTTCCTTAATGCGGGCAAAAGCCGCCGCGGCGAGATGGTGTCCTGCTTCCTGCTCGAGATGGACGACTCTCTCAATTCGATCAACTATGTGCTAGGAACGTGCATGCAGCTGTCCAAGATCGGCGGCGGCGTAGCCGTCAATCTATCCAAGCTGCGCGGACGCGGCGAGTCGATCAAAGGCGTAGAAGGCGCGGCTAAAGGCATCATGCCGGTGCTGAAGCTGATGGAAGACGCGTTCAGCTACGCGGACCAGATGGGCCAGCGCAAAGGCTCGGGCGCGGCGTACTATAATATTTTCGGCTGGGACGTCATCGAGTTTCTCGACAGTAAGAAGATCAACGCGGACGAGAAGACTCGCCTGAAGACGCTGTCGATCGGGCTGATCGTGCCGAACCTATTCTATAAGCTGGCGGAAGAGAACAAGCCGCTTCACGTCTTCGCGTCGCATACCGTCTATAAAGCATACGGCAAACATCTGGACGACATGGACATCGACGAGATGTACGAGACGCTACTGGCGGACGACCGCGTAAAGAAGAAAGTCGTCATGAGCGCGCGCGACATGCTCGTTAAGATCGCGATGACGCAGCTCGAATCCGGTTATCCGTACATCATGAACAAGACGAACGCCAATAAGGTTCACGCCTTGAAGAATATTGGCTCGATCCGCATGTCCAACCTATGCACGGAAATTTTCCAGCTGCAGGAGACGTCCGAGATCGGAGATTGGGGCGAAGCGAGCACGATTCGCCGCGATATCAGCTGCAACCTGGCGTCGCTCAACATCGCGAACGTCATGGGGCTGCGCAAGATCAAAGAGTCGGTGCACGAAGGCATGACCGCCCTGACGGCCGTCAGCGACATGAGCCGCATCAGCAACGCGCCTGGCGTCGTCAAGGCGAATAAGGAGCTTCATTCCGTCGGTCTTGGCGCGATGAACCTGCACGGCTACCTCGCGAAGAACAAGATCGCGTACGACAGTCCCGAGGCGATCGATTTCGCGCGCACGTTCTTCATGACGATGAATTACCATTCGATCGAACGCAGCATGCAGATCGCCCGCGAGAAGGGCGAGACGTTCATGGGCTTCGAGAAGTCCGATTACGCGAGCGGAGAATATTTCGACCGTTATCTGACCGAGAACTTCCAGCCGGTTACCGATAAAGTAAAAGCGTTGTTCGAGGGGATCGATATTCCGGGACCTGCCGACTGGGCGGCTCTTAAGCTGGATGTACAAGCCCACGGCTTGTACCACGCTTACCGTCTCGCCATCGCGCCGACGCAAAGCATCTCGTACGTTCAGAACGCGACGTCGAGCGTTATGCCGATCGTCGAACCGATCGAGACGCGCACGTACGCGAACTCGACGACGTATTACCCGATGCCGTACTTGAGCAAGGACAACTTCTTCTTCTACAAGTCGGCTTACAACATGGACCAATTCAAAGTAATCGACTTGATCGCGGAAATCCAATCGCACGTCGACCAAGGCATCTCGACCGTTCTGCACGTCAACAGCGACGTGACGACGCGCCAGCTGGCGAGATACTATATTTACGCTGCGCGCAAAGGTCTCAAATCGCTCTATTATACGCGGACGAAAATTCTCGCGGTCGAAGATTGCATTAGCTGCTCGGTCTAACTTACGGAGCGAGCTCGAACGGGAAGGGGATAGGACGTTGGCTGCGATCAAAGCGGTGAACTGGAATAAGCAAGAAGACGATTTTACGAAGACGTTCTGGGACCAGAACATTATGCAGTTCTGGACGGACGACGAAATTCCGCTGTCCGACGACAAGATGTCTTGGATGAACCTCACCGAGGCTCAGCGGGAGCTATACATGAAAGTGCTCGGCGGATTGACGCTGCTCGATACGATTCAAGGCGGCGTCGGCATGCCTCAGATTCTCGAGCACGTCGACGGCCTGCAACGCAAAGCGGTGCTCGGCTTCATGGCGATGATGGAGCAAATCCACGCGAAGTCGTACAGCAGCATCTTCACGACGGTATCCACGACCGAAGAGATCGACGCGGTATTCCGTTGGGTCGAGAACAACCCGTACCTGCAGACGAAGGCGGAGACGATCTCCGCTTACTATAAATCCATCGACTCGAAGAAAAGCCTCTACTTGGCGATGGCCGCTTCGGTATTGCTCGAAAGCTATTTGTTCTATAGCGGGTTCTTCTATCCGCTGTATCTAGCCGGTCAGGGGAAAATGACGAGCAGCGGCGAGATCATCGACCTCATCCTGCGCGACGAGAGCATTCACGGCCTGTACGTCGGCGTCTTGGCGCAGGAAGTGTACGCGGAACTCGACGCCGACGAGCAAGACGAAGCGTACGAGACGTTCCAGGGGCTGTTGCAGTTCCTTCACGAGAACGAATTGAGATACGCGGAGCAGCTGTATGCCGACCTCGGACTTGCCGATGAGGTGAAGAAGTTCATGCGCTACAACGCCAATAAGGCGCTCATGAACCTCGGTCTCGATCCGGCCTTCCCGGAGGAGGAGATTAATCCGATCGTCCTCAATGGCCTTAGCACGAGGACCAAGCAGCACGATTTCTTCTCCAAGAAGGGCAACGGCTACATCCGCACGCTGAACGTTGAGCCGCTGACCGACGAGGATTTCGTGTTCTAGGCTATTCCTTCGGGTGGATCATAAGCTCCGGCCGTACGACTTCATCGAACTGTTCTGAGGGTGAAGAAGCTCGAAGGGTTAGTTATTCCTTCGGGTGGATCATAAGCTCCGGCCGTACAACTTCATCGAACTGTTCTTCTGTCAACAAGCCGCTCTGCAGAGCGGCTTGTTTTAACGTTAAGCCGTTCTTGTGGGCGGTCTTGGCGATCATGGCGGCATTCTCGTAGCCGATCAGCGGGTTCAGCGCGGTGACGAGCATGAGCGAACGATCCAGATGGTCCTGGATGACCGACTGGTTCGCCTCGATTCCGATCGCGCAATTGTCGTTGAATGAGATCATGGCGTCAGAAAGCAGACGCGCAGACTGAAGGAATGCGTTGATAATCACCGGCTTGAACACATTAAGCTCGAAGTTCCCTTGGCTCGCGGCGAAGCCGATCGTGACGTCGTTGCCTAGCACTTGCGCGACGACCATCGTGAGCGCCTCCGATTGAGTCGGGTTGACCTTGCCGGGCATGATAGAGCTTCCCGGTTCGTTCGCCGGAATGATCAGCTCGCCGATACCGCTGCGCGGGCCGCTCGCGAGCCAGCGGACGTCGTTGGCGATCTTCATCAAGTCGGCGGCAAGCGCTTTGAACGCCCCGTGCACGTAGACGATCTCGTCATGGCTGGTGAGCGCATGGAATTTGTTCGTCGCCGTGACGAACGGATGACAGGTCAGCGCGGCGATCGTGTCGGCGGTCTTCTGGCCGAACAGCGGGTGCGCGTTGATGCCCGTACCGACGGCCGTACCGCCTATGGCTAGCTCTAGCAGGCTCTTCGAGCTTTGCGCGATCATGTGCTCGTTTTTCTCCAGCATGCGTACCCAACCGCTGATTTCTTGGCCGAGCGTCAGCGGCGTCGCGTCCTGCAAATGCGTCCGGCCGATTTTGATCATATCGGCGAACTGTTTGCTCTTCTCGGTTAACGTCGAATGGAGCTTCCAGATGGCGGGCAATACCTGCTTGACGACCGCGTCGTACGCCGCGATATGCATCGCCGTCGGGAACGTATCGTTCGAGCTTTGCGACTTATTCACGTCGTCGTTCGGATGGATTCGTTCGCCGCTGCCTAGCTTCTCCAGTTGTTCGTTCGCGAGGTTGGCGATCACTTCGTTCACGTTCATATTCGTCTGCGTTCCGCTGCCGGTTTGCCAGACGGCGAGCGGGAAGTGATCGTTCATCTCGCCGGCGATGATTCGGTCAGCGGCGGCGACAATCGCTTGCGACTTCTCCTCGCTGAGCTTGCCGAGCTGCGCATTGACGAGCGCGGCGCTTTTCTTCAAGATCGCCAAGTCGGAGATCAGCGCAGGGAGCATCTTCTCCGTGCCGATCTTGAAATTCTCGAGGCTCCGCTGCGTCTGCGCGCCCCAACGTTTATCCGCGGGAACTCGTATTTCGCCTAACGTATCCTTTTCCACACGATAGTCCATCAGAGCACCTCGTCATTAGAGTTAATCGGTAGTCTATTGTATTTCCTCGCCCGCGGGTTAACGCGAGGTTTCTTCGAATTCGACCGCCAATATCTTCTCGCTTTCCGTCTCGAACCGTATCGTAACGAACACGCCGAACTCACGGCCGTTGCCCCGAAGCCATAGCTTGAACTTCTCTTCCGCCATGCCAGGGGAGAGCTGTCTTCGTCCGACATGCAGATAGTCCACGATGGGTAATTGATAACGCTCCGCGGTTCGCTGCATCGCGATTCGCCCCCATTTGGCGTACTCGGGTTGCGCGGAGGCGTGTAGCGGATGAAGGGCGATAGGTTCGGTCATGCTCAGGATTAGACCTAGAGCAAGCAGCACGGTTCGCATACCGGAGAACATCGGAACACCATCCTTTATCTTGGGCGGAATCATAGCTACGATTTCCAGTATCGTCCTTCTCGATACAGCCTTATTCGCGCTTATAATGAGCAACTTTTATCATCCTGCGCTCGTCAGGGAAGTATGAAGATAACGACGAACGTCGTAAAGGAGCGCTGCGAATGGCAAGAGAGAAGCGCATGCGTGGGCTATGGATCGCTTTGCTGGCGACGCTCATGATCGCTGCCGGCGGATGCGGCCAATCCGGTCTGTCGCACAAAAACTTGAACCAGACGGAGAGAGACCGGCTTTCGCAGGAGCTGTCGCGGCATAAAGAGATTTTCGCCGAACGAGGCGTACAACTGCATTCTTCTTATTCGACGAACGAGCGGATGGTTATCGAAGTACGCAAATCCAAGGCGCCTTGGGAAGCTTTAAGCGCAGAAGAGACCGAACGGCTTAAGCAAGATTTGTACGAGACGGCCGGGTATACGTTCGAGCTTCAGATCGATTCGTTCGTCTTGCCTAAGCAGGCCGACATTACCGGCACGATAACGGCGCTCGACGGGAATCGCGTGCTCGTCGTCGGAGATGCGCAGAAGGGAAGCAATCCGAGCGCGACGTGGGTCAGGTTTCAGCCCGGCCTAACCGAAGAGCTGAAGATCGGCTACAAGATCAACGCGTGGAGCGATGGGATGATCAATGAGAGCTACCCGTCCCAGACGAGCGGATTGCAGCTTCAAGTCGTCGATTTCGAGGTCGGGAAGGGGCAGACCGAGGGAGTCATAACGGAACTGTCGCTCGATGACTCCGAGATCGACCAAAGATTTATCGAAGTCGATCACCTGAAGTACCGCGTGCTGCCCTTTACCCAATATCGGGTTAACGGAGACGCGGGGACGCAAGGGAGTTTAAGCATTGGGGACAAGGTGCAGGTGTGGACGCTCGGATACGAAATCATGCCGGACGAGAGGTTCGCCTCTCAGATTAACGAGATCACCTCGGAATAACGGCTAAGAGGATCGCCATCGCGGACCGGAATTTAAATATTCTTTCCCTTTAATGTGGATGAACTTTATGTTATGATTCTGTTGTTGTAAAAAGTAATAAAAACCAAAACGAGGTGAGGACATATGAAAACAAAAACAAAATACGCGTCCTATCCTCATATGACTTTTTAGTTGTTTTTTACGAATACATCAAGCCCTGAGGTAGGATTCACCCTCGGGGCTTTTATATATTTTAAGCAGAAGGAACGTTTAGCTTTCTTGCCGGTCTATAACAGCCACTTACGAGTGGCTGTTATTTTTTTAGACCAACTTCTTTTAGGGAGGAATAGGAATTGAACTTGATTGACTTCGGATGGGATTTTAAGCAGGCTCATATCTGGAGATTTGAGGGCGATCCATTTCATCGTTACCTCGTTCCGAAGGATAAGGGGCCTCCTTCTTGAGATATTTTCAACTTCGGCACCGTTGCCGATTACTCTCCGCTTCGCAATGATGAAAGGATGATGCTTTATTAAAAGACTCGCTCAATATTTCCGCTCCTTACAATCCGGACAGTCAACTTACGGTATCATTTACGAAGGCTCGGGTGACCCCACCTATTGGAATGATGATGTTGCCTATTACATCGAACGGACTCATAAGCTCACACTGGATAAACCATGCATCACCATAAAAATACCTTTTGACCGTCTCGGCTTAGATGAAAACAGAGATCCGGTCGTTCTGTCCGATTTTGCTTTAAGAGGATGGGTCGAACATATTAAGGTATTGAATGAATTGGTTTATAATCGTGCACGTTCGGATAAAGAAAATGGCGCTTTTTATTGTTTTCGCCCGACCAATGCAGTGCTGAAGCGCAATGCATCCTTTGTCGAGGTCATCTCGGAACAATGGTTCCTATGCTTAATGATTACAGTTCAACTTCCATTCAAAAACAATGATAAAGCGATGCGCATGCTTTGCAAAATGCTTCCAAGAGAAGTGGAGCAATTTATTGGCCTGTTCGATCTCATCAAACTAAATGATGCCTATGAATTGGCAGAAAAACAAAACAGCATTCGCGAATGGTTGAAATCAAGCGATTATTGTGCGTTTATCGCGAATGGCAGCATTTTGCCAAGAAATAAAGACGACAGCGGGCCGCTGGAGGGTGCCTTGCCATTTACATCTCCCGAAGATGTTGAAATTGAAATTTGCGGTTTGCGAGGAATGGGAATCAAACAAGGCGTGACGGTCATCACCGGGGGTGGCTATTCGGGTAAAAGCACCTTGCTGGACGCACTAAATTCATGTATCTACAATCACTGCATGGGCGACGGACGGGAATTTGTGATTACAGATCAACGTGCCATGGAAATATCCGCAGAGGAAGGCCGATCCATAAAAAATATTAATATTACGCCATTTATCAAATGGATACCTAATGGCACGGCTGAACGATTCTCGACTAACTACGCCTCAGGTTCCACATCTCAAGCCGCAAATATAATGGAAGCCATCAACTACGGGTGCAAGCTTCTACTTATTGATGAAGACAGAAGTGCGACGAACTTTATGATTCAAGACATGAAAATGCGTTCTTTAATTAAACGTGAACCGATCACGCCTTTTACGGAACGCGTCAGGGAGCTCTATGAAGCTGTTGGCGTATCTTCCGTTCTTGTGATTGGAGGCAGCGGTGAATTTTTATCCGTCGCCGATCAAATCATCCTGATGGACAATTTTGTACCACAAAACGTAACCCTGGAAGCGAAAAAATTATGTGAACACGACAAACCGCGCGAACGCATTCCCCATACAAAATGGGAAATAGAAAGAAAAATAACCGTCGATCGTTTTTCGAGCTATCCGCAGGGCAGCGGCATAGAAAAGTTGATCGTTTCAGACATGGGATACATGATAATGGGCGATGAACATATCGATATCAGAGGTCTTTATAACGTCACCTCGCAAGCCCAGCTTGCAGCGATTGCCTTTATGATTCGGAAAATCGCTGTTAGCAATCAGGACCGCCTCCTCGTTCTTCATGAAAAGATCAAAAAAGCTCTCGAAGATATGGAGAGAGAAGGAGTGGATATTGTATTTTCTTCCTATTTCCCCGGTTTCGAGAGGTGGCTTGAACTACCAAGATTGAATGAAGTGCTAGCTGTCCTAAACCGAATGAAATATTTGAATTATATTCAGCCGTGAGCAGTCGTAGGGTAAACTCTTCGCTAACCATAGACAATGTCCCGCTCGATATTGAGCAGGGCCATTGTCTATACAGTAAAGCCACAAGGAAAACCCAAAGCATCAGTGCTTAATAATCGTCATTTTATTTTACCCCATTAATTATCACTTCACTATAAGTTTACTTTAATAATATTATGTCAACCCAATAGTGGAAAAATCTATCAATGCCGTTATAATAGGAACATCATGTTCGTCGTTTCGCGAGTCTAGTCGCATCGCATGGGGGTGCCGGTCATTTCGATCGAAGTCGTTTTTCCTGCTAAGGTGTATCACGGAACGTTGGACGTCTTCCTGGACGGCTTCAAGGCGCAGCTGCTCAACTCGAGCTTCTGGAAGCCGAATCGCGACTTCGGCCAAGGCCTCTACACGACGATCTCGATCGAGCAGGCGAGAATATGGGCCAAAGCGATGCAGGACAAGCTCAACGCCGGCAATCCGTGCGTGCTTGAAATCGCCATATCGCCCGAGCTGCTGAAGCGCGAACCTAGTTATCGGATATTCACGGGTATATCGCGGAAGTGGGCGCAATATATTTATGAACACCGTACGGTGTCGCCAGGAGCGCCCGATCCGTGCAAGGAGCACGCGGACATCGTGATGGGGCCGATGGCGGATGCGGATACTGGTAAAATCGTGGCAAGTGGAGTAAAATTAAAGAAAGACGCCGACTGGTTTCTGGACAAAATTACGCGAAACCATGCGAACCGAAGATTGGACTCGCTCAAGCTCGGCAACCAGATTACGTTCTGCACGGAGTCGCTGGCACCGTTGCTGCAATTATCCGGATACGAAGTCTATCAGGGAAGAAGGTGGCGATATTATGGCGGGTCGTCCTAAGCTTAACGCGTACGACAAGGCGATCGTCGATCAGCTGCAGCAGCTATACGGCTATACGGCCGCGGCCGCGCGCGACATCCTCGAGGAATATCGGCCGGTCATCGGATTGATCAGCGGTTATCCGATGGCGGCGGACTATGCGGAATACTTCCATATCGCCAAGCAGGAGCGCCGCACCGGCAAAGAATGGGTGAACGCCATTCTGAAGCGCAGGGAAGAGGCAGCCGCGCTCGCGCAATGAATAAAACCACTCTCGCGAGTGGTTTTTGTTGTATAAGGCGACTATTGGGCGTCTCCTTGCCGTCTGTCGATCGCTTCCGCCATCGTCTTGTCCGTCAGATGAGCGTAGATTTGCGTCGTCTCCGGCGAAGCATGGCCGAGCTGCTCCTGCGTCTTGTACAAGTCGTTGCTTAAGTAATAATCGGTAGCGAACGAGTGGCGCAGCTTATGAACCGACAAGTACGGCTTGCCGAATCGCTTCGCGTACTTCATCACCATCTCTTGAATGGCGCGCTTCGTCATGCGGGAGCCTTCCTTCTTCCCGTTCGCCAGGGCGAGGAACAGCGCTTTCTCCCGCTTCGGCGCTTTGTAACGCGTCTCGCGTTCCTTCATATACAGCTCCAGATCGGCGATCGCGTCGGTGCGGAAGTAGACGGGCGTCTTGAACGTATCGTCGTTCTTCCCTTTGCGGAAGACGTATACGAGCCGCTTCTTGAAGTCGACGTCTTCGACGTTCAGATTCACGAGCTCGGAGACGCGCAGTCCGCTGTTCAGAATAAGGCTTACGATGCAGCAGTCGCGAACATGGTTCAGCTCGTGCGCGTATATCGCTTGTTTATTCGAAGCGACGTCATGGGCATAATCATGATTAATGTAGTTAATGAATTCGATGATTTCTTGCTCCTGCAGCAGCTTGCCTTCTAGCTTAGCCGCCGTATCCTTCGGTTTCTGCGTGCGTTTGACCGACACTTTGGCCATGACGTTGCGTTTCAGCAGCGGATAGAAGTTCTCGTCTTCGGCGATTTGGCTTAAGTAGTGGAACAAGGAACGGAGAGACGACAGCTTCCTCGAGATCGTCGTCCGCGTATTCGCCTGGTCCCGCTTCGTGGCGAGGAACATACGGTAGTTATCGATGCTGTCCATGTGCAGCTTCTCGAGATCTTCGATCGGAATAGCGCTCATGCGATCCGCGGACGTTAAGCCTTCCGCCATGAGCCAGGAGAAGAACTTCTCGTAATCTCTCGAGTATTCGAGCAAGGAAGACGGAGACAGATCGGGCAGCTTATAATTCATGAACTTCTCGACGTACCAAGGAAGCAGCGGAATGTGCTTATCTAGCTCTTCGCGATCGCGTTTTTTTTGCAGGTTCATCGTGTCACCTCACTATCAATGTACGAGGACGCTCGTTATGAATCAAGAGAGGAGAGCCCTATGAATCAAGTCGGGTTTATCATCGTAGATATCGTCATGATTGCGGTCACTGTCGGTGCGTTATGGAGCAAAAGGTGGATTTCGTTCGCGCTCTACGCGATCGCCGATGGGTTGTACTTCTACGAGGTACTGCGACGCGGCCCAGACACGGGGTGGGAGGATCTCGCGAATGTCGCGACGCTGATCGTCGTCGTCGTGCCGATCTACGTAGTGGCGACGATCGTCTGGATATATACTCGCCTGCGTAGAACGAAAACGTAGTGCCCGGTAGACGGGAGAGCTGCGCTTTCTATGTTTCCAGCCATATCTGTCCCGTTCGCGAAGCGTCGTAACCGGCAATGCCTTGCAGCTCTGTCCGCCAGGCTTCCGATCGAAGGATCCGCAGTACGGCCTCTATCCAAGCCTGATTGTCGGGCCGCTTCAACATTACCAGGTCGTATCGCTCTTGGATGAGCGGAATGAATTGGACGTTGCCGACGATCGACGCGGCTTTCTCGATGCCTACGCCGACATCCGCCGCGCCGGACGCGACTTTGCCGGCTACGCCTAGATGATTGGTTTCTTCGGTATCGTATCCTAGCAATTGCTCCGGCCGAATGCCGTGCAATCTAAGCTGTTCGTCTAATAGAACCCGCGCGCCGGAGCCCCGTTCCCGATTGACCAGCCTAAGCTTCGGCCTTGCAAGATCGCTCCAGTCCTTGAGCTTATGCGGATTGCCTTGCCTGACGTATAAGCCTGCTTGCCGCGAGAGCAAGTTCACGACGATGTAAGAGGTGCCAACCAACAGCTTGCGGATATAAGGAAGGTTGTACTCGCCCGTATCGCCCTCCAGCAAGTGCGTGCTCACGATGTCCGCTTCTCCGCGATACATCGCGATTAAGCTATCCAGGCTGCCGACGTAGGAACGAAGAGGCCGAACGCCCGGCAGCTGCTTCTCGATATGCTTGGCCAGCAGGTCCAGGCTGATGTCCTGACCGGTTATGACAAGGGGAGGATGGAGCTGAGCCGCAGACGCGTGATCTGGCGTTCCCATCGTTCTTTCCTGTTGGATGAAACCTCGCGAACGCTGCTTGTACGCTTCCAAGTCGCTGGCATCTACTCGCATCTGCTTGCCGACGCGATATGAGGGAAGCTCTCCCTTCTTGATCAGATCGTATACGGTTAATTTCGATATTTTCAGCAGCTTGGCAATCTCTTCGGTCGTGTAGGACATATCGCCGGACATTCGCATGCTCCTCGAACAACGTAGTCATTTGTTCTATTGTAACATAAGGGCTCGATCGGGTTGCGCGAGGTACGGATAAATGTGATAGTAGGGGATGGAATGCTTCAAGGGGAGTTGTGGGAACGTGACAAGCTTATGTAGAAAAGCGATCTCGATCGTTGGCATCGCCGCGTTGGCGGCCGGTATTGCGACCGGGTGCGGGAATAACGGGTCAGACGACGAGAGGAACGTCATCCTTACGATCTCGGCGGCGGCCAGCTTGACCGATGCGTTGACGGAGGTCCAAGAGCGGTATGAAAGCTCGCACGACTCGATTCGGCTACGCTTTAACTTCGCCGCATCCGGCGCGCTTCAGAAGCAGGTCGAGCAGGGGGCGCCGATCGACCTCTTCCTATCCGCATCCGAATCCAACATGGACGAGCTCGTCGAGAAGCAGCTGATCGCAGCGGACAAGCATGCGAATTTGCTCTTGAATTCGCTCGTGGTCGTCGTTCCTAAGGACAATGAAGGGACGATAACCCGACTGGAGGATTTGACTTTGCCAGACGTCGTCAAGCTTGCGATCGGCATTCCGGAGAGCGTGCCGGCCGGCAGCTACGCGGTGGAAGCCTTAACCGGCGCCGGGTTGTGGGATTCGCTTCGCACGAAAACCGTGCAAGCCAAAGACGTCCGCCAAGTGCTGCAGTACGTGGAGACGGGCAACGTGGAGGCGGGGTTCGTCTATCGGACGGATGCGCTCGCCTCGAATAAAGTCGATATCGCGTTCGCCGTAGACCCTGGAGCGTACAAGCCGATCGTCTATCCGATCGGGGTCGTAAGAGCGACGAAGCATAGGGAAGAAGCGGACGAGGTCTTTGATTATTTACGGTCCGAGGAAGCGATGGACATTTTCCGCAAATACGGTTTCGAGAGCTTCCATCTTCGAGTGGTTAATAAGTAATAATAATTATGTAAACCAAATGACATAACCTGAACTGATAGAACCTATAAAATCAATCTAATTGACCCTGTTAGGGCACTATGTTAGCTTGAAATGTAGAGAAGTTTACAAAATACGAGGATTTTACGCTGCGTGAGGTGCATTTTGTTGGAATTGCAATCGACGAACAGTCCGTTTAACCAAGAGCAAGCAGAGCTGCTGAACCGCCTGCTGCCATCCTTGACGGATACGCAAAGAATTTGGCTTAGCGGATACTTGACCGCGATCAGCGGATCGGCTTCCGCAGGCGCTATCCCGGCTGGTGCCGCGGTTAGCCAGCCGGCGACGGCTGCTGCTCCTGCGGTCGCGAGAGAGGCGACCGTGCTGTACGGTTCCCAAACCGGGAACAGTCATAAGTTGGCGACCAAGCTGTCCAAGCAATTGAAGGATCAAGGCATTACAACGACGCTTTCATCCATGAGCGACTTTAAAGTGAACGGACTCAAGAAAGTCCAAGATCTATTCATCGTCGTCAGTACGCACGGGGAAGGGGAACCGCCGGATAACGCGCTCGCCTTCTACGAGTTTCTTCATAGCAAGCGCGCGCCGCAATTGGAAGATCTTCGGTTCTCCGTGTTGGCGCTCGGCGATACGTCCTACGAATTCTTCTGCCAGACGGGCAAAGATTTCGACAAAAAGCTCGAAGAGCTCGGCGGCAAGCGACTCGTTCCTCGCGTCGATTGCGACGTTGATTTCGACGAAGCCGCGACGGAATGGATCTCGCAGGTATCCGGCGCGTTGCGCGACACTGCTTCGGCAGGCGCAAGCGTAGCGACGGCGGGTGCGGCAGCTCCGGCTGTAAGCGCTGCGGCTGCAGAATCCGAATATTCGCGGAGCAACCCGTACCAAGCGGAAATTCTGGAGAACTTGAATTTGAACGGACGCGGATCGGATCGCGAGACTCGTCACGTCGAAATCTCTCTTGAAGGCTCCAATCTGCAATACGAGCCGGGAGATAGCCTGGGCGTCATTCCGCAGAACGATCCGGAGCTCGTCGATCAGTTGATCGCGGCTATGGACTGGCGGGCGGACGAACTCGTTACCGTTAGCAAGAGCGGCGAAGAGCGCGGCTTGCGCGACGCGCTGCTGAATCATTACGAAATTACGACGCTCACGAAGCCGCTCTTGACGGCCATCGAGGCGCTTACGTCTAACGCGGATCTTTGCGACCTGCTGGCTCCCGGCGGCGAGCAAGAACTGAAGGAATATATGAACGGCCGCGATCTGCTCGACTTGGTGCAAGACTTCAACTTGAAGGGCATCCCGGCGGAACCGTTCGTGACGCTGCTGCGCAAAATTCCGCCTCGGCTGTACTCGATCTCCAGCAGTCCAAGAGCGAATCCGGACGAAGTGCACGTAACCGTTCGTGCGGTTCGCTACGAGGCACACGGCAGAGCGCGCAAAGGCGTCGCTTCCGTCCATCTCGCGGAACGCGCGGAGAGCGGCGACAAGCTGCCGGTGTTCATTCAGCAGAATACGAGCTTCAAGCTCCCCGAGAATCCGGACGCGCCGATCATCATGATCGGACCGGGCACGGGCGTGGCGCCATTCCGTTCGTTCATCGCGGATCGCGAAGAGACGGGCGCGAGCGGCAAATCTTGGTTATTCTATGGAGATCAGCACTTCTCGACGGACTTCCTGTATCAGATCGAATGGCAACGCTGGCTGAAAGACGGCGCGCTTACGAAGATGGATGTCGCGTTCTCCCGCGATACCGACCAGAAAGTCTACGTGCAGCATCGCATGCTGGAGAAGAGCGGCGAATTGTTCCGTTGGCTGCAAGAAGGCGCATACGTGTACGTGTGCGGCGACGAGAAGAAGATGGCTCACGACGTCCATCGCGCGCTCCTCTCGATTATCGAGAAGGAAGGCAACATGAGCTCGGAGCAAGCTGCGGAATACGTAGCTAGTATGCAACAGCAGAAGCGATATCAGAGAGACGTATACTAGGGCGAGTTCCAGGCTTGCGAGAGGAGAAAGGGATTAACGATGTCAAACAATCATTTACTATCGACGAATAGCGCTCCGCATAGCGACGTAGAGGAAATTAAACGCCGAACGAACTATTTGCGGGGCAACCTTGAAGAGGCGCTTAAAGATCCGATTACCGGTTCGATTACGGAAGATGAGAACCGGCTCATGAAGTTCCACGGCAGCTATATGCAGGACGACCGCGACCTGCGCAATGAACGGAACAAGCAGAAGCTCGAGCCTGCGTATCAATTCATGCTTCGCGTTCGCGCGGCAGGCGGCGTCGTGACGTCCGAGCAATGGCTCGCGATGGACAGCGTCGCCCAGAAGTACGGCGGCAACACGATCCGCTTGACGACGCGCCAGTCGTTCCAGCTGCACGGGGTTATTAAATGGAATTTGAAAAAGACGATCCGCGAAGTGAACGATGCGATGCTGAGTACGCTTGCGGCTTGCGGCGACGTTAACCGTAACGTCATGTGCAACCCGAATCCGTATCAGTCGGAATTGCATGAGCAAGTGTACGATTGGGCGACCAAGATCAGCCAACATCTGGATCCGCAGACGAGAGCTTATCACGAGATTTGGCTCGACGGGGAGAAAGTCGCGGACAGCCAAGAAGGCGTGGAGCAAGAGCCGATCTACGGCTTGGTTTACTTGCCGCGTAAGTTCAAGATCGGCATTGCGGTTCCGCCGTCCAACGACGTGGACGTATTCTCCCAAGATCTCGGTCTCATCGCGATCGTGGATAACGAGAACAAGCTTCAAGGATTTAACGTCATCGTAGGCGGCGGCATGGGCATGTCCCACGGCGATCCGAAGACGTATCCGCAAATCGCGAAGTCGATCGGCTTCTGCAGACCGGAGCAGGTCATCGACGTCGCCGAGAAAATCGTTACGATCCAGCGCGATTACGGCGACCGCGCCGTCCGCAAGCACGCTCGATTCAAGTACACGATCGACGACCGCGGCCTCGAATGGTTGAAGGACGAACTAACCAATCGCCTTGGCTGGAAGCTCGATGAAGCAAAGCCATACTCGTTCGACCATAACGGCGACCGTTATGGCTGGGTAAAAGGCAGCAACGGCAAATGGCACTATACGCTGTACATCCAGAACGGACGTATTAAGGACGAAGAAGGCTTGCAGCTGTTCACGGGCTTGCGCGAGATCGCGAAGCTGCACATTAGCGATTTCCGCCTGACGCCGAACCAGAACTTGATCATCGGCAACGTCAGCACCCAGAAGAAAAAGAAGCTTGAGGAGCTTCTTCATAAGTACGGAATGACCGACGGCAGCTATTATACGGCGCTTCGCCGCAATTCGATGGCATGCGTCGCGTTGCCGACGTGCGGACTGGCGATGGCCGAATCGGAGCGCTACTTACCTTCGCTTATCGAGAAGGTAGAACCGATGCTGAAGGAAGTCGGCTTGCACGAAGAAGATATCGTCGTCCGCATGACCGGCTGTCCGAACGGCTGCGCGAGACCGATGCTGGCCGAGCTCGCGTTCATCGGCAAAGCTCCCGGCAAGTACAACATGTATCTTGGCGGCGGCTTCCGCGGCGAACGCTTGAACAAACTGTACAAGGAGAACATCGGAGAAGCCGAAATTCTCGATTCGCTGCGTCCGATCCTGGCGCGCTTCGCGAAGGAGCGCAGTCCGGGCGAACACTTCGGCGACTTCACGATCCGCGCCGGTTACGTGAAAGAGACGACCGATGGAACGAATTTCCATGCTTAATCTCGATCGATAGGCCATAAAGCAAAGTCCGTATTCTAAGACCGCCAAGTCTGGCAGTCTCGGAATACGGACTTTTTTCGTGCGAATCGGTTAGAGTGTACTCTAACTAATGGTTGTTATGAGCGGCATACTTCGCATCATGGTGGGTGTCGTAGAAGGCGATTTTCAGATCGATCAAGTTCACGTTCTTCTTCAGCTCGTCGATCTGCCGAAGCACTTCCTTGCGATGGTCCACCATCATCTGGCGCCGCGTCTCTACGGTTACCGCGCCTTCCATGACCATGTCGATGTAACGCTTGATCTCTTTGATCGGCATGCCGGTGTTCTTCAAGCAGCAGATGAGCTTAATCAGCTCGAGATCCCGCTCCGAGAACGAGCGGATGCCGGACGGCGTCCTCGAGACGAACGGGAGAAGGCCTTCCTTATCGTAGAAACGCAGCGTATGCGCCGACAGATCGCACTTCTGAGCGACTTCGTTAATCGTGTACATAGTGACCTCCGAAATTTTTTTCGATATACGCTTGACTTCGATAAAACTCTAACGTTTAGCATTAGCTTATGTCACGACGACATGAAAAGCAATGCGAAAATGAAGGAGAGAGATCCATGAACAAAGCTACGAAAATCGCACTCGTTACGGGCGGCAGCCGCGGATTAGGAAGAGACGCCGCGCTGGCCTTATCACGCAAAGGCATCGACGTTATCCTGACGTATGTATCGCAGAAAGAGCAAGCCGAGGTTGTCGTCGGAGAAATCGAACGCAATGGCGGCAAGGCAGCGGCGTTGTACCTCAACGCGGGCGACGCATCCTCGTTCGACTCTTTCGTCTTGGGACTAACCGAGCTGCTTCGGACGAAGTGGAACGCGGAACGCATCGACTTTCTTGTCAACAATGCCGGCATCGGCCTCAATACTCCGATCGCGAACACGACGGAGGAACAGTTCGATAGTCTTATGAACATCCACTTTAAAGGCGTCTTTTTCCTCACGCAGAAGCTTGTGCCGCATATGAACGACCATGGAGCCATCATTAATCTATCTACGGGGTTGACGCGGTTCTCGATCGCCGGTTACGGCGCGTACGCGGCGATGAAAGGCGCGATCGAGGTGCTGACGAAGTATATGGCGAAGGAGCTGGGGCCAAGAGGCATCCGCGTGAACGCGGTGGCGCCGGGCGCGATCGCGACCGACTTCAACGGTTTGAACGTCAACGAGGAAGGACGCAAGCATATCGGTTCCTTGATCGCGCTCGGACGCGTCGGAGAGCCCGAAGACATCGGAGGCGTCGTGGCGTCTCTCTGCACCGACGAGCTCGGCTGGATTAACGGGCAGCGAATCGAGGCATCCGGGGGCATGAACTTGTAATCGCCGATATTCATTGGATAAGAACTCGCACTTCGGTCATCGCAAGATGGCTGAGGGCGAGTTTTTTATCGTGGGGGGAAAATCGATGACATGCTTCTTGTCACCAATCGGGTGCTATAATGGGTTTGTGACTGGAGGGAAATGGCATTGAGACGGTCGGATCGATTGATGGCCATATTAATCGCGCTGCAGCATAGACCGGAAACCGCTCAGCGGCTCGCGGACAAGTTCGAAGTGAATAAGCGGACGATTCTGCGCGACATGCAGGCGTTATCCGAGATGGGCATTCCTCTATACGCGACATCGGGACCGTCGGGCGGCTTCCGGCTTATGGAAGGGTTTCAGCTGCCGCCGCTGCAGCTTGACGCCAGCGAGGCGCTGGCCGTGTTGTTCGCGCTGCACAGTCTGGCGAAGCTGGCCGATACTCCGTTCAAGCACGCGAGATGGACGGCCTTGGACAAGATTAAAGCCGTTCTGCCGGAGACGACGCTGAAGCAAGCCCTGCCGATGCTGGACCGCGTGGAGCTGGCCGTGCCCGAGCGGATCGTGAAGACGCCGCACCTGGCCGCTTTGCTGGCTTTCACTGCAGAGTCTGCATGGGTTAAGGTGATGTACCGTTCCGAGAATCACCGCCGTTCGCTGCTGCTGCATCCGCGCAAAATCTATGCCGCCCACGGGTATTGGTACTGCGAAGCGTATTCGGCGACGCATGGCGAGCAGCGGACGTTCCGCATCGATCGATTCGACTCGTTGGAGGAGGCCGAAGCGCCCAAGGAATCGAGCAGCGATGCAGGAGCGAATAAACCAGTGACGGCTTCGGACGAGCAGCGTACGCGAATCGTGGCCAAGCTGACGTACCGAGGAGCGCTGCTGGCGGAGCAAGACATCCATATCGGCGACAGCGTAAAGCAGATTTCGGACGATTCGTGGTACCTCGATATACAATTGCCTCTCTCGGAGTGGAAATGGGCGTTGCGATTTTTCTACGGATTAGGGATAGACGCGGAGGTCATTGAGCCTGCTAGGCTGCGCCAAGAGATTGCCGGTATGGCGAACCAGACGCTTGAAAGATATCAGGAGGCTGAAAGATGATGCACAACGGTGCGAACGTGTTGGAGCTCGCGAAGTCGTTCCTCTATAAGAACGGCAGATTGTTGGATCGCAGAAGGTTCGAGTATCATTTCGAGGGCGGCTCCAAGCAGGCGGTGCTGGATGTATTGCGCGCCTATCAGAACGCCGATGGCGGATTCGGCAACGCGCTCGAGCCGGATATCCGCTGCCCGCAGAGTCAGCCCGTTCCGACGGAGATGGCTTTGCACATCATGGACGAGATCGGCGCTTTCGATCCGGAGATCATGGATGGGATCTTACGCTATTTACGCGCGATAACGTTGCCGGACGGCGGATTCCCGCTCGTGTTCCGCAGCGCACTCGAATACCCGCACGCTCCATGGTGGATGGTCGAACGGGATGATGTTCCTTCGATCAATCCGACGGGTACGATTATCGGCTTGCTCTACAAACAGAAGGCGAATGTCGCGATTGTCGAGGAGGCATGGTTTAAGAGGTGTCTCGATTATCTATGGCGGTATATGGAAGAAGCTAGACCTGACGGCTATCATGACGGTATTCAATGGGTCGAGTTTCTGCGTCATACACCCGATCAAAGCCGTGCGAGCCGTCATTATGCGGTAGTTGACGAATGGCTGCAACAACCGGGAATGATCGAACGCGATCCGAACGCGCAAGGTTACGTGCAGAAGGTGCTGGATTGGGCGCCGGCGCGCGGGAGCTATGCGGGCAAATTCGTGACAACGGACGAGCTGAACGTTCATTTGGACGCCATCCTCGATCAGCAGCTGGAAGACGGCGGCTGGACGATCAGTTGGCCGGCTGTCGGCGCCGGCGCGGAATCCGAATGGAGCGGCTGGTTGACGGTCGAACGGCTCAAGACGCTCAGATCCTATGAGAAGCTATGAATCGGATGAATGGAGGAGGAATTTGAGTTGGCTATCGTTCAATTGACGATCGTCCCCCTGGGGACGGGATCGACAAGCGTCGGCGAATATGTAGCGGCGGTGCACCGGGTGCTCGAGCAAGAGGGAGGAAGGGTCAAATACGAGCTGACGCCGATGAGCACGATCATCGAGGGCGATCTGGATAATCTCATCGCGATCGTCAGACGCATGCACGAAGTGCCGTTCGAGAACGGCGCCATGAGAGTGTCGACGTCGCTCACGATCGATGATCGGCGCGATAAGGTCGGTACGATGGAACAAAAGCTGCGATCAGTCGAAGAAAAAATTAATGAGGTTAAATAAACGTCCTCACTTGTATTCGTAACAATTATTATGTAAACCGAAAACGTGAAGGAGTTAAGTCGATGCAAACGGCCATTAAGATCGAGCGTTACGAAGATGCGATAGAAGCGATTAAGGAAATCGGCATTCTGCCGTTATCGCCGCTATACCCGGATTATCCTTCCTTGGAAAGTCTCACGAACAAAGCCGATTGGTATACGGAATCCGAACGAGATCCTTGGCTGTGGCGGGCGCGATTCCCGGCGGACGGCGTGGCGGCATACGGGAAGTTCCTCAAGAAGAAATCGATCTTGATCTCAAGCGAACTCGTGCCTGCCATGAGGGCCGTCATCGGGCATACCGCCGGCGCCCTTCAGCGCTATGCAGACGGATTGATCTCGACAACCGCGAAAGATCTGTACCGGCTCATCGAAGAGAATCCGGGCATCGAAACGCGCGCCTTGCGGAAGCTTAGCGGATTATCCGCCACGGAGCAGAAGAAAGGGTACGATCTAGCGATCACGGAGCTGCAAGCCGGCATGGACATCGTCGTCTCAGGGGTGAAGCAACGCCTGAACGATAACGGCGACAAGAACGGCTGGAACAGCACGTCGTTCGAAACCGCCGAGCATTGGATGGGCACTCATCGGATAGAGGCGAGCCCGACGGATCGCGGCGTCGCCGAGCGCCATATTCAAGATTGGCTGCAGGCAAGATGCAGCGAGGCAACGATGAAGTCTTTCGTGAAGCTGCTTAGACTATAGCGCTAAAGAAGAGAAGCCGACCAGAGATATGTCTGGTCGGCTTTCTTATGTATCGGATGGTTAATTGTAGAGCGATTGCCAAATAATAAACCACCGAAGCGTTATACCCGGGTGGTGATCCGATGCTGAGAAGACCTAGAAAACCGAGGAAGACAGCTTCCGCTGACGTTCAAGATCAAACGCTTGAGCAGGCGCTTGTGCATTCCGGGGACAAATTGCTCGGGAACGAACTTTCGTCGTCCGAACGATTTTTCAAAGATTTACTTGGAATGAACAGCGATTTCGTCATGCGCCGGTTTCACGTCTTCGGGCGGTATCCGGCGGTCATGTGCTATTACGCGAACATGGTAGATCAAGCGCTGATCAACAAAGACATTCTGAAACCGTTCATGTACGTGCCTTCGCATCTTGAAGGCAAAGAATTCGAGCTCGGCCAGTTGACCGAAGTGCTTCTGAATGATGCGATCTATCATAGCGCCTGCAAGCTGGAGCGGCATTTAGAAACGCTCGTGAATGCCATCCTTCAGGGCAACACTGTCGTCATCGTTGACGGTCTATATGATGCGTTCCTGATCGATACTCGCAATATCGACAAGCGTTCGATCGATACGCCGGCGACCGAGCAAGTCATTCGCGGCCCTCGGGAAGGGTTCATCGAGCTGCTCGGGACGAACATTTCCTTGCTCAGATACCGGCTGCAGACGAGCGATCTGCGTATTCGAACGATGGAAATCGGAAGAAGAACGAAGTCCAAGGTAGCCGTCTGCTACATGGAGGGAATCACGAATCCCGATCTGGTTGCCGAGGTGGATAAACGGTTATCCAAGATCGATATCGACGCGGTGCTCGACTCGGGCTATCTCGAGCAATTCATCGAGGATAATCACTACTCTCCTTTTCCGCAGGTTCAATATATGGAACGTCCGGATAAGGTGGCCGCCAACTTGTTGGAGGGTAGAGTCGCGATCATGGTCGACGGTTCGCCGATGGCGCTCGTCGTTCCGACCGTGTTCAATCAGTTCTATCAGACCGTTGAGGATTTCACGGAACGGTTCCTTCTCATGAGCGCCCTGCGCCTGGCTCGGTTAATCGCGCTGATGTTCTCGCTCGTCTTTCCTTCGTTGTACGTGGCGATCATCTCGTTCAATCCGGAGCTGATTCCGACGGAGTTCGCGGTTGCGGTCGCCGGCGGTAGAGCAGGCGTACCGTTCCCGGCGATCATCGAGGTGCTCGTCATCGAAATCTCGATGGAAGTGCTGCGCGAAGCGACGATCCGGTTGCCGCAGCAAGTCGGCGGCGCGTTGTCCATCGTCGGGGTACTCGTCGTAGGCCAAGCGGCGGTATCCGCCGGCTTCGCGAGTCCGATTACCGTCGTCATTATCGCGCTTACGACGATCGGTTCTTTCGCGACGCCGGCATACAATGCCGCGCTTGCGCTGCGCCTGCTCCGGTTCCCGCTTATCATTATGGCGGGAATATTCGGGCTGTACGGCGTGATGATCGGGTTGATCGTCATCGCGAACCACATCCTTTCATTGAAGTCGTTCGGAGTGCCGTACATGTCCCCGCTCGTTCCGGGCAGCTTCGAGGGGATGAAGGACACGGTCGTTCGCTTACCGTTCTCTTTGATGAGGAAAAGGCCGTCGTTCTTATTTCCGCAAGATCACACGAGGATAAGCAGCCAGTCTGCCGATGAACTGGCCGATTCCAAGGGCAGCCCGCTGAATCCACTGAAGTTCAAGGAAGAGCGAAAGGACGCAGAAGAATGAAGGACGAACGGCAGATTACCGCCATCCAAAGCGCAGCGATACTCGTCAGTACGATCATCGGCGTCGGCGTCCTGGCTTTGCCCTTGTTCGCCGTTCGTGCCGCGGAGTCCGGCGCGCCGCTCGTAACGGCGGTCAGCGTGCTGCTCGCATTCGTCGGACTTGCGGTCATCTCGATTCTCGGCATGCGGTTTCCGAACAAATCGATTACCCAGTACAGCGAAGACATCATCGGCAAGTGGCTAGGACGGATGGGCAGCGCGCTGCTCATCGCTTACTTCGCGATATTGAGCGCGTTAACGGCCAGAGAATTCGGCGAAGTCGTCATTACTTCGGTACTCACGCGCACTCCGCTCGAGGTGACGGTCATCGTCATGCTGCTGCTTGCGGCGTTGGCGACGAGAAACTCGGTGACTACGTTCGCGTACATTCACCATTTTTACTTTCCGCTGCTTCTTTTTCCCGCTCTATTGATCGTCGCCCTTTCCTTGAAAAATGCCGATGGCCTTAACCTTCAACCGATGTGGGGTAACGTGTCGTGGGCCAGGCAGGAATTGTGGGGAGGTCTATTAACGATCACGGCGCTATTCCAAGGCTCGTTCATCATGACGATGGTCATTCCGGCGATGCGCCGCCCGGAGAAGGCGCTGACGGCAAGCGCCTGGGGAATGCTGATTGCCGGAGGACTGTACGTGACGATCGTCGCGGCGACGGTCGGCGTATTCGGATCGGAAGAGATCAAAAATCTGCTCTGGCCGACGCTTGAGCTGGCCAAAGGAACTTCGCTGCCGGCGAACATACTCGAGAGGCTCGATGCCGCATTTCTTGCCGTATGGGTAACCGCCGTATTCACGACCTTGTTCTCCAGCTATTTTTTTACGATCAAGGAAGCAAGCAAGTTGTTTCGTCTGAGAGATCACAAAATGTTCTCTTTCTTCCTTCTGCCAACCGTGTATGTCATGGCCATGCTGCCGCGAAGCATTCTTCATATGTACGAGATTATCGAAACGTTCGGGCGTATCGGACTGATCCTTACGATCGTCTACCCGCTGATGCTATGGATGATAGCCCTTGTGCGCCGTAAAAGGGGGAGTTGATGATGTTCGCGGCACAGTCTTCAAAGACGATAAAGCTGCTTGTAATGATATCCATGGTCGTTCCCTTATTGACCGGATGCTGGGATCGTCTCGAAATCGAAGAACGCGCCGTCGTGCTCGGGATTTCGGTCGATCTGGCGAAACCCGAAACGGCGCAAGAAGAGTCGGACGTCTCCCATCTTAAAGGCGCTTTTCCCGTTCCCGGCCAACGAATGCTGCGCCTAGCCGTGCAAATCGCGCTTCCAGGCAGAATTCCGCTTGGGCCAGGCGAAGGCGGTGGCGGTAAGGGCGGTTCCGAGGGCACGGTATGGGTGATCGACGTAGTTGGGCATACGTTGGACGACGCGCTCATGAATTTGCAGCAGCAAGTATCAGCCAGACTATTCTTCGGACATCTTCGCGTGATCGTCGTATCTGAGGCTTTAGCCCGGCAAGGCATGCAGAACTTAAACGATTATCTTCGCCGCAATCCGGAAGTCCGGCGAATGGCCTGGATGATGATCTCGAAAGGAAGCGCGCTAGAAGTGATGAAAGCGGCGCCGGAGTTGGAGCGCGTGCCGTCGCTGTATTTGATGGCCACGCTGGATAACGCCGTCAAGCTGGGCAAGTTCCCCGTTAATTACATGGGGATGTTCTGGAGCAATACGGCTAAGAAAGGACAGGAAGCTTTCCTACCTTACGTGGAGATCCACAAAGAACAGAACATCCAAGTGCAAGGAATGTCGATATTCCGGAACGATAAAATGGTCGGTGCGACGATGCCGTTCGATATCGCTTCCTATATGGTCGTTAAAGGATTGAATCCCGCCGGGTATCGCGGCTTCATCCCCATCGGCGGAGATCCGGCGCATACCGTGACGATTAATGCGACTTCCCGCAAATCAAAGATTAAACCATCGATTCGTAACGGGAAACCGTATTTCAAGGTAGACGTCTTTACGGAGATTAGCATGGAAGAGAAGATCAGCGAGCAATTCTCCGTCAACTCCTCTGAGATTCTCACACAAATCGAGGAAACGAATCGCAAGGCGCTTAAGAAAGCCTGCGAAAATTTGATCGAAAAGACGCAGAAGGCTCATTCGGATATATTCGGTTTCGGCGAATATGTTCGTGCAAAGATGCCAAACTATTGGAATAAAAAGGTAATTACAAAAGAGGCATGGCAGGAGATGTACGCGGACGTCGATATTGAATTCAATATCAACACGAGAATGCGCCGAATCGGAATGAAAGCGAAGTAACTACGCACGATTTGAACAAGGTTGATCAGGAGGAATTCGTGTGGGCATAAGCGAATATGCCGGCTCGGTCGGATACGTGATCCCGATCTGGATTATCACGGGCATACTGATCCTGACGTTGGATTGGAACATCTACAAAGCGGCTAACATGAATAAGGAAAAAAAACTGTCCAAATTTCTAGGCTGGCTGAACATAACGTTAGGAGTTGGAATTTATGTAGCGAATCACGTCGTGGAATGGATGCAGTGACGTGATGTAAATGATGTGAATGATGCGAGTGTAGATTGGTGCATAAATAACAGGCCGGTTTCCCGGTCTGTATATTTGCCGCTTACTATTTCACAAAACCCGTATTTTGTACATATGTCATTATGTTATTGTTTTGCCTTGTATTCCATAGTAGTTCTTCTTCTTGAATTCGACTGATTTCAACATTTTCCATATTCCGATTAATATGAACCTCTCCATTGTCATAAAGCAACATAACCTCGATTGTCCAAGATACACATAGTATTCCATAACAACGTTAATGAATGAGCGATTGTTCATGTCTTTCTAAGTATCCCGGTTTTATCGCGGTGTATGGCTGTTTCGTTTATCATTGGATAAATATAGGTCATTTTATTCGTGTTATAGTGTGTACAGGCGTTTGAGAAACCTTCAAACGTACTACGTGATTGCATCGGAGGTCATCTACTATGAATGCAACAACACATAACAAAAAGACAAGAACGATTGCAGCGCTTATGCTTGCCATGATGATATCCATCGGTGGACTCGTCGGAGTAGGTACTCCCTCAGCTCATGCGGCAACTTCTAATGGCATCATCTCCACCGGAGAGCGGTATATGGGCGTTCCTTATAAATTCGGGTCAACTGTTGGGCAGACGAATCGCTTTGATTGCTCATCGTTCACGAAATTCGTCTTTGCGAGCAACGGAATTAATCTGCCTCGCACGGCAAATCAACAATCCAAAGTCGGCTCCTTCGTCCCACGCAACCAATTACAACCAGGAGATCTCGTATTCTTCTACTCACCTGTCCATCATGTTGCCATCTATCTCGGTAACGGTAAAATTTTGCACACCTACGGCAAGCCGGGCGTGACGATTTCGAACATGAATTCCGGCTGGTGGAGCTCCCACTATGCGACAGCGCGCAGAGTTATGTAATTTAGCTAAATACTGACTAAAAGTGAACGAGAGGCGAATGCCTTGCGTTCACTTTTATACGTTTGACCGACTTCTCAGCTATTTTCTAACGGGAGCTGTACGATAACTTCCGTACCGGCGTCTACTTTGCTCTCAATACTGATCTTTCCATGATGTTCATTGACGATGGATCGCGCGATCGGCAGACCAAGGCCGGTCCCTCCAGTCTTACGATTACGAGAGGAATCGACACGGTAAAAACGCTCGAACACATGATCGATATCTTCTTTCGGGATGCCTACTCCATAATCCTTTACCCTAATAACGGCAAAAGTTGATTCTTTGGAAACATGGACCTCGATGTCTCGGGAACTGTACTTCAATGCGTTATCGATAAGGATGAGCAAGAGCTGCTTGACCTTAGTCAGGTCGGCGACCATACGGATTTCTTCATGGTCAGCGTAGACGATAATGCTCTGCGTATGCAGCTGTTTGGCAAGCGATGCGACTTGCCTGCAGATGGTTATAAGTTCGAATTCCTCCGCTGCTAAGCAGTCTTGTTGCTTCGAAGAGGCTAGATCCAGTAGTTGACGGGTCATTCTTCTCATATGCTTGGATTCTTCGTAGATCGCTTCGATGGACTCCCTCTGGATGTTCAGATCTCTTGTCCCCCAGCGACGAAGCATATTGGCGTAACCCTCGATGATCGTAATCGTGGTATTTAATTCATGCGATGCGTCCGAGACGAATTGCTGCTGCTTCATAAAGTTTTCCTCCAAACGTTCCACCATCCGATTAAAGGTTTCGGTCATCTGGTAAAGCTCATCGTTAGACTTTCCCGCCACCGGAATTTTTCTGAAAACGAGGCTGTTTTCGATTTCGCGCATCGTCGCAATACTATCCGATATCGGCTTCAATAAGGTTTTGTATAGTAACGACGCGCCGAACAGGATCAGAAGAAAGGCTCCAGCCGTCGAGATGAGCAATATCATTATAAGCAAATGTATATTGGTCTCTAAGGCTTCCAGCATCTCTGCGATCTCGAATACACCGATCACTTTATCTCCTGATTGGATCGGCGTTCTTACGACTAATACTTTCTGACCGTTGAGGTTGAGCATAATAGTACCATCCAAGGTTGAAAGCCGGATATGACCGAGATCGAAATCTTGCTCCTCCTGAAAAATTTGAACCACCTGCAAGTCCGGCGTTAAAATACGAATCGTCGAATCCTCCGGCAAATAACTTACGACTTGGCTGTTCCGTTTAGCATTCAACAAGTCCGAGGGTCCGATTTTCTCTATGATCTGCTCCGATTTACTACGTAACAGGTCGAGCTCGTTACGTGTTGCCAGCTGAATGAACAAAAAGTAGACGACTAAGTCGACGCAAAGCAGTATAAGGATAACGAGCGCAGAAGTGAGCAACGTGAATTTCGCGCGGAGCTTCAACTCTCTCCCTCCCTAACGCAATAGCCAATTCCGCGTACGGTATGAATGAGCGTTAAGTCTTGTCCTTGGTCGATTTTTTTACGGATATATCGAATATAGACATCGACGACATTGGTGTCCCCTAAGAAGTCGTACCCCCAGACGTGGTTAATAATCTGTTCCCTGTTCATCACGTGGTTTTTATTTTCCAACAAAAACAAAAAAAGATCGTACTCTTTGGGCGTGAGCTCGATCCTTCTCCCTCCGCGAGTAAGTTCCCTGGAATCTTTATTCAAGGTTAGATTATCGATCTGCAGTAAGCTCGGAGGTTCTTTCGGTTCAGGACTTATCGAACGAACGCGCATCGCAGCCCTCATTCTTGCCAGTAGCTCTTCGATTTCGAAAGGTTTGGTTATGTAGTCGTTTGCGCCTTGATCGAGTCCCGAAATAATATCCGGCGTCGTGTTTCTCGCGGTGAGCACGATAACGGGAGTTTGTACATCGACCTTCCTCAGTCTGCGCAATATTTCGATTCCGTTTAAATCGGGAAGCATAATATCAAGAATGATGAGTCCCCAGTGGTTCGAAATCGCTTGATCCAAACCTTCTCTCCCGTTGTGGGACAACGTTACAGAATAACCTTCGTGTATCAGTTCCAGCTCGAGCAGACGGGCGATTTTGTTCTCGTCTTCAACGATCAGCACCTTTATGGACAGAAGTGTCCCTCCATTTTTTTGTCTTATTATTAGTTTAAAGGTCATTCATTAATCGACATAAATCAGATATGTAAAAAAGCCTGAACATTAGCTCAGGCCATACAGTTATTGATCGTTTAGTCGTTTTCCGGGATTACTTTACCGGATGTGGCGTCTACGGTAACCTCCTGTTCTTGACCCTTTTTATCCTTGATCGTCACCGTAAATGCGGTTACGCCGTCTTCAGTTTCAAGTTGTACGCTCAACACATCACCGGGCGTTTGCTTCAGGGCGATAGCGGCACCTTGTTCTTTTGTGATGGTTGCCGATTGCAGACCGTCGTCGTTCGTTTCTTGATCGTTATCGGCTTCCTCGCCGTCGTCGTTCACTTCTTGGCCGTTATCGGCTTGCTGGTCGTCGTCGTTCACTTCTTGATCGTTATCGGCTTGCTCGCCATCGTCGTTTACTTCTTGGTCGTTATCGAGCTGACCTTGTTGATCATTTGTTAAATTATGGGAATCCGCAGTTGGTTCGGCTGCATTCGTAGAAGGCAATAATGCTGCTCCCGTGATTCCACCACCGATTAGAGCGACGGCCAGAGCACCTACCATTAGTTTTTTATTCAATGTTATTTCCTCCTCTTGTTATTGGATACAGTATTCATTGTAGTCCAAGTTCCTGAGATTACCGGGTGATTAAGATTAGAATTCGGTGAGAAACAAAACCTTTGAAATAAAGCTTCACTCGCTGAAACGAAAGATCGAAACGCGGTATCAGGCATCCTGGTATCACGCGATCATCCGGAGAATCAACCGTAAGCAAGCAATTCGGCTTTTCCGAATATGAGACGTACTGCAACTATCTATGCACGTACTAAAAGTCAAAACGGCCTATTCCCATAGAATAAAAGGAATAGGCCGTGTTATCTTCGTATGCAATCAACGTGGATTCCTTTTACTTCTCCTCGTGATAACGAATACGTAGCCAATAAGGACTGCAATGGCGAATATTATCGTTCCACCAGTACGCCAACTTAAGATAGATGAAGCTTCAAAACCATCAGTCTGCTTCTGCTTCAACGTGGCGTGCTCAACCTTATCCGGATCAATATAAAAATCGAATTGTTGCGACTCGTGAATTTCTTCGTATTCGACTTCGACAGTGGCCATATAGTCTCCGTCTTTCAGTTGTTTCTTGAATGGAAGCGTTAGGTCTCTTCTCTCACCTGGGAGGAGTTCGGGGATCCAATCCGATGCGACCTCTCCCTTTTTGCGATATTCATAAGCATCCAGATTGGATGAGACCGCTTTGCTTATCGTCACGTCAATTTTGAATACTTCGGGAGCAGAACCTTTATTTTCGACAACCACTTCCACATTAGGCTGTCCATTGGGCTCAAGTTCGTACTGGAAATGGCTAATAGACAATTGTTTGAATGATGGGTAAGTTGCCGAAACAGGCTCTGTATTACATGTAAGGAATACCCCTAGCAAGGATCCCCCTATAAAGCTTAGAATCATCGCATCACCTTATAACGGTTTAAGTTCATCTGCGTTTCTATAGTTCTATTCTAGACTTAAAAAATAAACCTCCTGTGAACGATGTCTTAAATTTTTCTTAACTGATAACTTCAAAAAGTGACATGGATAGTTAATGCATAAAATAAGGAACGCAAAAGGCGGATTCCGGGTTTAATGGAATCCGCATGTCCGCTGGCCAAATAACCGGCAATTACGTCGCTCGGATAATGAACGCCCAAATAAATCCGACTTATTCCAATGGCGAGAATCAAAGTACCGCTTATCAAGATAAGCAACGTTCGACCCCAAAGAACGGGAATGTGCTTCCATAACAAAAAGGCCAACGTTCCGTATAAGCTGAAAGCTCCCATTGAATGACCACTGGGGAATCCATATCCGCTCACGGATATGAGCCGATGAAGCGTCGGCCGTCAGACGAACCACTTTAGTTTATTACGAACAATCGAAGGCTATTATGGATTGCCTTTACTCGGGAAAAGCAAAAATGAACAGCCAATAGAGGTTTGGAAATAAACTATGTTCATGAGATGGTTGCTGGTCACAAAAAACAAAAGAACGTTTGCTAATGCAAACGTTCTTTTGTTTTGCCTCTTTCCTATCCGTTAATAAGTAGATACAGTAGAAAAACAGCTGCCAACACGAAACGATAATACGCAAATGGCGCAAGTTTAAACTTTTGAAGTAATTTTAAAAAGGTAAAAACGGCTAGAAAAGCTACTACGAAAGCAACTATAAAGCCTGTCACAAAAAATGCTGTATCAGATGAAGTAAAGGTTTCGTAGCTTTTCAAAAGTTCGTATCCGCTAGCTGCAAACATCATTGGAATAGCGATTAAAAACGAAAAATTTGTAGAGGCACGGTACGATACACCAGATAACAATCCACCTGCAATTGTTGCCCCAGACCTTGAGAACCCTGGCCATAGTGCTAAGCATTGATATAATCCGATAAAAAGAGCCTGCTTATAAGTAATCTGATCCACGTCAACCGCTTCTTCTTTGGGCTGTTGCTTCTGTCCAAAAAGCATGAATATGCCGCCCACCACTAATCCAATTAAAACAGTGTAAGGTGAAAACAAATAATCTTTAATTATGGAATGCAGGACTAAGCCAAGCCCCATTGCCGGTACACATGCAATGATTAAATGAATTATATTTAGCTTCTTTCCGGAAGGTGTGGTTGTCGTCTCCATCTGTAGCAATCCTAGCAAATTCAAAATGCGTTTCCAATAGATTACGGCTACAGCAAGGATTGCACCTAACTGTATGACAATCTCAAATGTATCAGCTTTATCTCCTGTAAATCCGAGCAATTTCCCCGATAAGATAAGATGTCCTGTGGACGAAACAGGTAAAAACTCAGTTAAACCTTCAATTACTCCCTGTATAATTGAATCCATGATATTCTGCATCGTCTACTACTCCCAATCGTCTTAAATTTTCTCTAATTAACCTTTGAAACGATAACCCGCCCCCCACACCGTTTCGATAAAGACGGGATTAGGAGGGTTTCTTTCTATCTTCTCACGTAGTTTTCTGACATGGACAGTAACGGTCTGTGTATCACCAATCGCGTCAATTCCCCAGATGCGCTCGAATAGTTGGTCTTTACTAAATACACGATTCGGATGCGTGGTCAGAAATACAAGCAAGTCGAACTCTTTGACAGTGAGCATGACTTCCGATTCTTCAACGAATACTCGGCGAGCTTCTATGTCAATTCGTAATCCACGAAATTCGATATCGCGCGAGTCTGATTTTCTTCCCTTTAACCGCTCGTAACGAGAAAGATGTGCCTTGATCCTTGCAACCAATTCTGCAGGTTTAAACGGCTTCGTAATGTAATCGTCGGCTCCTTGATCTAACCCCCTTATTACATCGATATCGTCTCTTCCTGCCGTCACCATAAGAACGGGGATATCAACTTCCTCGCGTAATCTCCTGCATATCTCAAGACCGTTCATTCTAGGCAGCATAATGTCTAATACAATTAAATCGAATTGACCGTTCAACGCTTTTTCCAATCCACGCTCCCCATCTTCGGCGATTTCCGTACGAAAACCGCTTGCTTCCAAGTAGTCTCGTTGTAATTCTGCGATAGACAGGTCATCTTCGACGATTAGAATATGTTTTTTATTCAATCCCCTTACTTACCTCCTCATAAACTGGTAACGTTATATGAATTTGAGTGCCTACACCTTCCGTACTTTGTGCCATAATCGTGCCACCGTGTTCAATAACAATTCGATTCGCAATCGCAAGTCCTAGGCCGCTTCCCCCGGTCTCTGTATTTCTAGACGGCTCAGCTCGATAAAATCGTTCAAATATATAAGGCAAAGCTTGCTGAGGGATTCCTGGTCCATTATCCTCCACCGTCAAGCGCAAAATCCCATTATTCGTTGCAGCAAAAAGTTTTATTTCTCTATGTTCCTTATTCATAAACTTCAAGCTGTTCTGGATCACATTAGTCAATACGCGCCGGAACGAATCGCGATCCATTCGAATATTTGACGTCTGATCAACTTGGAAGTCGGATTGCAAAGCAACGCCTTCCTTCTCTAAATCAAACTCAAGTTCTTCTGACCAATCGAGCAAAAAGGCATGAACGTTAACCGATTCGAACGAAAAAACCATGCGATGCAAATCGAGTTTCGAAAATAAAAACAATTCATCGATTAATCGATCCATATCCGCGGCTTTAATAGAAATGGTGCGCATATATTTATCAATCTTTTCCGGTGAATTAGCTATTCCTTCAAGTAGTCCATCCACATGCCCTCGGATGGATGTGATCGGCGTTTTTAGATCGTGAGAAATGCTCGCAATCAACTCTTTTCGGTCCGTCTCATACTGCGCCTGAATTTCAATCGAGTGAAGAAGTCGGGTACGTAGCTCCTCGAAAGCCTTCCCTAGTTGGCCGATTTCATCTTTACCGTTAATAAGTACGGGAGATTCGAGTCTGCCATCGGTAAATTCCATGGCTGATTTACGCAAGGCCATTAATGGTTTAATGATCCGCTTCGACATATAAAGGGTAAGGACGGCATTCGTTAAAACTAACATAACAACCGCTGAAACGAGTAAGAACGGCGCATACTTTTTAGCAAAGTAAATCAACGGATCTACTTTTGTAATTAAATATAGGTACGATGGATGTTCGGACTCATTTGAAAAGTTGTACCGTATATAATAGTAAAATTCATTATTTGCATAGGGCTTCGTCGGAGAAACGTAACGAGGACCGGAATTCGCCGAATCCGTTAACGAAGATAGCAGTTCGGTTTTCAACCTTATTTCATGAGATACGTAGTTCACTTGTTCCCCTGAGACAACATAAAGAAAAGTATCCCTAGAGGAGGAAAGTTGCGTCGACAAGTCGTTTAAATATATCTGATCGGTTAATAGGCTTGGATTTTGTTCAATTGAATGCTTAATTAATCGGTGAAAATCATCCTCTTCGAATCCTTCGATTTTCGTTTCATAAACCATTCTCAGACTTTTAAGATCACCTTGAAAAACAACCACTAGCAGCATTGCCGTTAACAGGAGCGTAAGTAACGGAACGATCAGCATAATTAAATAGGATAAAATCAATTTCCACCTAATCGACATGTTAGTGCTCCTTGCCTTGGATTATAATTCCAAACTTTCCTCCACGAATGCCTACGTCCAATGGCAAGTTCATCAGAATATATTGTCAAAGGAGGAATGATGATGAATGCCTATGATCAAAAATATTAGTAGTAAGTGGAAAAAAACAAAAGCGCTCCTGATGGACTCTCGAATGCGCAGATTCGTACCTAATACAAAGCTCTTGTCCCCAAAAACGCTAAAAACCATGCTTACTCAGTATGGGATGGTTTATGTAAGGTTATCAACTACATTCGGAAAGTCTAAAACAGAATTTTACGACATTCGACTCCTTGTACCGTGAACTACTGCGTCGAAAAAGAAAACGGAAGTATCTTGTACAACAAGGGATCAAGTTGTTAAAGCATAGCTGCAGAATATTTGATATAAGAGTTATGGTTCAACGAAATAGGAATAAGGAGTGGGTTACGACACTGGAAAAACTTCTTACCAATAAAATTGGGGAAACTAAAACAAAAGAATTCATTGACGTACTCTCTTCAATTGGTAAACAAGCAGCGATCTCACTTAGCCGCAGTTATCCGGCCCTTGACTCAGTTGGCACAGATATTGGAATTGACGCTACGTACCACCCTTGGATAATTGAACTCAATACTAACCCTGACCCGTATATCTTCAAATATCTAGGGGATAAGCGTGTGTATCGCAAGGTATTGCGATACGCAAGAGCACTTGGACGAATCAAAGCTTTAGCCAAAAGATCTTAAGATGCGCATCGCAATTATTGTTTAACTAACGGTCGCCCTATACATCGGCGACCGTTAGTTTTTATTTATTCGACTCGTTAAGGACATTCAGCGAATCCCGCAGCGCATTAATGCTTTTATCTACGTTCGGGTTCTTGGTGCGAACAGCTGCAAGAACATTATCGATTGTACCGTCAATATCGGTCCAAGTTTTTCGATCGATTTTCCTGAGCACTGGCTCGGACTCATCCCAATCATGTTCCAACTCATCCGCTCTAGATTTGGCTGCGTTCAGATTTCCGCTATTAATATTTGTAACGAGATCATTTTCAATTTGTATGAAGTTATTCAATTGTCCGGTTAAGGTTGTTTGAGAAGGTTCCATACTCGAGGCAATATCATTATTGCTCCATACATATCCGAAGATACCGACCCCCAAGAATATGATTATGGTTACGAGAGTTTGCACCCAACCATTGTGGGTACTTCTAGAATAGTTGGTGTCAGTTCCTCCCGCACCTGTTTTCATTATCGTATCGTACTTAGTTACGATCAGGTAAACGATTATTGCCACAATGGCAATTAGGAAAATTACGCTCGTTATTGTTGCACCTAGTTCCAAACCGCCAATCGTTTTAGATTGAGACAGATAGTCTCCAAGAGAAGCCCCTAGAGGTCGAGTGAGGATATACGCGATCCAGAATGCCAATATTTCGTTCAGCTTAAGCTTCCAAGCCGCGAAAACACTAGCTATAATAATTAAAACGATTATTCCTGTTTTCAGATATCCAAATCCGAGTTGCTCTGAGTACAGATCGCCAACTGCAGTACCTAAAGCAAAAGTGAAAAGAATAGTCAGCCAATATAAAGCTTCTCTTTTAACCGTGGATATGGAATGGATCGATAATGTTTTTTCACTTGCATACCAAAGTATAAAAGTTAGTGCCAACAAAGCGCTGAAGAGAATTGTGCTAGTTTCGAGAGGTACTCCAAACCCATCCGTCATATTATCGGTTACCAATGTTCCAAACACACTAATAAGCACGACGGTTAACCAATAAATCAATGGGTTATATTTAGATGTTCTGAACTGAATATACAAAACAATAACAAACGAGATACCCATAATTAATGTGGTTAACGGTAAGCCCAGTCCAACATTGATGCTCAAAAAGTCCGAAAATGTTTCTCCAGTCGTCGTACATAATATCTTGATAATCCAAAAGAAAAGCGTTACCTGCGGTACTTTGCTAAGTAGCTGTATCCCCTTTTTTTGATCAGTAGTCACTCTCTTACCCCTTTCATAATTTCACCAAAGAATTATGTTCACTTGTAGGATACCGTACAAAAATAAATTTTTTCTTAAACGAACATTAATTTAATTGTCCTATACTCAGCCAAGTAGGTCGCCAAATATTGGTCTCCCTCCCATGTGTTCTGGGTTCTCCGGATCTCGGAAAACCATGCATGTTCTTGTCCTCCCTCGGGAAACGATGTAAGTTCTTGTCCCGAGGAAAGGACAAGAACTTACATCTATAAAACAAAAACTCCGCGCGCAGCGCGGAGTCTAATCAATGTGTGTTCTTGTCCTTCGACACTTGATGGGATGACAACATTCTCGAAAATCACGTTATTTTTTTATCTTCTTGACGATCGTGCTTATGACCGCTGCTGCCAAAATTGCCGCAGCCAGGATTATTGCCCAAGTGGACAAATCTAACGAACCTTCATCTTCGCTTTCATCGCTATTTTCGGTATTCGTTGACGCGGATGTTGCCGTCGCTGAAGCTTCTGGCTCGATTAATGACGTTGCGATAGACGTCTCGGACGAATTTGAACCGGTTGGTTCTGGCGTCGGCGTCGGCTCTTCAATGATGACGTCGAACGAGTATGATCCGTTCAAAGGATGTCCGTCTTCGCTGATGACTTTCCAATCGACATTATAGGTTCCATTCGTTAACGGTTGCTCGAACTCGGCTTTGAGCACTTTTCCATCGACGTTCGTGTCCGTTATCGCTTGTTCTTCTCCTGCTTCGTTCGTCACTTTGACCTTGCTTAGAGGTTCGATATCTTCGTTGAACGTGAGTAGAATCTCTTGAACGGCCTTCTTCGATGTGTCGCTTGGTTCCGAGGATACGAGCTTAGAATGCGCGAATGCGACATTCGGTAATATATAGATCAGAGACATAACGAGGACGATGGCGACGAATCTAATCTTTCTCAACTTCTTGCCCCCTTGTTGTTCTTGTTAAGGACTACAATACTATAGCCTAAAGGATAGTAGATGACACTTTAGAGCTATATATCGCCTCCTCCCCCCATTTAGCAAACATAGCCCTTTGGAGTGATAGACGCGTTCCGTACGCAGACCTACACTATTCGAGGGAGGGACAAGATGAGAAAATCTTCGATAGACGCGAGTTCGTGGCTATTTTACGCATGGGCGGCCTCCGTAGTCGCAACGCTGGGAAGTTTGTATTTAAGCGAGATCGTGCATTTCATTCCCTGCAGCTTGTGCTGGTTCCAACGGATCTTCATGTACCCCCTCGTATGGCTGCTTGGGGTAGCATCCGCCAAAAAGAAAGTTGGAATCAGGATATACGCTCTTCCGCTCGTCGGCATTGGAGCAGCGTTCTCAAGCTACCATATTTACATCCAGGAAATGCCTAGTCGCGCCGTCGGCGTGTCATGCGGCCCAACCTCTTGCGTATCGGACGTGTTGAACGCTTTTGGTTTTTTGACAGTCCCTATGCTCGCATTGACCGCTTTCTTGTTCATTGCCTTCTGTCTGGTCATGGCGGGACGAGCAGCGAGAAAGTCGGATCATTCAGCTTCTGAGGTTTAACGTCGCAGCGCTTCTCACTCCGTTACGGTGATCTGCTTAGCGAAAGAATAGTGATCTTCCTCGTAGCTCAGGTGAACCGTTACGGTATAGTCTTCTGCCTTTTTGAACTCGCATGTCGCCGTATAGTTCTCCCCTTCTTTCGTTGCATCAATCAGGAGAGGCAACGTCGACTTCGAGTTGATCTGCAGTTGAACGTCCGCTTCTTGCTTGGCGAACGATGAATCGGTAATCGTCACGATCATTTTCGTGTTCTTACCTGTGATCGGAGCCGCTGGATCAGTCGTTAATTCGACGTCTGAGAACGCGAGCTCCTTTCGCTTCCCGGAAGACGAGCAACCCGTTGTTAATCCAACTGCGATCACCAGGATAAGGAGTATCAATACGGTTTTATTTCGGTTAATGCTAGACATCCGTGTTACCTACCTTCCTTAACGGCAACCAACGCTTGAAATGCTCCGTATAGTCCGCCTCGATTTTGATATTGATGAGATAACGCCCGTACTTCTCCTTCATGACGGACGAAGCCGTCATCCATAAACAGCGCGCGATCCGCGTATAATTCGGCGATGTTGAGCTGATGAGTCGAGAATAGTACAGTCTGGCCATCGGCGGCAGCTTGACGGATTAGCCGCCCGAACTCGTCCATCCAGAACGGGTCGAGCCCGTTAGTCGGTTCGTCCAGCAAGAGCAACGCGGGCTTCGCGAGCATCGCTTGCGCGAACAGAAGTCGTTGGCGCATGCCTTTCGAGAAAGTCGATATTTTGCGGTTTCTTACCTCGTACAAGCCTACCGCTCTTAGCAGCTCTTCCACGTGCGAAGTCTTAGCGCGGCGCAACGACGCGTAGAAGCGCATTGTTTCGTGCGCCGTAAGCGCAGATCCGAACAGAAATTCGTCCGGCATATAACCAATGGAATCGGCATATTGCTTTCGGTCGTCCGACCATTGCCGGCCGCAGATCCGAACATAGCCTCGCGTAGGCTGCGTGATGCCTGCGACGATGCGAATAAGCGTGCTTTTGCCGGCTCCGTTGCCGCCGCACAGCGCGATAATTTCTCCTTGTCCGGCAAGTAGCGAGCAAGGCTGGAGCACATCTTTGCCCCCGATCGTTTTCCCGATTCTTTCGACTTTGAGTACGGTATCAGTCACGGCGCCTACTCCTCTCCCACAGCCGAATGGCGATTTCCACCGAACATGCGATCCAAATCAAACTTACTGCCGCGAATACGAAATTGCCCGAGGGCCTCTCGATCCATTCGACCCATTCGTAATATTCCGGACCGAGAATCGAGCCCCCTCCAAGTTTAACGATCAGGAACAGACGGTTCAGTTCGGCTGGATTCATGAAAACCAAGCCGATAAGCGCAGGTTTGATCCAAAGATAAGGCAGGAATCCAAGGATGGCAATCAAGAGCGTCGGCCATCCCAACACGCAGAAGAACCATATGCCAACTCCGTAAGTTAGGGCTTGCCAGCGATTCCGGCAGACCGCGCCAAGAATGGATGAAATGCCGAGAAACATCAAGATAAGCAAAGCGGAAAAAACAAGAAAACGGCCGAACTCCCGCGGCGGAATCGCTTGGCCGAACATCCCGGCAATAAGACCGGACAATCCGAAACCGAACGATACAATGAGAATCAATACGCACGATAGACCGGCATATTTGCCCCATAGGTAGGCGCGCGAGCTAAGGGAGAAAGATGAAAGCAGCCTCCAACCCCCCTCTTCCTTCTCCGTCGTTAGCGAGAATGCGCCTAAGAGGAGCGTCATCAATGGCAGCAAGTATAAAATCAGATTAATCATCGTTCCCGTAGAGCTTGTATAGCCATCCATATCCGCCCTTGATTGTACGAGAAGCAATGCTAGGCTAAAGACGCCGAAAAGCGCCATGAACGAATACGACCAAGGGTTGCGAAACCCGAGCTTAAGCTCTCTAAGCGCGATCGTGCGAGCGTGTTGCATGGCCGTTCACTCCTTATTTCGATTCCGAACCGCCCATTTGCATTTCGCCGTTCGAGCCTTCTCCGTCTTTCATGGTTCCCATTTCGTCCATATCCCCGTTCATCATGTCCGCATGCTCTTGCATCATTTGTTTCATCATATCTTCGTTCGGCGCCCATTGGTGCTCATCCAGCTTATCAGCGGTCCACACCTCGCCCTTGCCTTCCTTGGATACGAACGATTCGGCATCCTTAATGTCTTTGAAGGAAATGACGTTGAAGGCCATCGGCGTGCGGATCGATTTGTCATATACGTACGTGGCGTCGCTAAGCTTGATCCATTCCTTCGTGTTGTAATCGCGAACGAACTGTTCCCCGATTTCTTCGGTTCCGTTCTCTTGTTTCCACACGAACAGGTCTCCAAGGTCGTCGAACTTGAGCGCTTTTTTGTTTTTGAGAATGATTTCCACGGCGAAATGATCATCGGCCACAGCCATATTGCAGATCGGACATTTGTCGACGGCTTCGTCGATCGGAGATGGTTCGTACTCGGTTTTTCCGCATGCGGACAAGATAAAGGTGACGATTAATGACATTAATAAAACAACGAATTTGGTTTTCATCGTTTATACCCCCAACGGTAAATGATCATGCTGCTGAATAACAATAATATCGCCGATATGGATAGGAAGACGGCTCGTTCGCGCGAAACCGGTTCGCTTTCGCCCAATGGTTGCGACATTAAAGGTTTTATGTCCTTTAGCCAATTCGACGTATCCTCTCGAAACATGTAACTTAGAAACGGCAACCCTGGCGAATGGAAAAACAGTTGATACGCTTCGACTTGATCCGTCACCTTCAGAAAGAACGGATCGATTTCGTATACGATATCGCTGAATCCGTCGCCGTCCACGTCGAGACCCTGAAAATCGTCCCAGTAGTTCTGTTCAAACTCATTGTCCTCGCCTTCCGTCGCTTGGGCTTGTATAACGTTGGCGATGAAGGTACCTCCCGTAAACCGATTGCCGTCCGATCGGATCATCTGCATGCCGATAAAATTGTTGGATGCTTCGTTATTCGTAAATACGTTCATGGATGAACGTTCGACATAAATGCCGACCCGGTTTCCCGCGACGCTATTGCCGCGAATCTCCGAACGCTTCACATCGAACAATAACAGGCCCTGCGAGTTGACGTTCTCGGTCTGCTTGTCGAACCTATTGCCGGATACGACAGCTCCTTCCACGCCCATGACCATTCCTCCGGTGACGTTACGCGACCCGGTATTGTCAATGAGCTCGGGCAAGGCCGAGAACATGAAATGAAATCCGTAACGGGAGTCGACCGCATGGTTTCGAACGACGCGAGTTTGGTTGCTGCTTTCTGCGTATACCCCGTCATGGACGTGCACGATCGTGTTATTCTCGATTGTATTTCGGGAAGAAGCAAGCAGATCGATGCCGTTGCCTCGTTTCGAATAAGCCTCTTTCGGATCGTTCGCTTTGGCGCCTTCGATCCGGCAATTGACGATCGAATTGTCGTTCGCACCTCGTAAATAAATTCCGCCGGCTTGAGAGACGATCGTGACGTTTTCGATTCGGTTGAAACTTGACTGCACGAGGATGGCGCTTGCATTCGGATCGGTTTGCCCGTCGTTGATTCGCAAGCCCTGCAGCGTTATGCCATCTGCGTCAAGTGTGATGGCCGGCCCTCCAGGCAGATTCTCGATCGTCGCGCTTCCGGTTGAACGTATCGTCACTCGTTTGAGAATTACGGCAGGACCCGAATACCTCATTCCATCTTCAAGCTTAATTGTGTCCCCTTCTTGCGCTGCGTCGATCAGCGATTGTAGCGGAATAGCCTCTCTCTCCTGCGCTCCGGCTTCCGACGCGTATATTCCAAGAAAAAGAATCGCTAGCCACACGAATCGAAGCGCATAGGATTGACCACCCCTTGCGTTAAAAGTCGACACCTACATCACCTGCAAATGGTTATTTGGCTTCTATACTCGTTCATTGTATCGGGATGCGGTATGGCACAGTATGACTCGATGTGGCTATTTCGCCCTCGATGAGCCTTGATCTATGATCGAAATGCGACAAATCAAAGGAGGAACGAACTTGTGAAAAAGTTGATGGCTCTATTCGTCATGGCGGCTAGCTTGTTCGCCGTCTACTTGCTAGCGTCGATGCCGCCGAGAGAGGAAGCTGCTTCTTCCGAGACCTTCGTTGTGACGGAGGTAACGATAAACGAGGAATTAGCCATGCAGACGTACAAATCGAACTGCTTGTCATGCCATGGCGACGGCTTGCAAGGAAGGTTGGGTCCCGCTTTGAACAAAGTCGGGGCTTCGATGAGCAAAGAAGAAATTTATAAGAAGATCGTTGGTGGAGGCGGCGGCATGCCGAAGTTTGAGAAGAAGCTAACGGAGGATCAACTCGTTCTTCTTGCGAACTGGCTGGCGGGGAAAAAATGATCCTAGCCGCTGCAGAGAGCAAATGTGATTGCTTTCGCGGCGGCTACGATAAGTCGGCGAGTTTATTCTCGATCGCGAATTTGGCCAATTGGACGCGGTTGTCGAGTCGAAGCTTGTGCAGAATGTTCTTCATGTGGTTTTTAACCGTATGCTCGGAGATATAGAGCCGATCGGCGATTTCGCGGTTGGACGCGCCATTGGCGACCCAGCTTAAGATCTCTTTCTCTCTCGCCGTCAGTGGAACTGGCAGAGGGTTTGCCTGTTTCTGAAGCGATATTTCCTTCAACAGTTGATAGGCAAAATCCCTTGATAGCGGCAAGTCGTCCGAAACGACTCCCTTGAGATAATCGATCCATGTGGACGGCGTCAAGTTTTTGATCAAATAACCCGAAGCGCCTTTTTTCAGAGCGTCAAGTAAATGCAAAGCATCGTCCGACACCGTTACGACAACGATTTTGATGCCATGAAACTTGTCTTTGATCGATTTGAGAGCCTCTAATCCGCTCATGTCCTTCATATGGATATCCATTAGAATTAATTCGGGCAAGAGCTGATCGGCTAACTGTATAGCCTCTTCTCCGCTATTGCACTCCCCCACTATTTCAAAGAGCGGATCAGCTGCAACGATGTAGCGCATAGCTTCTCTGGCATGCGCATGATCGTCGACGATCATGACTCGATAAGGTTGATCGATGGCGTTTCCCTCCTTCCATGTTACTTCCTCCATCTTACCCGATATGCGATTTAGGCAAATGACTCGTAAGGGCTATTCATCGGACAAAACAGAGCAAGCATACACTTTTCCGGTAAGAGAGGAGGAATTGTGCATGCTTGCTTTCTTTAAACGTCATCTATTCCCAATTTCGATCGCGATCGTAATTGTCATCATGATTTGGCAGTATCGCGCATCAGGCGCGAATGCGAATCCGGCTGAAAGCGTGCTTCGCAACAGCGTAATCGAGATACGGATTCAAACGGCAGATTCACCGTCACCTCCAATGCAAGAACATTCGTTCATCGTCCAAGTAAAAGATTCGGAGGGCCGTTCGATCAACGACGCGAAAATACGGATGACGATCAAGATGCCTAGGATGTTTTGCGGAGAGTTCCCTGTTGAGGTGGCTTCACAGGGCTCGGGTCAGTTCGAAGCTAGGGTCGTTCCAGTTATGAGCGGTCAATGGGAAGCGGAGACTATCGTGGAATCTCGCGGCCGGACATATAAGATTAATCACCGTTTTCTTGTTGAAAGCTGATTGTCACCACAGCCAAGGATGAACCGAAGGAACCCAACCGTTAGCGCTGAGCCCTTTTAGAACGGTTAATATGCCCATGAGTACCGCGAGATCGCGCCTTATTCTTCTTAATCGCGTTCGCCAAACTTTGTTGATGCCGTAGGCAGTCAACGATACGGCCGCTAGCACGGGAATAGTAGCTAAGCCGAACACGAACAGCGCAAAGAATCCTTCCAACCATGAACCGGTGCCGGCTGCCCGAAGCTGCATCGCATAAGTCAACCCGCATGGCAGCAATCCGAGTAGAAGACCCGTCATAAATAAAGCACCATATTCGAACCGAGGTTTAATCGCATTAATAATAGTTTGTATTCTGTATCGACCTGGAATGCGCAGCGCATGAATTGGCAGCTCGTAACGCCTCATTGCCCATAGTAAGATGAAACAACCGCCTACGATGCTGGCTATGCCTTGGAACCCTGCCAACCTACCGGCAACGTTCAGGAAAGAACCGATAGTCCCCATGACGGCTCCGGTTAATCCATAGGTCACTATACGTCCGCAATGATACGCTAACAAAGCGAATTTTGCTTTTCTCTTCGCTTCCAATGCGATCGAAGCCCCAATTCCGCCGCACATGATGATGCAATGAGGAGCACCCGTTAACCCGGCAAGGACCGATAACCATAATGTATCTCCGATCATCCGACAATGCTCTCTTTCTGCCCGGGTAGAGCCGAACGCCGCAGACGCAGCGCATTGCCTACGACCATTAAGGAGCTTGTCGCCATGGCGACGCACGATGCACGCGGATCAAGCAGTCCCGCGACCGCAAGCGGGATCATGACGACATTATACAAGCATGCGATCGCCAAGTTTTGTTTAATATTCCTCATCGTACCGCGAGCAATCGCGATAGCCTCCTCGATTCCGGTTAGCTTGCCGCCGAGGAGCACCACGTCCCCGGCTTGCATAGCAGCATCGTTCCCACCCGCCATTACAATGCCCACGTTCGCGGCAGCCATGGCTGCGGCATCGTTCGCACCGTCTCCAACCATAGCGACTACATCTCCTTTACTTTGATACTCTAATACGGATTCCAGTTTACTTTCGGGCAACATCCGGGTTTGAATGTTCGCGATACCGACTTCAGAGGCAATCCGCGCGGCAGCGCCCTCTTTGTCTCCCGTTGCCATCGCGATACGGGTAAACCGAGATAAATTTCGAACCGTTTGAACGGCGTCTTCGCGGATGGCGTCGCGGAATGCTAGAAGACCTGCCCATTTTCCGGCTAAGGCGACATGCAAGACGGAGTCTGAATTCGTACTTAGATCCGCGATGCTTGGTGGACATGGGATGTCGTTCTTTTTCAGCCACTCGAGACTTCCGATTACGACTGCATGATTATCGACAACTCCGGAAATTCCCTCTCCTAACGCTTCTTTCTTTTCCTTTGCATCCGAAAGCAGCAACCGCTTGGCATTCGCTTCCCTAACAATTGCTTTGGCAAGTGGATGCTCGGAATTCCGTTCAATCGAAGCCGCAAATCTCAGTAATTGAGTTGATGGCATGCCTTGGACGAACATGCCAGTCAAAGAGGGCTGGCCTTTAGTCAGCGTTCCGGTTTTATCGAAGATAATCACGTTAACACGGCTCAAAGTTTCCAGCGCTCTTCCTTCCTTGAACGCGATACCTTTCCTTGCCGCCAAACTAGATCCGATAAGTACCGATATCGGAGTAGCCAAGCCGAGTGCGCATGGACATGCGACGAGGAGTGCGGCCATCGCATGTCCGATCGCGATTTCCGCAGAAGAAGCTGTACTCCATCCAACGAACGTCAGAATCGATATTAGAATCATGACCGGTACAAACCATGCGCCTACGAGATCTGCTTGCCTTTGGATTTTCGGTTTCTTTGCTTGCGCATGCTCGACCATAGCAATTAAGTTTGCCAGACGTGTCTCCGAACCTTTTGAGGAGGACCGAATCGATATCGCACCGGTAACGAGCATCGTCCCTGCATAGACTCGTTCCCCAATACGCCTGACCTGGGTGATCGATTCTCCCGTAAGCAACGATTCGTCCACTTCTCCTATTCCCTCGTCTACGAATCCATCGACAGGAATCCGCTCTCCTGCCTGTACGCTTGCTCGATCTCCAGAGCGAACGAAAACAATGGGAACTTCTTCGGTGTTCCGACCGTTTCGGATGACTCGAGCCGTATTGGAATGAAGTTCGTTTAATGCCGTTAAACTCTTTATCGCATTGCCCTTGGCAATGGCTTCTAACCATTTGCCAAGGGTGACGCTTGTCGCAATCATGGCTATAGAATCGAAGTGCAGGTGCTCTGTACCGTGAACGAATGAATGCGATGGAGAAATTACGATTAGTTGATATAGGCTGTAGATGTACGCAAACAACATTCCAAGTGCTATTAATACGTCCATGTTTGGGCGTCGGAACGATTTGAACGCGCCGACATGGAATGGATATCCCGAGTAGAAGAATAAGAGCGATCCGATGCCAGTTTGATAGTAAGGATTAGAGAAAAAATTCGGAACAATGTCTCGAATCGGTCCGAATACGTGCGCAAGCAAAGCAATGAGCAATGGCGTTGATAGTACTGCCGAGACGATAAATCGATCGCGCCAACCCCGCGCCTCCGTTTGGAACGGGTTGGCTTCATTGGGAGACTTTCGTTCCGCATCGTATCCCAAGTTTCTTATTTTATTGATTAGAGGTGAAGCGTCGACATTGCTGCCTTGCATGCTAACAATCGCCGACGAGGTAGCCAAGCTCACGGCGGCGTCTTGTACAATATCGAGCCGACGAAGCGCGTTCTCGATTCGCGACGAACAAGCAGAGCAAGTCATTCCCGATATTCGCAAATGGATTTCGCTCATTCGAACCTCCGTTAGTAGTACAGATTGATCAAACATGTACTAACAGGTTATGAATGAATAGGCGCAGCAAGAATAGCCCGAATGGGCTAATGACTAACGGTAATTGGTAAATTCTTTTGGTCTTTTTCGGTAATCTGAATAAAATGTGACACTGATCAATGACAAGAATCTGTTCCGATAAAAAGAAAAACCCGCGATTTCCGCGAGTTAGAATCGGTATATATTCTTGTCCTCCTTCAATTGTAATACAAAACTTTTAATTTCCTTTGACAAAAATCCGTCATAATCTGGGTTGATACTTTTGAAATATTCCTATAAAACGGAGATCCATATTTAAGCTTAGCCTCATATGACATTCTAATGTCTGCGAAATAATAAATATCTGGATTTTTGTTAGCTTGGTTCAATTTCGTTAATTGGCTCAAATTTATTAATAGTCAATGTAACCCTTTTGGCTTTGGTCAAGTCGCCTTTTCCGGCCGTTTCATACATAATTCTCGAACCGTTTCTATTTTCATCTAAACCCTTACCCTTAAAAATAATATCGGCTGTACCGATTACTTTATCGGCTTCACCGTAATAGGTTAAGACTCCTTCAACCCGATATATACCTGTTTTCAAGATCCCCAGCATAAATCTCATCTTTGAAAAATCCCCGGTCTTAACGGCATTTTAATCTTCAATTGTTACTTTTCCAGTAGGATCATCTAAAAACGGGCTTGGAGGCAAAAAAGCATAAATCGGTTCAGGTTGTATATCCTGCAAAGAAGCATATGTATAACCCGAAACATCCTGATCTGTCACGATTTCAAACGATTTGATTTGATCTCCTTTAGCTATAAGCGACATGGATATTGGTGTTACTCCAAGAAGCTTGCTTTCATCATTATAGAAAGCAATCCCCGCCTTGAAATCAACTTCGCTGCCGGGTTTTATTTCCATCTTGCTGTTATGCAATGCATCCCAATAACTTTGTCCAATATAAAGTTTCCCCTTCACTTTGCTAGTATTCCCTTGCTTGACGACCTCTATATATCCGGCACGAATAGGAGTGTTTATACTTGAGAGATCGAAACCGCTATCCATCTGAATCGTTTTTGAAGCCTCATCATAAGCAACCACCACATTAAGACTTTCAGCAGCAAAGCGAATCGGCACATACGCACGCCCATCAACATTTATAGATTGATATCCGTTGGGCAGATCAATGTTTACACCGTTCACTTTATACTTCACAGGAAAGATCACTGCTTTAATTGCCTCACCTGCATAAACAACAGTTGAACTTGCGAAAACCGCACCAGCTATGAACCCAACCGCCAGTTTCTTCATCACATGACCTCTCTCTGCAATATCGAGAATAAAAGTAATTTACATATTATTAAACACAAAATTTTTAGAATAGTTCTTAAAGTTTCATTAATGGTTTATATTGTACAGATTCAACTAGCTGGCTTGGCTGGAAACTCCGTACACAAAAAAGCACCGTGCTTCTCACACGATGCGATCTTCCATTTGCTTAAAACTTTGTTAGTCAGAGTATATATCTATGCCAAAAGTATCAATAATCCCCGTCCAGATCCCATTCGTCATAATAAGTCCAGCGCCCGTCCGCGGTTCGGTCCATATCGATTAGAGATCGTACTCGTGAGATTCTTCACCTCTTAACTCGGTCGTCTGGCTGAAAAGCACCTTGGCATGAATGACCGCGTGGGCATCGCCAAGATAAAGTACTCTGGCGTCTAGGAGCTCATTGCGGTCCGAATATCCTCCTTCGAACAGTTCTTTCAGGAATTGGCGATACGTCGACTCCGTGTAGGTCATTCTCTCCCACGTGATGTCCCCCATCCAAAAATCGTAACTTCTCCGGGGGAGTTTCCTAAGGTCGGAAGAATCCTCCCAGTAAATACGATCAGGATCAGGGATCACTGCCAAGGCAGTTGATCCCTGTTTCGCCTTGTCATTTGCTTTTATCCACGCAAGCCATGAGCCGTTTCTCGATATCCGCTGCGATCGCCATGAGGTTGTCGTTGTCGACGAGGCCGATCAGGGCTGTAGGTTTCGGAAGACCGATCCGCGTTTTCCCCTTCTCCTCATACACCGCAATCTTGCAAGGAAGGAAATAGCCGACTAAAGAATTCTCCGATAGCACGCGTTTGGCTTCGACCGGGTTGCATACCTCCAGGATGTGATACGACTGGTCGAAATCCACGCCTTTCTCCTCAAGCTTGGCCTTCATATCCAACTGCCAGAGCACGCCGAACTTTTCTTCCTTCAGGGTTTCCGTCAACTTCCCTATGGCTTGTTCCGGTGTCTTGTCCGTTTCTACCGTGTAATGGAAAGTCATTTGAACTCACCCTTTCGTTTATCGTTTCGACACGGGGTCTGTCCATGCGCTGATACCGCCGCGCAAGTGAGCCAGCCGGTTAAACCCGTTCTTTATCAATATCTTCGCGGCATTTTTGCTTCTCATGCCGCTTCGGCAATAGAGCAACAGATCCCGATCGTTGGGAATTTCGCCTAGCCGGCGATCCAACTGGGACAAAGGGATATTCTTCGCCCCTTGAATATGTCCTCCCTTGAACTCTCCCGGTTCGCGAACGTCGATAAGAACCGATGGCTTGGCCCCCTCAAGCTCTTGTTTGAAATTTGCCGCACTAAGCGTCTTTAGCCCTTTCGTCGGACCGAATCGGTAATAGAAGAATGCGAGTACCATAACGACGAGAATGATATTTACCCATAGGTCGCTGTTCAACTGAAGAGGTCTCCTTTCGCTTTAGCCTTCACTTAATCCCGAACCAGTTCGTCTGTCCATTGAAGGAGGCCGCCCGTCATGTTAACGACGTCGTAACCTTGTTCGCCGAGCAGTTCGCATGCGAGTCCGCTTCGGTTGCCGCTTCTGCAGATCACGATGGTTTCGCGCTTGGGGTCCAGTTCGTTGCGACGTTCGCCCAATTGTCCGAGAGGGATATTTTGGGCTCCGACCACATGTCCTTCCGCCCATTCAGCCGGTTCGCGTACATCTAGCAACATTAGGGGCTCCCCTGATTTCAGACGTGCTGCAACTTCCTGCGGCGTCATTTGCTTGGGAATCCTGAATGCCATGTTTATTTCTCCCTCTGATTGTTATTTGTTGCGTTAGCGGCTCTTAACCAGAAGCTCCACGGCTTCTTTGACCATCTTGCCCGTATCGTTACCGGCAGCTTGTTCCGCCAGGATGCATTGCTGCAGATTCTCCGCAACGATCTGAGCGATAGCCTTGTCCGATGCGTTACGGACAGCGGACAACTGCGCAACGACTTCTTTGCAGGATTTGCCTTCCTCCATCAACCGCAGCACGCCGCGAACTTGTCCTTCGATTCTGCGCAGCCGGGTTTTGACTTCGTCCGTGTATTCGTAATTCATGCTCCAACATCTCCTTATACGTGTATGGGTATAGTATAAAGAAAAAAATAATAAGTTCATACCCGCTTGTTCTAAATGAACAAGTTTACTTTGCCGTTCGCGGCGTCCCGCAAGTAGGCGGCTACTCCCGCATACTCCAGACCGTCGATCAATTCCTCCTGTTTCAGGCCGAGCAAGTCCATCGTCATCGTACAGGCGACCAGCTTCACGCCTTGTTCTTGAGCCAATTCAATCAATTGAGGCAGCGACAAGGCATTGTGCTTTTTCATGACATGTTTGATCATCCGGGGTCCCAGACCGCCGAAGTTCATTTTCGACAAGCCCAGCTTTTTCGGGCCGCGCGGCATCATCCATCCGAAAGCTTTTTCAAGCAAACCTTTGTTCGTTCTGATCGGTTCGTCGCGGCGAAGCGCGTTTAAGCCCCAGAACGTGAAGAAGATCGTCACCTCGTGGTCATACGCCGCAGCTCCGTTCGCAATAATGAATGCCGCAATGGCTTTATCCAATTCGCCGCTGAAGAGTACGATTGTCGTTTTATCTTTAGCCGATTCCAAGGGCACATACCTTCTCTCTTTAGATTTTTGTATTACTCATACCCCTATAGGTATAATAATGGACAATAAAAAAGAATGCAATCCTTTAGCCGAGGCAAATGTTAGCAGGTATGGTGTATACATTCACACAATGGACGACCATACTTTAATGGCCGTAAGCGCGATGAGGACGACCAGACCATATCGAAGCACCTTGACGTTGATTTTCGAGCTGACCAACGTGCCGATTGGCGCTCCGATCAAACTCCCGATGACGGTATATACCGTCGCCAACAGAGGGATATCCCCTCCCGAGATCTTCCCGATGACGCCTCCGACGGCAGAAATAAAAACGATCGCGAGCGAGGACGCAATGGTTGTGCGCGTGGGAATTCGGAGTACGGTGAGCATGATGGGAATTAGGATAAACGCGCCGCCGGCCCCCACGATTCCGGATACGATACCTACTACGAATGCCGCAGTAACGGCGATGAATTTGTTAAACCGGAGCTCGTCCGTATCCTGTTGTTTCCCCCTGTTGGGTATTAGCATCAGCACGACGGCCAGTACCGCAAGAATGCCGTAGATCAGATTGATGACATCCGCGTTCAACTTACCCGAGACAAGTCCGCCGGCCAGGCTTCCGACAAGTATGCTGCTCCCCATATAAAGAACCAGTTGTTTATGGAGGACGCCGCTTCCCCCCTTTTTGCTTTTTTTACGGAATGCGATAACACCCGCAAGCGAAGCGAAAAAGACTTGGAACATGCTGATGGAGGAAACTTCGTGAGCCGTAAATTGCACCGCACCGACAAGGGATGGAATATACAATAGTAATGGATAATTGATGATCGCGCCGCCAATACCGAGCAACCCCGAAAAGAAAGAGCCGACTAAACCGATGAGCACCATGATGATGAGCAGTAAGAAATCCATGACACCCTCCTGTCGTAAGTCACCATCGTTTATAGAGAGTTGAAATAAGCGGGCCCTTCCGGGTCCGCTTATTCATTAGGATTTGCGAACGTAAAATTTATACACGCCATTGTCTTCTAGATGCTGAATAAGTTCGTGTTTGGTTTGTTTGACCCACGCCTGAAAATCATTCACGGAGCCTTTGTCCGTAGACAGAACCTCCATGACTTGCCCCGTCTGCAGACCGTCCAACGCTTTCTTTGCCTTAACGATCGGCATCGGGCACGCCATACCTTTCGTATCGACCGTGATATCCGTATTTATATTCATTGTCATGTTCCTCCCTTAGTTATCATGCACCGCGCAGCGGTTCGGACCGATTTCCATCTCGCGCTGCTCGTCTTCGTCCGGTGTAATCTTACCCATATTCGTCTGGCGGATCTCCTGATAAGCGTTCGGTTGAGGCGGCAAATTCTCGGTTACCGTCTTTCGGAACGTCTCTTCATCCTGAATGTTCAAGCCAGGATTGTCGCGGTACAAATCCGACAACCGGGCCATGACGCGGCCGCCTTCTCCCAACTCCGTTACTTTGCCGAAGTGGGCCGGCAGTACGATCAAATCCTGAGCCAAGCCTTTGTAACGGTTATACAAGGTGTTGCGAAGATCGCCGACCCAGTCCTCTGCTTGGCCGGCCAAGTCCGGACGGCCGATCGATGCGATGAACAAGATGTCCCCCGTAAGCAGATATTGATCATCCACGATAAACGACGTGCTGCCGATGGTGTGACCCGGCGAGTAAATGGGCTGAATGACGATTGTCGTATTGCCGACCGTGATGTGACGGCCCTCTTCCAACTTCTCATACGAGAAAGTTACTTCCGTCGCGTCCTTGGGCGGCAGCCAGTACGTTGCTCCTGTTTGCTCCGCCAATTTGCGCCCGCCGGAGATGTGGTCAGCGTGCAGGTGCGTGTCCAGCGTGTGCTTAATGGTTGCTCCCTGATCCTTGGCGAAACGTTCGAATACGTCGGTCATCCGCAGCGTATCGATCACGGCCGCTTCACCGTTGGAAATGACCATGTAGGAAAGGCAGCCTTTGCCGATCCGCACGAATTGGTACAGGGATCCGCCGTCTTTCAAATCCCCGATTTTCACGGGCTCCATATGTTCGCTCCAGGATTTCATGCCGCCTTCGAGATAAGAGACATTCGTCCTTCCAGCCTCGACCAATTGTTCCGCCACGAATTTGGAGGAACCTTCCTTGGCGCATACCACCAGCAAGCGTTGGTTGCTCGGAATTTGCGCAAGCGCTTGATCGACGCCGTCAAGCAAATCGAAATACGGAATGTTGATGATCTCGACGCTCTCCCCTTCGATTTTCCAATCGTCGAAATCGCTTTGGTTGCGCACGTCTAGAATAAAGAGCTCTTCTTTGTTCAATACGATTGTCGCCAATTCTCCCGCTGTCATCGGGCGGAGTCCGGTTGCAGTAGTCAAGGTTGTTTCCGTAGGGCCGGACCACCCGGACATGCCAGGCTCCACGTTCTTCACATTCTTGTAGCCTTTCTCGGCCAGCAGCTGACATGCCATATCGCTGCGCGAACCCGTACGACATACCACATGTATGTCATCTTCCGGATTAAGCTCGCCCATGCGCACTTCCAGCTCCCCCAGCGGTATGGAGACCGCGCCGGGAATCCGGTTAAACGCATATTCGGCAGGCTCGCGGACATCGAGTACGGTTACGCTGCCTAGCTTCTTCTCCAGCTCTTCATTAGTAACGGTGCGAGGGTACTTTTTCTCTTCCTTGATCTCGTCCGCACTGGATTTACGAATGAAATGCTTGAGTACATCGCCATCCTGAATCGTGCCTACATATTGATGGCCGGTATTCTTAGCCCAGCCCTGAATGTCAGCCAGCGAACCTTTATCCGTTGCCTGTACCTCGATGACTTGCCCGGACTGAAGCTGATCCATCGCTTTCTTGGTTTTGACGATAGGCATCGGACAAGCCAAACCTTTGCAATCAAGCGTCTGATCGGCTTTGATTATTGGATGTGCAGCCAAATCGTAACCCTCCTCTAATGGTGTTTTTCCGGGGCTTACTTATCCTGTTCAAGTTTACCTAAACGATCTCAATTTCATCTATTACGTATACCCCTATACGTATACTAATCGCGAGGAGTGTGATTGTCAACTTTGAAAAACCTGGGATTCAATGCAGGCAGCCTACCCAGTTGAAATAAGCATTCGCTAATATAATTGTTTACTTATCGATGGGGGTGCGTATAATATAACTAAATTAACGTGTTCTGGGGAAGGAGAAATCGAAGTGGCATCCATCGAGGAAATGTCGGAACAATTAAAGCTCATTGCAGACAAAAGCAGATTGACCATTCTCGCCTGTTTGAAAGAGAAGGAAATGTGCGTTTGCGATATCGTAGAGATCCTTCAAACTACGCAGCCGAACGTGAGCCAACATTTGAGACGGTTGAAAAACGGCGGACTTGTCCATGAGACAAGACGAAGTCAATGGATTTATTACTCTTTGAACGTCGAGGATAAGCCTTATCTCAAAGAGGTTATCGAGGAGCTTCCTTCCATGAAAGAACGCATCGACGCAGCTTCAGCGCAAAGCTGCGATTAATTCGGGGGTTACTATGCCGGCACTTGCAACAATCCTGTTTCTTGTCACATTAGTATTGGTCATCTGGCAGCCGAAGGGGCTTAATATCGGCTGGTCCGCATGCGGCGGCGCGATCGTCGCTCTTATCTGCGGCGTCGTAAACTTCCATGACGTATGGGAGGTTACGCAGATCGTTTGGAACGCTACGCTTGCTTTCGTGGCAGTCATTTTGATTTCATTGATTCTTGACGAGATTGGTTTTTTTGAATGGGCTGCACTGCACATGGCCCGGACTGCCAATGGGAATGGCACCTTGATGTTCGTTTACGTCGTCTTGCTTGGAGCAGCTGTTGCGGCGTTGTTCGCTAACGACGGAGCTGCTTTGATATTAACTCCGATCGTACTGGCAATGGTCCGAGCACTTAAATTCGACGATCGAATGATTGTACCGTTTATTATGGCAAGCGGATTTATTTCGGATACCGCCTCGTTGCCATTAGTGGTAAGTAACTTGGTAAATATCGTCTCCTCCGACTTTTTCGGTATCGGATTTGTTCAGTACGCCGGCAGAATGATCGTACCGACATTGATTTCGGTGGGTGCTAGTTTGGTCGTTCTGTACTTATATTTCCGTAGTAGTATTCCGAGTCAATATGACTTGACTCAACTGAAAAAGCCTCGAGAAGCGATTAAAGATGAAGGCTTATTTAAGCTTTCATGGGTTGTACTGTCAGTGCTTCTGATTGCCTACTTGGCGAGCGAGTTCATCCATCTGCCGGTATCGATCATCGCCGGAGTCGTAGCCCTTACCTTCTTGCTCTTAGCTCGTAGAAGTCCCGCCATTCATACTTGGAACCTTGTGAAAGGTGCTCCTTGGGCTGTCGTCGTCTTCTCCGTCGGCATGTATGTCGTGGTCTACGGCCTTCGCAATGTCGGGCTAACGGACGAGCTCGGCCATGCGTTCCAATGGGCGGCTGATCAAGGGTTATTCTTAGCTACGGTCGGCGGCGGGTTCATTGCGGCCATTCTGTCTTCTATCATGAATAACATGCCGACGGTTATGATCGATGCTCTTGCGATCAAAGGAACATCCACCGAAGGCGTCATTCGAGAGGGCTTGATCTATGCGAACGTAATCGGATCCGATCTAGGACCGAAAATAACGCCGATCGGCTCGTTAGCTACCCTCTTGTGGCTTCACGTTCTTTCGAATAAAGGCGTCAAAATCGGCTGGGGATATTATTTCAAAGTCGGGATTGTCTTAACGGTTCCTGTCTTATTCATTACCCTATCCGGTCTTTATCTTTGGTTAAAGGTCATCGGTTAGACGACCCACCTATTTAATTCACACTAAAGGGAGTAATCACACATGAAACCACTCGTTTATTTTCTTTGTACGGGCAACTCTTGCCGCAGCCAAATGGCCGACGGATTTATGAACGCGCTTGGCGGTGACCGCTATGAAGTGAAGAGCGCGGGCTTGGAAGCACACGGTCTTAATCCACGCGCGGTTCAAGTCATGAAAGAAGCCGGCGTAGATATCTGGAACAACACTTCCGACGTTATCGATCCGGATACGCTCAATCGGGCAACTTTCGTGATTACGCTCTGCGGTCATGCTGACGAGCATTGCCCGGTCATTATGAATCCGAATGTCACCAAGTGGCACTGGGGGTTCGATGATCCGGCTAAGGCAACCGGTACGGAAGAAGAAATCCTGTCGCAATTTCGTTCGACTCGAGACGCCATTAAGGCACGCATCGAACAATTCCTTCACGAGAGTAGGCAATGTGTTTTCTATCCTTTCGTACGCGCGCGTTCTTAGAATCGAATGAGATATCGTGCAATTGCCACGGAGAGAAAAACGAAGCACGGATGTACCGCATGCTCCAGGTTGCGCTTCGTTTTTCTCCTTTAGCAGCATGCATATCGACGCTCCACGCGAGCGGGGTCACGAGCGCATCCGCCGTATCGGCGGCATCCTGCCGCCTATTCGCTGCCGATCGGATCGCTGCAAGCATGTCCATCGTCCGTAAAACCTCATCCTGCTTGACGAGCTCAACGCCTTCCGTCAGCAGCCTCACCCATTCCGGATCTCGCTCGTTCAACGCGTGGACCAAACTTTCCGCCAGCAGCTCCGGCGTAGCGGTTTCTGTAAAATCCCGGGATTGCCCCGCGGCTTTGTACACCATCATCTGATGTGCCACGTCCGGTACCGTCGACTTGTGCGTCGTGCTTTCCAAGAAATGAATACAGAAATGGCCCGAGAAATCATTCTTCGGAATTCCATCCCCGCCATGCGGCATTCCGTTCATGGAAGCGGCGACTCGCTCTTCTCCCAACCGTACGACAATCGCTCTACGTTTCCAGCTCCACTTCCCTCCGTAAATGAAATTCATCACCTTCGTATCCTCGCGCGTCAATGGCTGTACATCCGCATGATCGTGTCCCGCACGCCGCTGTACTCGGAAGGATAGTCCTGTTTCTACGTCCTGTACCGTAAAGACGCTTTTTCGATAAAAAATCCGATCGGCTTCCTGCCAACGAAGCAGACGGCCGTAATGACGACCCCTCAGCATTTCTCCCTCTTTAAGCAGACATGCCCGCGCTTCCCAAGGAAGAACAATTAGCTCTCCCGTATTTGCCTCCCATAAACGGCCGGAACGCGTCATTCGGAACGTCCGATTGTCCGTGGGGCCGGCCAAATGGACATACAGATCCGTAAGCTCCGGTGCGAATTCGGTGTTCTTCTCACGAGCGGCCCGAAGCACCCAATCGATATTAAAGCAGGGCATTTCGTACAGGCTTTCGTACGTGGCATCAGCGCTTGAACGAACGACGAGCGTGACCGCATTCGCCGACTGCCTGCTCGGTGCCGCAGCGGTGGTATTCGGTCCGGATATCATTGCGAGCAGTATGGTTATCGCGATCCAATTCGTCGTCAACTTGAATAATGGTTTCTGCAATTGGTCTCCTCCGCCCATATTTCGGTTGATGTCTGGGAATCGTAACTGCTTGAAGGAAGGTGTACGTATGCGAGGAATATGGGCGCTTGGCCTTTCCATATGGCTCAGCCAAGCCGCGGCTCCCGATGATATGACGATTGAACATGAAGGACGCGCGGTAATTCGCGTAAACCGCGCTGATTATACGTTGTCCGTATTTCCGCTCATCCATCCGGATAAGTTGCAAGCACTGTTAGATTCCGTTGCCCGTCAAACCGATCGTCCGCCCGTCAATGCTCGGATCGGCGTAGGCGGCATAATCGAAGCCGAGCGGTTCGGTACCAAGCTCGATCGCCGTAAGTTCGAAGAGCACTGCTTAGAATACTTTTATGGGAGAGGCCCCATTACGCTTTCGACGCCGCAGACCGTCGTCTATCCGAGGGTCGATAGCGAGCTGCTGTCTGTGATCCGGGAAAAACGGATTGGCAGCTACGACACGTATTTCCACGCCAGCAATAAGAACCGTTCGAACAACATCGCGCTTGCAACCCAAGCCATCAATAACACGGTCATCTTCCCGAATGAAACGTTCTCGTTCAACAAGGTTGTCGGGGTGCGAAACCAGCAAAAAGGCTACCAGCGCGCCAAAGTGATCGTTCGGGGCGAGCTGGCGGAGGACATCGGCGGCGGCATCTGCCAAGTGTCCTCCACGCTGTATAACGCAGTCGATCGGGCGGGTCTCCATATACTGGAGCGTTATTCGCATAGCCGTCATGTCCCTTATGTTCTGCCAGGCCGCGATGCGACGGTAAGCTGGAACGGACCGGATTTCGCGTTTCAGAACCAATACGACCAGCCCATTCTCATTCGCGCTTTCGCAGGGAACGGGAAGTTGTACGTGTCCGTCTATTCATCCGAATTTATCAACTTCCATCCCCGTAACGTGCCCGGCATGTCTGATCGGCTCCCCGAGGAGGTGCCGATCGACCAAGGGGTCCATTCCAAGACCAAAGCGCCGACTCCCTAGAGTATGCTTCAAACTTGCCAACATGGATAAGGCTAGACTTGCACTCGCACGAAGGCCGCAAAAAAACTCCGCGCCAGGCGCGGAGTTTAGTCCGTTTATGTTCTCAACGCAGCTATCAGGTGCCCTAACACTTCCTTCTCTAACTCGGCAAGTTGGTCCAGATCCGTTATGATTTTATCAAGCAGACGGCTGTTATTATTTTGTTCTCTGGTAGCCATGTACTTGAACTGCCCATTCCTCATCACCATGCAGGCGCGAACCATTTTACGATAAGATTCATGCAAATACGTGTAATCGGCTTCGGACAGATATCCGTTGTCCTTCAGATATTGGATTCGATCCACCATACAGTTTTTATGCTCAAGCAACACATGAATCGGTCTAAAATCGTACCAAAAGTTGGGCAGATTAGCTTTGATCGCATCGTAAACTTCCAATCCGAAAACCAAATGGGATAGATTATTCTGAAACATGCTGAAATTCCTGGCGGTATCTTTGGAATACAGGTATTCCTCGATGGTTCGTACGACCAATTCGAGATCGAAAACGTAGGTTCCTTTGAACGGTCCGGAGTCTTTGTATACTTTCTGAATGAGATTGATCTGACTTCTCCATATGTTATCGTTCCGGTCATCGCAATGATCATAGGCTTCTTTGAATGCTTCAAAGCTGATCTCGGAGGCTTCAAACTTATGGTTAGCCCCTTTATAGCCGATGATGTTGAACATTCGTCTTTCCCGGTCGTAGCCGAAGACTAGATTCTCGTGATCGAATTTCCTGACTTTATAAGCCCAACGGTCTTTGACATAGTATTCGTCCAAATGCAAAGCCACGTAATGATTCTGGTCAATGCACGCGATGACGTAATTTATAATGTCTCCGCAGGTGCTTTCCACTAACTGTCTATCCGTGCTCAGGAAGGTTAACCAGTTGTTGTTCAGATAGTAATTATAATCTTTGCGCGGCCCCATATAGAAATCCAACGGCACATCATACGTCACGCTGAAGTCTTTCAAGGCGCATAGTTGAATGAAGTTGCTGTGGAACCAAGGCAAGTAATCTTCATCGGTGGATACAATGGAGAAAGCAGTAGCATGCGAAGAGTATGCGTAAATACGCGGCGCCGCCAGTGGCAGTACTTTCGTGCTTGTCATGGTCGGTCGATCTCTCCAATCGTTAGATTTTTCCTGCTACTTGTTTTCGACGTTTATCCTCAATTTACCTCTTTTGACTATTAAGAGCAGGAAGGTTCACCCCTCCTGCTCCTTGAATTTCAATATCCGATCCGTCTCTTTGGAGATCAGCTTGGAAATTTCGACGCGCGCCACCTCTCTCGTCATGCCGAAGCGTCCCTCGTACCCCCGGCAGACGTAACGGTGATATACGATATCGTCCGCCATTTCGTCCGACAACACTTTGATGTTGCGCCGTCTCAGCTCGCGCCGAATGTGATACAACTGCAGACCGATGTGATCCATGAGCACGCGCAGGAATTTCGCCAGCGTATGATGCAACGCCATGCTAGATCCTTTGATTTCGTTCAAGCTTTTGTTGGATATCGTCATCGCGTGCGGAAGCAGGACCGCGTCGCGTATCATGGCGATTTCGTCCGCGGTCGCCTTTCCTTGCGGCTTCTCACCCCTGGACTCGTACTGCTCCTGGTGCTCGGTCAACAGCATTTTGCCCGACCACCGGTTATTGCCGTCTAGTTTGCTCATTTATAATGACCTCCGATTTGCCCGGCCCGTTCCCGCGCCACGCCGGCGGATAGCAGCGACGAGGCGCGCATGATGGCGTCGCTGCCGTACCGGTCTTTGATCGCGTCGGTCGTCTTCTCCAGATCGAACGTCGAGCCGCGATCGTGGAAGAGGTCGAGCTGTTGAACGTCGTCCGAGGACAATTGTTCGAGCGATACGTATAAGTGACTCACGGGCATCCCTTGCCAATGCTCCCTGAAGAGACGCAATACGGCCGCGGCGACTTCGTGCGTTAACGATGTGGCATGCGGCAGGGTAACCTGGCGGCCGAACCGCGCTCCGCGAACGCCGTCGGTCTCCCCCGCTCCGACCATGACCACTCTGCCTTGCACCTTCAGACGCCTGGCGCGCCGGCACACTTCGATGACCAGCTCCAGAAGTACGACCTCGATGTCTTCCTGTTTACGGTACAAGCTCGCCCGCAGCGTCTTGCCGTGGCTGACGGACTTGAGGGCGCCGCGGATGGAAGACTCGACGGGGCTCGGATCAATGCCGCGGGCGGTTTGCCAGTAATACTCCGCTTGAATGTCGCTCTGCCGCCCCATCCGCATCCGCATCCTGCGTTTAAAGTCGCTCAACTCCATTCTGGCGATATCCCCGATCGTCGCGATCCCCATCCGATTGAAGTGGGCCGACATCCTGTTCGCCACCATGAACATCTGATGCACCGGTAACGGCCATAGCGTCGTCTCCAAATTATCCGGGCCGATGCGGAATATGCCGTCGGGATGCTTCTTCGCGAAGTTGTCCGTAGCGGTCTTCGCGAGAATCTTAGTCGGCCCGATGCCCACTCGCGACCAAACGCCCGTGGATAGCTTCACGAGCCGCTGCAGATGACGCGCCAACTCGTCGGCCGGCCCGCAGCCGGTAACGTCCAGGAATTGCTCGTCGATCGAATAAGGTTCCACGCGGTCGGTAACGCTCTCGAATATCTCCGTAATGAGCAGGGAAATTTGAATGTATCGTCCCATCCGCGGCCGTACGACGACGAGCTCCGGACACATCGCTTGCGCCTCGAAGACGCGGGATGCCGTCGTTACGCCGCGGGATTTGGCGATCGGGCATGCGGCCAATATGATGCCGCTCTTGCGCGAAGGATCGCCTACGGCCACCGGCTTGTTCGCGAGCTCCGGATGAGCCGCCTTCTCGCAAGACGCATAGAAGCTTTGGCCGTCGATCAAGAAGATGGTTCGTTCTATGGGAGTCAACTTCCTTCACCTCGAAAACGAACGTTTGTTCTTATCATATTACGAACGATTGTTCCCGTGCAATAGGCGATTTATTCCGCTAACCAAAAACAAAGAGCAGCGAGGTTATCCCTCCTGCTCTTGTAATTCCTGTACGCTGCCGTTCGCTTGACAGCTTATGGATTCGTCGACCACAAGCCTGCGGACTTCACGAACACTCTAGGGTTCAGCTTTAATTGAGCCACGATCAATTCCGCAAGATCTTCCGGCTGCGCCACTTTATCCGGATTTCCGTCCGTCAGCTTCTGTTCGATGGCCAGGTCGGTTGCAATCGTGCTCGGCGTCAACGCCGTTACGCGGATGTTATGCTTGCGAACCTCCTGCATGAGCGATTCGGTTAAGCCCAGAACGGCGAACTTCGACGCGCTGTATGCGCTGGTTACCGCCGCGCCGCGTTCGCCGGCCGTCGACGATACGTTGACGATGTCGCCGGCTTGTCTGTCGATCATTTGCGGAAGAACAGCTCTCGTGACGTTATAGACGCCCATCAGGTTCACGCGGATGATATTCTCCCATTCTTCAGGCGTGAGCTCCAAGAATTTACCGAATTTGGCGGTACCCGCATTGTTGATGACGATGTCGATCGCGCCAAGTTCAGATCGTATCCCTTCAACGGCTTGCGTAACCGAGTTCAAATCCTTCACGTCGACTGCCGCGATCGATGACTTCATGCCAAGCGATTGAATCTCCTGTCGGACCTTCTCCAAATTGGACGAAGTCATTCCGATAAGTCCGACGTTTACGCCTTCATGGGCTAACGCAACAGCAACGGCACGACCGATCCCGCGCCCGGCGCCCGTTACAAGAGCGACTTTTCCTTTTAACGATTGCATGTAAGATCCCTTCCTTCTGCTCATCTCTAACCATTACCGAGATGATTATAGTTGATATGAGGGTTGTTCTCAAATGGCTTTTAGTCTCGAGCCAGTTAGCAACATGACATTGGATCGAAAAAGGATTATAATAAACCCAGTAATCTTATCAGGAATAGAGTGACGAGAATGTTTAAAAAAATAATTCGTCTATTTGAAAATAAATGTCCGGTATGCCATGAAAAGTTGTACTCGCAAAACGAAACGGCTTGCGTGACAAAAGCATGTCCGGAGGGCCATTATACAGAAGAAAGCTACTGTTCTCTGGGCGTCACCGTAATTTACGACGAGTTAACATAAGCGGGCCCATCCGGGGCCCGCTTGTTTTAACATCGTCATCGGTACACCTTCGCTTCAAGCGTGTCAATCCGTTTAAACTCATAGCCGCGTTTTCTAGCTTCGTCGATCATTTTATCTAAAGCCATAGCGTTGTCTCGCGAAACGGTGTGAAGCAGAATAATCGCGCCTGGATGAAGCTGATCCATGACATTCGTATACGCGTAGTTCCAACCCTTCTGTTTGTTCGTCTCCCAGTCCCTATAGGCGATCGACCAGAAGACGTTCGTGTAGCCGTACTGCTGGCTTACGCTAAGTACTCTGTTGTTGAAGATACCCCGCGGAGGCCTTAAATAGCTCATCGTTTGTTGCTGCGTTAATGTAGCGACCTCCGTCCGGACTTTGTCCAACTCCAGCCGAATTTGTTCGTTCGATATTCGCGTCATATCCGGATGGCTCCACGAATGGTTGCCGATTAGATGCCCTTCATTCGCCATTCGCTTCACGAGATCCGGTTGCTCCTTGACGAAATGTCCCGTTACGAAGAAAATCGCGGGCACTTTCTTTTCCTTGAGAACATCGAGAATTTGGCCGGTGTTGCCGTTCTCGTATCCGTTATCGAAGGTTAAGTAAAGCTCTTTCTTGTCCGTATCTCCAAGGAAGATGGCTTGATGGTTCTTCAAAATCGGCATAAATCCTTCCTCGGCTATCGAGGGAAGCTGCCCTCCACGGCTTTTCTTAAACCCGAAATGAAAAGGATCGGCCTGAGCCGCCGCCGAAGCCGGCATCGCTTGGCATATCAGCGCTAGAATAACGAATACGACCCGCACGGTTGCCAACTTGCGTCTCAATTTGTACTCCCCCTTGGCAAAAGTCTACAGGCTACTTTTTGCGGGGAGCCCGCCAATTATGCAATTGAACGTTGAACCGATTCGTCACTCACCCGACCCGATTCCGTGTAGCCCCAATGAGCATAGGGATGGAGATCAGAAGACTAATTACAACCGGCACGATAGAACCTTCAAGTCCGAACTCGCCCCCGGTGAGAAGCGCGGAACCGTGGAGTTTCACGTTAAACAGACCGTCGGCAGCGTGGCCGGATACAGGGATGCCGAGCAAGCCTTCTAGCGTATTCCAAGTAAAATGCAGTCCCATGGAAAACCACAAGCTCCGCCGCCATAGGAATGCGGACCCGAGCAGGACGCCAGCTTCCAAGGCTATGGCGAACGCGCTCCATAACGTTGCTCCTGAATTTCCAAGATGTGCTGCTCCGAAGAAAAGCGAGGTCGCGGCGAGCGCGAGCCACTTTCCTTTCCATTCCGCGATGGCTTGAAACAACAATCCGCGGAAGATGAGTTCCTCGACGATGGCCGCGCTCAAAGAAGCACCGATGGAAGACACGAGAACGGTACTCGTATCCGCAGTCGTTGCCCATTGAAAGGAATAGCCTCCCATAGCAACGATAATGAATGTGGACCCTAAGATGAAAATAGCCCCGGTTAATACACCCATGACGGTTTCAATGCCTGCTCGTCGAGTTAATAGCTCCGGTATCGACCGACGGGCCAAGAATTTCATCGTAAGGATATAGACCATGATGGACAGGTAACCGGCCGCTAACGTCAAGAAGATGGAACCTATCCCCTCTATTCGATCGGTTAACGACCGGAATAATGCATCCACGAGAATAACGCCGATAGCTCCCGCGATCACCCACACGATCGGATAGCGCAGCAAGGAACTCCAAGCGCTTGATTTTCCGTCATTCTTCATGTCTTCAGCTCCTCTATGATTTGGTGCTTTGAGTATAGGCTAATAAAGTCATAGAGGGTCAGTGCGCTTTGGTCACGATTTGATCCTGAGGATTAATCCATGATTCCGGAATCTCGGGCTTTGCGGGCGGCCTCTCGCCTTCCTTTCACGTTAAGTTTCGAATAAATCGTCGAGATATAGTTTTTTACCGTTCCTTCGCTTAGATACAACGCCTCGGCAATGTCTTGATTTCGCAGGCCGGAAGCCAGCTTGTGAAGCACTTCGAGTTCACGGGCGCTGAGTCCGTATTCATTGTTTTTCGCGGCCGAGGAATGGCTCATGCTTTTGATCATTTTACTTGCCATCTCCTGCGAGATTAAAGTTCCCCCCGCGTGAACGACCCGAATTCCTGCAGCCAGATCCCTGGGATGAATGGCTTTGAGCAGATAACCTTCTGCTCCGTGGCTTAATGCCGCCAACACGTATTCTACTTCCTTGTAGGAAGTCAGCATAATAATTTTGATGCCAGGTATCCGCTCTTTAATCCGGATCGTCGCGGCGACGCCGTCCATGACCGGCATATTGATATCCATCAACACGATATCCGGCTTGAACCGCTCGCAGCCATGGACCGCTTCTTCCCCGTTCTTGGCTAATCCAACGACAGTTAGATCCGGCTCCATGGACAGCACGATATGCAAGCTCTCCAGAATTAATTCTTGGTCATCGGCTAACAGCACGCTAATCTTCTCCATGCATCATTGCCCCTTTCAGCGGAATCTCGCATCTGACCTCGGTCATCGCTGCGGCACCCTTCTCGGATAATACGGACAGGCTTCCTCCCAACCGCTCAATCCGTTGCTTCATGGCGGTCAGGCCGAAGCCGTATATCAGCGTGTCGATCGGTTTGCCGTTATTTCGAACGAACAACTGCAGAGCGCTCTCCGTGAATCTAAGCTCCAGTTGCAGTTGAGACGCTTTTCCATGTTTTAGCGCGTTCGTGCAAGATTCCTGGATAACCCGTAGGATCGTTTGACGCGCTTCAAACCGTATGGGTCGCTCCGTCTCCGGCAGACTCAAAGCAAGGGTCGTACCCGTGTGCTCCCGGAACTCGATTGCGAGGGATTCGACCTGTCGGATCAGACTCGATTCCTCTTCCTCCCCCATCTCGTGTACGATGTTCCGCATCTCGTCCAGATTTCTCTCGGCTAACTCCCTTAAGCGAATTAATCGATCTTTAACCTCGGCAGGCTTGCGATCCAACAGGGCGATAGAAGCATCCAAACTCATGATAAGCGATATAAAAGAGTGCCCCAGCGTATCGTGAAGCTCCTTGGACATGCGGTTGCGCTCTTCTAGCACAGTCATTCTCTCGATCTCGGCGGTATAGTGAGTCAACAGCTTATTTTGCTGCTCCACTTCGGCTGCCAGTTCGCTCTTCTCGATATACGCACGGGCTACGAAGCTCGCCCACATGCCGATGAAGCAGAATAGCAGATTATCCGTTCCGATACTAAGGGTTTGCTCCCAAGTTGAACCCAAGTAAGACTGGAAGGAGAATGGAAGGATAGCAACAGCGGGAACTATCCAGAACGATTGCTTAGTCCATAAGTACCCCATGGTCAGACTCGGCAGCAAATAGTCCGCCTTTGAAGTCAGATCCGGATCGAAGACAGAATTCACGTAATAAGAACCGCCTAGAGCTAGCTCTAGGATGCAAAACCAGACTTTGTCCATCCGGCGCCCGGGAAACCAGAACAGCATAGGGACGACAAGCGCTAATGCCAGCCATAGGATATGAAGGAGTGTTCGGTTCGAAAACTCGTTAACTGCCAACAAACGGGACGCTAGCAAAATATAATGGTAATTGCGAAGAGCGAATACGCCCCAATCCATGAACGATAATATTTTTTTCATATCTTCATCCTACCGGAAAGCCGGACTTTGGGAAATATCAAATCATAGACTCGTCATTCCATATCTCGAATCGCCCCGCGCGAATAACGCAAATAAAGCGGCAGCCGATATCGGCTGCCGCTCTCCGCGCATCTGTTCGGGGCTGGCGTTACGAAGCCCTTTGCATTTCATAGAAGTTGCCGTCCCACGGGAAGAGAAGCGTGTTCTCGTCCTTCACTAGCAAGTATGTGCCAGGACCGGTCTCGTCGCCGATCGTGATCGCCTTCACCGAATCCGAGTCGATGCCGAGGTCTTTCGATTGCACCCGGAATTCGCTGATGAACTTGTCCGTCGCGATCTCTTCTTCTTTGTACGACGGCTTGAGAATCTCGTCCGTGCCGTAGACCGCTACGTCGCTCGCGTAGGTCGCTTTCGTGCCGATTAGCTTGTCGTCCGGCAACGTCGATACCTCGCTGGATCCGGCGACGCCCTTCACGACCCAATCGCCGAAGTAAGATGCCTGCGAGCTCGCAGACAACGGTTGAATCGGGTTACCGTTCAGGATGTCTTCCACTTCTTCATAGCCGTCAGGGAAAGCAAAGTTGTAACGCGCAGGAAGCGCGAACACGTACTTGTCATTGCGAGTCAGTTCTTTAGGTCCGATTGGCGCTGCGCCGATGAAGAACTCTTCCTGCCGAAGCGCGTTCCACTGGTCTAACGTAAAGACATAGATCGGGATGTCCTGTCTAGGCTTCTCCTCGGTCCACTCGGGATGGCGGATACTGATCGAATCGCCGGTTACCACGTTCGCTCCGTCCTTCGCATCGCGCCCTTCCCATTTGCCCGTTACGATCGTGTACCCTTTCCAGCTGTCCGGCAGCGCGAATCGGAACCCGTACTGGGTGTTCTCATAGGAGGTTTGCTCCATTTGGGTGGCCGAGTCGTTTTGCACGGGTTGAACGACTTGGCCAGTTTGATCGACAGGATTATCTCGCGTAACGATTGGAGCAATTTGTCGTTCGGAATGATTCGTTTTGTTCGCGGATACTATAGCCGGCACGGATACGGCGACAACGGCTGCCAGCAGAACCATCGCTGCGGCGCCTTTGGTTTTCTTGTTCAAGTTCATTGCCTCCTTATCAAGCGTTTGTGTTTGCATATGTAGAACGATGTCGAATACAGAAATGTTGCATCGAGCGTTTCGTTCAAAATTCGGCGACAACAAAACTCCGCGCAGCGCGCGGAGCTTTAAGGAAAGTTATGGGCGTTAAGACGCTCTGCGAGAATCGCGCGCAGCTCCTTCGGAATTCGCTCGTATACGACCCCTCTGCCCAGGAACAGCAGCCAATCCGCATAGTACGCCAATTCCTCAAGATCCGTCACGTCCAACTGGACGTGGAAGATCCCGCTCGACTGGAACATCCCGGTGAAAGACAACAGGATTCCCGGCGGATGCATGCGCTTAAACCGCTGAATGCCCGTCGCATCAAGCTTCACGACGAGATTGGCTTCGCGCGCGCGGAGCCGTTTCTTATCCATGATCTCTTGTTCGGACAGCTTGAGCTTCCGCTCGGAAATCGCCGAATCCCGCAACATATCGACAGGCAGGAAACGAAACTCGCCCGTGTCCAAATCATATACCTCGGCCAGCCACCGAGCGTTCGAGTTAAAGATATGCAGCAAATATACGTCCAGCAATTGCGGCCAGCCGACATTCGGTTCAAAGGTTACGCGCAGGTGCTTATCTCTTACCGCAAGCGAAATCAACTGATTCAGCTCCGGAGGCGCAGCGTCATCGAGCTCCAGCAGATTCGGATTGGCGGGATTCGTATTTTCGAACAGCAATATCCGATTCAGCTCGATCAGCTCGTCTTGCTGGGTCTGCGAGGCGATGCCGATCAGCTTCTCGGTAATCGAGCGGCGATTGTGCAGATAAGGAAGCTGCGAATTTTTCGAAGCCATAAAACTGATGAATATCGCCTTCAGCTCATCTGGAGTGAAGCGCGCCGCTGGCAGATAGTGATTGGGCAGCACGTGGTATCCCCCGCCGCGTCCGAGCTCGCTCGTCAGCGGAAACCCCATCGCCTGAATTTCTTCGATGTCGCGAATGGCCGTCGCGCGGGATATCTTGAATTCACGCTGAATCTCGGCAATCGTGAAAAACGCGCGGTTATTGATATAGCGCATAATGAGGTTAATTCGTTCCGTTTTTTTCATGGTGTCTAAATAGTATCACTTTTAGATACATTTGACCAATACAATCAATCTTGTAAAATAAATTCTCGAAGGAGCGAATCCTATCATGAACTACTCCATTCAATCCATCCCGGAAAACTACAAGATGACGGCTTTCGGCGTAACGCTTGCAGATTTTAACGACTGGGCCGGCAATGCGCAGAAAACAGCGGATAAGAAAGCCGAAATCACGGCGAACGGCAAGCTGGCGGAGCTTCTCGCGTTAGCTGACGGGCAGGAGTATCAAATCAACTACGTCGTCGATCGTAAAGGTTGGCGCGGCTTCGGCGTCATGGGCGAATTCGAAGCGGAAGGCGCGGTCGTCCTTGATTTCCTCGCCGGCGACTACCTCGTCGTGTCCGGCACGGGAACCGACAAGGACCGTCTCGCCGACGAAATTACAGGCCAAGTGTTCGGCGGGTTGCTGCAACAAATCGCGGATTACAAGTACGTGGGTCCAGGCAACTCCACCTTCGTCAAAGCAACCGACAACGGCGGATACTATGGCGAAATGTGGCTTCGCGTGACGAAAGTAGAAAGCTAATCTATGGAATAAGGAGCGCTCTCATGGCAGATTACACGCTCGTACACAAACCATCCTTCACGTTGACCGCTTATGGATTCTCTATCCGGTCGAACTTCCAGGACATGGCGGCCATGCAGAAGGAAAAGGCCGAGTTTTGGGGCAAGCTCAAGGCTGATGGACGTTACGACAAGCTCAAAGACGCTGCGGCGGACGATCGGGAATGGTCGGTCAATGAGGTGTATCAAGGTAAACCGTGGAATTACTTCGCGGTAGAAGCTAAGAGATCAGTAACCGACGCAACGCGCATCATCGAGTTTCCGGAGAGCGAATATATCGTGGTCGCCGGAACCGGGGACAAGGAAGCTTTGTTCGATCAACTGACGTACCGCGCTTTCGGCGAGGTGTTGTCCCGAATTACGGACTATGCGTACATCGGCGGTCCGAACGCGACTTATCGCAAAGATAACGGCGACGGTACTTTCTACGGCGAATTTTGGGTACCTGTGGTTAAAAGATAGCCATAAAGCCAAACTGCAGCCGCAGTTTGGCTTTATGGCTGTTTAGCGAATGGTTTTAAGCGCCCCGCTCCACGATATCACTTGGTCGAGCATGGCCGTAACATTGTTGAGGTGAAGATCCTGCGGTTTGAAGACATTACCGTTCTCGAAATCCGTGAATAACGACAGTGTCGGATGCACGCGAACGTCGGCGATCAACAATTCGCCCATGATTCCCCGCAGATGTTCAGCGGCGCGAGCGCCGCCCGTAGATCCATAGCTCACGATCCCCGCCGCTTTGTTATTCCATGCATCCCGGGCTAAATCCAGCGCGTTCTTCAAAGCGCCCGTAATACTGTGGTTGTACTCTTGAACGATGAATACGAATCCGTCCAAGCCGGCGAGCTTCTGGTTCCATGCTGCGATTCCTGGTTCAGAACCGTCGGTTGTGCCCAGGAACGGCAACTTAAAGTCCGCAATATCTACAATCTCATAGTTCGCATCTCCGCGCTTATCGGCAATGCTTTTGACCCATTCTCCAACCTGCGGGCTAACGCGCCCTTCGCGAGTGCTTCCCAGAATAATCCCGATATTTAACTTTCCTATTGTCGTCTCCTCCTTAGCCGTATTTCCCCAACAGTTTGTTCAGAAACCCCCTCTTCCATACCATTAAGAAACCCTCAACCGTGCCTTCGCGGACGATTGAGGGTTGTATACACCCGATCTTATGCTAAAATCTAGTAAATTGTATATTATTAATATCCCCTATATGAAGGAGAATCGCTAATGAGAAAACTCGTACTGTTCCTGCACGCATCGCTTGACGGTTTCGTAGAAGGTCCGAACGGACCCATGGACATCGGCTGGGTTTCCTACGATGCCGACCTGGAGAAACACGCGAAACATATTCTGAGTTCGGCAGACACGGTCATCTGGGGACGCGGAACTTATGAGATGATGTATAGTTACTGGCCAACCATCCCGGCCAACCCATCGGCTTCTCAGCATGAACGAGATCATGCCGAATGGATCGAGAAGACAACCAAAGTCGTATTTTCCACGAAGCTTGATCGCGTCGAATGGAACAATTCCAGACTCGTGAAAGAACATATCGAGGAAGAGATCAAGAAGCTCAAGCAACAGCCGGGCAAAGACATGGTTATCCTCGGCAGTCCTCGGTTGGCGCACTACCTGATGCCGTTTGATTTAATCGATGAATATAAAATTACGGTCTCTCCCGTCTTGATCGGCAGCGGCTTGCCGTTATTCCAAGGGATTAAGGAGAAAGTCAATCTCAAACTTATCGAGAGCAAGACGTTCGATTCCGGAGCTTTAGGGCTCGCTTACCAGACGGTTAGATGACGCAACCTAGAGAAGACGAAAGCCCAAAGGCCCGCATCGCGGACGTTTGGGCTTTCTTTAACGGATTCGCGGCATGCTAGCTTCCCGTATAGACGGAGATTACCTGAGGCAATACGGTCTGCTCGCCGTCCTGGTTCACTGCGCCGATCCTGAAGTAATACCATTTATTCTTGGCGTACGACGGCGGCATGTATTTGATTTCTTTGGTGGTATAAATCGAATTCGTCAACGTGCTTTGAGGCGGTCCGTATAACGTCTGACCGTCCCCGTCCGTACCGTAGACATAGTAATAATCGGCATTTTCTACTTCGTTCCAATGCAGTTGGATTCCCCCTCCGACCCACGTTCCGGTTCCCCCGGCCAGAGCAAGCATGGTCGGTACGGCGACGTTGCTCGTCTTCACGTCGTAAGGATAAGATGCTTTCTTCGCCTCTACCCTGAACGGGATAAGGTTGAGCTCACCGGAATAATACCCCGTGTATCCCCCTTCGTACCAATATTCTTCAATGCTTGGCGCAATATAGGTCTTACCCGTCAGATTGGCTTCTATCAGCTCCCATGCGCCTGTCGTTGTCTGGTAGTAGACGGAATACCTGTACACTGTGCCGTTCGGATCGTTAGCCGTGTTCCATTGAAGTTTCACGGAGTCGCCGATCTGCTGGGCGGCAGTTAAAGTCAAAGGCTCGGAGGCGGCGGCCTTCGTGACGAACCCGCCTAACGCAATCACCAAACTAAACATCAAGCTTACGACTAACGCGATTGCCGAATTTTTTCTGAATAATACGGAAGACATTTTATGTTCTCTCCTTTGAGGATTTAAGAAAACGTTTTACAGAAAACGTTTTATTTTTTGGCCGTTTTTAATAAACTAATAAATAAGCGCTTCAATTGTTGGCGAAAACCAACGAAGAACTGTTCGTCCCCCAGCTTTGCAGGTCTGGATGGCTGGTGCAAGTTAGCCGAACCTGATAACCGCCGTATTGGTTAAGCCCGAATAGCATCGGCGAGATTGCTCCGGAGTAGTTGGCCGATACCGTTACCGTCCGGGAATTGACCGATACGTACCCGTATGTGTAATCGTAAAAGTAAAGATCGGCGCGCAAGGTAATGGAATGGGACGTGTTGTTATACACGTTCGCGTTATAGGTCGTTGCGCCGCCGCCCGAAGCACCGGTGATCAGCACTTTCTGGTTGCACCCGGTCGTGGCCGAGAGCGACTGTCCCGAGACGTAGAAGTTGTAAGTCGTGCAAGCGGCAAGTCCCGTCACGTTAAACGAGGTTCCCGTCGTAAAGCCCGCCACATGTCCGTTGACTACGACCGCGTAGCTGCTCGGATCCCCGGTGCTCCGGTCCCAGGTCAAGATGACGTTATTCGAATACACCTCGGCATTCAGGTTGGAACTTGCGAATGCGCTCGTAACTGGGATCAGTACAAGCGCGAGTATGGCGGTTAACATGATTTTGATCAGACTGCTGCGCATACCATTAATCCTCCTCTTCATGAATGAATAGGTCCATTCGCTTTCAACAGACTTCGTAACCACATGGTTATCCGTATGTCCCGATGAATCACCTCCCGGCTAAACCTCATCATAGTGGCAGGCTCGTCGGCAAGCTATCCCCCAAATTGTTTTGGGGGCCCCCTACGCCGATATGGGGGTGCCGCGGGATGACCGAGCAATTCCGACTTGTCTGACCTCATAGGAGAGTGAACATGAAGGCAATGTACAAATGGGCCTGGCTGATCCCGTTCATCAGCTTCCTGCTGTGGGGGGCGCTCCGCTTGATCGCACCGCCCTCCTTCCAACACGCTGTCGTGTTGAAGCCGATCGAAGATTCCAAGTCGCCGACCATACTCCTCGACTCAGGCGTCCGGTCCGTCTGGCAGCACTTTCGATTGCCGGAACAGTTTCCTTGCAGCCGCGACTGCGCGCTCTATTCCCGTTACATCATGGAAAGCTACGAGGTGTATGTCGGCAGTGAAAAGATTGCTTCCGTCGGCGATATGGCCGACCCGATATTCGACGGATTCAGCCTGAATCTCATTGAACTTGATCGTCCGCTCCTCGCAGGCGGGACGGTCTCGATCCGAACGGCGGCCGGAGGGCCGAACCTTGGATTGGAAAGTCCGCTATGGCTAGGGGAACGAACCGAGCTCGCCATAGGACTTTTCAAGCGGGATTGGATTCCGAGCTTACTCGCCGTGCAACTGCTACTGCTGTCGGCGGTCGTGCTTATGCAGTATTTGCTCAGGCTGGCCAAGCGGTATTTGCTATTCTTCTCGCTCTTCCTGTTATGCGGCGGGGGTTATTATCTCGGCATGATGCAGGTCAATCTGTTCTTCTATGACGATCCCTCCTTCTGGATTCGCGTTGCGAATATTTCCTTATATATGCTTCCGGTGTCATTCGGTTGGTTCATGGAGTCCGTCATGCCGGAAACCCGCAAGGTAGCCCGGTTCGTCTGGGTCGTTCACTTGGCATACTTGTCCGCATCCGTCGCGTTCGACCGGATTACGTCCATGCCTTGGATCTATGGCTTAGACGCGTTGCTGTTCGTCAATATCCTCGTCTTATCGATAACCGTGCTGCGGTTGGGCGAGGCTACGAAGGAGAAGCGCATTCTGGGAGCCGGTCTCTTGGTTTACCTAGGGACAGGAGTCAGCGACCTCTTCCTATACGAATGGACCAAGATTCCCTACGGCGTTTCCCAATACGGTCTGGCTATCTTCATCCTCTGTTTGTTCCAAATCCACCTTCGCAGGGTCGACCAGACGCAGCGGATCCTCGCCTCCCATTCGGAGGAGCTCCGGCGCAAGAACGAAGAATTAATGGAGCTGGGCCGAATCAAGGACGAATACCTAGCTGCCACGTCACACGAGCTGCGCACTCCGCTTCACGGTATCATTGGCATGGCGCAATCGTTACTCGACGGGTCTGACGGCCCTATCGGCGAGTCGGCGCGCCGCAACTTGGAAGTTGTCGTCGCGAGCGGCAAGCGGCTCAGCGGACTTGTCAACGAGACGCTGGATTACCATGACATCGGCAACCGACAGGTCGAGCTAGAGCGGAAGCCGGTTCCGCTAAGACCGGTAGTCGAAGCCGTGCTGACCGCCTTGCGTCCTCTCGTAGGCAGCCGGGATATTGAGCTGCGCTGCAGGGTACACGGCTCGATCGCGGTGGACGCCGATGAGAGCCGGCTGCAGCAAATTCTGTATAATCTAGCGGGCAACGCCGTCAAGTTCACTGAAAGGGGAGTAATTGATATACATGCGCGCTCCGCCGGAGATTTCGTCGAAGTAGTCTTTGAGGACAGCGGGATCGGCATTGAACCGGACCGGCTCTCCTCGATCTTCGAACCGTTCGTCCAAGGGAGCAGCCGGCCGGTCGGCGGATCGAACCGGGGAACGGGATTAGGTCTTCCTATCGCCAAACGGCTCGTGGAACTGCACGGGGGGACGATCGAGGTGAATTCCAAGGTTGGGCAAGGAACGGTCTTTACGTTAACGCTGACAGCGGCGTCAAGCGCGATTAAGGAAGCTCTCGCCGAGGCGGAACCGGCAACGCAACCACCCCCGTCTTCGCCGCAACAGTCTGCGGATTCATGGAGGAGGACGGAGCCGTTCCCTCCTATTCGTCCGGACGGCGAAGTACAGATTCTGGCCGTGGACGACGACCCGGTCAATCTGGAGGTCGTCGTTAGATATTTGTCGGGCTCGGCTTGGGGCATCACCGCCGTTACGAATGGCGGCGCGGCGCTGGAGATCGTCCGCGCCCGCAGGGTTGACTTGATCCTGCTAGACGTACAGATGCAGGATATGTCGGGATTCGAGGTGTGCGCGCGGCTCCGCGAAACCCATTCCGCCAGCCGACTGCCCGTCATTATGTTGACCGCTCAAGGTTCGGCTAACGATATCGCGCGGGGATTTCAAGCCGGCGCCAGCGACTATCTGACCAAGCCGTTCTCCCGCTATGAGCTGTTGGCCCGGATCGAGGCGCGCCTGAAGCTTCGCCTTCTGGACCGTGAACGGCAGGCGGCGAAGCTTACCCCGACCGAGAAGCTGATTCTGGCGGTCTATGGGTCGAATCCCGGATGCACTCGCAGAACCGTACTGGAACTGCTAAACCAGGAGAGGAAGCATCCGATGACGGCGAAGACGCTGGAGAATCACATTACCAACGCATTGAAGAAATTGGAGACCGGAACGATGGCGGAAGCCGTACGTACGGCGAAGATGCAAGGGTGGATCTAAGGGTTAAAGCCTTGCGCGCGGAGTCTCCTCTCTTAACCCCAAGCGGCCAGTTCCATCTCGAAGTCGTTCGCGAAGTCAGGGCTGATCGGCGTGACCCGCACGTTCACGTTGGCTTTCCAGAATTCGATCGGGATGTCGGGAGAAGCGCCTTCGTATACGTACACTCCCTTATCCTGCTGTTGCACCGGCTCTAGCTTCGCCTTCCAGATTCCTTGGCGGCCGTCTGAACCAACCGCTTCTACGCGGACGTCCTTGTGCCATATGGCGCCGAGCCGAATGACGGCGCGGATTGCGGATTTATGCATCCCGGTCCTCCCGCTAGGACCGTCTAGAATCTCCATATTGCTCACACGGACGCCGGACCAGTTGTTGCGGATGAATTGCTTGTAGGCCGCAACCTTAGACGCGATTTCAAAGTTGTCGGCGGAGAACCGCCTTCCCCTCTCGCTAATCGGGACATACATCTTGTTCCCATAATCGTTGATCATTCTATGCGTGTTGAACACGGGTGCGAGCGAGCAGATCGATTCCTTCATGAGATGGATCCATGCCATCGGGAGGTTCTGCTCGTCTCTCTCGTAGTACAGCGGAACGATCTCTTCCTCGAGCAGCCGGTACAGCGATTCGCTGTCCTGCTTTGTCTGATGCTCGAAGTCGCCATCCGCCGCGCTGTCGATTGCCCAGCCATTCCTTCCGTTATAGCCCTCTGCCCACCATCCATCCAGCACGCTGCAATTGATTACCCCGTTCAGAGCCGCCTTCTGTCCGCTCGTACCGCTCGCTTCCATCGGCTTTAAGGGCGTGTTAAGCCAGACGTCTACGCCTTGCACAAGCCTCTTCGCCTTATCCATCGCATAGTTCTCCACGATGAAGACGCGTCCCTTGAACCTTGGTTCTCGTGACAGCTCTACGATTCTACGGATCAACCGTTGCCCCGGTCCATCCGCCGGATGCGCCTTGCCGGCGAATACGAGGCATACCGGGCGCTTGGAATCGCCCAGGATGCGCGCAAGCCGGTCCGGATCGCTGAAGATCAGCAGCGCTCGCTTATAAGTCGCGAATCTCCTCGCAAAGCCGATCATAAGCGGTCTATCGTCTGATCGCTCAAGCGGCAAGCCTAACTCACGAAGCATGTTCGTTCTCTCCCGTTGATGTTCTTCCCAAAGCTCATTCGGGGGAATGTCCCGAACGGCGGCCCATGCCTCGGGTTCCGTTGTCCGCAAATCCCAATCCGACGGGAGATACCGATCGAACAGCTCCTTCATGCCGGCGGCCAACCAGGTGCCGATGTGAATCCCGTTCGTAACCGAATCGACGGGAATATCCTGCATCGGAATATGCGGCATCCAACGGTGGAACAAGTCTCGGGTCACTTCGCCGTGCAGTTTGCTTACCCCGCCCACCTTCGAGGAGGTGCTCACGGCCAGCCGAGTCATATTAAACGCGCCCTCCACGCGGCCGAGCGACAGTACCCGATCCCTGTCCGTTCCGAGCTGCCAGTAATAGTCGCCGAAGTAACGATCCATCATGTCGATGGAAAATACGTCGTGCCCGGCCGGAACCGGGGTGTGGGTCGTAAATACGGTGCTAGCCCTGACCGCTTCTAAAGCTGTTTCGAAAGGTACGCCTTCAGCCGATATCATACGGATTCGCTCGAGCGCTAAGAACGCGCAGTGCCCTTCGTTCATATGCCATACGTCAGGCTGGATGCCCAACGCCGCAAGCAGTCTCGCACCGCCGATGCCGAGGAGGATCTCTTGGCTCATTCGGACGTTCAGATCGCTAGGATATAGCGTGTCCGTCAGCCGTCGATCTTCGGCGCGATTCGATTCAACGTCAGTATGAAGCAGGTACAGGGTGACCGAGCCCACTTGTACGGACCACGCTTTCGCATAGACGTGTCTGCCGGGCAAAGGAATTTGAATGACGAGAGGTTGACCCTCATCATTCCTGACGTGCCGAATCGGATAGACGCTCCCCTGTTGATCGATCTCCGGATAGAGATGGTGCTGCGCGCCGACCTCGTCGATATGCTGCTGGATGTACCCTTTTCGGTAATATAAGCCTACTCCCGTAAGCGGAACGTTCAGGTCTGCTGCCGCCTTTATATGATCGCCGGCCAATATGCCAAGTCCGCCCGAGTAAATGGGCAAGGATTCATCCAATCCGAACTCTGCCGAGAAATACGCAATGCCGTTCTTGTGCATGATCCCACCTCATTGTGCCAGATTGCACCGCGCCGTGTAAGCGCCAAACTTAATGCCCTTTACTATATGCCGGTTAAGGTACTCGTGCCTATCGCAATCCTTGACCAAATTCACCGTCGGGATACCGGAGGGTTTATTCGATTGCCGGCTTCGACATCAAGAAATAATGCAAGAAATTGATATAGAGCGAGCTCAGATGTCTTGTGGATTTAACCGAGGTTTTCTTCATGATGCTGGCGATATGATTTTTCGCCGTCTTCTCCGTGATGAAACAAACTTGGGCAATCTCGCGATTGCTGTAGCCTTTGAACAAGAGGTGTTCTACGATTTCGATTTCTCTGGGTGTAAGATCGTACTTCTTCACGAAATTACCTAGTACCGTTACCAAATAGAGCTCTGAATGACTCGGCGTGTTGATGATCATCTGCATGGACTCTCCCTGGGGACCGATAACCGCTAAGATCCCGCTGTCGTTACAATTCATGTACAGTGGCATTGTATACTTTTGCATTGAACTTAATCTGAACATGGACATCCGAGGTGGAGCGCATAACACAAAGAAGTCCGCGATACAGCGGACTTCAACGGTCTGACTATTGGATGGTTAGGCTCTTGAGGCCGTCCGCTGGGGTTATGCCCTCTTGCGATCCATCAGAAAAATGAGCGCAATAAGCGGCAGGACAAGCAAGGCAAGAAGAACCCAAAATGGCCATGTATCCCAGTACGAATACGATTTCCAGTAATCCTCCCACTCCGTTGTTACCTTAGAGAATCGATCCGACAGCTGTTGTAGCGCTTCTTTCTAATTCTCCGACATCTTTATTGACCATCGATGGACATCGTATATTCGGCGATGTTCGTCTTTAGAGTGATACGGTTATCGACCGATTCCATGAGCGTCAATCCGCCAATCGGGATCACGAATGCGCTCTGCGGCAGCGGCAGCGACTGACCGTCGTTGTAGACGATACCTTCTCCATGGAGTCTCAATGCACTCTCGTCCGTATATCCGTCGATCGATTCCGTCCGCGGTTTGATATCGACCCCGGTCAATTGAATGCGTACTTGGTCGGAATCTTCCCGCTCCTTCTTATGAATGAGCAGCGATTGGTTGCGATGATCTTCTAGCCAGTTCGTCAGTGTATGTACATCCTCGTTCAATTCCATCTAACGCTCCGCCCTTCGATTATCTCTAATATCGCTTAGACTGGCGGAAATCGCTGCCGATTATTCCGAATTTCGCTAAAAAACAAGCCCTCCGAAAGAGTTTGATTTATAATGAAAAAATAATGCAACTATTCATTCACCATACGGAGTGTAACTATGACCAACCAGAAAAGCGCTATGATTATCGGAGCCGGGATCGGCGGCTTGGTAACCGCCCTGCAGCTTCACCGGCTGGGAATCAAGGTACAAGTATTCGAGAGCGTGGAAGAGATCCGCGCGCTGGGTGTCGGCATTAATCTGCTGCCCCATTCCGTCAAGGTATTAACCGAACTGGGTTTGGCGGATGAACTGGACCGCGAAGGCGTACGGACCGCGGAGCTTGCCTACTATAACAAGTTCGGGCAACTGATATGGCAGGAGCCGAGGGGGCTGGGTGCCGGGTATCAGTGGCCGCAGTACTCCATTCATCGGGGGAAGCTCCAAATGCTTCTGTTGCGGGAAGTCAAGCGGCGGTTAGGCGAAGCTTCGGTCGTCACCGGCCATCACTTGGCTGAATTCGACCAACAGGCGGAAGGCGTAACCGCCTCTTTCGTTAATCGCAAGACCGGTCAGTCGGTCGGCCGCTATTCCGCTGACTTGATGATCGGGGCTGATGGCATTCATTCGGTCGTCAGGAAGAACTATTATCCCAACGATGACGCGCCTAAGTACGGCGGACGGATCTTGTGGCGCGGCACGACGGAAGCCTCTCCCTTCCTGACCGGCAGATCGATGATCATGATGGGACATGAAGACGTTAAGTTCGTCGCGTACCCGATCTCTTCGCCTAATTCGCAAGGGAAATCAATGATCAACTGGATAGCCGAATTGACCGTACCCGGGGGGATGCTGGACCGCACCGACTGGAACCGGAAAGCCGATAAGGGAGATTTCGCTCCTGCATTCGCGCAGTGGAAGTTCGATTGGATCGACGTTCCCCTGCTCATCGACCATTCCGAGGCGGTGTACGAGTTCCCCCTCGTGGATAAAGACCCCGTCGAGCAATGGGCGTTCGGCCGCGTGGTGTTGCTCGGTGACGCGGCGCATCCGATGTATCCGATCGGATCGAACGGCGCTTCCCAAGCGATACTCGACTCGGAGGCGTTGGCTCATTCCCTATCGGAGTCGGATGACATCGAACTCGCTTTGAAGCATTACGAGACATTGCGGCTGGACAAGACGACATCGATCGTCCTCAGCAATCGGCAGAACGGTCCCGAGATCGTCATGCAGATCGTGGAGGAGCGAGCGCCTGGCGGGTTCGCGAATCTTCATGACGTGATCAGCCGACAGGAGCTGGAGGCCATCTCCGCACGCTACAAACAAATTGCGGGGTTCGATAAAGAGACGCTGAACGCCGGTAAGGAAGTGAGATCATGATGAATGCCGAATTCGCATTCGAGGCTCTCATTGAAGTCGGCCCTATCCAGGAGGTCGGGCACGCGCCCAAAGGCGCTAGACGAATGATCCCCATCCTGGGCGGGCGATTCTCGGGACCGAGGATCGAAGGCGTTATACTTCCCGGCGGAGCCGATTGGCAACTCCTCCGAAGCGACGGCGTCGCGGAGATCGAGGCCTTGTATACGATGAAGACGTCGGATGGAACGATGATTTATATCGTGAACAAAGGTTATCGCCACGGTCCGAAGGAAGTCATGTCCCGGCTGGCAGCCGGAGAAATCGTGTCGCCGGACGAATATTACTTCCGGACAACGCCTTTCTTCGAGGTCGAGGACGGTCCATACGCATGGCTTAATCGCACGCTCATGATCGGAACGGGCGAACGGACGAAAGATGCGGTTCGCATTCGATTCTACGAAGTCCTATAATACGTTAAACGCCCGGGACGGCAGCTGCCGTCCCGGGCGTTCTGTTGAACCCTGCGTTATTTCGTAATTTCGAAACTCAGATGGATAGCCGGCATCGCGGAGCCTGGGTGATCCTGCTCGAAGGTGAGCTGCGGAGCCAGATAAATGTCCGGTACCGTCTTCTTCCCGCGGTAGATGCCAGGATACAGGTCGATCAGATGTTGTCCGGGATCTCCGGCCGCAATGATCGTGAACTTCAGCGTCCCTTGGCTGTTGAACGCGCACATGTATCCGGTATACGCATTGTCATAGACCAAGTAATAGGCGTTATCGAATTCGGTCCAGCCTGCGCCTTTGATCTCGACTTCAATCTCCGTTCCTGCAGGACCGGAGGTTTGGTTCATGGAGACGATCGAAGGCAGAATTCTCAAGTAGGCTTCCCCATAAGACTCTTTTTCCGATTTCAGCTCGATCCGGTGAGGAACGCCGCCAAGGTCGTCGGGAATCGGGAATTCATATTCGATATTCCCGGTGGCATCCGATTTCACGTGGCCGAGAGGCTTCATCTTCTCCGAGAATCCGGCTGCCGTTACGCGGTTGCCGACCATCGTGTACCAGACGAGTTGATAAGATTCGTTAGCAGGCACGCCCTTCGCCTGAAGCACGACCTTCTCTCCGACCGTGCCCTCTTGCTTGCTAAGAGAGACGCTCACTCCCGGTTTCAGCTTAAGAGCGGGCATCTTCACGCCGCCGTCCGCCGCCGAAGCGGGAATTGCGCCGACTCTGTTCTCCAAATCCGGCTTCTCGTCGGTGATGTTGAAGAGGAACGAAGGAACCGGCAAATACGAGTTCGGAGCCTGCTGGTGATTAATATAGCCCATGCCAAGGTAGCCGTGCCATACCGTAATGGAATGCTTGCCGACAGATCCGGACGCGCGGAACTTAGCCGTTGCCGATCCGTCGGTCGAGATGGCCGTAATGAGGCCGGTCATCTTGTTGTCATAGGTGACCTGCCAGTTGCTGTCCATGTTGGCCGGACCGATGCCTTCCGCCGTGATCGTAATCTCGGTGCCGATCGGACCGGAGGATGGAGACATCTTGAACGTCGGATTCACGTAGTAATTGTTCTGCGCCGCGTTGTTGCTTCCTTGGCGCACGAACACCGTATGGTCTCCGCCGAAACCCTTCGGTACCGTGAACGTTCCTTGCCAGACGCCGTCCTTATCCGCCGTCCCTTGCAGCAGAACGACTTCCTTCTCCTTATATTGCGGGCCGATGACCGTGTAGATACCCTCTAGCTGGTAGCTCCCGTCTACCGTAAGCCATATCAGCTTGGCGGTCTTATTGGGAGCCAGCCCCGTTGCGGTAAATTCAACCTTAGAGCCGATCGTACCCGTCGTTTGGGCGAGCTTAATCTCGGGTTTCGCGCTGGCGGCGAAGCCTTGCGAGGCTTGCGGCAACCATACGAGACTTACCGCGAGCAGCACGGCAAGCCACATTTTCACATTCAAGTTAAGCCGATAATTCACGGTCGACTTCTCCTCTCTTATTGAGCCGCCGATTGTTCGGCAGCCGGTGCATCATCCGTAGTTGGCGCTTCCGCTGCATCAACGATCGTGATCAAGGAAGGTTCAACATTGAATGGCGCGAATGTTCCTTGAGCCGTAGCGGATTGAGCCGTAACCGTATAACGAAGTACGCCTCTAGGCGTTTCGTCGGTGATCCGGTAAACCCCTCTCCAGAACAGCATATCTTCCGGCATGCCCGGCTCTTCGAACAGCATCATGTCGATCGTCTCGCCGGTTCCGAGCTTCACTTGAAGCTTAGCGTCCTTCGCCAGCTTGCCTTTCGCGTCGACGGCTTTCATCCGGAACACGATGGCGTCGCCGACCGCGAAGCGGCTCGTCAACACGCAGCCTAAGTTCTGCGATACGGCGTCGCCGAATACGGTCAAGTTGCCGGCTTTCAGCGTTGCCGTCAACGATTCCGCGTTCCAGCCCACGCCCGAGAATCCGGCCGCTGCCGCCAGGTCGCGCACGGACACCGTCGGGTTGCCGCCCTTAACGATGACTTTCAGCTTCACACCGTTAACGACAGCCGTCTTCTTGGACGCGTCGTAAGAATACTTAATGCCCGTTGCCTTCGAGAATGCTGCAAGATCTACGTAGGTCTTGCCGTTCGATATCGAGTTCGAGGACGAGGTGATCGCCTTGCCGTTCACTTGTACAGATACGCCTTTCTCGGCGGCGGATACGGATGCGAACGAGGTGACGATCGCAGCGGCCGCAAGAACGGATACGGCACTTTTCCGAATAGCTTTGTTCATGGGTTTAACTCCTCCAGAAATAAAATTTCATCAGTGCGGTTACTCACTGAAATATTGCAACGTGATAAATATTACCATTTGGGTTGTAACAACGGGTAGTGACTCCGGTCACCATGACGGTCACTTAATGGAGCCTCGGGGTCATGACGGAATTAGGAAACTTATCCTATCCTTGCATCGATTGATGGGAGAAGAAGTCATATCAACGCAAAGAGCCGCGATTTACGCGGCTCTTCTCGGAGTACAAGCACCCTTTACCCGAAGGTGTTATAGACGTTCTCGCATTCTTCGGCGGTCGGTTCATAGAAGCAGTGCTTCTTCCATCTGCCTACTAACGGCTGACCGTACCAAGTCTGCGGACAAGGTCCGGGATTGTCGAACGTACCCGGACGGAAATACCACAGGGAGAATTTGCCCGGCCACATTCTCTCCCCGTTTACGGCTCGCTGGGCTAGACGGCGTTCCCTGTCTCTTGCGGGCTGATAGTACATCCCATGCTGCAACGCTTCGAACGCATGCGGCTGTTCGATCATCTGGGGAATGGTACGAAGATTTTTGAAATCCGAGCAATTCGCTCTTATACGGTTGATCCCGACATTACCAACCAGGAGCATCCCCTGCTCGCCTTCGGTTTCCGCTTCCGCACGAAGCAGCCTTGCCAACATGTCAATATGCGCTTGAGTGGCTTTAACGACTGCCATTGGCTCACCTCTGATGATTGATAGCTCATCATATTGTAGGCGAAGCGGAAGTGTGACTATGGCCCAAGCCGTTCCGACTCCGCTTGTGCCGTGTTGGAGATATGGGTACTCACATACGGTATAGCATATCCGTTCACTTATACCGACATGTTCGAGAAATGAGGACGATGATGAGCACAACCTTATCTCTCCCGGCGGTTCTAAGGCATGTTCTGCGCGCCTTAAAGCACAAGCAAGCCTTCTCTTTAGTCAGAATCGGCGACGGGGAAAATATCGTGATCAGTCAAAATTCGGTATGGCCAATTAAGAAAGTAATGCGCGAGCCTTGGGCGAGACGAAAGGATAAAGGGGTCACTCTTCCCAATTTAAAGCTTCGCAACCAGTTGGTCCAATCCATTCGCCAGGCTACGGTCGTAGGGATACTCGATAAAAACGACCGGATGATCCGCGCTCCGCGATATTTGAAGAGACGGTTAACCGATCAGGTGTTTCGTTATTATAAGCTGCGTCCCCGGTTAACCTGCAACGCGATCGTCAACCGCGTAATGCCCTATCAACCGTTGTTCCGCAAGATCGTGAAGGGCAGACGGATTCTCGTGATCAACCGCAACCCACGCTCGATTAAGAAAGTCCTGGAGCGCCCGCCCTATCGCGCGAAAGTTACCGTTACGATCCGGTTTACCCATTATCGACAAATTCGTGCCGCCTTAAGGAAAGCGGCGCGGCATAAACACGCCTTCGATCTAGCTCTGATCACTTGCGGCGTGAACGCGGTGATCCTAGCGCCGAGAATAGCCCGAATGACCGGTAAAGTAGCGATCGATTTCGGGCAGGCTCCGAAGTTCGTTAGACGCAAGTAATCTCCCGATAGGATAGGAGCGAAGTTCATGAGCCGGGCTTCACGCAAGGGCGTAACCCTCATTACTCCCACGATCCGCAAGCCATATATCCATCGCCTATTCGGCAACTATGCCCGTCAGAGATGGAACCCCAAGGAGCTCATCATTATCCTGAATAAGAATAGTCTCCGGCTTGCCGACTATCTCAGGAAGGCCAAGAGATATCGCAACGTAAGGGTGTTCCAGCTGCCCGAGAACAAGTCGCTCGGCGAATGCTTGAACTTCGGCGTGACCAAAGCCAGATACCGTTATATCGCCAAGATCGACGATGACGACTATTACTCCCGCAACTATATCTCCGAGGCCATGAAGCTGCTCATGAAACCGAAGGCCGATCTTGTCGGCAAGGAATCGATTTATTTCTATTTTCCTTATTCCAGAAAACTGCTGCTGCGTCAGAGAAAACATCGTTCCGGTCAAAGAGTGTGGGCGATTGCCGGAGCTACGATCATGTTCGACCGGAGGGTGTTCCGGCGCGTCAAGTTCGTCAGAGCCAAGCAAGGCACCGATGCCCTATTCATCAGGGATTGTCTGAAGCGAGGGTATCGTATCTATACGACCTCCAAATATAATTTCGTCGCCATTCGAAGAGCCGATAGAAGGTCGCATACTTGGAGGATATCCGCTAACCGGCTGCTAGCCTCGAAGAACGTTCGGGTCGTCCGCACGGACAATCTCAGCAAAGTCGTGGTTCGCAGTCGGCTTTGATCGTACGCTCATGGCAAAGCCCGCGGCAGATCGCCGCGGGCTTTGCGTGGTACAACTGTATTATTCCTGGGTAAGCTGTTGCGCGGCTAAAGCGATGAACATAAAATGCGACGAACCGCCTCCGAGCACGTATTCCACCTGTTGCCACAAATACGGGAATACGAGCAGCTCGGGGAAGTCTGGACGGATCAGCGCGGTACCCGATATGACGCCGCCGGGAATATACGACCAGTCGGCGCGATTGAGCCCGTACCCTACCGTTGCCGAGTTGGCGCCAACACCAGATGCGAAAGACATCGTATTAGAACCCGGATGACAGCCCAGCACAAAGTTAAGGGCATTAAATATCAACTCGGAATCGAAAAATTCAGGATAAGCCTTGTGCAGATAATAGTACTCGTAACCGAGCTTCTGAATGCCCCACCCTGCTCCCCAAATATGCGGGCGATACGGAATCCCGTACGGCGTCTCGGCGTTCAACCGAACAAGCTGTTCCTTCAATGCCGGCAGCGCGGCGCGAATCTTGCTCGTAAATCCGGCGTCGTTCATCGCTTGCTCGGCGCGTGCGATGACCCAGCCTACTTTATCGAACGACTCGACGATATAATCGGCTTCCGACAGCAAGAAGTCCTTGTAGGAGGGGTCTCCGGTGGCGAGGAACAATTCAGCGGCGGCATGAACCTTGGCCGTTCTGGCAGGACCAATCCCGTTCGTAACGTTGTAAATCTCGATGGCCGCTTGCAAGGCTTGGCTGCTCAGTGTCGGGTTGAACTCTTTCAAAGCGCGGGAAGCGGCTGCCAGATGGGCGGCGGTCGTCAGCTCCCGCGGCGGATTGTCCTCGGTGAACACCCAGCGCTCCCCGAGCATGCTCGCACTGTCTCCAAGGTGCACGTATTGCCGAAGATCGCTTTCGATAATCCCCCGATACAGCCTGCCTAACGCGCGATAAGCGCCAACGACGGACAAGACGCCGTGCTCGATCTGCTGCAGGAGGTCGTTCTTGCCGTCCGGTTGGTGGATTTCGACGATTCTTCGCTCTTGGTCGATCGTCGTCGCGTCGTAATGCACGTTAAAGGCTTCGTACGCCAAGGCGAGCGTATAGAATTCTCCCGATTGCGACTCTACCCGCAAGTCGAAGTCGCCGGCATCGTGCCATCCGCCGATATTCAGACCAGGCACAACGTCGCCTGGCTGGTAAGAGGTTAGCGTAGTTGGACCTTGTTCATATCCGTCGAAGTGATTCAGATTTACCGGAGCCATCCGGGCGTCATCGTGGTGGCAGTGTCCGTGCCATACGCGGTATTTTTCGCTTACCCGCATGTGGCACATCTGCACGGGAAGGAAGTACTCGAGCACCGGCTGCCAGACGCCTCGGTCATATACGTCGCCCGCGATGCGGAAGACGGACGATTCAGAAGAACCGTATTGAACCTTATACAGCCCTTCTTCCCTGATGTGCGTAAAATCGAATCTCAAATAGTTATAACGGAGGAATGCCCCCCACTCTTCTCCTTCGGCGGAGAATACTTGCTCGGCGCCGTTCTCCGTAAATTTATAGAGTACGAGCGGCTGGCGGTTGCGGTCGCGTCGGTCAAGCTCGATGATGGCCGTCTTCGACTGCTTCGGATGATACCCAACCTGCGAGGTTTGCACGACCGCGGGATATATCCAGTCTTCAACGACGTTCGGCGTAATGATCCACTCGATCGCACGGACGGTGGCACCTGCCGGGACCTCGCTGCTGATGACGAACCAACCGTTATTGTGATTCATGCGCCCGTCGTAAAGCTTCAGCTCCGCTCCCTTGCTCTCTACCGTGAATCGGTTATAGGGGTCGTCGGGCCGCGCGGTAAAACGTTTTCCAATCGCATACGGCTCGGCAATCAGATCGTCGGCGATCATCGGATTGTATTCCTTGTTGTCTCCGGACAGAAGCTTGGGATCGGCTTTCGCATCGGGTTCGCTAAAGTTCCCTGCATGCGAATGATTGGGCGGTAGCGACAGAACGGGACCGTTAGGCTGCTCGGGAAAGATGCCGTGCTTGTTGTCCATGATCCAAGGCTTGCCGAACAGCGCGCCGGGGAACAGCTCCAGGTTGAAGCAGATTTTGCCGACGAACTTGTCCGGTATCGGTCTGTCCAAATCGACGGTAACTTTGACCGAAGCACCCTCCCCTTGGACCCTTACTTTGTAGTTGAATTGGAAGTCCGGGTAGATCATCGGATTAAAGCCTTTTAAGTGCCTGGATGAGTCCGGAAATGCGAGCGAAGTCGTGATCGTATTCTCGGCTTCGTCCAAGTCGCGATTACCCTGCTTAGGCACCGGCTGCCATTGTCCGGGCGTCTGTTCGAAGCGGATGTCGCCGTTCGTGGCGACGCGATTGCCGTGCATGATGATGCTTACGCCGGATTGATGCCCTTCGGGATAAATATCGTCGAAGGCCATTACGTCTACGCCCAGATTTTTAAAATAACCGTCGTCTCGATTTAACCGGAATCCTTGGCGCTTAGCGGTTGTGAAATCGTTTTCTTTTTCCATTGTGCGGCCTCCTTATTTGCGCTCCTGCTATAGATGATCATACACTGCCGTCCCGCTCCGATACAATTGATCGATTTGGCTATTTTTCTATGTAAAAAAGAAAAAGACAGGTTTCCCTGTCATCTCTTGATCCGAATGATTATCGGAATGGTTGCGGTTGCCTTGATTCGGCAGGAAACACCTGCTGGACGAGCGCGTTGAATTCGGCGACGAATCGTTGCAGCGGATACCCTTCCCTGACGGCTTGGGTATAGGTCTGCATGCGGCTCCATAGCAACGGGTCTTCCGAGACGAACACGTTGCGCATAGACGGCGACCTAGATCGAATAGCGTTCGAGACGTTCAATCGGAAGACATCCGGTAACTGCGGTCCGTTCGTAAGGACATCCGCAGTCCCTCGGTTCACGGCGACGTAGGCGTTGCGATCGGTCGTCATCACGTAAGCGGATTGGACGCCCGGCATGTGAATCACGACGTCCGTCATTTCGTCATTCAATTGAAAAAAAGTATTATCGTGCAAGCCGGTAACATGGCGGTTATTCCATACACTTACCTGTGACACCCCATCCAGAATCCCGGTATTCGGGGTAGCTAACGCGTTCGATCGAATGCTCCCGTCCGAGGCGTCCGGCTCACTGTCCGTGCATCCCGACGATACGCCGAGGATCAGCAAACCGAGCATCGTGATCGCCGTCCGTTGTATGCGCAACTCCAATCCTCCCCCAGCTAATGGTTAGGCTTCCTTCGCTGTCGTTAGGATTAGATCAATGCTTATCGTTTATGCGCAGACTTTGTAGGTACGCAGCGAGTTCAACGCCACAGGCTTTCGATCAGTTGTCCGACTTGTTGCCGAACTGGATCGGTCGCTTTGTCCTTCGGATACCCGAAATGAAGATCGATCGTAAGATCCAGCCCGTTCCATAAGTTCACCTTGCCCTCATCGGCCAATCGAACCGCGATCGGCTCGGCTAACCATGAACAACCGACTTTCTTTGCGACCAAGTCTCCGATAAGGAACTCGTCGTCTACGTACATGATTTTGCGAGGATGGACATTCCTGCTCTTGAAGTAATCGATCGATTGTTTATAGAAAGGGCAGCCCTGCGTTGTCCATATCCAAGGAAATCCCGCGAAATGCTCCAAGGCCGCTTCGTCGTTCGGCGGCTCCCAACCTTCCGGATAGACGACGACCATTCGAATGCTGCTGAGTTTGATGGCATGAATGGATGAGTCCCCGAGGTTTCCATAGAAGAAGCCTGCGTTAATCGTAAGATTCTGAATATCGGTGACGAAGTTCTCGCTCTTAGTCTCGAGAAAATGCGCTTCCAGTTGCGGCAGACGTTCGGACATTAACGCGATCCATTCATTGACGCGAAGAAGTTCCCCGTCGGTATTCAGTCCGATGCGGAAGCTCTGAACGGGGCTTTGACGGAGGTCGCCGGCGACTTGGCGGAAATTTTCGATCGATGCCATGACTTTCCGCGCTTCCTCGAGCAGCTTCTCCCCTTTCTCCGTCAAGGACATGCCTTTAGGAGTCCTATAGAATAGAGGGAAACCGACCTCGCTCTCAAGCGCCTTAAGGTGCGCGCTTGCAGCCGGCTGACTCGTATGCAACTTGGCGGCCGCTTCGGTTACATTCCCTGTCCGGGCCACCTCGATAAAGGTATTGAGTTGATGCGGCTCCATAGATCCGTTTCCTTTCGGGTACCTGCAGCGATCATCCGTTTAACTGATCGACTCCATCCGCATTTTGAATTGGACGCTTACACCCTTGCAGGGCTATATTAACCCCATTAACGATGAATCAAGGAGTGTAATCGCGATGTCTCTTATCCTGGCGATGTGTTTATTTTCATTATCCATGTCCATTACACCGGGACCTGTGAACCTGACGATTCTATCTTCAAGCATTAATTTCGGTTTCAAACGCACGTTTTCCTTCGTATCCGGCGCAACTTTCGGATTCGCGTTGCTACTGACCGCGGTCGGACTCGGCGTATCTGGTCTTATGGCGCAAGTCCCTTCGTTCTACGAAGTGTTACGATACTGCGGTTCCGGCTATATGATCTATATCGGCTATAAGATCATGACGTCAAGGACGGTTCTGGAACAGAGCGAGGCCGGAATGCTGCGCTATAAGCATGGGTTTCTGATGCAGTGGCTGAATCCCAAGGCATGGATTGCCTGTCTGACGGGGGTTTCGGCTTTTAACCTTCAAGACTCGATACCGATGCTTTCTCTTTTCGTATTTCTCTATTTTCTCATCTGTTACGGGTCTCTCGCCGCCTGGGCGATGTTAGGAGCAAATCTGCGATTTCTGAAGCGCGTTAAGAACGGAATCCGGTTCATTAACGTTGCCATGGGGACTACGCTCATTGCCGTGTCGGTCTATTTATTACTTCCTGATTAGCCGTCGGTACGAACCTCACCGAATCCGGGTTGACGAGGTAGTACCGCGGAGTCCCAATCTCTAACGCTTTATCTTCCGGAAGCCATTCCTCATATCCGACGAAAATCCCCGATAGACGCCCGATAACGGCAATACGTTTCACGCCGCCACGTATCTCCACTTCCCTTCGGATATATCCTTCGTCGACGGGCTTCGTAAAGCTCGGCCACCCGCTTCCGGATTCGAAGCGATCGTCTGTCGAGAACAGAGGATCTCCGTTCACGACATCTATGTAAAGCCCTCGAAGCGATTGATTCCATTCTTCGTTCTTGGCGGAGCCGGAGAACACCCGATGCTGAGTCGCCTCGTATTGCCTCTCCGTCAGTCGCTTGCGCAAGCTCTCCAAGTCCCTTTTCGTTCTCCAATGCTTGTCCACGAAGGAATTCCGATCCGATCCTTCCATGTACAATTTGTATTCGTAAGGATTTGTACGATAATAACGCTGGTGTTCCTCCTCCGCTGGATAGAACACGCCGGCTGACACGATTTCGGTTACGATCGGCTTCTTGAACCGTTTGCTGGCTTTGAGCACCTTCTTCGACGCTTCGGCGGCCTGACGTTGCTCCTCCGAATGGTAGAAGATCGCCGTTCGATAGGAGGATCCTCTATCATAGAACTGACCTCCGGCGTCGGTTGGGTCGATCAACTGCCAATAGATGTCTAATAGTCGCTCATAGGGGAATATCTCTGGATCATAAGTAATCTGTATGGCTTCTGCATGACCGGTCGTCTCTCGGCCCACTTCTTCGTAGGTAGGATTTACAGTATGCCCGCCCGTGTAGCCCGAGACGACCGACCGTATACCGGGAAGCTCGTCGAACGGCTTCACCATGCACCAGAAGCAGCCTCCCGCGAAAGTGGCGACCTCAAGCCGTTGATTAACGTCGTTAATAACCATGTCTCTCCCCTCCTTCTCTTCTGTCAAACGTAATCGCTCATGCCTTTCATTATACATGGCCGCAGCATACGTTGGAGTACTTTCGTAGTGCGGCTTGCATAAGATCGCACCCATCTTGAGAACCTAACCGAAAGAGTAAATATCCGTTCAAAGGCAGGTATGCTCATGAGAAACAAAATGTTGTGCGGCTTAAGTGTCGCGGTCATCGCTTCAATGCTGGCTGTTCCGGTCTATGCGGAATCCGGTAAGACCAACGGAGGCAACGGCGGGGTCGGCAACGGTATGGGAACAGGTCATCACGATACGAGCATGCATGTTCGGTCTATCGACAGAGGGAACGCCATGCAGTCCACCCGAAACCACGACGTCAGTATCTACGGCACGGGAACGGGCAGTCAATTCTGGAACGTCAATGCGAACCAGAGCAACACGGGCGTTACGGACGGAGCTTCAACGTACCGTTCGCAGTCCTACAACAACTACAACACCAATGGTTATCGTGCCGCGGCAACGACTACCGTCCGCAAAAATTCGTGGGGTTGGCTCGGATGGTTAGGACTGCTCGGATTATTCGGGCTTCGGAACCGTAATCCGCAACGCGATCGCTAAGCCGCAAGCCCAATAACGATGCAGCTCTCGCTCCGGTTTCCGGATGGGACGCCGCATCGTTATTTTTTGTGCTTCTTGGACATCCCGAATCCGACATACAATGAATCAGGTCGCTCGCCTATTTCACGAAAGGAGGTTACGTCCATGTGGGTTAAGCCCAATTTCAAGATCATCGAGACTTGCGCGGAAGTGACGGCTTACGCTTATCGCAAATAACTTGCCATGCCGGAGCAATCCGGCATCTTTGCTATAGAGGGGATATCCGATGATCATTAAAGTGTTAGGTTCCGCTGCTGGCGGAGGTTTTCCGCAATGGAACTGCGCTTGTCCGAATTGCAGAAGCGCAAGGTCAGGCGATCCGAGCTTGAGCGCTAGACGGAACGATTCTCTAGCCGTAAGCCCGGATGGAATCCGCTGGGCATTGTTGAACGCAAGCCCGGATATAAGCGTTCAGACGGAAGAGAATGTCTGCCTTCATCCTGGTCCTGCCCTGCGCGGTACTCCCATTAAAGCCGTATTGCTTACCGACGCGGAATTGGATCATACGACGGGCCTTCTTCAGCTCAGACAAGGTTCGGACATTGAGGTATACGCTCCTCCCCCCGTTCTGCGCGCGCTTGCGGATAGCTTTCCGATTCGACGAATCGTTGAACCGTTCGCGAGCTATCGCTGGCTGGAGGCGATACCGGAGGAATCTTTTCCACTATTTGGGGGACAATTATCGGTATGTCCGTTTGTTGTGGGCGATAAGCCTCCCAGGTACGTCCATGCGAGCCTGCCCCGCCATCCGACTCGGGACAATGAGATTTGGTGGGTTATCGGCTACCGCATAACGGATCTGCAGACGGGAGGCGTAGCTGTCTATGCACCGGGAATCGAGTCGTGGTCGGACACGCTGGCGCGGCATGCGGAAAGCGCGGATGTCCTTTTCCTCGACGGAACGTTCTGGAAGAGCGACGAACTTCGTTCGCTGGGCGCGTCCGAGCTGGATGCATACGCCATGGGCCACCTGCCGATTGCCGGAACGAACGGCACCGCCGAGCGGCTCGCGCGTCTATCGGCAAGTCGCAAAGTCTATGTTCATATCAATAACACGAATCCGATACTGGTCGATCATTCGCCGGAACGAAGAAGTTTGACAGGCATGGGCATTGAAGTCGGGTTTGACGGGATGGAGATGGAGGTTTGAAGTGGATACTTATTTGATGTCGAACGAACAGTTTACGTCGCGGTTGCGACAGGTTGGCGAGGAGCGCTATCACGACAAGCATCCCTATCATATCGCGATGCACGAAGGGAAGCTCTCCCCTGTCCAGCTTCGGGCGTGGATCGCCAACCGATTCTACTATCAGAAGAATATTCCGGTGAAAGACGCGTTGATCCTGTCCAAGCTGCCTTCTAGAGAAGATCGCCGCGAGTGGATTCAGCGCATGATCGATCACGATGGCCGGACGGACGGCGAAGGCGGTATCGAAGCGTGGATTCGGCTTGGCGAAGCCGCGGGAATCTCTCGGGAGGAAATGCTCGATGAGCGCCACGTGCTTCCGGCCGTTCGATTCGCCGTCGACGCCTATGTGAACTTCTGCCGGCTGGAGCCTTGGCCGATTGCCGTCGCCTCCTCGCTCACGGAATTGTTCGCCCCGACTCTCGTATCCAAGCGAATCGGCGTCTTCGAGCAGCTGTACCCTTGGATTCGTCCTGAAGGGCTAGCCTACTTCCAAGCTCGGCTGCACCAAGCGCCGCGGGATGCGGACCATGGTCTACGCATCGTTTTGCGCGAATGCAGGGATCGCAGCGATCAAGAACGGGCCATCGACGCTTTGCGCTTCAAATGCAACGTTCTTTGGGGGCTGCTGGACGCGCTTAGCTTGGCTTATCCCTTCGGAGAGAACGAACGATGAGCCGTTGGGCGCTGTCGGAACGGCCGAGGCTGAGCAGTCCGGGTCGAATGAAATACGACAAAGCCCGCCAAGCCGAACTTTTGCTGCTGCCGGAGCGGGTCGTCGAGCTTAACGAGGCGGCGGGAGCGATTCTCCGCCTCTGCGACGGGCAGCGCACGATTACCGCAATCATCGCGGAACTCGAAGCGAAGTACGGGCAGACCGGGCTCGAGGACGATATCTTCGAATTCTTCGAGGTGGCCGCGGAGAAAGGATGGTTGGAAGCATGCCCGTAAGCTTACCCTATGCCTTGACTGCGGAACTCACCCATCGATGCCCCCTTCGCTGCCCCTACTGCTCGAATCCGATCGAACTAAAGAAAAGAGAAAGCGAGCTTTCGACGGAAGAGTGGCTGATCGTGCTGGAACAGGCGGCCGATCTCGGTGCCGTACAAATACACTTCACGGGCGGAGAACCGCTGTTGCGGCCGGATTTGGAGCAACTCGTTCGACGAGCTCGGGAATTGGGCTTCTTCGTTAATCTGATCACGAGCGGAGTCGGTTTAACGGAAGAGCGTGTCCGTCGGCTATCGGAAGCCGGAGTCGACAGCATCCAACTGAGTTTGCAGGCCGCGACTCCGGAGCTTGCCGATTCGATTGCCGGATTCAAAGCTTTCGAAGCGAAACGACAAGCGGCCAAGCGTATTCTAGAGAGCGGTCTTGCGCTCAATATGAACGTCGTTCTCCATCGCGCCAATCTGCATCAGATCGAGGAGATTATCGAACTCTGCGTCGCATGGGGCGCGCAGCGGCTGGAGCTGGCCAACGCCCAATACTACGGCTGGGCTTTGCGCAACGTGGATGGATTGCTTCCGCTTAAAGATCAGCTTAAGGAAGCCGAAGCCGTCTATGTCCGGGCGAGCAACAGATTCGGCAAGCAAATCGAACTGATATGGATCGTACCTGATTATTACGAGGATTATCCGAAGCCCTGCATGGGCGGTTGGGGGAATATATCACTGACGGTGGCACCCGACGGGCAGGTTCTGCCTTGCGTCGCTTCGTCGGAAATTCGGAGCATGTCTTTCGAGAACGTCCGTGAACGCGACTTGGGTTGGATATGGAGGGCCTCTCCTTCTTTTAACGCCTTCCGAGGCCAGGATTGGATGCCTGAGCCTTGCAGGAGCTGCGAACGCAGAGAACTGGATTTCGGCGGTTGTCGCTGCCAAGCCTTCCTGCTAACGGGCGATGCCCGGGCAACCGATCCCGTATGCGTTCGATCTCCGCATCGCGAGGTGATCTTGAATCGAGTAAGCTCGAACAAGTTCGGCGAACGAGGAACGTCCCAATATGCTTACCGCGGAGGGTGATCGAGGTGGCCATTATCGATGCTCACTGCGACGTGCTTAACAAGCTGCTGGTCCATCCGGAGCTGGATTTCGTCCGTGGCCAAGAAGGGTTGGACGTTACGTTCGAGAGGATGCAGAAGTCCGGCATCCGCGTTCAGAATTTTGCCGTCTATTTGCCGGAACGATGGTCAGCTGAATTCCGTTATGTACTCGAAAGCATCGACTTGTTCCATGAACGCGTCCTTTCTCTGCCGCAGATGCGGTTTATTCGCACGCCATCCGATTTGCGTCTATCCATGGACGGCGATCGAATCGGAGCGTTGCTCTCTCTAGAAGGCGTAGATTCGCTTCAAGGCAACTTAGCCTATCTTCGGATCCTATTCCACCTCGGCGTAAGGATCGTCGGCGTCACTTGGAACCGCGCCAATTGGGCGGCTGACGGCGTTCTAGAGCCAAGGAAAGGCGGGTTTACCGCTGCGGGAATGGATCTGATCAAGGAATGTAACCGGTTGGGAATGATCATGGATGTCTCTCATCTTTCCGAGAAAGGTTTCTGGGAGCTCCTCGAATCGTCCCGCAAGCCGGTCATCGCCTCCCACTCCAACGCGAGCGCGATCAGCCCCCGCTTGAGGAATCTATCGGACGATCAGATCCGCTCGCTCATTCGAACGGGCGGCGTCATGGGAATCACGTTCGTCCCGCCGTTCGTTAGCGAGGAACAGCCCGTTCCGATCGATCGAATCCTGCGCCATATCGACCACGTATGCGCTTTGGGCGGGAGATGCCATATCGGCTTCGGTTCCGATTTCGACGGGATCAAGGAGTGGATCGTCGGCTTAGAGCACGCGGGGCGTTATGATCGGTTGGTCAACCTCTTATTGCGGCATTACCGGGAGGAAGACGTCGAACTCTTCCTCCACGGGAACTGGTTCCGATATTTCATGAAGCAGCTGCCGGACGAATAGCGTCCACTTTCGGGTCTTTATCGCTTGGGTGCAAATAATCCGATGGGAGTTCATCCCCCGCTTTAAGAATCTTCTCTTGACCGACGAACGTCGTCAGCCGCGTCTCGAAGAACTTCGGACGCTTGTCCCACGTATCCTTCGGCACGGTCAGAACGAACCGGCCGTGCTGATCCGGTATAGTCAACGTATAAGGAGTCTCGGGAGGAACGTCCAACCCGGCCAACAGGCCGGTGTACGTCGCTCCCTTCGCTGTCGTACAGACAAGCGTAGGAGGCTTGTCGTCGATCACCGTTCCTTCCTTCGGCAACCGGATTCGAATATCCACGCTTGTGTTACGCGGCAGCTTCAACGCCTTCCCTTCCGGAAGCGCATATCGGCGCGTGCCGACGATGACGGTCAGGTTGGTATCCTCGTCTTCCGGCCAGTAAAACATTTCGTATTTCCCTTCCTTATCCGTAGGAGTCGACTTCGCGAAGCCTTCTCCCCCATCCCGATCGATCCATACGATAGCGTTCTGAACGGGATGGCCGTCGGCATCCTCTACTTGGCCCGCTATGCGATATTTATCCGCTTTGAAGAACGATATTCGGTCGCCTGCCTCGCTTAAGATCCGGGCATGTACCTTGACCTTTCCCGAGTCGCCGGACGTCTCGACTTTGGACACCTCGATCGGATGGTATACGCTGAAAGCCGCGGAAACCGATAGGATAGCCGCGGCTTCTTCTTGGCCGACCGGCTTGCCGTCGATTCTCGCTTCTTCGACCGACGTGACTCGAGCGAGCTTGTATGCGATAAGACTTCGATCCACGTAAAATTCGAAAGATCCGTCCTGGGCGGTCCGAATCGTTCTTCCATGAGCATCGGTTTGCACGAGGGCATTCGCGACGGGCCGCCCCCCATAAGTAAGCCTTCCCTTATTGGCGTATAAGTGGGAACCGTCGCCTCGCCACGTCTTGACGACGAACGTCGTCTGGTCAAGTTCTATACGGGCGGGCTGGCTATTGGACCCGGCATGCGCGATCCAACGGGAATCCGTCCATAAAGCCGTTATAACCGTCAAGAGTATGTACATTCCTGCTTTCGTCATTCTTATCACGTCTACAGTCTCCTTTATGATGAGACGGTCAAGCCAAGACGATACGCGCGTCTTGGCTTGACCGCCAGGGTCTGATCCTCGTTATTGTCCCGAATGCGCATTGCCGGTTTCTGCTTCCCCAGCCGCACCTTGCGTCTTATTGCCGCCTAACCCGAATACGTGCACTTTCGGTTTCGTGCCTCCCGTGGTGAAAGTCACGTATTCTTTGCCGTCGACCGAGAAGATCGCCGGAGCCGCCTGCACGTTATCCCCGGACGTTTGGAACGTCCAGACGACTTTCCCTGCCTTAACATCAAGTGCATTGATCTTGCCGTCCAGCTCTCCGAAGAACGCCAGTCCCGAATCCGTGCTCGTCAAGCCGCCGCGCTGCGCATCCGTCGTCTTGATCTGATAAGCTTGCTTACCCGTATTCACGTCGATCGCGGTAACCGTACCGTACCCTTTGACGCCCTCCACGGCACCGGTTGAAGTGCCGAATGCAGCAGCTCCGGGCAAATCAGGTGTCCCCGCTTCCGCTTCTGTCTTGGCTGCTTTATACAGGGAAGGCTCTTCAATACCCGGAATCAAGACGTAATTCGTCGCCGGGTCATAGGATTCCGGCGCATAGTTTTCCCCGCCGAGAACTCCTGGATAGCTGACCGTTCCTTCGGGCGTTACTTCCTTCTTGTCAATCTTGGTGAACGGAACGCCATCCCAGACGACGTCGCCGTTAGCCGCGTCCCAGGCGAACCATAGGCCGGATTTGCCGCCTTGCACGACTAGCTTCTTCTTCGCCCCTTTGACCGTGGCGTTAATAATCATCGGGGATGCCGCCGCGTCATAATCCCACATGTCGTGGCTGACTTCCTGCTTGGCCCAGACAAGCTTGCCGGTCATCGCGTTAACGGCTACGACCGAGTCGGTATTCGGATTATCTCCCGGGCGATTAGCTCCGTAGAAATCCGGAGCGGGGTTCCCTGTCGCGAAGTACATGATATCCGTTTCCTCGTCGATCGCAACGGGATCCCACACCGCTCCGCCTCCTTGGAACTTGCTGTTCGCCAGCCAATCTTGGCCCTTCGGCGGTACGGTCCAGAATGGGGAATCCCATGCAGGCGTCAGATCGCTTGCTTTGAATGCGGCCACGAAGCCTCGGACGCCGTTGTCGCTGCCGCTGCTGCCGATATATACGTTGCCCTTGTAATACTGAGGGGCGGTTGTTTCGTAGTAGCCGTTCTCGATCGTTACTCCTTCGATATAATCCGATAGCTTGATCATTTTCACCAACTGACCGGTCTTCTGATCCAAGGAGATCAGAGAATTGTCGACCGCCAGCATGAAGACCTTGCCCTCGCCGACCGCTACCCCGCGATTGGCGATAATGCCCGCCTTAGAGAAGCCCGCGGCTTGTTCGGCCGACGGTTTCCAATGCCATATCGTATTTCCGGTTACGGCGTCGAACGCAAACACCTGGTTGCCTGCCGTCGTCACGTAGATGACTCCGTCGACGACGACCGGGTACGACTGATTTCCGTTTTTGACGTCTTTGTCGAGCGTCTTCAGATCCGCGGACCAAATGACGCCGAGATCGCCTACGTTATCGGCGGTGATTTCTTTGAACGGGACGTGGCGGTTGTTAGCCAGCGTATACCCGTAGGACCCCCAGTTCTCGAAGGAATTGCCGGTCACGCTTCCAGGTGCGGAAGGCGAGCTCGGCGCGCTCGGGCTGGACGTTGGAGAGGGTGAAGGAGAAGCGTTGTTGTTATTGTTGTTCCCGGTGCAGCTGCTCAGAACCAACATTAAAGACAGTGCCGCTCCTATTTTAGCTTGCGTTGTTGTCACGGACATAACCTCCAAGATGTGTGAGAATGCGGCTTCGTAAATCAAATGAGGATCCTTCATGGCATCTTCGTTGTTAATGGTATTGCCCAATTGGCGTAATTTATGTAAAGCTTCGGGAACAAACGAAAAAGGCCTCTCCACGATCGAGAGACCCAGGCAGACGAGGCGAAGTGCCCCTTCTACGATCGAAATTCCAAGTTGGCTTCGTTATCGGCCTCGTAGGCGCCTCCCGTCTCCTTCTCGCTCTGCGAGTCGTAGAGCTTTCCGAGTTTCCATCCGATCGCGATATTCACCACTGCCATTGACGCGAACAGAACATAATCTCCCCAAGGCTCCGGAAGCAAGAGATCGGCTAGAAGCCATCCTCCGGTCATGGAGACTCCCATTAATACGCCTTTCACAGGTGATTTCAAGAAAGCTCTAGCCATTCGCACACCCTCCTGTTCGTACATCGAACGTCTCGATTCCCTTACACCGATTGTATGTGGGGACAAAGTTCGAATATGCCGCTTAGATTAAGCCAGGTGGACCGTGGGCATAATAACGACGAATAATACTAGGAGGAATATACACATATGAGACGAAAGTCCGTCATGTTAGGTACGGTTCTCTTGTTAGTCGTCCTGTTCGCGCTGAGCGCATGCGGGAATTCAAACAACAATAACGCGAATTCACCGTCCCCTTCGGCCCCGGCCTCGCAACAGGCGGGAACCGGCGGAGGAGCCACGAAGGAAGTCACGGTCGACGCAGTCAACTGGGAGTTCAGCGAACCCGAGATCTCAGCGAACGTCGGGGATACCTTGCTGCTGACTTTGAACAATAAAAGCGGAGTACACGGTTTGGAGATCGGGGATCTCGGCGTGAATATCAAGGGCGGCGAAACCGCGACGATTAAATTGGACAAAGCCGGAACTTACGAGTTCCATTGCAGCATTCAGTGCGGACAAGGCCACGACAATATGGTTGGTCAGATTGTCGTCCAATAAAGTTATCGATGATAGGGATTACACGTCTTCTGTTGCCGGAGCGCGTAATCCCTTCCTTGATCGTAAATTGATTTCCATTGCTCAGTCTCGGATCGATTGTTCCAAAGCTTCTCACGTAAATGAGCTCTGCCGTCTAATCAACCAGAATATGCGTATCCGAACATAGGAAAAGCTGCCGAAGGACTCGGCAGCTTCTAAGAACGATCATGGTTATTCTGTTATTTCTCCCAAAGCTCGACCCATCGGCCGTCCGGATCTTGAATCCACGCGAACTTGCCAAATTCGCTAGTCTCTTGTTCTTTTGCAAGAGGAACGCCGAGCTTCTTAAGATGCCGAATCGTCTCGTTTAGGTTAGAAACTTCGAAATTCAACATCACTTGTTGCTCGGCAGGAAAGTAACGGTCAGTCTCGGCAAAAAAGGAGAAGATCGTTTCATTTCCGGGTTGAGGTTGTATCACGGTCCCGTTCCAATCCGCGATCTCGAGCTGGAGTACCTCGCTGTACCACTTTTTAACCGCATCTAGGTTATGCGTCCGCCAGAAAACTCCTCCGAAGCCTTTGATCATCGCGTCCAACTCCAGTCTAATCTGCTAATTTAGCTATGACTATTGTAATCGATCTGGGAACTTATGCCCAGGGGTCTTGGATTGAACTTCGGTGAATATCGTATCGTTGCTGTCTTGCGCAACGGTTGCCTGCGGGAAGTGAGTGCGCAACAGCAGGTCTAAGTCCCCTTTGGTTACCGGCTGCGCATGAGGATATAGCTCGTAACCGAACTGGCCGTTAACCTCGATAGTCCCCGACTTTACGTCGGACATGCGGGAAATGCCGAGGATTCTAAGCCTTTTCTCCAGGTCGTCGATCGATATTCTAAGTTTCTTTAGGTTAGCTTCATTCGGTTTGCCTTGCTCGATGACGGAGACGGCCATTCCTTTCATCCATCGTTCGGCGATGTTCGAATGCAGGGTGATCCATTCAATAAGGATCAGAAACCCGATGAACGTGGCTAATGCCACAATCGTATGCGCCATGCCTTTGCCGCTGACTTCCGACCCGAGAACGGTTCCAAGGGACAGCAAGATAAGTACTTGCGGCATCGTCATCTGAGATATCGATTTTCGTCCGGCTATTCTTAGAAACAGCGATCCTACGCAAGCTAATAAGATCGATTGGCCGATCATGCTCCACATTGTCGATCCTCCTTTTCGTTCCGATACCCCTATTGTGCACCAAAAACCCCGATCATCACTGGATGACCGGGGCTTCCCGCGTAACCGCTATTGAATTAATAATATCTCTGCGTTAACGGACGATCGAGACTGCCTTCTATCTTGGCGAGACGAAGCAACGCGACGGCCGCTTCCGCGACGGTAACCTTAGCGTTCGGTCGGAACGACCCGTCGCTTGCCGACATGAGCCCGAGCTTGATCGCGAGCGCGACCGCGCCTGGATTGCCTATCGACTTGAGATCTTTCAACGAGGCGATTTCTTTATCCTTGCTTAATCGGGCCGAGAGCTTCGAGTAGCCAGTCATGGTTGATAGGTAAACGGCAAGCTGTTCCCTCGTTAACGACTGTTCTGGCTGTAGCTTTTGCCCTGCATCCGGCTTCAGCCAGCCTATGCCGATCCAATCGTTAACCGCGCGATAATAGACCGACTCGGCGTCTACATCCGCGAATACCGGCGTGTTCATTCCGCCTGAATACGAATAGCTCTCGGTTGAAGGATTCATTGCGAGCGCGGCCATGCGGATGAACTGCCCTTTCGTCACGACTTTGTCGGGATGCAGTTGACCGTTGTCGTCTGGCGTGAGGACGCCATGGTCCAATGCAGCTTGCAGGGACTCACGGGCCCAATGCGACTGGATGTCTTCGGCGGCAGGTGCTTTGTTCGTTCTTGTGTCTTCGTAAGGGATAATGAGCTTTCCGGACACCGCGTCGATGACGCGATTCATGCTCTCTCCGTTCTCGCGATCCGAAGGAACATAACCGAGCGTAAGCGTAGCCGGAATGTATTCGCCGGATGGAGCCACATTGTATCCACCCGATCGGACGTAGTTCAGTTTCATCTCCGTAGCCGCCAGGTAGGTAGTTTTCGCTTGTTCCGGTTTGATCTTGGCGATTAAGCTGTCGAGCTCGTCGTAAGACTCGATCCCGGGCTGCGCATAGACCCCGGCAATGCGACCGTTCACGTCAATCGTCACTCCGACGGATTGATTCTGGACGAGAATCCCTTTATGGAACAGCAGGTAATTAACCGTAACGGTACCCGTTGTCTCGTCGACCGCGTTATTGGAATTGTCCACTCTTTTATACTTATTGGCGTCGAGGATGTTCGCTTGCATCCACTCATCCGAGATTTGGATGGCTTTCGTCCAAGAGAGCGGCACGGGCTTCGGCTGATCGGAAGGAACCGGCGGATAAGGTCCGTACCGATCGATGTTGAAGCTTAGGATTTGACCGGTCTCGGCATCGACTTGCGCGCTGCGTCCTCCGGCCATGAAGTTATCACCTTGCTTCATCCAACGGATATACCAAGTATCATGCTGCTTTCCTTGCCCTTTGTTCAATTGCTGGCTCTGTACCGTATAATCCTGCGGAACGTCCGCGTAAGATTCGATCGACTTGATCGCTTCTTCAGCTGTCACTCGGCGCGCTTTGAACGGTTCACCCGCAGCTTGCAGTTCGGTGTATGCAGCGGGTTTCATCGCATCGACCGGGTTATTCTGCCAATCCGCCCACTTGCCGGTCTGTGCATCCAGCATCGTTAGCGGCACGGAAGGAACATAAGTCAGTTGCCACTTGGTCGGTGCGCTGTCCCAAGGATACGTGGATGGAAAATAGGCAAGCTGTAGCTGCAAATCTTGCTCGAGCCGCTTCTGCGCTTCGGCAAGCGTCGTCTTCGGTTTGGAGGACGGATACTCGATGCCTGTGTTGAGATAATGAAAGCTCGTCACGTCGCCGTTCCCGTTAATGGTGATCGACAGGGGCTGACCTTGAACCTTCACGCCCTCATGGTAGACGTCGAACGAGAAGTTGTAGACGACCGGACCGAACAAAGGGGTAATTAAGTATCCATAATATGGGTTGGAACGTTCCAATTGGGCAGCGTCCGCACCGATAGAGGGAACGGCTTTCGCGGTAAACTCGCGCGCGACTTTCAGCGCTTCGGACTCGCTTAGCTTCGGCGGATAATAGGATGGCTCTCCGAGCAGGTCATAGGGCATGCCTAAATTAATCAGATCGCCGGTGATGGCGTTCACTTCGCTGGAAAAGCCATAGGAGCTGTTCCCTCGATGAACCGACCAATTGATTTGCCAGACCGGGGTTTGGCCCCCACCGCCGCTATTATTGCTGTCCGTCAGTCTGACTCCGCTCATTTCCGCTTCTTCGAATAAAGGTACGAGCGACTTGACTCTCGAGACGGCTTCCTCGCTACTGATCTTGGCGAGCGAGGCGTCTGCCCCGGACGGGTTGGCTTTCACCGTTCCTGCTTCGAAACTCGTAGCCGCGTTGCTCTCCTCTACGGTTACGACTTCCGCGTTCGCGATCGGTGCGGCAAGCATGCCGAACGCGAATACGGTTCCTACGACGCTGGCTTGTAAGCTTCTCAGCTTTCTAAGCCGCTTGGTTTGGTTCATTACCTTCATCCTCTCTGCTCCAACTGGACGATTCAAGCTCTTATCGGGATCGCCCATTGTTACAACGCCGCACGGAGGAAAAAGTTTCCTTAATGTGGATGCTTTTAGGTATTCTTTAATATTCTCAACCAAACCATGGATCGATAACGGTGATTGCATAAGATGGCCATCAAAATGGCTTCTACGGCATCTGTGCCCATTCCTCCGCCTGTTCAATAGGAAAAAGTCCGCGATTAAGCGGACTTCGTATAGGTCTTATTCAATTGCAACGACTTAGCCTATCTAAGCGCTCCGCAATCATAGGCAATGTCCATCGCTCTTTGCCGATCTTTCTCATGGACGATTGCGGTTAACAATATATCCGTTCCGGTGACCATATTGCCTGGACCTCCAGAACTTAGGCCGCTGGCGCTAGCGCTCGCCGCTGCCAATATGCCCGAGTCGCGGTTGAAATCTCCGCCCAAGGTCAGCGAGCCAAGGCTAGGGATATCGCCGGTAATCGGATTGTCGGGATTGGCCCCATCACCGGGATATCCGTCGAAGCGGTCGACTTGGGCTTCGATGACTTCGAATTCGCTCTTCATTTGTTCTAACGCTTTGTTGGCTTGGTCTGGCGTATTAAAGTAGACCATCACTGCTTTTTCGTCTCCGGGCAACATGCGATCGCTCCTCCCTATTACGTCGAACAGTGTTTAATGTCTGTTTGCCGCACCCAACTTATTCATTCCAACGGCGGATATACGAACGAAGAGGAGCCCCTAGGGGACTCCTCTTCGTTCCATGCTTCTTGCCTGGCAACGTCCTACTCTCCCAGGACCCTGCGGTCCAAGTACCATCGGCGCTGGAGGTCTTAACGGTCGTGTTCGGGATGGGTACGCGTGGAACCCCTCCGCCATCGCCACCAGACCAGAAGTC
>JAEWPC010000057.1 GCA_023460795.1 Bacillota bacterium | reverse complement strand
CCGCGTTAAGCGTGAGCTTGAAAAGCGCGGCGGCGGCAAGGTTCACGGCCGGCGATCGCATGTCGCCGAGCCCTTGCAGCAGCGCCGAGCTTACCGCCTGCAGCGTGCCTCCTGCGGCTGCGATGGCGATAATCGCCATGGCCCCCGTGCCTAGATCGTCGGAGAATAACAACACGTTAATGGGACCGGCGAGGATGGCCAGGCCAGTCGCGGCCGCCGTGCCGAACCACCATGCCATGCGATTCGCCATGACGGCGCGCGCCGCAAGCTCCGCATCGTCTCCGCGAGCGCGTGCCGCGGTCAGCGCTGGCACGAGCGCCGCAGCCGCTCCTGCGGCCGCCATGATCACGAGCTGATTCAGCGCGATGCCCCGGTTATAGATGCCGAATTCCGCTAGAGAGAAGGTGGACGCCGCGTCCGCATGCCGGTCCAGCAGCCGCGGAATCGAGAAGGCGTCGATCAGCCCGAATAACGGAGCAACGATGGAGGCGATCGCTACCGGAACCGCAACTGCCGCGATTCTTCTTAATAGCTTCCTGCGCGATTCGGGATATTGTATCTTACGAGGCGCTCCGCTATGCGAGTTGTCGGCACCGGCCACAGCCTCCGCCCGCGTCTTCCCGCGGATCACGAACGACGCGCGCTGCCCCCATGGCAGGAACCACAGCATCGCCGCCAATCCGGCGATCGCTCCCGCGGCCAATCCGCCGTGCACCGCGGCCGCCGTCGCTTCCGAAGACCACGCCGCGCGGACGGCATAGATCAGCGCGACCAGCATGAACGCCACACGCGCAAGCTGCTCGACCACTTGGGAGACAGCCGGCTGGAGCATTTCCATTCGTCCTTGGCGATAGCCTCTGAGCACGGCCGCGGCAGGCGCGAACAGCAACGCGATCGACGACATGCGAATCGCGGGCGCGGCCGCTTCGATTCCCATCCAATCGGCGAACTGCTCTGCCCCTATACACAAGATCACGAACATGATCATTCCGCTTGCCCCGAGCAAGCCGAGCGACCAACGAAGCACGCGCCGGGCGCCGTGTTCGTCACCGACCGCCACGCGTTCGGCCACCAGCACGCTGACCGCTACCGGCACGCCGGCCGAAGCAAGTGTCATCCACATGATCGCCAGAGCGTACACGGCGCTATACAGGCCGAACGTCTCGTCTCCGGCCATATTCTGCAGAGGGATCTTCTGCAGCGTGCCGATCACCTTCGTAATCAGCGCCGCTCCTCCGAGCAATGCCGCCCCCTGCCATAACGCCCTCTTGGTTCCTTGCTTGCTCGCGTCCGATCCGCCCGCTTCCGACATTGTCGCCCTAACCCCATTTTCGCGTTTTCAGTACACCCATTATAATCCAACGACTGCCTCGAAGCACATAAAAGCGCCTGTCCCGTTCCGGTCGAAGGGTACAGACGCTTTATTGCCATCTTCTATTCAAGCGGAGCTCTATTGCTCCATCTGCTTAGCGAGAAAGCCCGCCGCGGTTTCCACCATCTTGCTCTCCATCTCGCCGACGTTAACCGATTCGTCTTTGCTCAGGAGGACCACCGTGCCGATGGGATCGCCTCCCGCCACGATCGGAGCCGCTACGAACGAGCCGATCGTCTCGTTGTTGTCGCGCATCAGTTCATGGACTCCCGCGCCCGATTCGAGCGTGATTTTGCGGTTTTCCATGCAGCTTTCGAGCATCGCGCCGATCGGTTTATCGAGATAATCCTTCTTGGCGGCGCCCGCAACGGCGATAACGGTGTCGCGGTCGGAGATAAGCGCGATGTGCCCGGTGCTTTCCGATAAGGATTCGGCATATTCTTTGGCGAAGTCGCCCAGCTCGCCGATCGGGGAATATTTCTTAAGAATAACCTCTCCGTCGCGATCCACGAATATTTCGAGCGGATCGCCTTCCCGGATCCGAAGCGTTCTGCGGATTTCTTTCGGAATGACAACCCGTCCCAGGTCATCTATACGGCGTACAATCCCGGTTGCTTTCATAGCTCGTGTTGCCCCACTTTCGTTGATGTAATTACCTGCCTGCTACCGGTGCGAATGATTTCCGGCCATTATGACGAGCGCTTGAGTACGGTCGGAAAATGGTGTCATGGAGTCGTGAGTGTAGTATTCAACCTCTCCCATTTTCTTATGCGCTTCCCCTGTACTGGTTCAATCCACCAATTCCGCTAATTTTAACGCGCTTACAACTTGGCGAACCTGTCGCTTTCTAAGGATTTCCCCGATTCCTTTGTATATTCTCCGCTTCTGGTCATCAGCTTCCAGATGAGCTGGGCAGCTTGCTTCACCGTGCGCGGGCTTGCCCTCTCCGCGCCTTGAAGCAGGCGGAACGGACGCGCCAATCTCGGCAAGTGCAGCGACGCTTGGGCAAGGATTTCGTCCTCGTACAGGAGGTCCGCCGTACCCGACGCCAGCAGCCGGCCGTCCTTGAGCAGCAACACCCGGTCCGCCCATTCGGCGGCGAAGTCGACATCGTGCGTGGCGACGATGATCGTGAGTCCGCTCTCGTGCATCCGATCGAGCAGCGCCTGAAGCTCGTCCCGTCCCCGGGGATCGAGGAACGACATCGGCTCGTCCAGCACGATGACGTCCGGACGCATCGCGAGCACGCCCGCGATGGCGACCCTTCGTTTCTGTCCATAGCTGAGCTCGAACGGCGATCGTTGCTCGAAGCCGGCCATCCCGACGCTGTGGAGCGCTTCTGTCGCCCGCTCCGCCGCTTCTTCGGCATTCAGTCCGAGGTTGCGCGGACCGAAGGCCACATCCTCCAGCACCGTGGAGGAGAAGATTTGATCGTCCGGGTCCTGATAGACGACGCCGACGCGCCTGCGCAACCGAGCTTCGTTCATCCGCGTTACCGTCTCTCCGAACAGCCGTACTTCGCCGGCATGGGCGATCTCTAAGCCGTTAAGCAGCGAGATGAGCGTCGACTTTCCGGCCCCGTTCGGTCCCATGAGCGCGACCTTCGAGCCCGCCGTAATCTCGAAGGATACGCCTTTAAGCGCGGCGATCGTCCCGTGGCCATATGCGAACGAGACCTCCTTGACCGCCACGACAGGTTCGGATAAATCCGCTGTATCCCTCATCGCTTCCGTTGCCCCATTGTCCGAAGGCTTCTTCACGTCGTTACCTCCCTCTAATCCGCCGCGAGCGGACATTGCCACGTAGATTCGCTGGCTTCTTAGGTACGCTCGAACGAATAGCGCCCCCATCAGTTGCCCAAATCTCTTGTACGTTAACGCGTTCCATAACCAACCGGACGTCTTCATGCCTCTCGAGCGCTGCGCTTTGGACATGCCGCGGGCTTCTTCCTTCAGTAAGAAGAAGTACCTTAGCAATAACGCCATCAACTCTAACATCAGCGCGGGAACGCCGACGGCTCTCAGGCTGCGAATGAGCGCGAAGACGGGCGTTACCGCGATCAAGTAAGTCAGCAGCAGGTTGGCGCAACCGAGCTTCAGAAGGATCGCCGCCGCCCGCTCCACCCCTTCTTCCGTCGCGGTATAACCGAACAGCTCGAACGCCGGACTTCCCGCCGTATAGAACGGAATGAACAGCGCGGCTCCTGCTCCGAAAGGGAGTAGCAGTAGCATCCTCCGCACGATCAAGCGCAGGGAGATGCCGCACCACAGCGCTATAAACAAGAACAACCCTGCCGCTCCGGCAAGAACGGCGGGTTGCGATAACGCGACGACCGCGACGAGCAGCGCCACAACCGCCCAGAGCCGGTAGGTCGGGCTCGCGATCAACGGTCTGATGCCTTCATTCTCACGAAGCGTGATCGTCGCTTTGCCCGACATCGCCCTTCCCCCTGCCTCGGCGCGATAAAGAACCGGTTAATAGGTATAGCTCGAAGAATAACAACCCCGCGCCGATGAGACCGGCCAAGCCTACCTTCAAGAGCGGAACGCCGATACCCGGCACCTCATAGTCGGCGATCCATGCCGTCCAAGAAGGGGATTCCGCCTTGTCGATGAACCCATGGTCCTCCGCGACCCGCTCCAATCCGTCCGGATGCGGCGAGGCGAAATAGGAGATGACGCCGCCCGCCAGCAGCGTGATGACGGCGAGCACGATCCATTTGCGCTTGCTGCCCGTAACTTTGCGAGGTTCGTTCATGCTTGCGGCACCTCCCGTTTAGCGGGCATCGGCTCGATGGCTATCCGGCGCTCCGTTAAATAAGCGACGACCATCGCCGTGATGAACCCTTCTCCGATCCCGATCAAGCTATGCCACCCGACCATCGCTTTGAGCGCGATGTCGATCGGGAACGTGTCCGACCATGCGAGCAGCAGCGCGACTCCGCAAGATGCTGACACGATCGATATCCAAGCAGCCAGGAAAGTGACGACATGGGAGCCGCGTCCTCGTAACAGGCCAAGGCCCAGCCGATAAAATCCGTATCCCGAATAAATGCCGATGACGCCCGTGCACAGAATGTTCGCACCGAGCACCGTCAGTCCGCCGTCCTGGAACACTAACGCTTGAATGATCAACACCGAAGCCATGACGACGACAGCGACGGCAGGTCCGAACAGAATCGCCGCCAGCGTTCCCCCGAGAAAATGCCCCGACGTCGCGCCGGAGATCGGAAAATTCAGCATTTGAGCCGCGAAGATGAACGCGCCGATCAGCGCGATCTTCGGCACCTCGGTTCGGGCAAGCTGCACCCGAGTCTTCCGCAAGCCGTAGGCGACAGCTCCGGCACCTGCAACCCCCGTCGTTACGCAAGTTTTCACATCTAGAAATCCATCTGGTATATGCAAGGTTGAACCCCCTCTATAACGAGCTAAAGCCCAGGAAATAACTACCTGAGCCTCTAGCTTATCAAGCTATCAACGAATCGGTCAACGAGATACGTTAAGTAACCTTACATTTATTTCTGTGCTAACTCCTTCGACCAGTGCTGATTGGCCTGAATGTGTGGTCTCATTCAAGAATAACAACGAATTGCAGTTATTTCTGGCACTCGGTCTCACCATTCGAGGAATACCAACGATTTGCAGTTATTTCATTAAAGGTGCGTGCGATTCGCATCCCTACCGCTGAATAACTGCAAATAGCTGTTATTTGGCCCCCGACATCGGATTTCCGCCCAAATAACTGCAAATGGTTGTTAATTGCGTATCCTCGCCGATCGCCGACCCGTCACACCGTCAAATACTTCATGACCGCCGGATCGTCCAGTTCCTCGCGGCCGCCCTGCCAGACGATCGCGCCCTTCTCCATAATGTAGAAGCGATCTCCGACACTCTTCACGAATTCCAGACTCTGCTCGACGAGCAGAATCGCCGTCTTGCCTTCGTCGCGGATCGAGCGAATGACGTCTTGGATCGCTTCGACGATCGAGGGCTGAATGCCCTCGGTCGGCTCGTCGAGCAGCAGGAGCTCCGGCTCCGAGATGAGCGCCCGGGCGAACGCCAGCTGCTGCTGTTGCCCTCCGCTCAAGTCGCCTCCGCGGCGCTGGTAGAATTCCGGCAGAATCGGGAACTTCTCGACCGCGATCGACGGAATGTCCTTGCTCTTGCGCTTCGCCTTGTCGCGGCTGGCTTCGAGCCCGACCCGAAGATTCTCGTACACCGTCAGTTGAGAGAAAATCTCGCGTCCCTGCGGCACGTATCCGATCCCGCCCCTCGCCCGCTCTCCGGGCGCGCGCTTCGTCACGTCCGCGCCATCGAAGGAGACGGAGCCCTTCCTCGCCTTAAGCAGCCCCATGATACTCTTCACGAGCGTCGACTTGCCTACGCCGTTGCGGCCCATCAGGCAGACGACTTGCCCCGGCTCGACCTCGAGCGAGACGTCGCGCAGGATAACGCTCTCCCCATAACCAGCCTCAAGCCGTTGAACTGATAGCATCGTAATCCCGCCTTTTGCCCAAGTAGACTTCCGCCACCCGATCGTCTCTTTGCACTTCGTCCATCGAACCTTCCTTCAGCAGCTTGCCTTCGTGCATGACGGTCACCTTGCTGGCGAAGTTGCGAACGAATTCCATGTCGTGCTCGACGACGACGACCGTCCGCTTCCGGACGATCTCCTGCAGCAGCTCGCCCGTCTTGTCGGTTTCTTTGTCCGTCATACCGGCGACTGGCTCGTCGAGCAGCAGAATTTCCGGCTCCTGCAGCAGCATCATGCCGATCTCGAGCCACTGCTTCTCGCCGTGGGACAACAAGCCGGCGCGAAGCCTCTTCTTATCGCCGAGACCGATCAGCTCAAGCTCGGCATCGATCCGCTCTTGGTCGGCCTTGACCATCTTCGCCCGAAGCGTCGCCCATACGCCCCGATTCTGAGCCATCGCGATCTCCAAGTTCTCTTCGACCGTCAACCCCGAGAAGATCGACGGCGTCTGGAACTTGCGCCCGATGCCGAGCTGCGCAATCTCGTGCTCTTTGCGGCGGGTCACGTCGACCTCGCCCCGTTTGCCGTTGAACAACACGGATCCCGCGGCCGGCTTCACCTTCCCGCAGATCGCGTCCAGCATCGTCGTTTTCCCCGCCCCGTTCGGACCGATCAGGAACCGAAGCTCTCCGGGCACTAATTCGAGACTCATATCCTGCACGGCTTTGAAGCCGTCAAACGACACGGTTACCTTCCGGCACGACAGTATGGAGCTGGATGTCATCCGTCTTCCGCCTCCTCGTTAATAATGAGCTGGCTTGCCGGATCAGGCCGACAAGGCCGCCCGGCAGGAATACCGTCACGACGATGAACAGAGCGCCGAGCAAGAACAACCAGAAATCCGGGTAAGACGCGCTCAGCTCGCTCTTGGCTTGCGTCATGATAATCGCCCCGACGACCGCGCCGACGAGCGTTCCCCGTCCGCCGATCGCCACGAGAAGCACGAGCTCGATCGACGGAACGATCGCCATCATCGTAGGCGAGATAATGCCGACGTGCAGAACGAAGAGCATTCCGGCCAGACCGGCTAGCCCTGCCGAGACGGCGAAGGCCGCCATCTGATACTTCGCCGGATCGTAGCCGAGGAACCGCGTGCGGTTCTCGCCGTCGCGGATCGCGCGCAGCACCTTGCCGAAGCGACTCTTCACTAAATACCTGCAGACGATGAAAGCGACGATGAGCGCGACGACGGTCGCGAGGTACACCATCGTCTTGGCGGTATCGGATTTCAAGCTGTAACCGAGCAGCTTCGTGTAACCCGTCAGTCCGTTAGTACCGCCCGTATAGGCTTGTTGCCCGACGAACAAGGTGACGGTAATGATCACGAGCGCCTGCGTCAGAATCGTAAAGTAAACTCCGCGAATCCGGTTCCTGAACGTAAAGTAGCCGAGCAACAGCGCCAATACTGCCGGAATCGCGATCCCCATCAAGGCGGCGAAGGCAAAGCTCTTGAACGGCTCCCAGAACCAAGGCAGCTTCGTCAGCCCCATCCAATCCATGAAGTCGGGCAACCGAGACCCGCTCGCTTCAAGCTTCAAGTGCATCGCCATCGCGTAAGCGCCAAGTCCGAAGAAGACGCCATGCCCCAAGCTCAGAATGCCGGTATACCCCCACAACAGGTCGAGTCCCAGGGCGACGATCGCGAACGCAAGACACTTCGCCAATAGATTCAACCGAAAATCACTCAAGTACATCGGAGCCGACAACAGCAACCCCGATGCGGCGACGTAGCCGATCAGCAGCCATAGGCTGCGAGGCTTTCGGATAGAAGATAGCAACGCAATCACCTGCTTCCTTCGAGCTTAGTCGAGCTGACGCGTACGAACCGCGAACATCCCCATCGGCTTCCATTGTAGGAATGCGACGATGCAGAGGAACACGAGTACTTTGCCGAGCGACGCGTCCGTCCACCACTCGAACATCGTATTGAACATGCCGATGCCAAGCGCTCCGGCCACGGTGCCGACGAGCTTGCCGACGCCGCCGAGCACGACGACCATGAACGCGTCGACGATATAATAAGTGCCGATAGACGGCCCGATCGGTCCGATTAACGTAAGCGCGCAGCCCGCGATGCCGGCGATGCCCGATCCGATCGCGAACGTGAGCGCGTCGACCCGCCGGGTCGAGATGCCCAGGCAAGCCGCCATATCCCGGTTCTGCATGACCGCGCGCATCCGGCGTCCGGCGCCGCTGCGGTAGATATAGAAGTACATGCCTACCAGAATGAGAATGACGAGCGCAATAATAAACAACCTTTTGTACGGAAACACGACTCCACCCATTAGATTAAGTCCCCCGTTCAGCCATGAAGGACTTACAACGCCGACGTTCGGCGCCCCGAAAATAGACCGCGCAAGCTGCTGCAGCATCAATCCGACGCCCCAAGTCGCCAGCAAGCTGTCCAGCGGCCTGCCATACAAGAAGCGAATCAATGTAACTTCGAGCAGGAAGCCGATGGCGAACGCAAGCCCGAAGCTTACGAGAATCGCCAGCGGGAAGTATGCGTCGAACATTCCCTTAGGGAACGACGATTTGAAAATTTCTTGCGTCATATACGCCCCATAAGCGCCGATCATGATAAATTCCCCGTGCGCCATGTTAATGACCCGCATAAGCCCGAACGTAATGGCCAGCCCGAGCGCGATCAACAGCAGAATCGAGCTAACGCTTAACCCGTTGAACAATTGCGTTACCCATATTTCCATCGGCGGAACCTCCTCGGTCCTTCGGTACAAGCGAGGGGAAGGTCCGACTGTCGCCGAACGCTTCCCCCTGCTCTAGTGTGGCTAAACGATGTTCGTTACTCGCTAAGTCCTTTAGCCCAATCGTATGTTTTCAGATAAGGATCCGGTTTGACCGGTCCGCCGGAGTTCCACAGCTCTACGATTTGACCGTCTGCTTGGATTTCGCCGATCCGAACGGTTTTGTAAATGTGCTGGTTCTCTCCATCGATCGTGACTTTGCCTTCCGGTGCATTAAACTCGATGCCCGCTGCCGCGGCTTTCACTTTATCTACATCGAATGAACCGGCTTTCTCGGCTGCGGCCGCCCACAGATAGACTGCCACGTAACCCGCTTCCATCGGATCGCTCGTTACGCTGTCCGCGCCGTATTCTTTCTTGAAGCTTTCCACGAACACTTTGTTCTCCGGCGTATCCGTCGTCTGATAGTAATCCCAAGCGACGAGATGTCCCGTTAAGTACTCTGGCCCGATGCCTTTCACTTCTTCTTCCGCAACGCTGACGGATACCGTCATCAGGTCCGAGGAGGAAATGCCCGCATCCTTCAATTGCTTGAAGAAGGCCACGTTGCTGTCGCCGTTAAGCGTGTTGTACACGACGTCCGGCTTCGCTTCTTTGATCTTCGCGATAATGGTCGTGTAGTCCGTATGTCCGAGCGGCGTGTACTCTTCGGCGACCGTCTCTCCGCCTTTGGCCGCGAGCTGCGCTTTGATGATCTTGTTCGCGGTACGAGGGAACACGTAGTCGGAGCCGAGCAGGAACACTTTCTTCTTGCCCTTCTCGAGCAGGAAGTCTACGGAAGGGATGATTTGTTGGTTCGTCGTCGCGCCGGTGTAGAAGATGTTAGGGGATGATTCCAGGCCTTCGTATTGCACCGGATACCAGAGCAGGCCGTTCAGCTCTTCGAATACCGGAAGCATCGCTTTACGGCTAGCGGACGTCCATCCGCCGAATACCGTCGCGACTTTATCTTCCGAGATCAGCTTGCGGGCTTTCTCCGCGAACGTCGGCCAATCCGAAGCTCCGTCTTCGATCACGGGCTCGATCTGTTTGCCGAGTACCCCGCCTTTGGCGTTGATCTCTTTAATCGCCATAAGCTCGGAGTTCTTAACGGTTACTTCGCTGATCGCCATCGTGCCGCTTAACGAATGAAGAATGCCGACCTTTACCTTGTCGCCGGACGCTGCCGCCGAAGACGAAGCCGGCGCCGCGGAAGAACTTCCCGCATTCTCATTGTTGTTATTCCCGCATGCTGCCAATACCAGAGTTGCCGCTAACGCCAATGCAAAGCCTTTTACCCAATTGCCCTTCCTCATCCTTCCACTCCCCGATCTTTGTATGGTTTCTCTCCTAATTCCCGAACGTTAGGTTCTCTCCACAAGCGCCCCGTTCGTGTTTAAATTATATGGCTATTGTCTTGTTTGTGTCAATATACATGACATAATAATTGATATTATTCTGTTTTGCGAAAAAATTGCCTCCTATATGCCTCAGATGTGTTATATAACTTAACATTAAATTCTGATATTGATGCGCCTTAACTCAAAAAAAAATAACCACATGGAGTGACGACACTCGCATGTGGTTAATGATGGATGATTCATTTGGAGTCGTGCTAATTTAAGGTTCGATTTAAGAATCTGCCAGCCTTACGATTTTACGGTGGAATCAAGCAATGGGCAAAAAAAGGCGACGCCTCCTCCGGAATCTCCGGAAAGGTGTCGCATTTTTTAGTTGGCATTAATACGCCCGCACTTCCACCAATTCCGCGCGTTCTCCGCCATTCGTCTCGTAGACGACGACGCGAATGCTCTCTGCGCGAACAGGCCGGGCCAACCGATGAACGCGCTTGCGCCTGCGATTATCCGTGACGCTCACTAGCGTCTTCCACTCTCCTCCAGCGAACGCCTGAACCTCATAGTTTCTGGCAAGCTCGGGAATAACGGCGAAAGGCGTTTCATGATGATGCAGGTTGATTAGATCTTCGTTGACGTCGTCATTGAACGTCAAATGGACTTCGGCTAGGTCGGCTTCTCGCGCCAACCGCACTTCCAACCACGCGGCTCCGCCTGCCGCAAGAGGCTCGGAAACCCACATGTGCGGGCCCCCGTATGGACGCCGATATCCATCGATGGCCTTATCCGCCGTATAGGCGCTAGTCTCGACCGCGAAACAGAAAGGCTGTCGAACGAGTCGTCGCTGGTTCCATTCGACGACCGGCTGATCCGGCTGATGATCCTCGAGGTTCGAGCTGACGAGCGGTTTCGCTCCGCGTTCGAACGCGATGACGCCCGACAGCGGAACGGCCGATTTGTGCAGGCTCGCGGAATCGTTCTTCCGTACGATCAGGAACGCATTACAAGGCTCGTCGCCGAACAAGTCTCCGCCGACCGGCACGTTCACCCATTGCAACTCGCCTGCTCCGACGGCGATGTCGACTACGTATCTTTCGTTCGCCGGCACGTAATTCTCCCCGCGCCCCGTATCCCATAGCTCTACGCGCAGCGTCGTCGCCTCGCTCGCCGACACGAGAAGCTTCAAGCCGTTCATCGGTCCTTCAACCGGAAACAGCAGGCCGATGTCTCTATCCAGCGCGTACGCTTCCGTCGGTCGGTCAAGTAGAATCTCTCGCATGGCGCTCGACGCGCTCGCGACTCCGCCCCGTGCCAAATCCGCCGCGTCTTCGTTGCGCAAGCCGATGATCGACGAATCGTGCTTCAGCATCGTCTGTTGCAGCTCTGCGAGATGCTTCTCGCGTAGCTCCCGCGGGGTTACGCCCTTCATTAGCGACAGGGCCGCGCCGAAGCCGGCCGCCTCGCCCATGACCGCACACGTCGCCATGACGCGCGTCGTGCCGAACGCGACATGCGTCGCGCTGACGTTGCGTCCAGCGAACAGCAGGTTGCGGACGTTCTTCGAGTACAGCGAGCCGAACGGAATGTGATAGATGCCGTCCGGGTGCAGATGTTTCGACCCGCTTTCCTGCGCATACATCCCTTGCGGCGGATGCAGATCGATCGACCAGCCGCCGAAGGCGACGCGGTCCTCGAACGGCCGCTGGGCGATAACGTCGTTCTGCGTCAGCACCGTATCGCCGACGAAGCGGCGGTATTCGCGCTTGCCCGGCACGGAGCCGACCCACTCGAGCGTCATGTTGTCCGCGTCGAACTGTCCGCTGTTCTTGATATAATCCCATATTCCGTAAATAACCGACCACAGTTCGTCGCGGATTCGTTCGTTCTCGTGCACCGTGTCGAGCTCGCCGCCCCATTCGATCCACCAGTAATGGCAGCCCGAGTCGCCGCTGCGGATAACCCGCTTGATCGGAATCGAAGTCGTCGTAATATCCTTGGCGAACGTAGGCGCGACGAACCTCACCGGCTTGCCGACGTCCTTCGTATAGAATAGCATCGTGCTGCCGAGCGTAATGTCATCGGCGACTTCCGGCGCCCAGTCCTCGTCGTACTCATGGCGCGCTTCGCGCCCGAGCCGGTAAGCCGCACCGGCCAGGAATCCGACGAGGCCGTCGCCGGAGCAATCCAGGAACATCTCGCTTTCGAAGCGAATGAGCCGTTCGGAGCCCATCATCCACCCCGTCACGCTGCGAATCGTCCGGTCGTCCAGCTCGCCTGACGCTTCGACTTCCCTTACGTCCGTGTTTAAATACAAGGCGATGTTAGGTTCCGCCTTCACCGCCTCGAGCAACGTCACGTCCCACAGGTAAGGGTTGCCTTCCGGATTGCGGTACTGGTTCTCTACGAACAGCTCTCCCATAATGCCCGTCTCCCGGGCATACCGGTTGACGCCGTGGCTCGTCGCTCCGCATACCCAGACACGCACCTCCGAACTGGAATTGCCTCCGAGCACCGGGCGGTTCTGTACGAGGGAAACCGTTAGCCCCATGCGGGCGGCGGCGATCGCGGCGCTAATGCCGGCAAGACCTCCCCCTACGACGGTAATGTCCGTTGTAACCGTTTCGTGTCTCATGCGATGTACCTCCTAAGAATCAGCCTTTTACGGCGGAGCTTGAAATACCTTGGATTATATAGCGTTGGCCGATGAGGAAAATGACGATCATCGGTACGATCGCCGCGGCGGAAGCCGCCATCATGCCGTTGTAGTCGACGTTGTTCTCGAGAATGAAGTTCTGCAAGCCGAGCGGAATCGTGTACAGCCTCGGACTCGTCAGGAACACGAGCGCGTTCTCGTAGTCGTTCCAATGCCAGGAGAAGTCGATGATCGCGAACGTCGCGAGCGCGGGCTTCGCTAGCGGCAGAATCAGGCGGAAGAAGATACGGAAGTGCCCGGCCCCGTCGAGGAACGCGGATTCCGTGATTTCCTTCGGAATGCTCATGAAGAACTGGCGGAGCATGAACACGCCGAAGATCGAGAACATACCCGGGAGAATGAGCGCCCAATGCGTGTTGTAGATGTGCAGCCAATTGAACATGATGAATTTCGGGACGAAAATAACCTGAGGCGGAATCATCATCATCGATAGGTAGACAAGGAACAGCACATCGCGTCCCTTGAATTCGGTACGAGCGAACCCGTACGCCGCGAGCGACGACAGGAATACCGCGCCGACCGTGGAGATGACCGATACTTTGACGGAGTTCAAATAATACGGCACGAAGTTGTAGTTGCCCGTCCAAATCCGCTCGTGGTTGCTCCAATCGAGCTTGGACGGCAGCCACTTCGTGAACACTTCGCTAGGCGTCTGGAACGACGTGCTGATCATCCACAGGAAAGGGAGGATCATGAACAGGCCGGCGACGAGCATAAGGACGGTGACGGGCAGCTTGACCCTTTTTCCGGTTTCGAGCATGAGGTCCTCTCCTTTCTAGTAATGAACCCAGCGTTTCTGGCCGACCCACTGGATAACGGTGATGATCAGGATGACCGCGAACAGGAACCACGAAATCGCCGAGGCGTAACCCATTTCGTAATAGCTGAACGCCGTCTTGTACACGAACAGCGACAGGATCGTCGTGCTTCCGCTCGGACCGCCTTGCGTGATCGCTTGAATCAGGGAGAATGACTTAATCGTCATGATGAGGCCGGTGATAAGCAGCAGGAACGTCGTCGGGCTGACGAGCGGCCAGACGATGCGCCACGCAATGGTGCGAGTGCCCGCGCCGTCGATCTTCGCCGCTTCGAGCTGCTCGGCCGACACTTCCTGCAGCGCCGCCAAGTAGATAATCATGTTATATCCGAGCATGAACCAAATCTGCACGATATCGATCGCGTACATCGCCGTGTCGGAATCGGCGAACCAGCCCGGAGGCGACGCAATGCCGATCCACCGCAGCGCTTCGTTGATCGGGCCGTGCGACGGCTGGAACAGCAGCATCCAGACGAACGCGACGGCGACGCCGCTCGAGATGTACGGCAGGAAGAACATGCCGCGCAGCAGGCCTTTCAGATAGACGCTGCGGTTGAGCACCATCGCGACGAGGAACGCGAGCACGAGCGATACCGGAACGGAGAGCAGGAAGATCGCGGTATGCTTGATCGCGTTGTAGAAGTTATCGTCGTCGAACATCCGCTTCAGGTTGTCGAGCCCGGTGAAATGCCAGTTCGGATTGGCGAATTGATAATCGGTGAACATCAGTCCGAACGAGAACAGCGCCGGGACGATGAAGAACGCCAGGATGCCGAGCATGTTCGGCAGGATGAACGCGTATCCGACCCAGCCTTGTTTATGAATCCAGCTCTTCCGTTTCACGGTATCGCCGCCTTTCGTATACAGCTTTCTTGATGCAGCAAAGAGAAGAAGGAAGCGATGTACCTTCTTCTCTTTGCGCTGGTGTCGTTATTCGGTTGCCTTACTTAATATAATCTTGGTGCCTCTTCGCCATGTTCTTAAGCGTCTGGTCGACATCCTGCTTGTTCAGGAAGTACTTCTCGTACTCTTCCTTACGGGCGTCGATCGCTTGCTGAGGCACGCTCAGCTGGAACGACTCGAACTGGCCGAACACGACTTTGTCCATCGAATCCGTATCGTACTTGTCTTCCACGCCGGTCATGAGCAGCTTCATCGCTTCGGCGTTATCCACGCTCTTCGAGGACGGGATGCGTCCGCCGCTCGCCATCGGCAGCATGCCGCCGTCGGCGTACCACTTCGCGAACTTCCACGCCGCGTCCTGGTGCTTCGACTTCGCGTTCACGGATAATACATCGCCGAGACCGCCGGAATATTTGTAGTCGGTTTGCTCCTTGTTGACTTTCGGAATCGTCGCGAACGCGATTTGGAAGTCGTGCGGGAAGTCCTTGAGATTGTTCGCGTTGCGGAAAATAAACTCGCCCGCGCTCAGCATCGCGCTCTCGCCCTTCAGGAACATCGTGTCTACCGGCATCTTGCTCGTGAGCTGCTCGCCGTATTCCGGCGTCGACTTGTCTACGAACATCATATCGTGCAGCGTCTGCAGCCACTGTTTCCAAAGCGGATTGTCGAAGTTCGACGTGCCGTCCTGCTTTGTGACTCCGAGACCCGCGATCGTACCGTCGATCGTCGCCGTGAACATCGCGTCGTGCTGGAGCAAACCGTATACGTTAGGCTTTGTCAGCTTCTTCGCGTATTCGCGAAGATCGTCCCACGTCCAGTCGAGCGGCGGGATCGGCAGTCCGGCGTCGTCGAGCATTTGCTTGTTCAGCCAGATGAAGCCCATGTTCTTCTTCGTCGGAATTCCGTAGTACTTATCGTTGATTTTCCACAGCGCGGCGTCCTTACCCATTTGCTCGTCGACGTTGTAGTCCGGCTTCGTGCTAAGGTCGACCGCCGTTCCGGCGTCCACGCGCTTCTGCAAGCGGGTCAGCGTGTAGTTGATGTACAAGTCCGCGTCTTGACCGGTCATAAGCGCCGTGTCCAGCTTCAGGTTGCCCGCGTCGTCGTTGACGTAGCGAACGTATTCGACTTGAATGTCGGGATTCTCTTTATTCCAATTATCGACGACGGCTTGCGGCCCCGCTTCCGCAGGTACCGCGCCCCACAGCGCCAGCTTCACCTTCTCGCCGCTCGATTGCGACGCTCCCGCGCTGCCGTTCGGAGCCGCGCCGTTATTGCCGTTGTTGTCGTTGCCGCAAGCCGCCATCAGCGACGACGCGAGCACGAGGCTCATCGCGGCCGTAAACCACTTCGTCTTCTTCATATCGTCTTCCCCCTCGGAAGGTTGATGTGCTCTACGTCTATAACTTTATCACCGGACGATGAATCGGGGGATGAACGGCATTTGGACATTCATAGAACGGATTTTGGTTGTTTGCGATACTCGCTCGGCGTTAATCCGCACCACCGCTTGAAGATTTTGATGAAATAGTTGTCGTTCTCGAAGCCGACCTTGCGTCCGATCTCGCTGACGGTCAGGTCGGTTTCCTCCAGCAGCATTCGCGCCGCTTGAACGCGCCGGTTCTGGATATAGTGCGTCAACGTCGAGCCCGTCTTCTTCTTGAACAGGTCGCTGACATAGCTCGCGTCCATCCGAATGAACTCCGACAACGTCTTAAGCGTGACGTCCTCAGAATAGTTCGTCTCGATGTAGGCGATGATCCGGTTCATCTCGGGATGGTCGGTAGGCTCGTCTTTCGCTCGGTCTGGAAACCATTTGTCCGCCTTACGCAGCTTCTCCATCTTCTCGAGCTCGACTTCGACTTTGCCCATCGCCTGCTTAATGCCTTGCAGATCCAACGACAGCTTAAGCAGATAACCCGATGCGCCGTGCTCGACCGCTTGGCGGGCGTACTCGAACTCGCTGATCGCCGTCAGCATGACGAACCGGCATTCATAGCCTTCCGATCTTGCGAGCTGCAACAGCTTCACGCCGTCCATGACGGGCATGTCGATATCGGAGACGACGACGTCCGGCCGAAGTTCCCTTATCATCTTCATGCCCTCTTCCCCGTTGTCGGCCTCGCCGACGATCTCGAACGGTATGCCTGCTTTGCCGAACAGCTTGCGAATGCTCGCCCTCGCCGGCCCTTCATCTTCCACGATCAACGTGCGCCACATCTCCGTTCTCCTCCTTCGCGTACGGCTTGGACAGCAGCATCGGCATATGCAGCAGCACTTGCGTGCCTTCGTCCGACGATCGGATCTTCAATCCGGTATTTTGATTTTTGAACATCAGTTCGAGCGTTTCCCGTATATTGTGCACGCCGATGCTCTTGCGCCTGCGGGCGGCTTTGCGCTCCTTCGCCTTCTCCACTCCTATGCCGTTGTCCGCTACCTCGAGATACAGCGTCCGATTCTGCTCCCAGACGCGTATCCGGATGCTTCCGCCTTCCTTCCCCGTCTGGCCGAAGCCGTGGATCAAGGAGTTCTCGACGAGAGGCTGGAGGCAGAACTTCGGAATGAGCGCGTATTGCAGCTCCTCGCCGACGTCGTATTCCACAATGATGCCATGACCGAAGCGGCGGCGCTGAATATCCATATACGAATCGATCAAGACGAGCTCGTCCTTCAGCAGAATGAGATCGACTTCGGTATTCAGCGTCGTCTCCAGAATTTTGCCCAGCGCCACGCATATGTCGTAGATATCGTCCTCGTCCTTCTCGAGAGCGATACTCTTGATCGTATTGAGCGTATTCAGCAGAAAATGCGGGTTCATCTGGGAGAGCAGAACCTGGAAGCGCACATACTGTTTCTGCCTCTCCTCAAGCTGTAGCCGCTCCAGCAGGGCATTGATGTCGTCGATCATGACGTTGAAGCTTTGCGTGAGCGCGAGGATTTCGCCGCGTCCTTGCTCCGGCAGCTTGACCTTCAGGTTCGACTTCACCGAGCGCTCCATCTTTCTCTGGAACAGCTTAAGCGGCACCGTGATCGTCGACGAGATCAAGTAGGTGAGCAAGACGAACAGCAGCAAGATCGCGCCGTAACCGATATAGAACCGCTGTTTCTGCCGGTCGACGTCTTGGAAAAGCACGGACAGCGGCATTTTCTTCACAAGATAACCGTCGAGACCCTGGATGCGACTGAACGTATACAGCATTTCGCCGTCGACGACGGACGAGGCTTCGGCGCCGCCGGTAGTGCGGACGATGCCTTCGAGGGCCGACGGGGTAATAACCTCGTTCCCGTTCGTGCTCAACATCGTATGTCCGGAAGCATCCAACAATAGATACGAGCCCTCTCCCGCGAGACCGGACGTCATTCGTTCGAACCACAGCTCGTAGTCGATGCTGAACCGGCCGTAGCCGTACGGTTTCAGCCCTTGATCGCGCAATACCTGATACAGACTCAGCATCTTGCTGCTCTTCGTCCACTCCCGCGTGACGTAATTATCGTCCCGCGGATTCCAGGTGTAGCGTTCACCGTCTTCGTGCTCCAACTGCCGCACCCACGGCTCCGCCGTAATGGCATCGTATACGAGGGATTTTCGAGGCGTAAAAGAGGTATAGACGTTGCCGTGCAGATCGATCAGCGTATAATAAACCGTTGCTCCGGTTAGGAAGAAACTATTCTCGATGCCCGCGAACTTGTTCTCGACGAGCCGCTTGCGCGTCAATTGGTTGTACTGGTCGGGATTGATCATCGCCGATCGCAGCGTCGCGTCCTGTTCGAGCAGCATGCCGGTCTTCATGACAAGGCTCATGAGATCCACTAGACCGGACTTGATGCCTTCGAGTTGCTCGATGTTTTTGGCGGTCGCGTCGTTCTGCAGCATTCGCTCCGTCTCCTTGAAGTTGTACGCGACGAGCATGGCGATCGGCAGCAGCAGGAACACCACGAACGCGAGCAGGATCCGGTTTTTGAACGTGCCTGGTGTCAGCCTTCGGAACAGATGCTTCAGCATGCGGTTTTCCTCCGTCGTATCGAGATCATCTGTCAGAATCATGTGTACTTATCTTAACATGCTCGCAACAAAAAGACGTGCAAGGAACCTAAGTCCTCTCGCACGTCTCGATCATTGTCATTATTTCGCCGAAGCCGATGGCGAAGCGCTTGGGGACGCGCTTGGCGATGCCGGAGCGCTAGGTGAAGCGCTTGGCGACTCCGATGGCGCAGGAAGCGTCACTTTGATGCCTAGCTTGTCCTGTTCAGCCGTCAGGAAATCCCCGGCTTTCGTCTGAGCGACCGACGACTTCAACGTATCTTTATTCGCATCCGTCAGCTTGTCGAACGCCGTAGCCGTACGGCTCTCGACCTTGATGACGTGATAGCCGTATTCGGACTGCACCGGTTCCCCGATCTTACCGACCTCTTGCGTGTTGACAGCGTCCTTGAAGGCTTGTACCCAGCCGCTGACCGCTTGGTTCTCGTACAGACCGCCTTTATCCTTGGAGCCTTCGTCCTCCGAGAACTCTTTCGCAAGCGCGTTCCAGTCGCCGCCGGCGTCGAGCTTCGCCTTGACGTCCTTCGCGATCTTCAGCGCTTCTTCGTCCGTCCGAACCGATTGCTGCGTCGTCGGGTCCGTTACCTTAATCAGGATATGGCGAACGGATGCGACGTTGAACGCCGAAGGGTCTTTGTCGTACTCCGCCTTCAATTCGTCTTCCGTTACGTTCGGTTTAAACTCGTTCACCTTGTTATAGTAATACAACTGGAAGGAGTAATCGTGCTTGAAGATCTTAGCTACTTCGCTCGCGGACAAGTTGCTCTCGTCCAAATACGATTTCAGCTGATCCCCGGAAGCGCCTTTCAGCTCCGTATTCAATTGGTCTTCGAATTGCTTGACCGTATCCTTAACCGTATCCTTGTCCGCATCGGAGATTTGGGACGCGAAAACCTTGGAGACGATGTATTGCTTAACGAAGTTCTCCTTCAATTGCTCGATCTGCATATACATGGCTTTGTCCGGGCTGGTGAAAGCCTGGGCTGCCGCATATTTGTCGTACTCGGTGGCCGTAACCTTGCCGCCGTCCTTGTAAGTGGCGATTACGTCCCCTTTGCTCGATCCCGGATAATCTCCGTTGTCTTTATCTTTGCCGCATCCGGTCAACAGCGCGCTGAGCACACCCGCCGTCAGCAGCAAAGTGCCTAGCCGACGGTACGGCTTGCGCTTATGGTGCAACATCCTGTAGTTCCCCCTTTGATTTTGTCGCTTCTTTGTATTGTAACAGAAACTGTTCGATCAACGCTAATAAAGCGTTCTCATCGAGTCCGCGAATCTTGAATCGAACGAGAAGCTGTTGCGCGTTGACCGCGCTCGTCATTCGTCCTTGGAATTTCGATTCCATCGATTTGAGCTTCTGCAGATCGAGATCCCCCCGGCGTCGTTCCTCGATCTTCAGGGAGATCTCGTCTCCGCGGCGGATGATGGATTCGATACCGTATCGGCGGCCGTGAACCTTAATTCTTGCGACGGCCAGCAAGTTCAGCACCGCCTTAGGCGGTTCTCCGAACCGGTCGATCAGCTCTTCGAAGAGGTCGCTCACGTCCTCCAGCGACGATGCCGTCGCTACCTTCTTGTAAATTTCGATCTTCTGAATGCTGTCGTAAATATAATCCGGCGGCAAATACGCATCCACGCCCAGATCGAGCTGCGTGTTCACCTGCTGAGGCGGCAGCGCTTCCCCGCCCATCTGCAGCTTGCGGCTTTGAATTTCCTCGGCCAGCATCTGCGAGTAGAGATCGAAGCCGACGCTGGCGATAAAGCCGTGCTGCTCGGCGCCGAGCAGATTGCCCGCCCCGCGGATCGATAGGTCGCGCATCGCGATCTTGAAACCGGAACCGAGCTCGGTGAACTCCTTGATCGATTGCAGGCGCTTCTCCGCCACCTCGGTAAGCACTTTATCCCGCTGATACGTGAAATAAGCGTAAGCGATCCGGTTAGACCGGCCGACGCGGCCGCGCAGCTGATACAGCTGAGACAAGCCCATCTTGTCCGCATCGTGGACGATCAGCGTGTTCACGTTCGGAATATCGACGCCCGTCTCGATAATGCTCGTGCTCACGAGCACGTCGTACTCCCCGTCAAGGAAATCGAGGATCGTACGTTCCAACTCTTGCTCGCTCATCTGCCCGTGGCCGACGGCTACGCGAGCATTCGGCACAAGCGCGCTAATCTGTTCGGCCATCTGATAGATTCCTTGCACGCGGTTGTACAAGTAATAGACTTGGCCGTCGCGCGCGAGCTCCCGCTCCACCGCTTCCCGCACGAGCGTCGGGCTGTATTCGACGACGTACGTCTGAACGGGGAACCGATTCTCCGGCGGCGTCTCGATAACCGATAGATCCCGCACGCCCAGCATCGACATATGAAGCGTCCGCGGGATCGGCGTCGCGGTCAGCGTCAGGACGTCTACGTTCGTCTTGATTTTCTTAAGCTTCTCCTTGTGGGTCACCCCGAACCGCTGCTCCTCGTCCACGACAAGCAATCCGAGATCCTTGAACACGACATCCTGCGACAGAAGCCTATGCGTGCCGATCACGACGTCTACCGTGCCGGCTTTGAGCCCCTTCATCGTATCCGTCTGTTCCTTGCGGGAGCGGAACCGGCTGAGCACTTTAATGTTGAACGGATAGCCGGAGAACCGTTCGCGGAACGTCTCGTAATGCTGCTGCGCCAGAATCGTCGTCGGCACGAGCACCGCTACCTGCTTGCCTTCGATCGCCGCCTTGAACGCCGCTCGGATCGCGACTTCAGTCTTCCCATAGCCGACGTCTCCGCACAGGAGCCGGTCCATCGGACGAGCCTGCATCATATCCTTCTTGATCTCGTGGATCGCGCGCAGCTGGTCAGTCGTCTCGTCGTACGGGAACATCGCCTCGAATTCCTGCTGGTACGGCGTGTCCTCTCCGAAGCCGAATCCCGTCGTCGACTGCCGCTCGGCGTACAGCTTGATCAAGTCGTCGGCGATATCCTGTACCGAGCTGCGAACCTTCGACTTGACCCTGTTCCATTCCGCGCCGCCGAGCTTGCTGATCTTGGGCTCCTTCTCCTCGGACCCGATGTATTTCTGAATAAGATCGAATTGCTCTACCGGAACGGAAAGTCGATCTCCGCCGGCGTAGACGATATGAAGATAGTCCTTGTGAATGCCCCCGACCTCGAGCGTGCCGATGCCGAGGTATTTGCCGATACCATGGTTCTGGTGAACGACATAGTCTCCAACCTTAAGCTCGGTATAGCTCTTGATCCGCTCCGCGTTATCGAGATGCCGGTCGACCCGCCTTGCCTTCCGCTGCTTCTGGGTGAACATCTCCCCTTCGGTAATGACGACCAGCTTAATGGATGGCAGCTCGAACCCGCTCTGCAAGTTGCCTTGCAGAATTTCCGGAGGCTCGATCTGATAGTCTTCGAGAACGCGCCTCATGCGATCCGCCCGCTCGGTATTCCCGGCAAGCATGTAGATGCGAGACCCGCTCTTCTTCCAACGCTCCATCTCTGCTTTAAGTACGTTCATCTGGCCATGAAAGTTTTGCATCGAGCGGCAGACGAAGTTCACGATATTCTGCGGCTGCGTGTGCGGAATTTGCCGGACGAAGAGCGACAAGTAGACGATCTGATGCCCTTTCGGGTAGAGCGCCTGATCAGCCGGAACCGCGAGCACGAACCCCGGCAAGGATTTGCCCTGCTGGAGCAGATGAGTCGTCCATTCGGACTCGTCCCGCTCCAGTTGCCGTGCCGTCTCCGCCAGCCGGTTCGGCTCGTCCATGAGCACGATCGTGTCTTTCGCAATATAGTCAAGCAGCGTCTGACGTTCCGGATAGAGCAGGGAAATATATTTGTAGATTTCGGAAAAATACACATTTTGTCGCAGAAGATCGATTTCCCGGGAAATTTCGGAGCTGAGCCGCTCTTTCGCCTGGCGGTCGCTCATTCGCTCCAGCTGTTTATCGAGCAGCTCGTGCGCATGCTGCGCCGCGTTCTGGAACCTGCGCTCGCTCGCCACCCATTCTCTGCACGGCCGAACCAGATAGCGGTCCAGCTTGTCGATGGAACGCTGATCCGTCGGATCGAACGTGCGGATCGAATCGATCTCGTCGTCGAACCATTCCACGCGGTACGCGTTAGCGGAAGCCAGCGGGAAGAAATCGACGATGCCCCCGCGGACGCTAAGATGTCCTTTCTGCTCGACGCGGTCAACGCGTTCATAACCCAACTCGATCATGGAGCGCAAGAATTGCTCCATCGGCAGCGTCTGTCCGACTTGAAGCTCGATTCTCGCCTCGGCCATCGATCGGCTGTCGGGCTGGAACCTCCTGACGCCGGCGAAAGGAACGACAATAAGCCCGCGGAAGCCTTCCGCAAGCTTGAGCAATACATCTAATCGCCTTGCCGACGTCTCCGGACTTGAGATCGCCGTCTCCGCGGCAATCAGCTCATTCGCCGGATAGATCAGTACTTCCTCCGAAGACAAACATTCTTGCAAGTCGTCCGCCATCTTCTGAGCGGAGAACATATTATGCGTGACGATGAGCATCGGCCGCTTAAGCTCGCGATACATCGCGGCGATTGCCGCCTGGCGAGCGGAACCGGATAGACCGGCTACTAGCTGCTCGCGCATGCCACCCCGCAACCCGCCCAGAATGCTAACCAGATCGGGATCCGCAACCATGGACTGGATGAGCGGTTTCATGGCATTTTCCCCTTCCTTCCCGTGGGTACGCTCCGCATCGATCATAGGAAAAAGCCCCGGCTCATGCCAAGGCCTCCGTGATGATGTCGGAACGTAATGATGCAACGATCATTGCAGTGGATTCGATAATAAAGCCAGCTCGGGATGAGCCTCCAACGTCTGGCTGCAATAGTCGCATATTAACCGTACGGTCACGTCCCCGTTCGAATTATACGCAATTATACGCTTTCGCTCTTCGGCGGTCAAGAATTGGAAACCGAGGCGATACTCCGATACTTCCGCGCTCTCGAACCGTCCGAGCGGCATCTGGCAATGCCGGCAAACGTAGTTTACAGCCATATGTATGCCTCCTGAAGCAGGGTTATTCGGCAATTGCCGCCGTTAGCTTCAGTATGCCCCGAGGAACTTCTTTTTAAGCTTGCTCTTTGCCGGCCGCGCCGGCGTTGAACTTTGCCATCGTCTGCTCGAACGTGTGCGAGACCGCGTATTCGATCGCGTCGCACGCTTCTTCGACCATTCGGCGAACTTCCGCCTGCTCGGCTTTCGCGAAAGGCGACAGCACGTAGTCGGAGATGACGATTCCCGGCTTCGGTCTCGATATCCCGATCCTGACCCGGTTGAACGTCTGCGTGCCCGTGTGCTGGATGATCGATTTGATCCCGTTATGGCCGCCTGCGCTGCCTTGGTATCTCAATCTGATCCGGCCAACCTCCGTATCGAGATCGTCATAGACGACGATAAGATCTTCAAGCTTCACCTTATAATAATCCATGAACGCGCGAACCGATTCTCCCGATAAGTTCATATACGTCATCGGTTTGAGCAGCGCGACCTTCTCGCCTTGAATGCGCACCTCGCCCGTCCGCGCCTTGCACTTGCTGCCGCTCACGTCCGAGCCGTGTCTGCGGGCAAGCTCGTCGATCACCATGAATCCGACATTATGTCTCGTATTCGCGTATTCGGTCCCAGGGTTCCCCAGTCCGACGATCCATTTCATCTTTTTATTCAACCTCCGTCTGTCGTTCCTACAAAAAAATTTTCTCCGCATGCAACGTTTGACACCTTCCGCGTGTCCTAATGAATACAGACAACATTGAAGAATGGAGTGAATTGACGTGTACATGAACGGACAGATGATCTATGAAGACCGGCACTTCCAAGATCATATGAGCTCCGAAGTGCCCGTACAGATTTACTGCGGCAGAATGCATAGCGACATCGGATTCATCGAGCAATACGGCAAAGAGTTCGTGCTGGTCAACAATATTTTCTACAGCCGCAGGCAATTCACCTTCGTGTCTCGACCGGGATACTAGAATTTATAGCCAACTTCATTGTATTACAGAAGAAGGGGTCGCGTCTAAGCGCGGCCCCTTCTTCTCGTTCGTAGCGATGTAGGCTAGTCCTTCTCGACAGCTAAGGCTGCCTCTCTATGACGCCTATTTTCGACATCCGCATCGTTCATCTCGTCCAGCTCTTCCTCCGTGCGCTCCTTCTGAGGCGCTAAGATCGCCGCGACGACGGTCTCCGGGTCTTGCTTCACTACGACCCCGGCCGGAAGCTGCAAATCCGCGACGGTTAGGTGTTCCCCGAGGCCTAGCTGACTAATGTCCGCCGCAATAACGTCCGGAATATCCTTCGGGTAACATTCGATATCCACCTCATGCAGGACAAGCTGCAGCATCCCGCCCTCTTGTTCGCCGATCGAGGTGCCCGTCACTTCCAGCCTTGCCGACGTGCTGATTTTCGCGTTCATATCGACCCGACGAAAATCAATGTGTTTGAGAAGCTGGGTCATCGGGTCGCGTTGCACCTCGGCCATCATAATCGGATGCTTGCCCTCGCCGGGCACGTCCACTTCGATGACGGCATGAGGATGGCTCCTGATGAACGCCGACAGTTCCTTCCCGTCTAGCATGATCGGCATAGGCGCACTCAAGCCTTTGCCGTAGATGACGCCGGGTATTTTACCCGATTTGCGGATCTTGTTTAGCTCGTAGCGGCTGCCGAGTTCGCGCCGTTCTACCTGTAACGTCGCATTAGCCATCATAGGCGTACCTCCCAGATTAGAGATATCCTATTGTTGCCCCCGCGCCTATCCGATTAAACATGAGGCTCGAACAGTCTGCTGATCGATTGCTGCTCGTGGATGCGGACGATCGCTTCGCCGATGAGCGGAGCGACGGACAGCACCTTGATCTTCGACGAGCTGCAAGGCTCGCGCAGCGGGATCGTGTCGGTCACGACGATCTCCTTAAGCGGTGATGCCTCCAACCGGTCCATCGCGGCGCCGGATAAAACCGGGTGCGTACAGCAGGCGTAGAGGTCCATTGCGCCCGCCTGTTTAAGCGCGGAAGCCGCTAGCGCGATCGTACCCGCGGTATCGATAATATCGTCGATCAAGATAGCCGTGCGTCCCGAGACGTCGCCGATGATGTTCATCACTTCCACGACGTTAGGCTCCGGCCGCCTCTTATCGATGATCGCGAGCGATGCCCCGAGCTCGTCCGCCAGCCTGCGAGCCCGCACGACTCCGCCGTGATCGGGGGATACGACGACGGGGGCAGGCAGGTTCTTGTTCTTGAAGTACTCGCCCAATATTGGTACCCCGAGCAGATGGTCGACCGGGATGTCGAAGAAGCCTTGGATCTGCATCGCGTGCAAGTCCATGGCGATGACGCGATGCGCCCCGGCCGTCTCGATCAGATTGGCGACCAACTTAGCGGTGATCGGATCCCTCGAGCGCGCCTTGCGATCTTGCCGCGCATACCCGTAATAAGGCACGACGACGTTAATCGTCTTAGCCGATGCCCGCTTCAGGGCGTCTACCATGACTAGCAATTCGACCAAATGGTCGTTAACGGGCGCGGATGTCGATTGGATCACGAACACGTCGTCGCCTCTGACGCTATCATCCAGGCGGATGTGCGTCTCCCCGTCGCTGAATCGGCCCATGTCGGCGCGGCCAAGCTCCACGCCGATATAGCTGGCGATCGATTCCGCCAGCTTGCGATTGGAGCTGCAGGAGAACAGTTTCAACGTGGCATCAGGATACGCCATATGACAACCGCCTTTATATTCGGGTTTCGGAATCTTATACAACCTCACTCGGAGCCGCGTTCCTTCTTCGCTTTCGCGCGTGCGCGAAGCTTATCGGCATAACCCGGCTTATTGACCTGCCGTTCGCGCGCGATCGCCAGATCGTTGTCCGCTACGTTGTGCGTGATCGTAGAACCGGCTACCACGTACGCGCCGTTGCCGATCTTAACCGGAGCGATCAAGTTCGCGTTGCTGCCGATGAAGACGTCGTCTCCGATTTCAGTCACGGATTTATTATACCCGTCGTAGTTGGCGGTAATCGCTCCGCAGCCGATATTTACGCCCGTCCCAACGACTGCGTCGCCGACGTAGCTCAGATGCGGAACTTTGCTGTTCTCGCCAATGACGGCGTTCTTGATCTCGACGAAGTCGCCGATCTTCACGTTGTTGCCTAGCTTCGTGCCCGGCCGCAAGTAAGCGAACGGTCCGACGTTGCAATCGTCTCCGACCTGCGCGTTCTCCGATACGGAGTGCCGGATCGTCGCGCCGCTGCCGACGACGGTATCCGTCAATTCTGCGCCCGGTCCGATGACGCAATCCGAGCCGATAGACGTATTCCCGCGCAGAATCGTTCCGGGATGCAGGACCGTATCCTCCCCGATCGTGACGTCGGCTCCGATATACGTATTGGCGGCGTCGATAATCGTTACGCCGTTCAATTGGTGCCACTGGTTAATCCGAAGACGCATGAGACGCTCCGCTTCGCCAAGCGCCACGCGGTCGTTCACGCCGATCGCTTCGGCGATATCGGAGATTACGCTTGCTCCGACTCGCTCGCCTTGCGCTTTCAGAATCCCGACGACGTCGGTCAGATAGTATTCGCCTTGCGCGTTGCTATTCGTGACGAGCTCGAGCGCAGCGAACAGCTTCCGGTTATCGAAGCAATACGTTCCCGTATTGATCTCCCGCACGGCCGCTTCTTCCGGATTGCAATCCTTATGCTCGACGATTCGCTCCACGTCGCCGTACTTCCCGCGCACGACGCGGCCATAGCCGGATGGATCGGGGAAGACGGTCGTCAGCACCGTTGCCGCGGCTCCTTGCGCCGTATGCTGGGCAATCATCGCTTCTATTGTCTCGGTACGCACGAGAGGCGTATCCCCGCAGATGACGACCGTTACGCCGTCTTCCTGGCCGAGCAGGTCTTTCGCTTGCATGACCGCATGACCGGTACCAAGCTGCTCGGCTTGAAACGCGTATTCCACCGAATCGCCTAGCGTTGTTCGAACGGCCTCGGCGCCATGTCCGACGATAATGACCGAACGCTCGCAAGAGGCTTGCTTGACCGCGTCGAGCACGTGGCTCACCATCGGTTTGCCGCATACCGGATGCAATACTTTATATAGCTTCGATTTCATGCGCTTGCCCTGTCCCGCCGCAAGCACGATCGCCATTTTCTTCATATAGAATAACGCCCCTTCGACCGCTTCTTCGATTACATCAGCATCATAGCCTATTCTGTATAAAATGAAAAGAGAGCCAATTAGGCCCTCTTCCCGAGTATTCATCATTATGCCCCTTCGACCATAACTTCTTCATCTTGCGCAGCGCGCTCATACTCTGCCAATACGGCTGCTTGGATCTTCTCGCGCGTGCCGGAAGAGATCGGATGCGCGATGTCACGAAACTCTCCGTCCGGAGTCCGTTTGCTCGGCATGGCCACGAACATGCCATTGTTGCCGTCAATGACCCGAATATCGTGTACGACGAATTCGTTATCAATGGTTATCGAAGCAATGGCCTTCATGCGACCCTCCGAATTGACGCGGCGGAGTCTCACATCTGTAATTTGCACTTGTGTTCACCACCTTTGTCCTTCAGAAGACTTGGTGTAATATTCCACAAAATCGTACGGATTCCTTCTTAAATATGGAAAAACCAATGTTAAATTTAAAAAAAATTTTTAATTCCTGACAGTTTCGACATTAATCGCCGCAATCAATTCGATTTCGACAAAAACATCCCTCGGCAACCGCGCGACCTCAACGGTAGAGCGGGCTGGCGTATGTTCTCCGAAGTAAGAAGCATAGATCGCATTGAACGCCGCGAACTGATTCATGTCCTTCAGGAACACGGTTGCCTTCACGACATCGCCGAACGTTGCGCCTTCCGCAGCAAGCACCGCTTTAAGGTTCGTGAGCACCTGGTGAGTCTGCTCTTCGATTCCGCCTTCTACGAGTTGTCCCGCAGGCGTTAACGGAATTTGACCGGACGTGAATAGCAGGTTGCCGGTGCGCACCGCTTGCGCATACGGCCCGATCGCCGCCGGAGCGTCTGGCGTAGATACGATCTTAAGGCTCATGGATAGATAGCACCTCCGAATGCGTTATTGAAAAAAGTTACCCGGTTGAACGGTAATTTGCCTCGTCTTCAAATCTACTTCCGTCAGTCGAGCCAATGAGACGTAATCATGAAGCAAACGTTCCTCGGTCTCTACTTCTCCGGATTCCACGAATACGCCGACGCCGGCCACGACCGCCCGGAATTCATGCAGCAGATCGACCATCCCTTGAATGGTGCCTCCGGCTTTCATGAAATCGTCTATGATCAGCACGCGGGATTCTTCCTTGAGCGCGCGTCTAGCAAGCGACATCGTCTGAATGCGTTTGGTAGAGCCCGATACATAGTTGATGCTGACCGCGGAGCCTTCCGTGACCTTGTGGTCCCGGCGCACGATGACGACCGGCAAGTTGAGGAACTGCGCCGTAGCGTTGGCGAGCGGGATGCCCTTCGTCTCTACCGTCATAATAACGTCGATATCGCGATCCGCGAACGCGGAAGCGAACATGCGTCCTACTTCTTGCATCATGCCAGGCTGACCTAGCAAATCGGTCATATACAGGTAACCGCCCGGCAATAGCCGATCCGGCTGTTCGAGCTCGCGGCAGATCGTGACCATCTTCTCTTGCGCCAGGTCGATGCGAACCTTCGGAACGTAGCGAACGCCGCCTGCGGCGCCGGCCAGCGTGTTCAGCTCGCCGATGCCTTCGTCTTCGAACACTTCTTTGATGATCGCCAAATCTTCGCTAATCGAAGATTTCGCCGATTGATAACGCTCGGCGAATGCTGTGAGAGAAATTAACGTATGAGGACGGGCCAATAGATATTGTGTCATCTCAACGAGTCTAGCGCTGCGTTTCAATTTTTTCACGGCCCACTCCCCCGCCAAATCCGAATAATATAACAGCATCATACCATCTTTATACGGTTTTAGGCAACATTAACCCCTGAAATCGAGGCTCTCCAGCATTTTATGTAAGCATTCTTACCACAAAAACTTCTTTGCAGAAACCTCTGAGGCCATTATATATTCTCGCCACTTTCATTTCCTTGGATACTAAGCCGAACACGGTTGGACCGCTTCCGGACATAAGCACGCCGTCCGCGCCCAATCTCTCCATGCAATCTTTGATTTGCTTGACTTCCGGGTAGCGTTCGAGCGTGACATTCTCCAGCACGTTGCCGAGCGCGTCGCACATTTCCGGGAAGGATTGCTTCTCAAGCGCGTCGAGCATCCGAGGAAGCGAAGGATGAGACTTCAGCTCGTTCACCCGGAATTTGCCGTAGACGTCCGCCGTCGAGACGTTAATCGGCGGCTTGGCCAAGATGACCCAGCATTGCGGGGGAGACGGAATCGGCGTAAGCTTCTCGCCGCGTCCGGTCGCCAGCGCGGTCCCTCCGCGAATGCAGAACGGCACGTCCGAGCCTAGTTCAGCGCCCAAGCTTTCCAGTTCCTCGCCGCTAAGGGACAGATTCCACAGCCTATTCAAGCCTCTAAGCGTGGCCGCGGCATCGCTGCTTCCGCCCGCGAGTCCTGCAGCCACCGGTATCTGCTTGTCTAGATGGATATATACGCCTTGCTTAACGCCATAGCGTTCCTTAATCAGCTTCGCTGCTTGGAAGGCCAGGTTCTTCTCGTCGAGCGGAATGAACCCCGCCTGGCTAGACAGGACGATCTGGTCGCGAGGAAGCTCCTCCATCTCGAGCCGATCGGCCAAGTCGACCATCGTCATGACCATCTCGACTTCGTGGAAGCCGTCTTCCCGCTTGCGCAGCACGTCCAGCAGCAAATTAATCTTCGCCGGCGCTTTCTCGTAAATTTTCGTCATGTTTATCCTCGCTTGCTTAATCATGGCTTTACATATTATAACAAACCCGCTCAACGATTGCGATTTTCCGCGGTTTCGGCGCTCTGCGAATCTTCGCCATCGCCTCCGGCCACGCGAATAACAACCATTTGCAGGTACTTGGAGTCTGTTCCGGGCTATCGTCGAAAATAACAACCATGCGCAGGTACTTGAAGTCTGTTCCGGACTATCGGCGAAAGTAACAACCATGCGCAGGTAATTCGAGTCTGTACCGGGCTATCGGCGAAAATAACAACTATGCGCAGGTATTTCCCCCACTTAGGACGGTTTTAGGCGGAAACCGCGAAAATAGCTGTCACTTTGTTGTTATTTCGGCGCAGTTGACGGTGAGAGAAGAAATAACTGCCGATATGCCGTTATTTCAAAAACAAACATCCACACCAGTATCGCTGCAGCGGCCTGTGGAACCATTGCAGATCAAACTTACGCCCCAGTGTCGCTGCAGCGGTCTAAGGAACCGTTGCAGAACAAACTTACGCCCCAGTGTCGCTGCAGCGGTCTAAGGAACCGTTGCAGAACAAACTTACACCCCAGTGTCGCTGCAGCGGTCTGTGGAACCGTTGCAGAACAAACTTACACCCCAGTGTCGCTGCAGCGGTCTGTGGAACCGTTGCAGAACAAGAAGCCGGACCTTTAGAATAGCAGGTCCGGCTCAATCGAGTCGAGTATATATACGAGACCGCGCCGCGAAGCAAGGGCGCCCCACCGTAGCCGGTTACCCGGCGAAGGACGCCGCGAAGCAAGGCAGGCATTTCCTCGCACTACAGCTTTTTCGCAAATGGCCGACCATAAGAGTCTGCCATCCAGCGAAAACGCGAGCACCAGCACCAACACCCCGTCCTTACACCGCACCATCGATCATCCGAGGTACTTCCTTCCGGGTGTCCAGAGGGCGGTAGCCCTTTGGAGTCCCCCTTCCGGGGAAGGGGGATTTAGGGGGTTGGGGAATTACCCTTAGCCGCCGCTTGCTCCGCGATCTGGATCGCCCGCTTCACCATGTTGCCGGCGTCCTTGGTCGTGATTCCGCCCCAGCCTTCGCGCTGTACTTTATCGTATATTCCTAAGTCCTTGGCGATCTCCGCCTTGAATTGCTCGGACATTACGCCTCTTCTGCGACTCATTCCGTTTCCTCCTTCGCATGGTTGACGTTCAAGCCTTAGCTTGCCCCCGCCGAACGCCGCGCATGCAAAACAGGCAGCCCCGGCGCTCTTCAAGCGCGGTGCTGCCCGTGCATACCAACGAGTCAATGCGATAAGTAGTTGATGCGAACCTGACCTTCGTCATTACACAACATTACTTCAACCGACTCGGTCAAGATATCCGCATAGCTGTACGAGACACGCTTGAATGCGTGTTGCTCTTGATCGAGCTTGACGATGAACACTGATGGGTAGATTTCTTCCAGCACGCCCGTGCGTTCGATGGTCTTGCGGCGTCCACCGTTGGCGCGGAGCATGATCTTCGAACCGACGTGCGGTTCCAGGCTTCGTTTGATCTCTAGAAGCGCGTTTTTAGCCATGATCCACTACCACCTCTTTCCCTGTAAATTATAACTAAAATCAGGGGAGGTGTCAAATAAGCTCAATATTATATCAACGGTACGGTTTTGCTGTCAACGGTCATTTTCCTTGATGTGAAGGGGTTTTTCACAATCTTGATTATTTTCTGTCACACAATGTTCACATTTTGCTCCTGATCAGACGCTTTCAAATTCGGCACGCCGACCCGATAACGTCCCATCGTCTCGATGCCCCCGACACCCTGCTTGCCGCTGATCGTATGCGCGATGACGTCCGCGATATTGATCGTCTCGCGGAAAGGCGTGAACGACGCCCTCACGGCGATATAGACAGGGTCTAGGGCATGAATCATGATTCTGCCGGGCGAGCTGGCGAAGTTGGCGCCTGCATTCAGCAGCGCTTCGAAATGCGATTGGCACGCGCCGGCGATGACGATGAGCGAATCACGGCTTCGCTCGTACTCCCTGGCGACGTTAACCGCGCGAACGAAGTTGATCGAGTTTTTGTAGCTGCCTAGCTGCTGCAGATCTTGCTTCTGCTTCAGCACCCCGTCATGACCCGTTATGACGACGATATCCGGATGGAACTGAGGAAGCATCCTTGCAAGCACCTGCGGCATCTGCGACTCGTGACAATGCACGCCTTCGGCAGGCACTCGGAGCTGGCGATACACCTGCATGCTCTTATTCAAGTAATTAAAATCGCCGTCTAGATGCAGCACTTTGCCGGGCAATTCGAAATACGGCTGACGCCTGTCGTCCAACTGCGCCAGATACCCCGAGATTCCCGTCTGCCTGTTACGCATCTCGTTCATATGCCTAATGGATTCGTCGGCGTGCAGGCGTGCCCGGCGCGTCCCGCCGAGCTCGTCCGGATTCCGCACCTTCTGGAGGTCGTGAACCGGCGCGTCTGCCAGCAACCGATAATCCATCCCTCTGAGCACGGCCTGCTGTCCGGCGAATGCCGCAACCCTGAATAACATATCTCCACCATAGGATTTGCGGACGACCAGATCCCCCTGCATCATGGGCAATCACCTCTTCGTCTATCCTATGGAGGGATGCCGCATCCGGTGCGCGTCCCTAACACCTAGAGCATGCCGCTTGCCGTCAGCGCCTCGGTGATGCTGGCGAACTCCGCCAGCGACAGCGTCTCCGCTCTCCGCTCCGGCTGTACGTCGCAGGACCGCAACAGCTCCATCAGCTCGCCCTTGCGTTCCTTGCCCGACAACGCGGACAGGTTGTTGGACAACGTCTTGCGCCGCTGCGTGAACGCCGTCTGAACGACGCGGAAGAACTTCTCCTCGTCGGCTACCGCCACGGCGGGCTCTTTGCGTCTCCGCAGCTTAATGACCGCCGAATCCACGTTCGGCGGCGGAATGAACGCCCTGCCCGGCACGATGCAGACAAGCTCGGGCTCGCAATAATATTGCACCGCGATGCTCAGGCTGCCGTATTCCTTGCCGCCAGGCTTCGCAGCCATTCTCTCGGCGACTTCCTTCTGCACCATGACGACGATATTCTCGAGCGGCAGATGCTCTTCAAGCAGCTTCATAATAATCGGCGTCGTCACGTAATAAGGCAAGTTGGCCACGACGCTGACGCCGGCGCATCCTGCGAACTGTTCCTCCCACAGCTTCCGAAGATCCGTCTTTAGGATATCTCCATGGACGACGCTCACGTGCGGATACGGCGACAACACGTCTCCGAGAATCGGAATGAGCCTCCGATCTAGCTCAACCGCCGTCACTTTGCCCGCCGCTTGCGCAAGCTGCTCGGTCAAGGAACCGATGCCCGGTCCGACCTCGAGCGCTCCTTTCGTCTTGTCCAAATTCGCCGCGTCGATAATTCGGTCCAGCACGGACAAGTCGGTAAGGAAATTCTGCCCTAAGCTCTTCTTGAAGGTGAAGCCGTGCTTGCGGATAATCTCCTTCGTCCGGGACGATGTCGCGATATCTTGATTCGAATGATTACTCATGGATTCGTCTACAGCCCTTCCCGCTCCAGTTGTTCCAATGCCGCCGCGAACTCCACGCGCGTGATGCGGAACATGAGGCATCTTTTATGAAATTGCTTGCCGTTGGCATAACCGATACCGAGCAACTCTCCCATACGCTCTCTGCGCCGCGCGGAGGAGGCGTGCACGATCAGACCCGCATCCAGCAGATCGCTCCATTCGATCTGCGGAAGCTCGTCTGCGCCGCTCTCCGTCCCCCGCACGCGATCGATCGCCCTGCGAATCGCTTCATCCGACGCATGCTCCACGCCAAGCCCATGCGAGCTCCTGGCCTCATCCTTCGTAAGGAAGGCATGCTTGGCTTCCGGGACGCGCTCCGCTACGATCTTGCGTATACGCTCTCCCGGCGCGTCCGGGTCGGTGAAGATGATGACGCCTCTCCGCTCCTGCGCGAGCTCTATGCGCCGGAGGACGTCCTCCCCGATCGCCGAACCGCCCGTCTCGATCGTGTCGGCCCCCAGCGCCCGCTTGATGGCCACCGTATCGTCTTTGCCCTCTACGACAATCATCTCTTGAAACATCGTCTTCCATTCCGCCTTTTCCATCTGCCATATTCCCTATGTATGCTATAACACAAAACGGGAAGATGCGCCAATGACGCCTCTTCCCGATTTCATGCAGGGTATGAACCCCGTTAGCTTACCGACGGCTTGACCGGACCGATTACGTAAACCGTATAGCCCTTCTTCGTGCCGAACCGATCCGCATGCTTCTCGCTGTCATAATAGACATCGATCTTCTTGCCTTTAACCGCGCTTCCGGTATCCTCCGCACGGCGGAATCCGATCCCTTCGATGTACACCCACCAGCCGATAGGGATAACCTTCGGGTCGACGGCGATCGTGCGCCCTTCTTCTACGACCGCGCCGGAAGATGTAATGCCGTAGCCTTTATCGCCTTTCCGCTTGCCCGTGGAAGCGAAGTCGGCGGAATACGCCGTCAGCGTGACGTTGCTGAGCATGCGTTTGACTTTCACCGACTTGCCGTTCAGATTAACGACCTTAGCTTCCGCTTCGGTCGGCTTGCCGTTATAGGACAGTGTCTTGACTTCAGGCTTCTTCGTGCCGATCGCGACAACTTGGTGAACGGCGGGCTTGGAGACAGTCTTCTCCAGAACCCGTTCGCCTACAAGCTTGCCGTCCTCATACACTTTAGCCGTCCGTACGACGACTTGTCCTTCTTGACCCGTCTTCACGACCTTGGTCTTGCCTTCCGTGAGATCCGCGTTCTTCTGTTCCACGACCTGGAACGCGACCGGTTGCGACGACTCGACCACTTCGGTGCGGACGCGGGTAATGACGACTTCCATACCTTCCGTTACGGGCGTATTCAGCGCAGGAGTTACCCGATCTTCGCTTCCCAGCGAAAGATTCAGCTCCCTGATCGCTTCTTCGACGGAGTCGGCCGCTGTATATTTTACGGCTTCTTTCCCATCCGCCTTGACCTTAACGCCCTTCGCGCGATCGATTACGATCGTGCTGCCATTGGCCAATTCCCCCGTTGTCATCGATAAACGATCATAAGGACCGACCCTGATTTGTTGCTCTTCCAGAACTTCTTGAACATCCGAGCTTCTGGTTTGGATGACGGAGGTAACTCCGTTGTCCACGATGGAAATACTTTTGGCTACCGCGGGTTGCAGCAGCGACATGAACATAGTTAGAACGGCGAAAAGTAGAATGGCGCTTAGTAGAACAATACGAGTATGCTCATGTTTCCATCGCAGCAGTGCGATAAGCTTGCCGGTCGGTCGTGGATCATGGGAATCCTGTACAGGAACTTCTCCCATTTTCTCGCTCCTCCTTCATAGCCCCGCCGTCGACTGTGATGCATGACTGTAGTCTGACGCGACTATCCGATTTGTTAACGACGCATGCTGGTAACCGCGGGATTGCAGCATTGATAGCGGTTCTAGCGATGCGCCGCCTGTTCCAAGCCAGGCGATTTTACGTTGTCCGACCATTCATAAGCCTTTTTTTCCACACAAAAAGCCACTGACAGAGGACCTGTTCGTGGCTTCCGCTTAGATAATGTAAGGGAATGGGGATGCACGAGGTTGACCTCTCTCTACTACGCTTGCGAGGTTAGCTGTCGGGTTCGGGCAAAGAGAGTTGCCCTATCCGCTTACGAATGCCTGGAGAACTTCAGAGGGAAGCTTCCTGAACACCGCTTGCGAAATTCACCCCAAGATTGCTCGGACCACGTCTAACGATTCGTGAATCGCAGACGCTTTATCGGGTCCCCCGCTCTCCATATTGGAGATTCAGCGCGCTGGAAAAGGGATGCCATATTCAAACTTCTGTTCTAGATGATACATTCTACCTACTCGACGTGTAAAGAAGGCGTAAAGGGCGAATTTGGCCGTTTTTTCCTGAATTCGCCGATAAATTAAGCAATTAACGCTCCAAAAAACAGTTTTTTCTGCGTACCGGTCTTTATTTCATCGAATGTAACCGTTTTATCTCGGTAGACACAAACAGTCGCGAGCATTATCGCTCGTAATTTTAGCAATATCCTCCAGTTTTAACCCTTTAATCTCAGCTGCCGTCTCGGCCACAAGTCGCACATAAGCAGACTCGTTTCGTTGTCCGCGATGGGGGTGAGGAGTCAAATATGGAGCATCCGTCTCGATCAACATTTTATCCAACGGAACCTTCTCCATGACCTCTTTGGGTACCCGTGCGTTCTTGAACGTCACCGGTCCGCCGAAGGAGATGTAAAAGTTCATATCTAGGCACATCTTGGCCATCTCCCAGCTGCCGGAGAAGCAATGCATAATTCCTCCGACCTCCGAAGCGCGCTCCTCGCGCAGCAGCTTGACGATATCTTCGTGCGCATCGCGGTTGTGAATGACGATAGGCTTGTTCAACTTGCGGGCAAGCCGGATCTGTTCGCGGAATACCGTATGCTGGATCTCCTTAGGCGACGTATCCCAATAATAATCCAACCCGATTTCGCCGATCGCCACGACCTTCGGATGAGAACATAACGACTCGATCCATGCCAAATCTTCTTCTAGCTTCATATCGACCGCATCGGTCGGATGCCAACCGACGGCAGCGTAGATGAACGGGTATTTCTCGGCTAGCTCCATCGTCGTCGGAATCGTTTCCCGGTTAAAACCGATGTTGACGATCGTGTCGATTCCCGCGGCTTGCGCGCGCGCGATAACTTCTTCCCGGTCGCTGTCGAATTTCGGGGAGTCTAGGTGCGCGTGGGTGTCGATTAACATGTCGGAAGTTGTCTCCCTTCTATTATATAGAGAGTTTGTTGCGAGTTTCTGAACTCAGTCGATCGGCGTGCTTGCGAACCTCGTCTTCGGGGTAATAGATGTAGTATTTACCCCGGTGAATGCCGGCAATCGAACGGATGATGTCCGACTTCACGGAAATTTCCGTCAGCTGCTCGCGGTCGTCCAGAAGCAGAATCGGGAGCTTCCCGCTGCTGCCCGGCAGCAGCTCCGGTTTATAGATATCGTAGGGAGAATCGTATGGCGTATCTACCTCCAGATGATATTCCGGATGAAGGCCGATCGATTTCCATTCCTCCCTGACGCCCTCCAACCAAGCCTCGTCTTTCTGCTCCAGCGGCGTATATTTGTACAATTGCCGGTTCAGGAATCGGCTGCATAAATTCGACAATAGCTCATCTTGTTCATGCTCCCATTGTCGAAAAGCCGTCTGTACGAGCGCCTCGTCCAGCATCAGGTAGTCCGATAACGTTAGCGTTCCTTCTATTAAATGCGCGATCGGCGGAAGCATGAATCCGAACGCGTATCCATCCCGCAACAACTCGCTCGCCCTGCGGAAAATTTGCCGAAGCACGATCTCCGAGCTGCGGGTGACAGGGTGGAAGTAGACTTGCCAGTACATCTGGTAACGGGACATCAAATAATCTTCCACTGCATGCATGCCGCTCTCTTTGACGACGATCTTGCCTTTGTAGGGCCGAAGCACGCGGAGAATGCGATCCAAGTCGAAGGTGCCGTAGTTCACTCCCGTAAAATAAGCATCCCTCAGCAAATAATCCATGCGATCGGCGTCCATCTGGCTCGACACGAGACTGACGACGATCGGTTTGTCGTACGTCTTGCGGATCACGGACGCCACTTGCTCCGGAAAATCCGAAGAGACCTCTCTTAGCACCCGATTAATTTCCGTATCTCCCTCGATGATGTCGCAAGTCCACTGCTCGTGGTGGGTGTGGAACACTTCCTCGATCGAATGGGAGAACGGCCCGTGTCCGACGTCATGCAATAAAGAAGCGCACAAGCTGAGCAGTCTCTCTTCCTGCGGCCAATCCGAATAGCCGTTGCGCTCGAATTGCGAGATGATCTTGCGGGTAATCTCGTATACGCCTAACGAGTGCGAGAATCGGCTGTGCTCGGCTCCATGGAAGGTTAAGTAGGAAGTCCCCAGCTGCCGAATCCGCCTAAGCCTTTGAAATTCAGTCGTATTGATCAACTTCCAGATCGTTAAGTCCTGCACGTAGATGGCTGAATGGACCGGATCTTTGAATACTTTCTCTTCCTGCAGCTTCGCAACCATCGATACTCACCTCGTTTTTTATGAATTGTCGACAAAATAGGCGCTCCGTATCATATTTTGTCGAATGATGTCGTTATGTGATTTCCTGTTTGATTTCATGACACGAACAGGGCATCGTTCTAAATTCCGCCTTATATTATAAGATTCTCATGAAAATGTCCATATATTTGAATGTCTTTCAGGTTGACTTATTTGGGAAGAGTTGGTACTATAAAAAGCGGAAAACAGAGAACTTTGTCGAATTACTTGTCGAATGCTGGCGATTTCAAGACAAGCTTTGGACGATAGAGTCCGTTTGTATTAATTTTAACCTTATGAGAGGGGTAATGCCAAATGATGAAATCCACGGGAATCGTGCGTAAAGTTGATGAACTAGGACGGGTGGTCATTCCGATCGAGCTTCGTCGTACGCTGGGCATCGGCGAGAAGGACGCGCTTGAGATTTATGTAGACGGCGAGCGCATTATGCTGAAGAAATACGAGCCTGCTTGCATCTTCTGCGGCAATGCCGAGAACGTTACGTACTTCAAAGGCAAAATTGTTTGCAGAGAATGTTTGAAGGATTTGCCTTCACCTGTGACAAATTAAAGAAAATAGTTTATAATGATGTTGTACTCTTCTAAATGTTAATTCTAACCTTTTTATAACTCCTTGCAAGCCTCCCGAGAATGGTATCGGGAGGCGTTTTTTTGTTCTTCTAACGTACAGGAAGAAACCAACAACGAAAAGGACTGCCATAGGCAGCCCATTTCGTCAGTATAGGTGTATTTCAGACTATTAATCTATCCAGCAAGCTTTCTCGCGGCCACCCGGCGCCCCTGCCTAACAAGTAAATCAATGTCTGCAAACGAAGTAGTTACGCCCTTGGACAGCACTTTTCCATCCGCAGATAAATAATAAGCGAACGGGAAGCCTGCAAGCTTCACTTCTTCCTTAATGTGTTGCGTAAGCGCATATACCGGAGCATTCAAACTTTTGTCCTCGATCTTCTGAATGATACTCTCGAATTTGTCGTCTTTTGACTCCATTATCACTTGCGTCTTCAACTTATATTTTTGCTCTGCTGTAAACAGCAGTGGATATACCGTATCGCAGATTGCGCATCGGAGCGATGAGAATAGCAGGATCGTCTCTTTGCCTTCGGGGTAAACGACACTGAACGGTAGCTGTTTGTTAACCGAATGAATCTCGAACTTCGGAAATCTGGCTCCAACCGGCAATCCTGACTGATTCGCCGCGAGCACCTTGCTTGGTTTCTTTGAAAGGTTAATGACGAACACCGATAAAGTCAAAACTAGCAGCCAAAGCACGATATAGGAAGCATTCATGAGATTCATAGAAATTCCCCGCCTTTAGTCACCCGATATCGATCCCGGAACGCCGTTGCTAGCGCATAAAGCATGATGACTCCGAGAGAGAAGAAAAATGTCGCTAGAATGTCCATTGTCGACATCTTATACAAAGCGGTCTCTTCGGCATTTAACAGCAGTGTTACGGTAAATGCGATTAGAACGATCGAGCGAATTAATGTGTTTATTCCAATTGGCTCCTCTACTAAATCGCCGAAGCATTGACAGTCTACTTTCTGCTCTTTGGCACGCATCCCCCGAATCGAAATGACGACGAACACTGTCAGCAAGCACAGTAGGATAACCTCTCCAGCAACCATTAAAGAATCAATAAGCAGCAGACTACCCGCCAATAGTTCGAACAATGGGACTGCCCAGGAAACGATATAGGAATAAAAACGATTCATACCTATCGATTCGAGCGTTTCAAAGAAGGAATAACGGGCGATCAGTTTAGTTACTGCTGAAAATATGAATATCGTCACAAGAAACACCTGCAGCAAAATATACAAATCATCCATTGTTCCACCCCTTTTTCTCCAGAAATCATAAAAAGAGGCGCTATACTGCGCCCCTTCGTTAAATCAATATCCCCCGCAAACTCCGCCCCATTCTTCACAATTAGCTGCGCAAATCGATCCATTTGAGTCTAGGGAATACTTTACGTAACCCCAACCTTGATGACAAAGAGTAGTCGTGCAAAAATAGCTAACACCGCACATATAGTCCACCTCCTTGTTTCCAAAATATATTGGATTGGTACAATTAAGATTCTAAATGTTAATATTAGGATGTCAACTTTCAAAATTAAAGCGCTTTCTTAGGTTATTTTACTATATTGTGGATTTTATTTGATTAATGATGGCTTTTCTTGTATTTTCAGTATATAAATCTAGCACCTAGTTAAGCGTGGAAAAAGTGGGGAATGCTCTCAATGACTAGTCTCAAGCAACTCAATCGTTCCTTGGTTGGACGGGTGCGAACAATCGAGCTCATTGTCACCCTCATCCGAATGTACCGCTTGCTTTGGGCTGTTTCTCCTGTTCGGTTACTATATACCAGTGCATGTCGACTTCTTCTCGCTTTGCATCCTGTGATTCACCTCTACATCTTGAGTATGCTAATTAATGCCGTAACGCAGGTTATCACAGCGGACCATCCTGTAAGCGACGTATGGAAGGTTGTAGGACTGCAAGCGGGACTAGCAATAGCCGCTGCAGGCATTCGAACATTGAACGGTATTATTCTGTCGTCCCATAAAATGAAAATGAAATTTTATATTGAAAATCGTATGGCGAAACAAGCTTCGCAACTTCCACTTGTTGCTTTTGACCAGCCGGATTATTACGATTCGTTTCACCGAGCGACTGTAAGCCAAAATAGTCTGATCATGATCGATAATTCCTTTGCGGTCGTCCAGAGTCTAATTACCGTCAGCGGCTATTTCTTCATCGTCGCCAGCTTTCATTGGCTGCTCGCTGTCGGACTTCTCTTATTCGTCGCTCCAACGCTGATTGTAAACATGAATCTGGGGCAAAGGCGTTATCAGCAGATGAGGCTTCAGACGACTGTTGCCCGTAAAGCGCAATATGTGTTCAATTTGCTAGTCGGTCGCGATTCGGCCAAGGAGGTTCGACTGTTCGGACTTGCCCCCTATTTAACCGATCGTTGGAGAAGTTTGTTCTGGAAAAACGCAGATGAACAGATCCGTCTAGAGAGAAAAGGAATTCTGTTGAACTGGGGAGTAGAATCCTTTAACAGCCTCATTGGCGGAACTCTTGTAATCGGACTCGCTTGGTTAGGAACGAAAGGAAAGTTGACTCTCGGTCAGTACGTCGCGTTGGTCGAAGCTTTCTCGGCAGCCAACAACCAACTTATGCTCATCTCCTCCAACATGTCCTTCATGTACCAAAATGCGCTATTCGCTCGTGAACTCTTTGCTTACTTTGAGTTGCCGGTAGAGGAACAGCCGCATGTTCCAATGCCAATTGCGGACCGGATCAAGCAGGGTATCGAGGTCGACAGACTAGAATTCCGCTATCCCGGTCAACCCGAACCAGTACTCAACAACATTAGCTTCTTTGTTCGTCCCGGACAGAAGATTGCCGTCGTCGGCGATAACGGTGCAGGTAAATCAACATTAGTCAAATGTTTGCTTGGCCTTTATACCCCATCGAAAGGCACGATTCGATACGACGGTATCGATATCAGAATGTTCGATCCCATTGAACTCAGAAAAAGAATAACAGCGGTGTTTCAAGATTTCGTTCGTTATCAGCTAACCGTACGAGAGAACATTGGATTCGGTTCAGTCCATCAATTGACCGAAGACGCCAGACTGGAGGCCGCTGCGGCCAAGACGGGTGCAAATGAATTTCTCTTAGGGCTAGAGGACGGCTTTGATTCCCCGCTTGGACCCATGTTTGATGGCGGACGTGAGCTATCGCAAGGACAGTGGCAAAAAATTGCTATTAGCCGTGCATACTTCCGAGACGCAGAGGTAGTTGTTCTGGACGAACCGACCGCCTCGATGGATCCAATGACCGAAGCTGCAATATTCGAAGATTTCCTAAGCATGGCCGAAGGTAAAACAACATTTCTTATTTCCCACCGTCTCGGCATCTGCAGAGAAGTCGACCATATTCTTGTCATGAAGAACGGTCAAATTGTAGAGCAAGGAAAGCATGATGAACTACTAAGACGCGCCGGCGAGTACGAGAGAATGTATCAGGTTCAATCGAAATGGTATGAAGATTAACACGGGGAAGTGTCGAATATGCGAATCACCAAAAATGTCGTAGTCACCATTACAGCAGCAGCGATGTTGTTATTAACTTCTTGCATGGACCTAACGAAGAATCTTCCCGAGCAAACCATTGAGGGGAAATTTCAAATCATCTGGGATTCCGGCTCAGGCTTGTCGCCCGAATTGTACGCAGTGAATGCGTTAAAGGAACAGTTTCCGAATGCGCTATTTGATACAACGAAGTTCTTACGCTTCCGTTATTCACAATCCGGAAACCTTGATGCTACGTATATCTATGATATCGTTGAAAAAGATGTACCGGGAGACCTTGTCATGTTTGAAAACACGCTTGCGCCGTATTTGTTCAAATCGGGGTACTTAGAGCCGTTGGACACCTATATGGATTCAAGTTCGAATCTATCCGGACATATTCAAGGTCAGCAGATGGACATCGTTCGGGAGCAAGGCGACGGTCAAATCTACGGAATCCCGTTCGGTAAAAACGTGTATGCGCTCTATTACAACGCCGATATTTTCAATGAATTAGAAATTTCCGCGCCAACAGACGGGATGACATGGGACGAAGTTTTCAGCTTGGCATGGCAGATCACCGAACATCCGTTAAGAGGGAATAGAGCCGCATTGAAAGTCCCGGACAAACATTTGGTCTTTAGCCAATTCGACATCCGAGTATTGGATTCCGAAGGGATGCCGAATGTGGATAGCGAACGATGGGAAAGGGCATCTCAATTGTACGGCGAGATGACGGAGCTAGAGAAGTTTGATCGGTCGACAAATATCAATGACGTGGCTGCGCAATTTTATGATAAACAGATCGCGATGATCGCTAGCCGTTATTTAGGGGACAGTTCTGGATGGCGGAATAACGCTACCTCAGGGTTCTCGGCCCCTCTGGCAACGTGGGATATGGTCAGTTTTCCGGTATTCGCCGATGCCCCCGGAACCGGTCCGGCTCCCGCCTACTACTACCTTGGTATCCCGAAGAACAGCACGCGCAAGAAAGAAGCTTTCCAGCTCATTTCCTATCTGTTGTCGGACGAGCCGCAGATAAACAATAGCCTTAACGGACTGGCCAGCGTACTGAACACACCGGAGGTCAACAGCCGATTCGGAGAATGGACGGGTTATCTTAGCGGCAAGAATATTCAGGCGTTCTTCCGACATCCGAAAGAAGGGACATTGGACCCTGAATATGACTGGGATATGCAATCATTCTCATCAACCTTATTTAGGAAGGAAGCTCAACTTCTGTTGAACGATCTCCTTCAATACAAACAAAGGCAGCTGGATAAGGTAGGAGCTATACGTGAGTGATGTCGGAACGGTTAGATGCGGCCGGGCGTGATTACTCCTCTCCCAGTAACGCTTGATAGACGTCCCTGCGGGAAACTCCTCGGTCCGCGGCTGCCGACTTCATCGCTTCTTTGCGGGTTTGCTGCTTGTCCTCGTACACCTGTACATGTTCGGTTAGCGTAAGCTCCGACCACCAGGCTCCTACAGCAGCGCCTGCCTCTCCGTTCGAATCCGCCAAGCGCTCCGCTTCCGACTTCCCTTGAAGCACGATGCAGCACTCGCCGAGCGGTTGATGCTGCTCCACGTGCGCTAAGCACGCCTGCACGGTTCCTCTGACCGCCTCCTCATGGCGCTTGGTTAATTCGCGCACGATCGCCATGTCCCGATGTCCCCATCGCTCCGCGATTACGGCTAGCGTCTTCTTCAACCTGTGCGGCGATTCGTACATGAGGATCGTGCCCGTCTCGTTCTCTAACGTATCCAGCAGCTTAACCATGCCCTTTCGTTCCCTCGGAGGGAAGCCGATGAACAAGAACCGATCCGTTGACAAGCCGGAGATGATCAGCGCCGATAGCGCCGCGTTAGCGCCCGGGATCGGCACGACGGGTATTCCCTCGCTGACGGCTAGGGCCACGAGATCGGCTCCCGGATCGGAGATGGCAGGAATGCCCGCATCGCTGACTAAGGCGATGCTCTGTCCTTCCGTGAGCATCCGGATCAGCTCGGGACCGCTCGCTTCGCGGTTATGCTCATGATAGCTGACCAATCGATTCTGAATCTCGAAGTGAGTCAGCAGCTTGCGCGTCTGCCTCGTATCTTCGGCGGCGATCAGCTGCACTTCCTTTAACGTCCGGATCGCGCGGAACGTCATATCCTCCAGGTTGCCGATCGGCGTAGCGACCAGGTACAGCGTTCCCGGCCGATCGCGGTTCGCGAAGCTGCGTTGGACGCTCGCTTCCATCATTGCGACTCCTCCTTGATATACGAAATCTTCGTCGGGCTCGACCTTACTCACCCTCTTCCTGCGTATCCTTACCCGCGTAACTCGGACCGTGAGCCCGCCCGTTATGGCGCTTGAAGCCGGGAAGCTCCGCAGCTTCTCCGTAGAATACGGCGAGAAGCTCCGGCGTATAGTCGCCGTCGTCTCCATACACGATAACAGGCGGCAACAGCCTCACTTCAGGCTTGCCCTCGCGCGTTGCTTCTATTAATACCATGTTCGCCTCCGCCTCCTTACGAGGGTGTACGAACCGGATGCGCTTCGGCTCCAGCTTATGCCTGCGCATGAGATCGATAATATCGGCCAGCCTGGACGGACGATGGACCATGGACACCCGTCCACCGCGCCGGACAGACCTTGCGCAAGCCGCAACGACGTCCTCCAGCTTGCAGCCGAGCTCGTGACGAGCCATCGCCTGATGGACGTTGTCCTTATGATCGCCGCTCTGCAGCGGTAAGTATGGAGGGTTGACGGTGACCGCGTCATATAGCTCGCCCTCCACCTTCCACTCGCGCAGGTCCCCTTCGATAATCGTAACCCGATCCTCGAGCCCATTCAGCCGAACGCTGCGCTGCGCCATATCCGCGAGCCGAGGTTGAATCTCTACGCCGTCGACCGTCGCCGTCGTTCGGGTCGTCAGGAGCAACGGAATGACGCCGTTGCCCGTACACAGATCAAGCACGCGGCCCCGGGGAGGCACGCCGGCGAATCGGGCGAGCAGCACTGCATCCAAGGAGAAGCTGAACACGTCGGGACTTTGTATGATCTTCAGGTTATGGGTCAACAAATCGTCCAATCGTTCTCCCGGCTCAAGCCGTGCGCTTCCTTCTACGTTCGCTTCGTTCATGATCATCCTGCCTTTGTTCTATTCTTAACAAAAGCCGCCTTTCCTTATGAAGGAAAGACGGCGTGCTTCGTCCGATGTATTCGACTTGCTTACTTGCTCAGGAATGACAGACAGAACAAGCAATCCCCTTCCATCCGCAGATGCCCATAATAGACGTTGCAGATGTGAAACCCTTCGTGGTACAACCTTGCCAAGTTATCGTAGCCTTCCCCAACGCCTAATGCAACCGGCGCCGGCTTGTCTCCTTTAACGGCAGCCGGTTGTTCTGCCGTCTGAGGAGGCGCCGTCGGGTCATTTTCTCGCTTGAGCACTTTGCGCAGCTGCCCATTCTCGATCCGCAGCCGCTGGTTTTCTTCGAGCAACTCTTTAATCTGCTGCTTGAGCGATCCGAAATCCGCGTGTACCGCACCCAAATGCGATTCAAGCTCATTCACGCGAGCGAAAATATCCTTCATGAACAACCATCCACCTCAAGGCATCCGAGTATGTCGAGTGCGTCACTTCAAGACGACATCGTCGAAAGGCAGCTCCTTCACTTTACCAAGCTCGAACAGCTGCACATGAACGCTTCTGGAGCCGACATTCAAGCCGACTACCTTGCCCTCGCCCATCGATGTAACAACCATTCTACCGACGGAAGGGAGCTCTTCTTTGGCGCTCTCGTAATTGTCGTGCTCGTATTTCAGACAGCACATGAGTCGGCCGCAAAGCCCCGAGATCTTCGTAGGATTCAGCGACAGGTTCTGGTCTTTAGCCATCTTGATGGAGACCGGTTCGAAGTCGCCTAACCACGAGGAACAACAGAGCACGCGCCCGCACGGACCTATACCGCCGAGCATCTTCGCTTCATCGCGCACGCCGATCTGCCGCAATTCGATGCGGGTCCGGAATACGCCGGCCAAATCTTTGACCAGCTCACGGAAATCGACGCGCCCTTCAGCCGTAAAATAAAAAATGATTTTATTCCGGTCGAACGTGTATTCCACGTCCACAAGCTTCATCTTAAGCGCATGGTCCTTGATCTTCTGCAAACCGACCGAGAAGGCGTTCTTCGCCGCGCTGCGATTCTCGTCGACGGCTTTAGCGTCGGTATCGCCCGCGATGCGAATGACCTTCTTCAAAGGCAGAACGACGTCGGACTCGCCTACCGTCTTAGGACCGACGACGACTTTGCCATATTCTACGCCTCTAGCCGTCTCGACGATAACGTGCTGATCTTTGGACACCGGATGCTCGGCGGGATCGAAATAATAGATTTTGCCCGCTTTCTTGAAGCGAACGCCGACGACATCGTACAAATCTATCCCTCCCGCACGTTCACCAGAAATTGCTCAAGCGCCAATTGCGGAGGCACATGAGCCTTCATTCTTCTTGCCGCCATGAGCGCGGACTCCATCGCCGCAACCCATCCGTCGATCGTCCGGGACCAGGCCGTCTTCGCGATCCAATCCCCTTGATCAGGGAACACCATCAGCTGCTGGCGTCCGGTCATGGCGTATATCATATCTCTATACCACAGTGCCATCAACTGCAGCAAGATTTCGACATGTTCCGAGAGATCCGTCTTAAACACCTGCTGCTGCGCTTGTAGCAGATTCGCAGAGAACCGGGACGGATGCTCCTTCCCTAATTGTATCACTACGTTTCGAATTTCTGCAAACCAATTCTCTTCTACCAATTTTCGACTCGCCGCTAATCCGGAAGCCAAATTCACGGCAGCGCGCGACAGCAAAGGCGGTTTGCCTTCCGCGACGAGAGCCGCTTCCAGCGCTTCCCGATCCCCGGGCGTGAAAGCGACCAATTGGGAACGCGATACGATGGTCGGCAGCACCGCTTGGGCGCTCGGCGCGAGCAAGATCGCGACCACGGGAGCCGGCGGTTCTTCGAGAAATTTCAGCAGGCTGTTCGCAGCCTGAGTCGTCATCGTCTCCGAAGCTTCGATAATATAAACCTTATACCCCGCTCCGGCGCTCCGATAAGACAATTCGCGCTGCAAGGCGCGAATTTGCTCGATCTTTACGGTTGCGCCGTCCGGGGTAATCACGTGCAAATCCGGATGGTTGCCATGCATGACCTTGCGGCAGGACAAGCATTCCCCGCAGGCGTCAGCGCCGCCGCGCTCGCAGAAGATCGCTTGCGCGAACGCTTGCGCCATCTCGCGGCGGCCGGAGCCGCTCGGTCCCGCGAACAAGTACGCATGGGCGATCTTGCGGGTGGACAGCGCGCTGCGTAAGATCGCCTTCACGCGCTCCTGTCCGAGTATTTGCTCAAAGCCCATGCTTAGAACTCCTCACGCGATAGCCTTTAATCTATAACAATTGGCTCATCGCCTAAAATGCCAAATTGATCAAGATGCCGCGAATTTCGCCGACTTTATTCAGCAAATCCAAACGGCCCTCTTCCGTTGTCAACAGCTCTTCGCCCATGGCCACGAGCATCGTGTCCACTTCCTCGAGCAGCTTGTAACGCTTGCTCCGGCCGCGGCGATCCCAACCTCTCGTATCCTTCAGACCGATGCCGCGCTTGACGGTATCCTCCAGGAACGACTTCACCATCTGACGGTACAGCACAAGCTCGCGAACCGTCATCGACCGGGCCAGTCGATCTCCTTGCAGGCGAATGTCCTCGAGCTTGCGCTGCAATTCCTCTTGCGTACGCTGTTCGTCTTGGTGTTGCAGCAAATCGCCGAAGCTTTGCATCTGCGGCGGGCGGCTGGCCAGTTCGCCCCTAGGTACGGCCTTGTTGATGAGCGGATAGCCCGGCGATTGGATCTTCATGCGTGTTCACCGTCCCGCTTCATTAAAAGTGCTCGAAGCGTTCGACCGGCATGACGAATACCGCGGCGCCGCCGACTTGAACCTCGACCGGGAACGGAATGTAGGAATCCGCCGCCCCGCTGACCGGAGACACCGGAGTCACCAGCTGATCGCGAACTTTGCAGTTGGCGCGAATGACGTCGAGCGCGCTCTGCACGCGTTCGTCTTCGATCCCGATTAAGAACGTCGTATTCCCGGCACGCAGAAATCCGCCGGTACTTGCCAGCTTCGTCGCCCGAAAGCCTTCCTTAATAAGCGCGTTCGACAGTCGATTGCTGTCTTTATCCTGAATCACGGCAATAAGAAGTTTCATCGTTCAGGCCCTCCTCGGTTCGTAATGGGGTCTGTCTCTACCTATTATAAATTGGACATGGAGCGTGCGAAATCCTCTTTTTCTACGATGGTTTACGGCTAAGTTTCGCTTCGATAATAGCCCATGCTTCTAGGGCTAAGGCATCTGGTGCCTGCGAAGCGTCGAGAACCACAATTCGATCCGGAAACTTGGCGGCAACTTGAAGGTAACCTTCTCGAACTTTTTGGTGAAAACTAATATTCTCTAGATCTAATCGATTGATTTCTCTTGTATTGTTCGTCAATATTCTCGACATGGCCACCACCGGATCAATATCGAGATATAAAGTAATATCCGGCATGCATCCTTCTGTAGCAAAACGGTTTATTTCCCATACCTCATCCATCCCTAAGCCTCGCGCATAACCTTGATATGCAAGACTGCTGTCGACAAATCTGTCGCAAATGACGATTTTGTTGCTCTCGATAGCAGGTTTTACAATTTCCATTAAGTGTTGACGACGGGCGGCTGCATATAGCAACGCTTCGGTTCTTGGGTCCATTCGCGTATGTTTGCGATCCAGAATGACTGACCTTATCGCCTCCGCAATGGGACTGCCTCCGGGCTCTCTAGTCGGTACGGTTCTTTGCTGGGTATGAATGTAGATTTGTTCATTCAATCTGGAGATCAGCGTTGTTTTTCCCGCACCATCTCCGCCTTCTATTGTAATAAATATCCCTTTGGACAATGTAATAGCTCCCTCCGACTAAACCTTCCTGCCATTGCGGAACATGAACTTCATTATGAAGTAAGCAATCGAAACAACGATGCTTATCACCATCATATCAAAGCACACATTAAACATAAACAAATGCTTGCCCATGTCGGCCTCGCCGTCGCCGATAATCGCGACGAACACCGCGAATGCTCCCGCTATGCCGATAATCGCCATCGTTTCCAAGCCTAGCCGCAGCCTTAGCGAAGCCGTGCGCAGCCAGCTCCACGCAAGCGCGAGATAATAGAACGCATAGAACATGAGGAATATACCCAGTGTATGCGGCATTGTCTTCACCTTCCACTCGCTCCACGCGCTGAACGCGTGCGATACCGCGCCTCTCGGCTTCTCGGCCGATTGATCATAGTTGCCCAAGTAGAGCGGGCGTATGTAAACCCCGTTGCGTGCCGCTACTTCTAGCTTCTGTATAAACCGAGAAGGATGACGCGCATAGTACAGCGCAATGTCCTTATGACTCAGTCTCTCCAACACTTCCCGGTGCAAGACCGGGTCCGACTGCGGAATAACGGTATCCTTCTGAAAATAGTTCGTGCCCGCCAGCCCCGCGTATTTATCCGGAATCCCGAGTTCTTTCATATCAGACGCGACATCCGAAGAATTTTTCAACACGCCGAAAAAGATAGACTGGTACAGGTTCGTATGCTTGAGCCGATCCGGAGCGACGACGATCATCAGCGCGGAGCAGACGACCAGTATGAATGCTCCCGTCCATACTTGCTTGCGCCATCCCCGGTCGTCGCGCAGCTTCAGCATCCGCCAAGCTAGCAACGCGAAGGCGAAGCCAAGCGGCGCGTTCTGAATTTTCGAGGTGGCCAGCGCTAACGCGGCGCCGATGAAGATCGCCAGCATCGCGCCGCTTGGCTTGTCCGAAGCTAGAAGGGCAAGCGCCGCGCCAACCGTCAACAACGTCGCAATGAGCGCATAAGGCTCGCCGAAGAATGACTGAAAGTAGACGATATATCCGATATCTCCGAAGACGAAGACGAGGCTAACCGCCAATGCCACGGATACCGCCAGCGTAGCCTTGCGGTTATCAAGCTCAGGCGAATATCGTATCAACCGTACGATTGCCCAGATGTATAACGCGGCATAGCAGAACCCCAGAACCCGCATATCGAAATGATCCAGGCTGACGATTCTGCCCAGCCAACCGGCAATCGCGACGAGCAGGACATGGGTAGAGAAGTAACCGCCCAGCATGTAGCTGCCGTAACCGTAATAGGTATGCGAGAAGCCGAAGTATCGGTCATCGTAAGTCTCGTTCGGATCGAGCGGCGCGATCCCCGCTCCGCCCATCACGCGGGCGAAATCTCCGCTGTCCGCCAAACCCAACACCGGCGGGATCATTAACAGCCATACGATAAGAACGGCTAAGCCGATTGCCGCGATCCAAGCCACGATCGTTCGAATGTCCCGAGCTTTCATTGCTTACTCTCCTTGCACGACGATATGCTCCAAGGCGGCATCGAGCGCTCCTTGAATTTGCGCGCCGCTCGCGCGCCACCTTAAGAGCTCGACAATCTTATTCTTCGTAATCGTCTCTCCGGGATAGAGAACGGGAATACCCGGCGGGTAAGGAATCACCCATTCTCCCGCGATTAAACCTTCGCTGTCCTCGAGTCGAACCGGCTTGGCCGATAGAGTGCCGCGACGGAACGTTACCGGTTCGGGAACGTCTGTCTCAGGTTGCGATTCTTCCGTCTCCCCTGCCGTCGTTTGCTTAGACCGATTAGGCGTGAACTCTCTTATGTTCTCCGAGATATCGCGCAGCCCTTCTAACAGCGCCTCTCCGTCCGTTCTTCTGCTCCCTGGACCGAACGCCAGCACCGCATAACGGTCGTCGGCCATCTCGGCGATGCAATTCCGTTCGGCGAGCTCGTCACGAAGCTCTGTGCCGCTTAGCTTGCCGTCTTGATCGAACAACACAAGCTTTAACGGGTCGTACCGAATCCAATCGCTGGCGAAGCTTCCGTAACCGATTGCGCGGAACGGCGTCTCCTCCAGCCTGTCCGTAACGATACGCACCGCTTCAAGCGCCGGCTCGAAGGCTGCCGCTCCGCTCGTATGAAGCTGTCTGCGCGCTAAATCTAGCGAGGTGAGTATCGGGAATGACGGGCTAGAGCTCTGCACCATTCTCAGCGCCTGCTTAATCGCTTCGCGGTCGACGATGTCGCCCTGCATATGCAGCATCGCCCCCATCGTCATGGCCGACAGCATCTTGTGCGTCGATTGAACGACGACGTCGGCACCCGCTCGCAGCGAAGACTCTGGAAAAGCCGGATGAAAGCCGAGATGAGCCCCGTGCGCCTCATCGACTAATACCGGAACGACCCGCTTATGGGCGAGATGAACGATCCGATCAAGCGAAGACGCCATCCCGTAGTAATTGGGCGTAGATAAGATGACCCCTCTCGCCGCCGGATAACGCTCCAATGCGGCCTGGATACTGCTCTCTGGCGGGATAACGGCAAGCCCTGATCGGGAGTCGATCTGCGGAGCGAGCATAACGGCTCTAGCCCCCGCCAGCATCAGCCCATGAATAATCGACTTATGAACGTTGCGTTGAACGATATAGAGATCCCCCGGGCTGCCGGTACCGAGGATCATCGCCAGATTCCCCGATGTGCTTCCCCCGACGAGGAAGCTTGTCTCCTCGGCGCCGAAGCATTGCGCGGCCAATCGCTGCGCTTCTGCCAGCGGTCCTTGCGGATGATGGAGATCGTCCGTATCCGCGAGCTCCGTCACGTCCAGCGGCAGCAGCGCGCGATAGAACTCCGCGGACTGCGGATCGTTCCATTCCGCTCGCTGCTTGTGCCCTGGCACATGATAGGAATTCGGGCGTAATCCGGCGTGCGCTGCCAAAGCTTCGTATAACGGCGCTAGTTGCTTATCGATAGGCATGATGAATACTCCTCATTATTTACCATTTTTCCATTGTATCAACATGAAGGCCGCAATAAAAGAAGCGTCGGCGCCATCTTCAGGCGCCAACGCTTCGCACGTTCGATTCAAGCATGAAACTTAACCCATAATTGCCGCATTTGCTTAACGAAGAACGGATACCTCTCGTCTTCTACGTTCGTCTGGACTATCGTCGATTCGCAAGAATTACATATAAATTCCGTAACGATCGTAATGCCTTCTTCCTTCGGCTCTCCGCAGACGATGCATGTTTTTCGCTCGATCTCGTCCATAACACACCCCTGCCTTTTCTAGTGATGCCTTACAGTCTTCCCCAAAGTCTATGAAAAAATACGCATTCATAGCGGAGAATCGGTTAAACCCTAACATTCAATCCGAGATAGACCGATACTAAGGTACAGAAGCTGTCATGTTGCACGGCAGGGAGGCTCATGGCTTGAATTCGTCTACGAACGCAGCGAAGACCGATGCTACTTTCTATCATTATAAGCTTATCCGGAGAATCTCGCTTAGACCCGAGAGGAAATATAGTTACATGGCTACCGCTCTGCTCGTTCCGGCGGCGATGTCCGGCGTATATGGTACCTTAGGACTGCTCTTGTCGGTCTTTGCGGTTATTCTGATGCTGCTTGTCCATGCGCTTGTTCTGCGGTTCACGCTGCGACGCGTCGATAAATTCTCGGAGAAAAGGTGGACGATCCGGCGAGATTGGCCATGGATCGGTCCGTTGCCGATTCTCGATACCCGCCTATCGCTATTCCGCAGGCTTCACTTCCACCTCATGCTCGTCGGTTGCTGCGTGACCGGGCTGTTCTATCCCTGGGCGCATGCTTCGCTCGTGATCGCGATGCTATACTGGCATCTGTGGCTGCTGACCCCGAGGCTCCGGCTGCTTCTCACGCTTAGGCGCGAGAAGGGAGCCGGCATCATCCGCCTAGAATCCGACGAAGTATCTTACTATCATCAATAACAAAAGCCCGCGTAAGCGGGCTTTATTGTTTTATTCGGTTGCAGCCGCCATCGCGGCGTTAAGCTCCTTCAGCTTGTTAGCCGACTTGTGCAGCATCGCTTGCTCTTCATCGCTCAAGCCCAGCTTCAGCACTTCTCTGACACCGTTCCGATCGACGATGCATGGTACGCCCAGGTACACGTCGTTAACGCCGTGATAATCGTTAAGCAGCGTGGACACGTTGAGCACGGCACCTTCGTCTTTCAGGATCGCGGTGCAAATCCGGTCCAATGCCAGGGCGATCGCGTAATAAGTCGCCCCTTTGGCGCTGATGATCTTGTATGCGGCGTTGACCGTATTCGCGAAAATATCCTCTTTCGTCTCATCCTCGAGTTCCAGCGGAATGCCGGCCACGTTCGCCAAGCTCCATACCGGCAGCTCCGAATCTCCGTGTTCTCCGACAATGTGAGCATGGACGCTTCGCGGGTCGATGCCAAGACGATCGCCGATCAAATATCTGAACCTCGCGCTATCAAGTAGCGTTCCCGAACCAATAACGCGGTTAATCGGCCAGCCGGTCTTGCGCCATGCGAAGTAGCTCATGACATCAACCGGATTGGAGGCTAGCAGCAGGATACCGTCCGTATTGTACTTCATGACCTCGGTTAGGATGCTATCCATAATGGCGGCGTTCCTCTTCAGTAGATCCGTACGCGGTTCGCCTTCCCGTTGAGCAGCTCCCGCCGTAATGACGATTATGTCCGCTCCCCTGCAATCCTCGTATGTACCCGCCCACAGCTTCGTCGCCCCGAGAAAAGGGATACCGTGGTTCATATCCAGCGCATCGCCGACGGCTTTCGAATGGTTGGCGTCGATCAACACCAATTCGTCCGTTCTATTCCTAAGCATGAGCGTGTAAGCCGTTGTCGCCCCCACTGCCCCCGAACCAATCACTACGATCCTTGTTTTTTTCACACCGATCACCCTTCCTTAGAATGTTCCGACATATACGGTTTATTAACGAAATAATACATGTATCCCATGAATACTCCTCCGCCGATTAAGTTGCCGAGGGTAACCGGAACGAGGTTATGAATGACGCCGCCAATCGATATCGTACCCGGATGATTCAAGACGAGAGCGATGGCGAACGTACACATATTGGCGATACTATGCTCGTAACCAGAGATGAAGAAGCAGAAGACGAAGAGCATCATCGCGAACATCTTCGCGCCGTCCTCCTTGAAGTTCATCGGTACGAAGAAAGCTAGACAAACCAGCCAGTTACATAAAATCGCCCGGAAGAACAGCTCCGAAGCCGGGGTATGCATTTTCTTATCGACTACGCTGAGCAAGAAACCGTTCACGGAGGAATCATCGAACAGGCCCGTTGTGTAGATGAGAGAAGCGAATGCGGCCGCTCCAAGAATATTCCCGGCATAGCTGGTGATCCACAGCTTAACGGTATCCCTCCAGCGCAGCTTCTTCCTCAGAGCGGCGTAGGAGTAGTAGAACGTATCACCGGTAAATAAATCTCCGCCCCCGTATACGATCAGGATAATTGCGGCTCCGAATGTGATCGCTGCCATCGGGTAAGTGAAAGGCGAATGCTCTAAATAAAAGTAGTTGCCCGTCTTGAACGCAACGATAACCCCGAATCCGATGAACATGCTGGCCAGCATGGACCGGGATAGGTATCTAATGATACTTTGCTTATATAAGCCGTGTTTCTTTAAAGCCAGCTGTTCGACTTTGCTTAGTGGCTCGAGTTCCATAAGACCACCTCCATTCGGCTTGTGGTTAAGGTATCATACCTGACTTGATTTTAGTCGTGATGATTGTCACAACTTCGCTCATTCGGAATGAAAGATTAATAATGGTACAATAATGTAAGCAGTTACATGCCTATTAGGAGTTAGGAGGAGTATTAATGGAGTTGATCTATCATGGTCATTCTTGCGTACAGATCGTTACGGAAGGCAAATCGCTTGTTATCGATCCTTTCTTGAGGGGTAACCCCATCGCGGTGACGAAACCGGAAGACATTCAAGTCCAATACGTCTTGTTAACGCACGCGCACACGGATCACATCCTCGATTCTCCTGCGATCGCTAAGGCGAACGATGCGCAGATCGTCGCCGTGGTCGAGCTGGCGGACTTCTTCACCGGCAAAGGATTAAAGACGATCGGCATGAACTTGGGCGGGACGATTGATCTTGGCTTCGCGAAGGCGAAAATGGTACAAGCGTTGCATAGCTCGGGAATTACGTTAGAGGATGGTACCAATCTATATGGAGGCGTACCGGTCGGCTACGTCATTCAGGCGGAAGGTCTAACGATTCTTCATGCCGGCGATACGACCTTATTCTCCGATATGAAATTAATCGGGGACCGCCATCCGATCGATATCGTATTCTTGCCGATCGGGGACCATTATACGATGGGTCCTGATGACGCGCTTCAGGCTGCTCAGTGGTATGGAGCGAAGCTCGTCATTCCGGTGCACTACAATTCGTTTCCAATCATCGAGCAGGACGCGCATTCGTTCGTCTCTCGGCTTGAGGTGCAAGGACAGAAGGGCAAAGTGCTCGTGCCTGGAGAGAAGTTAATCATAACCAGAAACGACCTGTAAGGTATAGCATAACACAAAAAAGCACTCCTCTCGGAGTGCTTTTTCTCTGACATCTCTAGCCCTGGTCGTCGACTTCGTCGACTGCTCGGGCATGCATCCGGCCTGGCAACGTCCTACTCTCCCAGGACCCTGCGGTCCAAGTACCATCGGCGCTGGAGGTCTTAACGGTCGTGTTCGGGATGGGTACGCGTGGAA
>JAEWPC010000056.1 GCA_023460795.1 Bacillota bacterium | reverse complement strand
CCTCTAGAAAGCTCACCTTAAGTTTCTTTGGCTTGATCGCCCCAGGGTAATCCTTGTCGTAGGGCATTTTTTGCTCAAGAGAGCGGGTGAGCCATCCACTCTCAGCCATACTTGGAAAGTCTTGTTGCTTAAGGAATGGTGTGATGTACTTTGTGTCAAAAGTCCTGCCAGAGTAGCCACCCTCAATGCTACTTTGATGCCTGCGGATATCCTGCTCGGGATATAGGCATTTGTATACTATGCTGGTGAGGAATACGGTGTAGACTCCCTTGCTCTTTTCGCTGGCATTTATAATTGACTCGAGAAAGCTATAAGGAGCTGTAAAGTGGGTTAAATCCGAAATGTTTGAAGTAAGTGCTTCGGATTCTCTGTAGCACTCTTCTATAAACTTATCGGGAAAAATGGTATTGCTCATAATGGTATGTATATGCTGTGGGTTTGATATCTTATAATAAACCTTGGGATTTCATCTCGTGGATGATACTCTGCACCATAGGCACGCAGACGGAGTTTCCTATCTGTCGATACTGCTCCGAGAGGGGAACAATGCGTTTGAAGTCGTCGGGGAAACCCATTATCCTATAGCATTCGCTAATGGTTAGCTTGCGAACTACTCCCTCATTGTGGATCCAAAACCGCCCTGATGACTCTTGCGAGGGCAGTGTTGGGTGTACGCCCTTTACATCGTAAATCCTATTGGGTTGCTTGTGTACGCGTGAGAGGTGCATAGTACCCTCCCGAACGCCATTAGTCCTTATCTTCTTATTGAGGTAACCTGCAAAGATCAGTCCCGACACTTGCGACTTTGGGTCGTCTATAAGGGTGTAGCCCTCATTAAGGTACTCAAAGTCGCCCTCTTTATCAAGGAAGTCTATAAGGCTCGGGAGGTCGCTCCTCTTTTGCGTTAGCCTTGCAAATGAAAAGGGCTTGAACTCGTCACGGGTACCAACGATAATAATACGCTCTCTATTTTGTGGAACTCCAAAGTTGGTGGCATTGAGTACTGCCCAAGTAACATTGTACCCTAGGTCACTTAGGCTATCAATGATGACTCTAAAGGTGTTGCCCTTGTCGTGATGTAGGAGGTGCTTTACATTCTCTAGCATCACCACTCTAGGTCGGTGCCGGCTGATAATCTCAAAGACTTCATAGATGAGGGTCCCTCTAGTATCTTCAAAGCCTTTTTTCTTTCCGGATATGCTAAAGGGCTGGCAAGGGAAACCCGCTGTAAGGAGGTCGAAATGCTCTGGAATATGCTGTTTGGTGGCCTCAAGAGTTATATCACCGTAGGGGACTTCACCGTAATTGGCGAAGTATGTTTTTTGGGCATACTCATCCCATTCACTAGAGAATAGGCAGGCTCCTCCCTCTCTTTCTGCCCCCATTCTAAAACCCCCAATGCCAGCAAATAGGTCTATCATCGTGAAGCTATGCTCCGTTTCGTTGGTAGCCTTTTTGTGAAATAAGTCTATTGGTTTGTAATATCTACTTGTTGCTACTTCCATTGTCATAGTTTTTTACCTTAGGTTACAAACCTACCAAATTGTATTGAAAAGAGAGGGTAATAAGGGGCTAAAAAATTTGGTACGTAAAACATTTTTGTTTTATGTACCAAATAGAAATGTTTTAGGTAAGAAACGAAATCGTTTGATACACCGAATATTTTGGCTCCCTATTTAGCCCGATTTGCTACACCATTTCCTCTGCTTTTGGAGGTGGTAGGAGTAGCCCGATGTGTCGCTCTACTTCGTGGCGAAAGGGGGTGATGACTTGGTACCGCACCCGCACATCGCCGATGAGCTGACTAGTGTAGCTGTAATTGATCCTGATGGCGTGGGAGAGGGCTCGGGTGACCCCTCTCTTTACCCGCTTGGTGGTGAGCAGGCTCTCTGGGCTGTAGAGGCGAAGGACTACGGCAATGCAAACTTCTTTCTCCTCAAATGGCTCGTGCCCCGTCACCCGCACTTGGTGGCATATGACACTGACCTTTCCAAGGTCGGTAAGCTGTGGAGTAAGGAGCTGTCCTAGCTCTCTCTTAAGCTCGCTCTCTAGTCGCTTCAGCTCTTTATACTTTATGATTAGGGTTTCACACATATAGCATTATTTTATTTCAACTTCATCTCTGATTGCTTTAATCGTGTCAAGGATAGACTGCTGTACGCTTGCCTTACCTCGGAGTGCTTGCATCACCCGCTCATCTATCGTGCCCTTTGCCACTAGGTGGTGGATCACCACAGGGCGGGCTTGCCCTTGTCGGTAGAGCCTTGCGTTGAACTGTTGGTATAACTCTAGGCTCCAAGGGATAGAGAACCAGACGATGTGGTTACCTCCCTTCTGTAGGTTAAGACCGTGACCCATACTTGCGGGGTGACCACCTGCCACCGCTATCTTGCCATCGTTCCAATCCTTCATATCTCGTGGGGTGTCTAACCGCCGGAACTCAGGGAGTGCCTTTCTGATCCGATCCAAGTCGTGCCTAAACTCATACCCCACCAAGATACTACTTTGGCTCGTCTCCGCCAACTCCGTAAGGGCGTCTATTTTGGCATTGTGGATAGTGGTGAACTCCTCACTGCCCACCTCATTGTAGAGAGCTCCACTAGCGAATTGTCGCAATTGATTAGCCAGTACCCCTGCGTTGCTGGCGGTGATCGGCTCCTTGCCTAGCTCTAGTATCTTCTCCTTCTCAAAGGCTTTGTATTTCGCTAGCACCTCGGTAGGCAGATAGATAGGCACCTCCCGATAGACAATGGGCGGAAGCTCTAGGTACTCCTTCGCCTGCATTGATAGGCATATATCAGAGAGCCTCGCCTCTATCGCCTTTTGAGTGTAGGGGCGTGGGATCCACTCATAGACGATGTGGCCCTTACTCTTGCCAGGAGTGAAGTAGATCTGCCGATACCTCGTGATGGTACTCTCCAAACGCTCACCACGATCCAGAAGGTAGATCTGTGCCCACAAATCCATCAGACTATTCGGGGCTGGTGTGCCTGTGAGGCCTACAATGCGGTTCACCCTGCCTAACACCTTGCGGAGTGCCTTGAAGCGTTTAGAGCGTTGGCTCTTGAAGCTACTAAGCTCATCAATCACCACCATATCAAATGGCCACTCAAGCCCGCACTCATCTACCAGCCACTGGGTGTTCTCCCGATTCACCAAGTAGACATCTGCATCGCTAGAGAGAGCCTGCCTGCGTTGCTCTGCCGTGCCTAGGATCTTGGCAAACCGCAAGCCTGCCAAGTGGCTCCACTTCGTTTGCTCGTCAGTCCACGTACTCTCCGCCACACGCTTCGGAGCGATCACCAGCACCTTCGCCACCCTCCCAGCGGTGTGGAGGATCTCAATCGCCGTCAGCGTGCTGACCGTCTTCCCTAAGCCCATATCAAGGAAGAGGGCACACCCACGGTTCTGGATAATATGGTTTACCGCCCTTACCTGATAGCTGTGTAGATTGGTTTTATCTAGCATAATACCTCGCTATTAAATCGTCCACCTGCTCCTTGCTATCCACCACCTCCACTACTTGCCCTGCCTCCCTCAACTTCGTATGGCGGTAGGTCTGTAGCTTGCGTGGCTTTTCGCCTTTCGCTTTCACCTCCACCCACACCACCTTACCACTCGGCAGGGTACAGATGCGGTCTGGCATACCGCTGAGGTAATTGCATTCTATCTTGATGCACTCCGCCCCCCTCTTTTGCACCTCGCTACGGAGGTAACTCTCTACTATCTTTTCGTCATTCATAATTATCACAAATTTATACATTTTGCCAAACTCTTAAAATACACGTGGTACACGTGGTACACCTATTTCCTTATATAGTTTATAGAAAATGAGTACTAACCCGTGTTTTTACCTATATATAACTACTCATCTTTTTTATTATTTATTTGTTATAAGTAGGTGTACCACGTGTACCACCCCTTTGTAATCCGCTCCCTAAGCCATACAAAGTGGTACACGTTACGTGTACCAAAGGTGTACCACGTGTACCACTATTTTTATAATCACGCAAAGAAATAAAACTAAATAAAAACACATTCATAAAAATGTAATATAATATACGTTTGCCGTTTTTTGTCACCACCCTAGGTGGCAGACCTAGGGCACACCTGTTTCAAAGTTCAAAAGTGCCTTCCGTGTTGAAATTATTTATACAAAATTCCTGCACCTCGTTCACCTCTTTAGGTACCAAAAAAGACCTTAGCCTTCCATAGGAATTATCCCTACGCTGTCCCACCTCTATAAAACCTTTAAGCGTTCGGATAGCTGTACTTACCTGCTTTGTGAGGTATTGCGTCTTTTGGTCTACCTCATAGCCCATCCAC
>JAEWPC010000055.1 GCA_023460795.1 Bacillota bacterium | reverse complement strand
GAAGCACAGGATCGCCGTGATCGCCGGCGACGGCATCGGCAAGGAAGTCATGCCCGAGGGCATGCGCGTGGTCGACGCGGCCGCGCGCAAGTTCGGCATCGACCTGCAGTTCGACGTGTTCGAATGGGGCAACTGGGAGTACTGCGAGAAGACGGGCAAGTACCTGCCGGAGAACTGGAAGGAGCAGATCGGCGGCCACGACGCCATCTTCTACGGCGCGGTGGGCTGGCCGGACAAGATTCCCGACCACGTGTCGCTGTGGCAGTCGCTGCTGCTGTTCCGCCGCGAGTTCGACCAGTACGTCAACCTGCGGCCGGCGCGCCTGATGCCCGGCATCGTCGCGCCCGTGGTGCGCAAGGACGGCAGCAAGCGCGAGCCGGGCGAGATCGACATGTACATCGTGCGCGAGAACACCGAGGGCGAGTACTCGTCGATCGGCGGCCGCATGTACCCGGGCACCGAGCGCGAGATCGTCATGCAGGAGACGGTGATGTCGCGCGTGGGCGTGGACCGCGTGCTGAAGTTCGCCTACGAGCTGGCCAACTCGCGCCCGAAGAAGCACCTGACCAGCGCGACCAAGTCCAACGGCATCGCGATCACCATGCCCTACTGGGACGAGCGCGTGGCCGAGATGGCGAAGAAGTACCCCGGCGTGAAGACCGACAAGTTCCACATCGACATCCTCACCGCGCACTTCGTGCAGCGCCCGGACTTCTTCGACGTGGTGGTGGCCAGCAACCTGTTCGGCGACCTCCTCAGCGACCTGGGCCCGGCGTGCACCGGCACCATCGGCATCGCGCCCAGCGCCAACCTGAACCCGGACCGCAAGTTCCCCTCGCTGTTCGAACCGGTGCACGGCTCGGCGCCGGACATCTACGGCAAGAACATCGCCAACCCGATCGGCCAGATCTGGTGCGGCGCGATGATGCTGGAGTTCCTGGGCCACAAGGACGCGCACGACGCGATCCTGCGCGCCATCGAGAAGGTGCTCGATCCCAAGTCCGGTGCGCCGCGCACGCCGGACATCGGCGGCAAGGCCTCCACGAGCGACCTGGGCAAGGCGATCGAATCAGCCATTTGAGGCATGTCGCGCCGGCGGTCGGCGTGACATAGTTTGTGCGGCGAAAGCCCCGCAAGCCGCACCACGCCTGGCGCGCGGCCTAGAATGCGCGCCCGGCTGTTGTAAACCTGCGAGCCTTATTGACATGGTGAAACACCGTGGCTTTAATCGCCTGCAGTGGCCCAAGGCCGCGCTGAAGTCTCCCATCCTCCTGGCAACGGCCTCGCGACGGCGGGCTTCAGGGGCGGGAGACAAAAATTTTTTAGAAGACCGACCGTCCAATACCAATCAATCTCTCAACGAGGGGCACCTGTGAACAAAACCGAACTGATCGAGCACATCGCGAAGCATGCCGACATCTCCAAGGCGGCTGCGACGCGTGCGCTGGAATCGATGATCGGCGCCGTCAAGACGACGCTGAAGAAAGGCGGCTCCGTGTCGCTCGTGGGCTTCGGCACCTTCGCGGTCGGCAAGCGTGCCGCCCGCAGCGGTCGCAATCCCCGCACGGGCGCGCAGATTAAAATCAAGGCTGCCAAGGTGCCCAAGTTCCGTCCCGGCAAGGCGCTCAAGGATGCGCTGAACTGATGGCGGTTTGCCGGTGGGGTGCTTAGCTCAGCTGGTAGAGCGGCGCCCTTACAAGGCGTAGGTCGGCGGTTCGATCCCGTCAGCACCCACCAAACCCCAGCGAAGGCGAACGCAAGGTTCGCCTTTCGCATTTCTAGGGCGCCCCGCGCTTATTGATTGAGAGTCGCGCATGTTTGATTTCGTCCGCAAGCACAACAGGATCATGCAGGTCGCCCTGTTCGTGCTGATCGTGCCCTCGTTCGTGCTGTTCGGCCTGGAGGGCTACAACCGCTACCACGAGCGCGGCGCCACCGTCGCCAAGGTCGACGGCCAGGCGATCACCGAGCAGGAGTGGGACAACGAGCACAAGCGGCGCATCGACCGCATGCGCGAGCAGGCCCCCAACGTCGACATCAAGCTGCTCGACACGCCGCAGGCGCGCTACGCCACGCTGGAGCAGATGGTGCGCGACCGCGTGCTGGCCGCCGCCGCCGCCAAGGGCCGGCTCACCGCCAGCGACCAGCGCCTGGCGCGCGAACTGCAAGGCAACGAGGTCATCGCCTCGCTGCGCGGTCCCGATGGCCGCCTGGACATGGAAGCCTACAAGGCGGTGCTCGCCCGCCAGGGGATGAGCCCGCAGATGTTCGAGGAGCAGGTGCGCACCGACATCGCTCATCGCCAGGTGTTGGCCGGTGTCATCGGCACGGGCCTCACCACGCCGGCGCAGGCGGGCGTGTCGCTCGACGCGTTCTTCGAACGCCGCGAAGTGCAGGTCGGCCGCTTCGACGCCGCCGCCTATCAAGGCAAGGTGAATCCCACGCCCGCGGAGATCGAGTCCTTCTACAAGGACAACCCGCAGCTGTTCCAGGCGCCCGAGCAGGCCACGATCGAGTACGTGGTGCTCGACCAGGCCGCGGTGCAGAAGGGCATCGCGGTCAACGAGGCGGACCTCAAGACCTACTACGAACAGAACCTCGCCCAACTCGCGCGCCAGGAAGAGCGCCGCTCCAGCCACATCCTGGTGCAGGTGCCCAAGGGCGCGCAGGCCGCCGAGCGCGAAAAGGCCAAGGCGAAGGCCGAGACGCTGCTGGACACCGTGCGCAAGTCGCCGCAGGCCTTCGCCGAGATGGCCAGGAAGAACTCCGACGACCCGGTCTCCGCGGCCAACGGCGGCGACCTGGAATGGGCCGCGCGCGGCGGCTACGCCAGCAAGGCGCTGGAAGACGCGGTGTTCCGCCTGAAGAAGGGCGAGACCGACCTGGTCGAGACCGAGTTCGGCTGGCACGTGGTGCAGGTCACCGACGTGCGCACGCCGCAGCAGCGCAGCTTCGAGCAGATGCGTCCCGAACTGGAAGCGCAGGTCCGCAAGGAACAGGCGCAGCGCAAGTTCGCCGAATCGGCCGACGCGTTCAGCAACGCGGTGTACGAGGCGGCCGACGGCTTCAAGTCAGTGGCCGAGCGCTTCAAGGTGGAAGTGCAGACCGCCGCCAACGTCGGCCGCACGCCGCCGCCCGGCGCCACCGGCCCGCTGGCCAACCCCCGCTTCCTGGGCGCGATCTTCTCGGCGGAGAGCGTGGAGAAGAAGCGCAACACCGAAGCCGTCGAGATCGGCCCGGGCCAGCTGGCCTCGGCCCGCATCGTGCAGTACAGCCCGGCCCGCACCCGCCCGCGGGCGGAGGTGCAGGACGACGTGCGCAAGCGCCTGGTCGCCACGCGCGCCGCCGAGATGGCGAAGAAGGAAGGCATGGAGAAGCTGGAGGCGTGGAAGGCCAATCCGGCGTCCGCCAGCCTGTCGGCCAGCGTCGTGGTCTCGCGCATCGATCCGGCCAAGCAGCCGCAGCAGGTGGTGGAAGCCGCGCTGCGCGCCGACCCCACGAAGCTGCCCGAGTTCACCGGCGTGGACCTGGGCTCCGAGGGCTACGCGGTGGTGAAGGTGAACAAGTCCCTGACC
>JAEWPC010000054.1 GCA_023460795.1 Bacillota bacterium | reverse complement strand
GAGATGCCCCAGGCTTGCGTATCCGGTCTTAGCATTCGTTTCCGAATGTTATCCCGGTCTTGTGGGCAGGTTGCCTACGTGTTACTCACCCGTCCGCCGCTAACCAAGATTGCAGCAAGCTGCAATCAAGATCCGCTCGACTTGCATGTATTAGGCACGCCGCCAGCGTTCGTCCTGAGCCAGGATCAAACTCTCCATAAAAGAAAACCTTTTATCGAAGAGCCTTTCGGCTCAATCAGTTAAAGCTGGTTTGTTCACCGAAGTGAACGATTTATTACCGTAAATTACGCTCGATGTTCAGTTTTCAAAGAACAAGCCGTGTTGCTCGTCCGTACTTCGTTCACCGAAGCAGGAATTACATCTTACCGCGTTCGCCGCTCGATTGCAACGATCAATTTTTACCATTTCGCTCGTTGCCTTCGTATTCGCTCTCGCGCCCGCCTCTTCTTCCGAAGCAGGAGTTACATCATAACCCGGGGCAACAGTCCTTGCAATGCACAAAATTTCCCACCCGCACGTACAGAGGAGCTCCTCATGATGAGGAGCCCCTCTGCGCTATCCGCGCTTACCAGCCGAAGTTTAACGGTTTCCCCGTCTCGATGAACGTCTTGAAGTTGCTAAGGGTTATCGGCCAGTTGATCCGCGAGCTTTCATAGGAAGGATGCCCTTCCGGCCATTCGTCGTTGACGAGAGTCAGCTTCGTGCAATCGCCCATCGGCTCGAGCGTCATCGTAATCCGCGTCCGAAGCTCCGCGTGATTATCCCGGTACACGGGTCCTGCGTGCTCCGTGTAGCTCATGAGCCGATACGGTTCGAAAGCTAGAACCTCTCCGTATACGTGAACCGTTTCCGGCCCGCCCTTGCCTGGACCTACGTATTCGTACCGCGCCCCGACTTCGAAAGTCGACCGCAGCACGCACCCGTGCAGCACCGCCCGCGTCCCTTCCGGGGAGATGAACGCCTGCCACGTCTTTTCCGGGCTGGCTCCGACATAGATAACATACTTCAGATCCTCCAATATGATCCCCCGTTCCATTCATCGATCATGTGACCGCATCCACTCAGCGGCTAACCATATGGTAAGATGAATTCAGTGGAAACGATTGTAAAAACGCGTCAGCGACTCTATTGAAGGAGGCGGGGAAATGGAACCTAAAGCAAACCCGTCCGTAAAAGGCGTTCTCAAAGCCGAGGCGGGTCTAAGCCGCTTTTCATTGCAATGTTACGAGCCGGCTCGGGAACTAACTCCGTTCATCGAACATTATTGGTTCGTCAGATGGGATTTGTCCGGTCAGCCGCCCTACCCGCAGACCGTGCTCTCCCACCCGAGCGTCCACCTGACGTTCGAGCAGGAGGCCTCTCGGCCCGTATTCTCCGGCGTCTACGGCGTTCCCAGCCAAACCTACACCCGCACGCTTCGGAATCGCGGCGCAACGCTCGGGGTTAAGTTTCATCCCGGCGGATTTTATCCATGGCGTCCGCAACCCGTCTCGCAGCTCACCGACCGGACGATAAGCATCCGCGAGGCGCTGGGATATGACCCACGAACGCTTGAGAAGCACATTTTCGAGCAGCATGACGGCGAATCGATGGCAAAGCTGGCGGAAAATTTTCTGTTGGAGTACCTTCCCGAGCCCGACGAGAGCGTCGCGTTCATCAGAAAGATCGTGCAAGCCGTTATCGACGACCGGAGGATTACGAAAGTCGAGCAGATCACGGAGTCATTCGGCATAGGGGCAAGATCGCTTCAACGACTGTTCGGCCGCTACGTCGGCGTAAGCCCGAAGTGGATCATTCAGCGCTATCGCCTCCAAGAAGCGGCCATGCTTCTGGAGCAAGGCGGCCGTATTGACGGAGCCGCTCTAGCGCAGGAACTTGGGTTCTATGATCAAGCTCATTTCATCAAGCAATTTAAAGCGATCATCGGCAGGACGCCCGAGGAGTACGCTAAATTCGAATACATTCAGAAGGATGCTACCCGATGAACTTGAAATATCGTTAAGCATTGCGCGGCACACGGGTAACGCCTACTCGGCGCCTCAACTACATTTTCGACCGGATCATTAAGTATAGAAAATACGGCGCGCCGACGACGGCAACGATAACGCCGGTCGGCGTATCCTGCAACCACATCCTGCTTATCGTATCCGCTGCGATAACGAGCAATCCCCCCACCAACGCCGAAGCCGGTATAAGCACCTGATGCTTCGTTCCGACCAACCGGCGGGCGAGATGCGGCCCGATCAGGCCGACGAAGCCGATGCTGCCGCTGACCGAGACGCACGCTCCGGCGAGTCCGATCGCGGCTGCCAGCAAACCGGCCTGTTCCCTCGTCACGCGCGCGCCGAGGCCGACGGCCATCGTCTGACCGAGGTTAAGAACGTTAATCGTTCTGGATTTATACATGACATAAGGGATTAATACCGCTAAGAAAGGCAACACGGCCAGCACGAACTTCCAATCTTGCCCCGAGATCGTCCCCGATATCCACCGCGCATAGAACTGATACTGCTCCGCATCGATACGCTGCGTAATGACGATCGTCACCGAGCTGATCCCCGCCGTGATCGAGATGCCGTTAAGCAGCAACCGCGTTGACGAGAAACCTCGATGCTTGCGATAGGATAGACTAAATACGATCACCGCGGATATGCCTGCACCCGCCCATGCAAGGAGCGGAAGCAAGTATACCGGCGATGCGGCAGGCGAAGCGTAGAAGGCCGTGAACACGAGCACGAACAACCCCGCTCCGGCGTTAATGCCGATAATGCCTGGCTCCGCCAGCGCATTGCGGGTGATCGCCTGCAGGACGCACCCGGCTACGCCGAGTCCCGCTCCGACCAATACCGATAACACGATGCGCGGCAACCGGAAAGTAAATAAGATCAGATCCTGATCGCTCGTTCCCCCGCCGAACAACGTGCGCAGCACCTCTAACGGAGTGAGCCGAATAGCCCCCGTGTTCATACTGACCAGGAAAAGGGCGACGATAAGAACGGCGAGGATCGTAAACATGATCGCGAGCCGTCTGCGTTCGCGCTTCTGAGAATCCGATAGGACGTATGTATCTTGAATCATAGCGATCTTTCCTCCTTGCGAGCCAAGTAGAGGAAGAAAGGAACACCGATAATCGCGATCAGCGCGGCGACCGGCACTTCGGAGCCCGGATTGATCATCCTCGCCGCCAAGTCGGCGACCATGACGAGCAGCGCTCCAAGCACGGCAGAGCAAGGAATGATCCAGCGATAATCGACGCCGACCAGCTTGCGCGTAACGTGAGGAATCAACAGACCGACGAACCCGATCGCGCCGGCAACGGCGACGGCCGATCCTGCCAACACGAGGACGATCGCGAGACCTGCCAGCTTGACGCGGCCCGTTCGAAGCCCCAACCCGCGCGCGACGTCTTCACCCAGGCTTAGTAACGTAATCGAACGGGAGAGCGCGATCGATCCGAGCAGCGCAACGGCTACCCATGGGAACATGATCTGCAGCTGCGACATCCGTATGCCGGCGATCGCTCCCGCATACCAGAAAGACAAGTCTTTGCCGACGCGATAATAGAGCGCGATGCCTTCGCTTATCGCAGTTAACAACGCCGTGACTGCTGCGCCGGCAAGGACAAGCCGAACGGGCGTCATCCCGCCCCTCGCCATCGAGCTTAAACCGAACACCAACAGGGCACCCAAACCTGCGCCAAGAAAAGCAATAAGAAGGAGGACATTGAACGATACTCCTTGGAAGAACGCGAAGACGAGCGCAAGGGCGAAGCCGGCGCCGGCCGTCAATCCGAGCAAGCTTGAATCGGCGAGCGGGTTGCGGGTCATCCCCTGCATGATCGCTCCGGCAACCGACAAGCCGGCACCGATAATCGCTCCGCCCAGCACCCTCGGAAGCCGCAACGAATGGATGATCTGATGTTCGCTCGAATCCGGATCGAATCGGAAGATGGCCTCCCACACCGTAAAAAACTTAATGTCTTGATATCCGTAATTGACGCATATGGCGATCCCAATCACCAGAGCAATCAGCCCGGCAACGATGATCATCGTCCCTGTCCAAGGACGTGCGTATATTCGGTTCATCGCTTCTGTCGTTCGAACGTCGACTTCCGCGCCTTGCTGACTATTCGTCCCCATAACTGCCACCTTTGTTCATTGCGTCATGCTTCAAGAGCCCCTATTTCGTTTCTTCATTGTATTTGATAATAATTCTCAACGTCAACAAGCGCGACCTTGCATCCCGCCTGCTTTCAAATTAGTTTGCGGTATTTGCCAACGGCGAATACCGCCTCGCCGATATTGAATTCGTACGGCAAGCCGCATTAGATGAACGATTTGGTGAAATGCTGAGTAAACCCTGACTTTTCATGAATTGGTCATTGACTTCAAACGATCAAGAGCGGATAATACTTCGCATGCGAAATAATTAAGGAGAATGTTTTTGAACGACAATCAACGCAAATTGCAGCAAATTTTAAACGTGAACCGGGAAATCAATAAGACGTTTCATCATTTGTTGCATAAGGTCGCGACCAAACACGGAATCTCCCCTGTGCAGCTTTTCGTTCTCGGCAAGCTGTCCGAGCATCCGAATATTCGGTTATCCGACCTTGCCGATCTAATGTACATCGGCAACCCCACGATGAGCGGGATTATCGATCGCATGGTCAGAGACGGCTACGTCTCGCGAGAACGAGCGGAAACCGACCGCAGGGCGATGACGTTGAACTTAACGGATAAAGGGCGGGAGCTCAGGAAAGCTGCCGAAGAGACGAGAATTACGATGCTTGAACCGTTGCTCCAGCTATCCGACGAGGACCTGCGGGAATGGCATCGCCTTCAACAAGAAATCATTCGCATCATTAAAACGATTTAGAGAGGAAGCGCACTATGGCTAAAATGGTTACCGAAACCCTGCGAAGGGGCCCGATCATGGCTTCTTTGCTTATCGCCGCTTTCGTGGCGTTGCTAAGCCAGACGGTATTGAACGTCGCTTTGCCTGTAATGATGAAAGATCTGGACGTCACCGAGAATACGATCCAATGGCTGTCTAATGGCTATATGCTCGTTAACGGCGTGCTTGTCCCGATCAGCGCTTATTTCATTAACCGATTCACGACTCGTCGGTTGTTCCTCATCGCTTCATCCTTGTTCGCGATCGGAACGCTGCTATGCGCCATATCCCCTAACTTCGGAATTCTAATGGTCGGCCGTCTCGTGCAAGCCGCGGGCGCAGGCATTCTCATGCCGCTGATGTCGATCGTCGTCCTTACGATCTTCCCCATCGAACAACGCGGGAAAGCAATGGGCCTTATGGGGATCGCCATGATCTTCGCGCCGGCCGTCGGCCCGACGATGTCCGGATGGATCGTCGAGCATTACGATTGGCGCGTGCTGTTCTACATCATTCTGCCGCTTGCCATCATCGCGGTAGTCTTCGGCGCTTACGCCATGAAGAACGTCATTCAGACTTCCAAACCGGCTTTGGACGTTCTCGGCGTTATTCTGTCTACGCTCGGCTTCGGCGGTTTGCTGTACGGCTTCAGCGACGCCGGCCGCGACGGTTGGGGCAGCTCGACCGTTATCGCCTGCTTAATCGTAGGCGGCTTATCCTTGCTGCTGTTCATTATCAGATCGCTCATGGCCCGAGTACCGTTGCTCGAGTTCCGCGTATTCCGATACTCGATGTTCTCGCTTACGACGCTCATTAACGTCATAGTTACGATGGCGATGTTCTCGGCCATGATTCTGCTGCCGATCTTCTTGCAGAACATTCGCGGGTTTACTCCGATCGACTCCGGCTTGCTCCTATTGCCTGGCGCGATTCTGATGGGAATCATGTCGCCGATCACGGGGATGATCTTCGATAAGGTCGGCGCGCGCTGGTTGGCCGTTATCGGTCTGGCCATTACCGTAGCCACGACGTACGAGTTCAGCGACCTGCACGTCGACTCCTCCTATAGCCACATGATGCTGCTCTATACGTTGCGCATGTTCGGGATGTCGATGCTTATGATGCCGATTCAGACTGCCGGTCTCAACCAATTGCCGCGTCATCTTAACGCTCACGGCTCCGCAATGTCCCAAACGCTGCGTAACGTCGCAGGCGCGCTCGGCACCGCTTTGCTCGTGACCGTCATGACGAACCGCGCAAGCTCTCACGCGAAGACGCTTATGGCTGGCGGAGAGACCGATCCCGGTCAGATCCAGATGCTATCGACGACTTACGGCATCAACCAGGCGTTCTTGGTAGCGACTTGGATGACGGTAGCCGCGCTCGCACTGGCGTTCTTCATCAAGAAAGTCAAACCTCAGGAAACGCCTCAGCAAGCTCCATCTTCTTCGGAAGCGGAGCCGCAGGCGCAGAAATAATATAAAGGTGGAGCAGGGTTCCCTTGCTCCACCTTTTTTTGTTGGTTAGCGCTCACAATTTCCACGAGGTTCTCAAAGTAAATTTGTGCGACAACGCTAATTCGCCTCTGCTCCGGAGTGCGCCACAGTAACCTTGTGTGACAACGCTAATTCGCCTCTCCCCGGGAGTGCACCCATGTAACCTTGCGTGACAACGCTAATTCGCTTCTCCCCTGGGAATGCACCGCAGTAACCTTTTGTGGCAATGCTAATTCGGCTCTTTCCCGGAGGTGCGCCGCAGTAACCTTGTCTAGCAACGCTAATTCGCCTCTGCTCCGGAGTGCGCCACAGCAACCTTGCGTAACAACATTATCGAAGTAAGTTTAGACGTATCTCCAATTCCTGCTTGTACTTAACCGATATCTATGAATTCGTTGGTTGCCGGAAGCGGCCTCTAGAATGTTCATATGTATTAGAGATTGAAGGGTAGACCGTGTAAAATTATCTTTCTTTCCGAGTATCTGGCGCGCATCTGCGGCGGAGAATGGAGTAGATGATCGAATTGCAACCCGCACAAGTTCACGTTGATAAATATTCAGATTGCGCAAGATTTCGTCCTCCTTGCCATACCAACATATTAGCATTCTGCGTATCGTATTCTGACAAGCTTCCGGGTTATCTTTAAGCTTATCGATAGAGAATCGAAGGATATTCCAATCGGAAAGCACGATCTCGTTCTGACGATCAAGCGCCCGCGAGAACTGATCTCTATCGATATCACGAGCATGGTAACTAAAGCTATCGGCTTCCGAAGCGGTCGATTTCGGATCTCGGATGAAGGCAATATCGATGAAGTAACGTTCGCCATTGATGCCGATAAGCTCATATTCCGGATGTAAATGCTCAAGCGTACCTAACACGGGCCACCATCCCTGCTCTAGTAGCAGCTTTTCCCCATAGCCATGACGCTTGATCAATCTCCTCAGTCTCTCTCCGCTTGCCGCTGCTTTGTGCATTTCAAGCCATTTTACGTATGCTTTTTCAAAGTTACTCGCCATTTCGCGTTTCCTCCCTTAGATAAAAAAAATACCGCCCAATCCCTAATCGGGATTTGGACGGTGTGCTTCACTCGTTTGTTAAAATAATACATAAAACTAATTTATTGTGCAACATCTAACACTGTGTCGCAACGCTAATTCACCTCTACCCTGGGAGTGTACCACATTAACCTTGTCTAGCAACACTAATTTGCCTCTGCTCCAAGAATGCGCCACAGTAACCTTGTGTGACAAAGTTAATTCGACTCTTTCCCGGAGGTGCGCCCATGTAACCTTGCGTGACAACGCTAATTCAACTCTTTCCCGGAGGTGCGCCCATGTAACCTTGTACAGCAACGCTATTCGGTCCTGCGCGCGCTATATCGACTTGATCATGATCATCTCCAGCGGCTCGCTCGGCAGCAGCAAGCAACCGCGTCTTTATAGCCCAGTTTCCGGTAGAAGTGCTGCGCTTCTTCGTTCGACTGCGTCGAGGTCATGACGAGCCGGAAACCCCGCTCCCGCATTTCTTCTTCCCAGCGCAGGACGACTTGCTTGCCGATCCCTTGTCCCCGATATGGTTCATCGATCCAGATCATGTTCATGAACGGCGTATTGTCCCAGAAATATCCGTACCTCATCCAGCCGATCGTCGTCCCGTTCGCATCGCGCAACATGTAAATTTCGCGATTGTCTATTTTCTGCCGGACTAACGAATGAGGCAAGTGGCGATCTCGCTCGCGTATGACGTCGTAATCTTTTTCCGCCGCCAATTCAATAATCATCTATAACACCTCATATGTGATACAATGTCCATAATTTTCTTGATAAAAAGGGGTTGTTGAGACGATGCCGCACTACTTATTCGATCAACTCGTAAAGGCGCGGAGCCTGACGCTGAAAGCAATGGATGGCGTGACGGAAGAGATGGCGGACCGAATTCCCGAAGGTTTCCGTAACCATATCCGCTGGAATCTTGGACACCTTTACGTCGTACAAGAGAGGTTTGCTTTCCAATATGTCGGGCTGCCGCTTCACATGCCGGAAGGCTTTAAAGAGCAGTTCGAGTACGGTACGACGCCGCTGTCTCCTCCTCCCGGCGTAACGCCGCCTACCTTGCCCGAGCTGGAGACTCTGCTGCGCGAACAATCGCAACGTATCCGAGACGCGCTGGTTGATCGGATGCAAGAGTTGGTCGATCCGCCGTACACGACCTCGGCAGGCTTCGTTCTCGGATCGCTGGAGCAGCTGTTGAGCTTTAACCTCTATCATGAGGGGATGCACGTAACCGTCATTAGACTCTACAAAAAGCTGCTTGGCGTCTAAGCGAAAACTCTCCTCGCGCAACCGACGGCTTTATTGCTGAACTCCTTCAAGTAGTCGATGTACGTCCCTTTGGCATCCCCGTAGTTTCCTACTCGATTAGCCATACGTACGACGACGAGATCGAGCTCCGGGACGACCAAGACGAGCGGCCCGTATATGCCTACGATCTTATAAGAGTTCTTGGGGACGTCTTGACCGATCAGGCACTCGGCCGCTTCTCCTTTTTTAAGCAGCCATAAGCATCCGTTACGCGGGTACATAGCTGGCAGACTAGTTGGCGTCTGCACGGAGATCGCCGTGCGGACGACGGACTCCGGCACGATCGACTTGCCGTTAACGCGGCCAAGCTTCAGATGCAAATACCCCCAGTACGCCAGTTCCCTAGCCGAAACAAATAGGTTGCCGCCGCTCCCGTCATCCCTCGGATCCAGTATGATAGCGGAACCATGGTCGCCTACGACTGGGACAAGCTTCTCCGTCGGCGCCGTATGCCACTTTGTCTCCGTAAAGCCCATGGGTTGGAACACCCGGGTGTCGAGCATCTCCGCAATGGAAGAGCCCGTCGCTTGTTGGAGCAAGTCGCATAGCAGGTCGATGCCCAAGTTGTTATAATCCCAAGCTAACCCCGGATTGAATATTCGGGTGAGTCTTCCGTTATCGTCCAGGTTTATCCCATGCGTATGGGTAAGCAGATGTCGGATCGTTACGCCATCCAAAGCGACGCGATCCTCTTCATTGGCCGTAATATAGTTTAGTATCGGGTCGTCGAACGATCGGATGGCGCCATCGTGGAGCGCCCAAGCCGCCGCCCACCCGAGATAGCTTTTGCGTACGGAAGCGACGTTGTACTGCGAGTCGGCCTCTGTCGGCCTTGTGCCAGCTACTCCGCGATAATGCTCCGCGACGACTTGATCGTTCCGGATCACGAACAGCCCGCAAGAAGTACCTCCGTTCGAACGGTTGATACGCTCGACGTAAGAGATTAACTCATCGTACGCCGGCGACGGGTTGCTGCCTATCAAGCGCCTTCTCCTCCCCGCTATGGAATGACAATATCACTCGCTTTATCGTGTATAATCTAACTATTCCACAATTACCCAATCGGCAATGAACAAATCTTGCTGATAATTTCATTTAATAAGGAGCGCAACATGGGATGCGTGCCCAGTCTCTCTTGCATACGATCGAAGCCATCGTGGACCATATAGAAACGAATATTAAGGCACCGATATCGTTGGAATCGGTTGCCGCGCATATGCACATCTCCAAATTCCATCTTCACAGAATTATGCGTTCCGCGACGGGCATGCCGTTAGCCGAATACATCAGAGCGCGCAAGCTGTCGCATAGCGTCCCGATGCTGCTCCAACCCGAGCTGCGGATCATCGACATAAGCGCAGAGTATCATTTTCAATATGAGCAGACGTACATTCGCGCTTTCAAGAAGCAATTCGGAATCACTCCGGCGGCGTTCCGCACCCAAACCGAAGGCTTGCGCATCGTCGAGAAATACGACGTCTCTCGCCTTGCGGACGTGGCGGGCGGCGTCGTGTTCGAGCCTTCCTTCGTCGTCAAGCCTGCGTTCACCGTCGTCGGGCTGACGTATCTCATACATGCCAAGACGAACTTAACCGCCAAGACGGCGACGCACGTCGGCAATAACTACTATTATCAACATCGTCCGCTGATTCCGAACCGAACGCATGACACGATCTACATCGGCTTAACGGAGCTGGTCTCCGATCCGGAGTACTCCGAATATACGCCTTCTTCGGAGGTTCATTCTGCCCAAGGAGTGCCTGCCGGTTATTCTATCAAGCAGCTGCCCGCGAACACTTACATAGTCTTCAAATACGTCGGCGACTTCCATGCGAACCTCATCACCTTCAGCCACTTGAAGCAATTGTGGGAGTATATCGACAGGTGGCTGCCGGCGTCGCCGTATTATCATTGCGCGCCATTCTTCTTCGAGCACATCGATCTGGGGATAGCCAGGGAGGATTATTGCGAGGTCGAGTTGTTTATTCCCGTGAGAAGTCCCCGCCGTCCCGAAGACGGCGGGGTTAGAC
>JAEWPC010000053.1 GCA_023460795.1 Bacillota bacterium | reverse complement strand
TCAGAGGGTACTGGAGTAGTAGCTGGTGGTGCAATGCGTGCCGTATTGGAGAGCGTTGGAGTGACCGATGTGCTAGCAAAGAGCAAGGGGTCGAGTAACCCTCATAATCTTGTTAAGGCTACCATTGAAGCTCTAAGTGAGATGCGTGATCCACTCGAGGTGGCTAAGATACGTGGAATCTCGGTAGAGAAAGTATTTAAGGGATAAGTAAGAGTACACATATAGTAATATGGAGACTATAAAGATTAAGCAAGTGCGAAGTCGCATTCGTTGTCCAAAGGATCAAAAGGCAGCTCTTGATGCTCTTGGACTTAAGAAACTTAATAGGGTGGTTGAGCTTCCTAGAAATGAGGCTGTACTCGGAAATATCAAGAAGGTACACCACCTAGTTGAGGAAGTTGAGGATTAATCTAGTGCGTGATTCTCCTTTTAGGGAGAAGCACCCAACTAATTAAAGATATATATTAGATATGAACCTATCAAATTTGAAGCCCGCAAATGGGGCTACAAAAAGGCGCAGAAGGATTGGTCGCGGTCCCGGTAGCGGCATGGGTGGCACTTCTACAAGAGGTCACAAGGGAGCAAAGAGCCGCTCAGGCTATAAGGCAAAGTTTGGCTTTGAGGGTGGTCAGATGCCACTTCAGCGTCGTTTGCCAAAGTTTGGATTCCGCAATCCTAATAGAGTAGAGTATACTCCTGTCAATCTTAGTGCTATCGAGGTACTTGGCCAGAAGGGTATTACTGAGATCGGGCAAGCAGAGCTAGTAGCTGCAGGTCTTGTGCACAAAGACGACAAGGTTAAGCTACTCGGTATGGGCGAGCTTACCACTAAGGTGAAGGTGACAGTTCACGCTGCCTCTAAGAGTGCCAAAGAGGCAATGGAGAAGGCAGGAGCAGAACTGGTGTTACTGTAAATATAGAGAAGAGTACCGATGAAATTTGTTCAGACACTCCGGAATATCTGGAAGATAGAAGATCTCAAACAGCGTATTATCACTACGGTGTGGCTGATTATCATCTATCGTCTAGGTACCCATATCGTATTGCCAGAGATTGATCCATCTGGCCTAGTAGCACTCAAAGATCAGACCCGAGGAGGTGTGATGGCACTTCTTGATATGTTTTCAGGTGGTGCCTTCAGTAACGCTTCGGTGATGGCACTTGGTATTATGCCATATATCTCTGCTTCCATTGTGATGCAGCTGATGGCTATCGTAGTGCCTAGCATCCAAAAAATGCAGAGAGAAGGTGAAAGTGGTCGCCGTAAGATCAATCAGTGGACACGCTATCTCACCATCGCCATTCTATTGGTTCAGGGTCCAGTTTATCTGATCAACCTCAACCACCAGCTGATGGCTGCAGGTAGTTCAATGCCTACTGGCTTCTGGTTTAGCTTTTCAAGCACCATCTTCATGGCTGCCGGCTCTATGTTTGCACTTTGGCTAGGTGAGCGTATTACTGATAAGGGTATTGGTAATGGAGTTTCTTTTATCATCCTTGTAGGTATTTTAGCTCGTTTCCCAATGGCAATTACTCAGGAGTTCGTGCTAAGGTTTAATAATCCAGGTGGTATCTTCCTATTCCTCCTTGAGATCTTAATCCTACTAGTGGTGATTGCAGGTGCGATTATGCTCGTTCAGGGTACTCGCCGTGTGCCGGTACAGTATGCCAAGCGTACGGTAGGTAACCGTATGTATGGTGGAGCACGCCAGTATATCCCTCTCAAAGTGAATGCTGCGAATGTGATGCCGATCATCTTTGCTCAGGCTATCATGTTTATTCCTGTGACGTTGTTCCCAGCAATGACCTCTAAGTCTACTTTTTGGCAAGGCTTTGCTACAGGTCAGAGCTTCTGGTACAATTTCACTTTCGCTATTCTGATCATCCTCTTTACCTATTTCTACACTGCGGTTACCATCAATCCATCTCAGATGGCTGATGAGTTGAAGCGCTCCAATGGATTTATTCCAGGTGTGAAACCAGGTAAACCCACCAAGGAGTTTTTGGATAGTGTTATGAGTAAGATTACTCTTCCAGGTGCGTTGTTCCTAGCTATTGTGGCTATCCTGCCTGCTTTTGCACGTCTCTTTGGCGGCTCAGCGCAGTTTAGTTCATTCTTTGGCGGCACCTCACTGATCATTCTTGTTGGTGTGGTATTGGATACTCTCCAGCAAGTGGAGAGTCACCTACTACAGCATCACTATGATGGACTACTTGAGACAGGACGTATCAAGGGTCGCTCGGGAAATCTGTATTAATATCTTAAACAATTGCGATAAGGACTGATATGTTTGAGAGAAGAAAGATTCACCTAAAGACAGCAGAGGAGATCGAAAAGCTTTATCGAGCCAATCAATTAGTCGGTATGACACATGGCGAGCTAGCAAAGCATATTAAGCCAGGGGTGACCACTAAGGAGTTGGAAAAGCTATCTTACGAATTTATCAGCGACCATGGTGCGAAACCTGCTTTCTTAGGATATTCTGGTTTCCCTGCTTCTCTCTGTACCTCTATCAATGAATATGTGGTACATGGTATTCCCTCCGAGACAGCGGTGCTCAAAGAGGGGGATATCATCAGTGTGGATTGTGGTACGATCTTAGATGGATTTGTAGGGGATAGTGCTTTCACCTTTCCCGTAGGAGAAGTCTCAGACGAGGTGAAGGGCCTTTTGCGTACTACCCATGATTCTCTCTATGTAGGCATCGAAGCCGCTGTAGTGGGAAAGCGTATCGGTGATATCGGCAATGCAGTCCAGACCTACTGTGAGAAGCGTGGCTATTCTGTAGTTAGGGAGTTCACTGGTCATGGCATTGGTCACTCAATGCACGAGGCTCCTAATGTCCCTAATTATGGCCGGCGTGGTACAGGAGCTAAGATTGAGGAGGGTCTTTGCATTTGCATAGAGCCGATGATCAATCTAGGGAGTAAAAACGTTGTCATTTATGACGATGGTTGGACTACCCGCACCAACGACCGTAAGCCCTCTGCGCACTTTGAGCATTGTATCGCTATTGTAGATGGAAAGGCCAAGATTATGAGTAGCTTTGAATTTATCAAAGAAGCTCTTGGTGGTCTCCCATTCTAAACACTGTAAGGTATTGATATTGATTAATCACAAAAAGAAAGGTATTTATTTATGGCTACACAACCAGCAATAGAGCAAGATGGAGTAATTTTAGAGGCATTGTCCAACGCTATGTTTAAGGTGGAGCTTGACAATGGCCACCAGATTACTGCTCATATATCTGGTAAGATGCGGATGCACTATATTCGTATTCTTCCTGGAGACCGTGTAAATGTAGAAATGTCGCCTTACGATCTATCAAAAGGGCGTATCTCTTACCGCTACAAGTAAAGCTGTGCAAGGTTGATGACCATATTATTTCAAGTTTATACACACAACACTACCCGTGCGAGGCATGTGAGCCACTAGTGGGTATCAAAAGAAATAGAGATTATGAAGGTTAGAACATCTTTGAAGAAGCGTACCCCCGATGATAAGATTGTCCGTCGCAAGGGTCGTCTTTATATCATTAACAAGAAGAACCCCAAGATGAAGCAGCGTCAAAACTAATCCCCCTCACCCCTTCGAGGGTGTAGATGGATAGTGTAGGCGTGTGATCTTTATCGGGTCAATTGACTAAGAGAGTTACACTTAACTAACAACTATAGTATTATATGGCAATAAGAATTGTTGGTGTCGACCTGCCCCAGAATAAGCGTGGAGCTATCGCCCTTACCTATATTTATGGTATCGGGAGAAGTGCTGCTGCTACTATTCTTGATAAAGCAGGAGTAGACCCAAACATTAAAGTGCAAGACTGGACAGACGACCAAGCTGCCGCTATTCGTGAGATCATCTCGAATAATTATAAGGTAGAGGGTGATCTCCGTAGTGAGACACAGCTTAATATCAAGCGCCTTATGGATGTCGGTTGCTATCGTGGTATCCGTCACCGTATTGGAC
>JAEWPC010000052.1 GCA_023460795.1 Bacillota bacterium | reverse complement strand
ACGAAATTACGTTACAGGATATACTGGGGACCGAACCCGACGAAGTCGTGGAGAAGGTGCAGCTGAAGATCGAGAAAAGCAAAATTTATCGCAATCTCGATATCTTGGACGACCGCGAGCAGGAAGTCATAAGAGGAAGGTTCGGCTTAGACGGAGGCGGCGACGAACGCACGCAGCGCGAGATCGCACGGGAGCTGGGGATCTCGCGGTCATACGTGTCGCGGATCGAGAAGAGGGCGCTGATGAAGCTGTATCATGAGTTTTATAAGGCGAAGCGGTGAGGAAAGGGACGCTGGAGGCGTCCTTTTCTATTTGAATAACGTCTGTGTCTCGAAGGAACAATAACGCAAAAACAGAGGTGTAAGATATGGATACTACGGTTAAAATTCCGCTTACGGCTCCCGAGATCGCGAATCTCTGGGCAGCCTACCAGGGCGATACCCCGTCACGATGCGTATTGACGCATTTTGCGGCTACGGCGGAAGATCAGGAAACCAAGGAACTTCTTCTATACGCACTTGATCTCAGCAATAAACACATTGCGCGTTTACGGGACTTTTTCACCGACGAAGGCATTCCCGTTCCCTCCGCTTTCTCCGACGAGGATCTGAACGCCGAAGCTTCTCGGTTATACTCCGACAGCTTTTATCTCGGATATTTAATGAATTTCGGAAAACAAGGCATGGTCATTTACGCTTATTCCATCCCCGTCACCTCGAATTCCGAGGCGAACGAGCCTATCCTTTAAAAACTTGGCCGCACCCTTGCGATCATACGATGCCGGAATGAAATAAGCCGTCAGAAAGAAAAACAGCCCCATGAAAAAGGCTTGGCAAACTGCCGTGAAGATCGTAAAGAGGACGATCGTGGCGTTCAATTCGCTTTTGTCGACGTCTTCTAAAATCCAGGAGCCCGCTCCCCCGTAAGCGATAGAGGTGTGGAACACAAGAACCAGCACCGTGAGCGCGGTTCTAAGATTGTCTAAGTAATCGAGCCGTTGTTTCATGAACGTAACTCCTTCTCCGTTGTCAGCCCCATCCATCCCGATTACGGTTGTACGAATACGGCAAGGGACGTATAGTTGTCATGCCCCGCTTTCGCCCTCGACTGAAGCCGTCGTTCCATGCGCCGAATCCATTCCTGAGGCGAAGCCGATTTCGCCAGCTCCATCTCCATCTCGGTCTCCGTGACGTACTCCCATAACCCGTCGGTACAGAGCAAGAACCGATCCCCGGGAACGATCGGGACGTTAGCCTTTACGTCTGGACGCGCTGGGCCTTCCGATCCAAGGACTCGAAGCAATCTTCGCCGTTCGCGATGCCCCCGGATTTGCTCTCGCCTTAACGCCCCCAAGTTCACGAGATTTTGACATACGCTATGATCCAAGGTTTCATTTAATAGCTTCCCGCCTCGAAAATGATACAAGCGAGAGTCCCCGATATGCGCCCATGAAGCCGCCCTCTGATCCGCAGCCAGCACGACGACCGTCGTCCGCATGGCGGCGAGCTTCATCTCTTGTTTTTGCCGAGCATGCAGCGCCTCTTGCGCCTCTTGAACGTAATAGCGCATGATCGCTTCTGAGTGGAGGGACTTGCGGGCGGCCGCCTCCACGATACGGGAGACGGCGATCAGCGACGCGAACTCGCCTCCCTCATGTCCGCCGAGTCCATCGGCAACGACCCAACACCCGAAGAGCTCCGTATGAACGAAACTGCAGTAGTCCTCGTTCGTCTTCCTTCCGCCTGCCTCGCAGCTCGAAGCCGTAATGAATTTCATGGCTGCCCCTCCCGCCGAATTAGAAAACCGAACGAGCCGTTAATACTAGAATAACTCATCTATCGCTATGCTGGAATCCTAACCTTCCATATTGTTAGGTCTGATTTCGGCGATCCTATTGCGTAAAGTGTCGAACCGTAATACGATGTAACTATCTTGTTAAAAATGGAGACGATTACCATGCCCAGAGCCCGTTCCAACGCGACTTCGTCCAAGTCCCCGCCCTCATGGGGAGGAGGCGGGAGGGTAAAGCCTTCCGGATCCGGACCATCGCAACCGATTATCGGCATGCAACGAGCCGTCGGCAATCAAGCCACGCTTCAGACGGTGGCGGACAAGCCGCCCGAGACGATTGGATACGAGGAATCCTCGATGGCTCACGGGGCATCGGGACCGATTCCTTACGATTCTATACCCGGACCCGAGACGCCGGCGTACAACAACGTATACGACGAGATCGAGGAAGAAGTGGAAGAAGCTTCCGGCGGCGGTTCCCAGCCCCCAGGTTACGGCGTGTACGCGGAAAGTGCTCCCCAGGCGGAAGAGGCGCCGTACAACAACGTATACGACGAGATCGAGGAACAATCGGAAGAAGCTTCCGGCGGCGGTTCCCAGCCCCCAGGCTACGGCGTGTACGCGGAAATTGCTCCCCAGTGGTAAGAGGCGCCGTACAACAACGTATACGACGAAATCGAGGAAGAAGCGGAAGAGTCTTCCGGCGGCGGTTCCGCACCCTCCGAATTGTACGACGCGTACTCGGCGCCGACGGCTCGCACGAGTACAAGCGCAAGTACAAGTACAAGTACGAATACATCCGCGCCAAAGCCGAGGCCAACGGCGCCTTACATGAACGAGAACGGCTTCGAAATGAAGCCGATGAACCCCGGAATGGAACAATTCGACACGAGCGTCCAGCGCCGAGGCGTTGCGTTCGCGCCGATGCAGTCCACGACTCATTACATGAAGAACGAAGAACAGCGTAAAGACTACGCCCGCAGCTTCAATGAACAAGGGCAAATGACGAACGCTTCTACGGGCGAAGCGCTGAACACGATCGGCGCGCTGGAAGCGCCGGCGCCCGGGAGCAAGTCGGACAGGCACATCTTCACGATGGACGGCGAAGGGCAATTCCACTCGGCGGACGCGGTTAGAGAAACAAGATCGCGCGCCGCTCAGGCCATGGCGAAGGGCAAAGATACGCAGGAGCGGTTTCACCACTCCTCCTTCAATGCGGGAGAAGCCGTCGCCGGAGCGGGCGAGATGCAGGTTCGCGACGGTCAGGTCGAACTCGTCTCGGATACGAGCGGTCATTACTTTCCCGGCTCTAAGCAGATGATGCAGACCGTTCAACAGCTCGAACGCAACAACGTATCGATGGAGAAGCTCGGCGTCGAGTTCAACGGCAAGGGCAGAGGCAAGAACTTGCAAGCGTCCGCGCTTGAGCTATTAGGCTATGCCAACCATAGTCCCGATACCGCCGAGCGGCAAATGCGCAAGATGCACGGCATAAGGGATAGCGTACTCGAAGAATTACGAGATTCGGTGGACGAACTCGACGAGAACAGCAACCTCACCCCTTCCGAAATCGCGAAGCAACAAAAAGGGCTCAAGTTAGCCAGGTTAGCTTCGGAGCAATCCGGCGGATCGGCAAGCCAGCAACCTTATGGGGTTTATGCAGATTAACGAACGGATTCCCGATGGCGCCTGATTACGTTTCGGCTATTCTACCGTAAATGGAGTCGGTTACTATGCTTAAAGCCCGTACCCCTGCCATTTCGTCGAAGCTGGCCGCCCTTCTGAAGCGTAAAAGAAGAATGCGCACAGCCGCGGCGGAGGACGAGCATCCGCTCATCGGCATTCAGCGATCCGCAGGAAACGAGGCGACGATGCGGATGTTGCAGGACGGCGCGCAGAAACCTCAGGAGGAGCAGAATAAAGACTCCTCGAAGCTTGCCGACGGCGCCATGGCGATATGGGCTGCCTTCGCTTCAATGGACAAGTTCGATAATCCGGAAGAAACCGGGGTAGCGGCCGAAGACACCGAATCGCAGTCTCCGGCCGATGCCGAACTCGAGACCCTAACGCCAGGCGATCTCGCCATCGATGCGTTGCCGAAGCTGTCCGTCGCTTGCGAGCCCGCGAGGACGCCGGATTATGAAAGGTATATGTCCCCCTACTCTCAGGAACACGATACGCAAGGGGGATACGGCGGACTTGAGTCCACCGGCGCGTTGCCGTCGATTTCCGGTCTGACGACGTTGTTCGGCTACGACCTCAAGATTCCAGGCGAGCCCGACAAGGAAACGGAGCAACGAGACGAGAAGAAGGACAGCGTATTATCGGAGCTGAATGCCTCTTCGATCGCCGACGAGCCTGCATTAGACGAAGGTCTAGCGAACGATGAAAGCGATTCTTCGCCGACTGACCGCGAGCAAGCGGACGCAGTCTCCGAACATCCGGGCAAAGAGCAGGAAGAGCTGCAACGCGCAAGGGAAACGAACGCCAAACGCATCCTGAAACAGCAGAAAGCAAGACGGAGATTGGAACTCCTGCAAGCAATGAATCCGCGATAAAAAGGTTGAGCTGCCGCAATTCAGGCCGCTCAACCTTTTGCATAACTTGCTTATTCCTGGCTCGCCGCCGCCTCGCCTAACCCGACCTCCAGCGCTTTGAGCGCTTCCGCCGGCAATTGCGCCAAGTCGTCATCCAGCTTCTTGAATGCCCACCAACGAACGCGCAAAGCAGCCGCTTCGGTCGGTTCCTTCAGCTTCATGCCGATGCGGAACGTGCCGCGATCCGGATCGACGACTGTACCGAACAAGACATTCGGAAGCTCGGCTTCGAATTCCGTACCCTTGAATACCTCCGACGAGCCATAATACATCTTCTGAGATTTACCCGGCTGAACGACCGCGCCTTCGACCGGAGGTTCCTCCAACCCCACGATGATGGTTACCTGACCCTCCCCGAGACCATGTTCGATCGCATCGGACACGAAGTTCTTCTTGCCGCTGAAGAAGAAGCGCATGCCAGGCTTGGCGTTCACGTCGAGCGGCACCTCGATCGTACCCGTCGCCATCTCGTCCTTGATCGTCTGCGGCTTCGGAATGCCCATCTTAAAGCTGAACGTGTTGCGGTCCGGATGGTAGGTGACGTCCAGCTCCGGCAGGTTTCCGTATGCCAGATCGTACGCTTCGGATTCGGCGTAAAACTTGTGCGAGGAATTCGAGGCGTCCGCGAGCGTTAGTTTCTGCAGCAGCGCCGCGTTCGGTATATATTCGCCGAACGGAACTCGCTCTACTTTCTCGATCATGTACGTAGGTCCAAGCTGCAACAGCCCGATCTTGGCCAGGCACACGTGCTGATCCGCATAGCCGTCCGCGGCTTGATCGAGCGAACGCTCATGCCAATCTTGCAGTACCCGGCTGATCACCGGCTGCTCGATAATGTCCACCGACTGCTTAACCGACACGTCGATCGGAATCCGGTTGTCTCCGAGATACAGTTCGATCGCTTCGCCCTGCACCGATAGTTTGGCGACCGTCCCCGGATTCTCCGCCGCTTTTAGACTGTAAGCGTACCGATATTCGGTCTCTTGACCGTCGCCCGGATCCTCGAATTTGACATAAGCTTCTTCCTTGCCTACCGGTCTCAGACTATCCGTCTCATAGGGAAACGATAATTTGACCCGCGGAGCTTGCAGCGTCTTCTCGACGACGATGGTTACATCAATGACGTCTCCGGGATTGACGTACTTCGGCATCCGTTGCGTGATACGCACTTGGGAGTCGTAATATAAAGTCGTTACATCCTCCGACAATGCCGTGTGCTCCAGCGACATCGGCGCCGGCGCTTCTTCCTTGACGAAGAGGCGGAAGCTCTCGAGATAACGGTTATATTCGCTGACTTCTTCGGCGCGAACGGAAGAGTTGCCGACCGAATGAACCGGTTCTCGGCCCTTCTCGTCATAAGCGACATAGAGATAGACGTTCTTCTTGTACTCGTTGTTCGTGAACCCGTCGATCATCGACAGCTTCAGCGTCACCGGCGCGGGAATGACGATCTCTCGGCCGATGTAGTCGATCGCGACGCCCATCTCCACCGTAATCGTCTTGTCGTCGACGCCGATGACTTGCATCCCCGCCACGACGCCGCTGCCGAACAAGAGACGATTGAGCAGCCTGCGCTTGTCGTTGAAATACTTTTGCTCCGACTCGAAATCCCGCACCGTCAGAAGCTTTCCATAGAAATAGCGATTCCTCTCGAACGGGTACATTCTCGCTTTTTTCACCTGATCTCCTCCTATTCGGTTCTGCTAGAGTCCGCGCTGTCCCGGACCGTCACTCCAACTCCGAATCGATGCCTAGCCGCATATGCGCATCGAGCCTGCCGTCCATATCCATATCAACGATCAGCGTATCGTTAGGCATGCTTCGGTCCGCGTGAATCGTGAGCAACGAAGGTTCCGTAAGCACGGTATTGATCCCGAGGTACGTATGTAGATCCAGGAATACCCAAGGTTGAATCCAGACGATTCTCACTTCCGTGTATGCCGGTTTGTGCTCCTCCACGAGTCCTCTGAGCAGGACCCGTTCCTTATCGGATCTCGCTTGGCCGGGATGCAGCAGCAACGTGAATATATGGGGGTCGTCGGTATACAGTCTCTCCGTCAATTGCCTGAGCTCGGCGTTATCCCGCATTCGCTGGAATTGGAAAGGTTCCACGATGACCGGGGTCGTGCCCGTCAGCGTCTCGACTAGAAGCTCGATTCCTCTTCTCGTTCCGCGATACCGATACAAGTCGGGCGCTGCTCTAAGCAGCTTCCTTACCCATTCGTCCGACCAATGCTCGTCGCTGTCGATCCCGATCCATGAAGCCAGCCATCTTAATCTGCTGCCGGATACAAGCTCACGGTCGAAGCTTCGGGACATCAGGTCGATCGAGTTCTCGACGCTATCGAAGAGCGTGCCGTACAGAGCCAGGAACCGCTCCAGGAAATCCCGGCTGTCTTCCTCTTCCTGATAGACGGCCGGCAGATAAGTCAGGAACGTCTCTCTCGGGTAGTAGACCCGAAGCCTGTCCAGCTTCGGCGTTCGGCGTTCGCTGCCGATCCATTCGATCTTCAGCCATAGATATCGCCCGCTTGCGCCGAAGAACAAGGCGTCCACGGGATTAATGACCGGCGGGGACCAATGGGCTTTAAGACCGTTCGCCCGCTCCTTCAAGGACAAATCCTCTCTGGCGATCCATTCGTCGACCTTCCAGGCGCCTCCGCCCGCTGTCACCCATTCCGAATCGGAGCTGAAATAGGAGACGCGGATTTGCGTGCCGTCCGGTATATCCGCATCGAGCGTGAACTTATGCCAGATCGTCTCCGCTTGGCCGCTATCGAACGCCTTGGAGAGCCATAAACCTTCCGGTGCGCCGACATCCTCCCAGCCCCTTGTCATCTCTTGCAGCTCGAGCACCGTAATCGTGCCGTTCTCCCGGCTCCGAACGTAGATACGGTCGTGCGCATCGATGAGCAAACCGTCGGTTTTGCCCCGGAAACCGGCCACCCTTCCCTGCAGGTCGCCGTCTTGTCCGAACTGCAACAAGAACCGGTCGTCCTCGCCGCCGTCCTCCATCGCCCGCGAATCTCCGATGTAGATCCGATTATCGGAATCGACCCCGAGACCGGCGAGCGGGAGCGCAGGCAGCATAAGCCGGGTCGTAAGATTTCCTTCCGGATCGAAGACGAATAGGGTCTGTCCCCGCGAATCCAGCGCGTACATGCTGCCTCCAGGCGACGCGGCCAGATAGTAGCTGCCCCTGCCCCTCCGCTCAGACGGATCCGCAGCGGAGAACCGTTCGTCCGACACGACCGATTCCACGTTGCCGGATAACGAGAACCGCACGATCGCCAACTTAACGTTACCTTCCGGCGAGCGTATTCGTTCCCCGTCCGGCTCTTGCGTCGTCAGGACGTACAAGCCGCGTTCGTCCGCCGCGATCGCAAGCGGGTCGATCGGAACGTCGTCGATGTATCCGCCCGAACGGCTCCATCTCAATTGTCCGTTCGCCAGATCGATCGCGGACAACGTTGCCGCACCCGACCGATCCGCGACGAATAGCGTATCGCCCGACACCGCCAACATGGCGGAAGCGCCGAACAGTCCGTGTCCGGGTATGAATATTCGCTCGTGATGCCTGCTGCCCCTGTCGTAGGACCATAAGTCGCCCTGCTCGTCTAGCAAGATCCAACGGCCAATCGATTGGACGGCGAAGTCCGTGATCGTACCGGCGCCGTCCAGCTCGGCGAGGTGAATCGTTGCGGTTACGCCGTATTTGGCGTCCGAACGCAGCGATACGCCGTCCGAATCGTCCAGATTCCGCCCAACGCCCCGTTTGCTCCAATGCTCCGGTCGGCTTAGCGAATAAAACTTCACTTCGTCCGTCATTCCGGTACCTCCTTTCCCCGCGAGGCTGCTCTCGAAGAAGTTAGATTTGCGTACGGCTGATTAATTGTATTTGATGCGCTCCGGATACGACGATGCCGTTCGGCGGAAGAACGATGTCCCCCGCGGCGTTCTTGCTCGCGCCCGGTCCCTCCGCGTCCAGCCATAAATCCTGTGCGTACGCAACGCCGGACAAGCGGCTAATCGCGCTGTAGACGTCGCCCTTCTGCACCGTTCGCCCGAACGGCCAACCCTGCGAAGCGCCCGGCCCGTCGACTGGCGACAGAAGCAAGCCCAGCGCCGTGACGATTCGGTGCGCCTCTTCCATATAATGAGGCTCGACGACGACGGTGGCGTGGACGGTTACTTGCACGTATTCCGGTCCGATGACATGTAGTTCCGTCGTAATGAGCCGCCGGTCGTCGAGGTGTCTAGCAACGGTATCCAAGAAGCCTTTGCTCGGTTTCGGCGCTTTATCTAGTCCCTCGGGTACGACGACTACGGTAACCGCACCGGGCGAACGTCCTCGCCCCGGCGCGTATTGCGGGAGCACGTGCGCTCTCGCGATCCGCAAGCCCGGCGTCTCGCAAGCGATTCGCGCGTAGTCCTCGTTCGTCACGGCGGCGTAAGGAGTCAGCCATTGCTCGCTCGCTCTTCGCATCGCGGCATGCAGCGTCTCCGGTTCCGCGCCTCCGGCGCCATAACCCGCATTCGTCACGGTCAGGCCGAGCCGCTCCTGCTCGGGCTGGGCGAACCGGGTGAGCAAGTTCGGCTTAATGTTGCCTCTGCTACCTCCGCCTGTCGCGCAAGCGAGGATAAAGACGTTATCCGCGGACGAGCGGTCCGGGATCGCTCCGTTCTCGTCGTCTCCGAATCGGATTTCCATAGTCTCGGAATCGAGGACGAAATGTCTGTCGAGCGGACCCGAACGGTCGAATTGATCCACCATCGTCCAGTCCTCGAACAGCGGGTCCGTCTCTCCGTTCGGATCGGGAACGGCGACCTGAATCAACAGCTCGCCCAGCAACGGACCGCCAAGCGGCGGTAAAGTCATCTTCATCCGAGGCAATCCTCCGCTTCTGCCCACCGTTCGTGCAGATGTGAACGCCAAGGAGGAACAGATGACTCTAACGTTACGCTCTCCTTCTGGCACGAGCGCGCCGTACACCCCGTCACCGAACCGCACCTTAACGTCGCTGCGCAGCGAATCGCCCCTCTCGATCACGTAGACCCGGTCTCCCGGTCCGCTCTCCGCGAAGCTCGAAACCTCTCGCCATTCCCTCCATCGTCCGCCCGATTCGCGTACCTGTACGCGAACTTCCCCGTAATAAGCGAGGAAACGATCCAACGCGATACGCCAATCAGGCTGTCCCGTCCCGTCATGCAGCGAATATTCGGCATGCGTGTTCATCTGTCTCGCCTTCACCGTATGCAGCAGGATTCTCTCGATTCGCGGAGGGCGTTCATAGCCGGACTCCTCCAACGAGCAACAGAGCCAATACCGTGGCCGGTCGCCCGCGGGATGGACGACGACAGGCTCCAGCGGCGCATGGAGAGAGAAGGTGATCGAACCGCTGTACGTCAATTGCAGCGTATCGTCGCTCTCAAGCCCCAGCGGTATCCACGCTTGCTCTCCGTTATCCGCTAAGCCGTAATATTTCCAGACGACCCGCGCGGAAGGAGTCACCTTCGAGAGGTCCTCGGGCGGCTCCCCGTCTTTCAACCGAAATAGGACAGAGACGTTCTCGCCTTGCGACGGCGCCCGATCGAACGCGATGTATAGCGTGCTGCCTGCCCGCGCGTTACGGCCGAACGCATAGAACGCTACGTTGCCGTCCGCGTTGAAGGCGCTCATGTCGCTTGCTTCTCTCTCCGTACGCGTGACGATCCGGTCGATCGAGAGCGGAAGCAGCCGTACGGACTCCACCGTCTCGAAAGCTTGGTCCTCCGCCTGGAGCTTCGTGCCGCCGGGAACGAACACCGCCTCCCGTACGTTGCCGAACGTCGCGTCGACTTCCGCCGGAATCGCTGTTCTAGGAGCGACCCCGAGCAGATCAAGGAACTTGCGAACGTTACGCTCGGGCACCCTGCTGAGGTAATACTGCTGCATTTCGCTAAGCCAAGCGAATAGCTCGAGGAAGGTGATACCGGGATCATGGGCGTTCTCGTCCGTCCATTCCGGCAATTGCTGCGGAATGCCTTTGCGAGCCTCTTTCACCATGCTCTCGAACGTTCGGTCGTCTAGCGGTAGCCTCGGCAGCATCTCGTATCCCTCCTTCTATCTGCAAACTTTCGATATCATGAACCTAATACGACGGTAATGCGGTGCATGCCGCCGGTAATGATGCCGTGAAGCACCGCGCGCATATCGTCCGGTACGATTTCTTCCCGAGTCCCGTTCTCGATCCGGACGACGCTCAGATGCAGCTTTTCGACTTTGCGGACGCCAGGCAAGGACTGGAGCAATCCGTAGAAGGCCGACAGATGCGTCGTCTCCCCGATGTCCCACCCTTGTCCGTCCAGCTGTCCGGCCGTCGTGTCTAGATAACGGTCCAGTCGCTCGGCGCAAGCCGCTTCGACAGGGATAATATCCTCCGGCGCGTTGGCGGATATCGTCGCGATGACGGATACTTCCAAGAATGCCGGGGCCATGACGTGCAGGCGTCCTCCCGCGGTCAGCACGTTCGGCACCAGCGGGAGGAGCTCCCGTTCCAGTCGTCTTCTCATGGCGGCGAATCGGTTCGCACCCTCCGCTCCGCCCGGAGGCAAAGCTACGACCGCGATCGAGCCCGGCCGATAGTTCAACTTGGCGTCTCGGTTCGGCAAACACTTCACCTTATCGATCCCAGGCTCTAGCTCTCTGACGATCCACTCTGCATCCGCGGCGGATAATACGCGCCCGCGATGCTTAAGCGCTTGCGGACCTCTGACCAAGGCTCGTTCCAAAGGCTCCGCGTTCGTCCCGCCGGTAGCCGCAGACGCGTTGATGACACGCTCCACGAATGCGATCGCGCCCATCATGCCGTTGATCTCACCCGCTTCGACATTGCCGCGGGCTCCTTCGGTAACGCGATAATTCGCCCGTACTTTGTCTCCGCCCTCAAGCGGAGGGGACATCCCGTGTACGCCATCGCCGAACGTAATAACTCCGGAAGCCGCATCTACGGTATAATGCCGATCGTGCGATCCCGAACCCGCGAGCGTCTGCACTTCTTGCCAAAGCACCCATAACCGCTGAACTTGTCCGTCGCTGTCCCGATAGACCTCGCAGCGATCAGGCTGCTCCTCGGTCATTCGCAGAAGCTCCTGCTCGTCCACGCAGCCGGTTTCGTCCACCCATATTTCCTGTCCGATCACGGGCGTACCGGATAGCACGTAACGATTGCCTCGCTGCTCCGGATACTCTTGATTGATCGATAGCTGCTGCACCGCCGTGACTGAATTGCGACGGATCGCTTCCACTCCCGGCAACGGCTCTCCGGGGCTGCCGTATCGGCCGTCCCGGTTCACCGCCCGCAGCCAGACTCGTTCGAGTCCGAACAGCGCCGCAATGGCCATACTCGGCGGTCCGACGAACTGCAGCTCGCCGGAATCGGTGAAGCCTCTCGTTCCGTCGGACGTCCTGAGCGTCTCCCACGTCCATTGCCCGCCTGCCGAACGGACGTAGGCTTCCCACTCCACCAACGGCGGATCGCCCTCCGGCGGCTGTCTGCGCCCCATCGTAAAATGCATCCGGATCGGCCCTTTGACCGGCGGGGAGTCAAACCCGAAGTAAACGGCCGGAGCCGGGCAAGGAATCGGTTCGAACGGCTTGAACGTAGATCCGGCCTGACGCACGGGAGCGGTAACGTCCCGCCATTCCGCGTTGTTGAACGCATAAGCGTCCGATGGCTGCAATCTCACGTCGCCTTCGTAACGATAAGTGAACGACGTCTCTTCGAGGAACGGGCTCATATATTCGACGAGAGGATCCGTCACCGGATCGGTTTGCAGTACGCGCACCCGCAGCCAGCAATCCTCCCGTCCGTTCACGAACGTCGTTGCCATATCCGCCGGACACGGCAAATCCAGCTCATACCCGGCGCCCTCCTCGGGAATATCCGCGAACAACTCTTCGTACCGGCTGCTATCGGGCAGCTTCATCCAATTGTCGCCGTTCCAATATTCCCAGATCGCTTTGCGGATGAATAGCCGCTGCGGCGGCTTCTTCTCGAAGTCCGTCTTCCGCATGACCATCCGCCAACGGATTTCCGGATCAGGCCCCATTCTTAATTCGTTCGGTATGCTCTTCGCTTGGAAGGTCAGCGTCAGCCGGCTTCCCTTCTTCGTGAACGCTTCGGCGCAGCCGACGTAGAACACGGAGTAAGGCATGAAATGCTCGCCGAACGGATAAAACCCGGACTTCTCCAACTCCATGTCGTTATAATACAGATCGGTCGGCTTAATGCCTCGCGGATCCGCCTTCCGATCATGCGCGGCATGCAACAGCACGCGGTCCAGCGGAGGCATCCCGCGCAAGACGTCCAGCTTCGCCGCCGTATCAAGCTCGGGCCTCAGCCGGCAGCGAATCCAGCGTCCTTCGAGTCCGTTCACGCTCGTTACCTTGACGGCGCCCGACGACTTTTTCCACAGCTTCACTTCGGCTCCGGACGACGTTACCCGCTCGAATGGAATCCATTCGCCTTCTTGGCCGGAATACGACCACTCCAACGAACTCTCGAGCGCGAGCATCGCCGCGATGTCGTTCTCTAGATATTGCTTGTCTGCATTGTGGAATTTAAGCGTAACGACCGCCGGGCGATCCATGCGGAACAAGTCGTCATGCCGAAGATAGAACGCGTGCTCCTGCATGTTCGCGCCTTCCGTGCTGTATAGAGCAAGCTCGCCAAACGAACCGGCCGCGAGCGCGGTCTCGTATTCGGAGGCGGCATGCACGATCTCGTCCCGCTCCGGCTGCACGTTCAACAAATCCGTCAATTTCGCCGGGGTGACGAGCAGCGCGCCTTCCGTCTCGAACGGCAAGTCCTCTCCTCCGTCGTCCGGAGACGCGATAAGCGCCGTTCCTCCGGGAACGTAGACCGACTCTCGGACGCCTTCGTTCAAGATGAACGTGACGTTCGCCCGTGCGGGACTCGCTGGCTGCAGCTTCACGCGCAGCATGTCGAGGAACGCGATGAAGTTGTTAAGCGGCGCTTGGTTGAGCCGTTTCACGTTATCCCCTAGCATCTGCGCCGCAAGGAAGAACAGCGCAGTACCCGCATCCGGGTCGTCCGGGGAGAACCGCCACTCCGGCGTATAATGCGGCACCATCGCCTTCATCTGGGCGATGAACGCTTCCAAGTCCCTATCGTCGAGCGCCGGCGAGCGCCGCCCGGTTCCGAATTGCCATTCTCCAGTTCTCATACCGATCGTCTCTCCCGGCTATTTCGTTCCTTCTTCCAAGTAGAACGGGTATACCTGATTAAACAAGTTGTTCGTAGAGCGCACGACGTAAGTAATGCCGATGTGCATTCGTCCCGGCTTGGACTCGTCCTGAGTCACTTCGACCTCGACGTCCTTCACCCTCGGCTCCCACACCGTGATCGCCTGCGTAATGTCGCTCTCGAGTAGCCTTAGCGTCGTATCGTCCATCGTGTCGAACACGAAGTCGTTCAGCCCGCAGCCGAAGTCCGGACGCATGACCCGCTCGCCTCTCGACGTCTTCAGAATGATACGGATCGCTTCCGCGATATCCTCTTCGCCCTCCGACAGCAGCAACCGCCCGGTCGCCCGGTCCACTTGCACCGGGAACTTCCATCCCCGGCCGAGGAATGATGCGCTCATCGTCCATGCCCCTTCCCGCGGCAGCGTTAGTTGATTTTGACCATCGCGCCTTTGATCGTTACGATACCGCTCGATTTCAGTTCTACCGCGGCGTTGCCGGAGAGAGAAAGCTTCGCCGACGCCTCGACGTTGATCTGCGGCCCCTTGATCGTAACCGCCTTCGTCGCGTTGATCGTGATATCCCCGGTTTGCGTGATTTCGATCTTGCTCGTCCCGCATTTGACCGTTACCTTGCCGCTCGATCCCCCGGTGATGGACACCTCTTGGTTGTTCGTCGACGTCAACATCTTGATCGTGTCCTTCTGGTCGTCGAACTCGATTTTGTGTCCGTCGGGCGTCTTCAGCGTCAGCTTCGCGGCCGAATCGTTATCGTCGAAAATAACCTCGTGACCCTTCTTCGTCTTGATTTTGCGAATTTTGTTCGTCTGTTCGTAGGTCGGCGGTTTCTTCTGGGAGTTCCACAGCGAGCCGATGACGAAGGGTTGGTTCAAGTGTCCGAGATGGAACGCGACGAGCACCTCGTCTCCGACATCCGGAATGAACAGCGTACCCATCGCGCTTCCCGTCATCAGCGATACGATCGGCGCCCAGTCCGTCTCGTGTTCGTTCTCGCGAACCGGAAACTTCAGCTTGACTCTTCCGAGCTTGTCGGGATCGTTAATGTTCGTGACGGTGGCGACCATCACGCCGTTCACCGTCCCTGCGCTGCCCGTCGATGGGGCTGACTCTTGTCCTAGCGGGAAAAAGTTAGACATCAGATCGCGTTCCCTTCTACGTTGAATGTCGTCAGGAATCCCCTGTCGTCGATCGTATGGACGACGCCGCTGAGCACGAGCTTCTGATTGAACTTCGGCCCGAGCCCTTCCAGCTTGATATGTCGCCCTGCGCGCATCTCCGGAATGCCGATGCATTCGCCCTGTCCCGTTACGAGATCCATCGCTTTTTCGTTCAGCATCGAATTGGCCAGCGCCTGCGCCGCGGCTTGCGTGGTGACGTCGCTGTACACCGTCTCGACGAGGTGGCTGGACAGAGCCGCCATGATGTCCTTGCCCGTCTTGCCGTTCGTGCCGATAATGCTCACCGTCTGGGAAGTCGCTTGGAACGGCACCCGCGTCTTCGGATCGGTGCCGCGGACGATGACTTGGCTCACCTGGTTCGAGATGTCCACGCTCGTCGAGTAGCTTCGCAGGTTTTTACCGTACATGAGCGTGATGACGGGGGCCGCGGACGGATTCGGTTTGCGAAAATACAGCTTCTGCCCAATGACGAAAAAGTCGTGGTGCGTCTCCTCCGCAAGCGACTTCAAGAAGTGGAAGTCGCTCGTCTTTAACTGCTCGATCGTCGGCTTCGGCGTCCCCGTATCGTCTACCTGCATTTGCAATCCGTACTTTCCGCCGATGATCTTGACGACGTCGCTTACTTTTTTGTTCAGCCACAGGTTGGACTTGACGCTTCTCATCATGAGGAACGAACGATCCATTCCTTGCACGGTCGCGATCGGCGTGCCGTCCGCCGGATAATCGAGCGAAATGCCCGTAATGATGCCGTCGAAAACCGTCTCCAGCTTATCCGTATAACCCATCTTGATCGTGCAGGTTTTGCCGACCTCGATGAGGGATCCGATCCACTTGAACTGGCGTGCCACGGCATCATAAGCGTTGTCCACGACGAACGTGAACGAATCCGCGCGTGCCTCCGTCGTCGTATCTACCTTGAGCATCGACACCGCGATGTTCTGCAGGGTGAAGCTCTGACCGTCGATGCTGATATCGAACGCCGGAGAGAAAAAATTGCGGTACTTCGTCTCGAGCGCCTGCATCGTATACGTCGTCGTATCGAATTTAATCGTTCCGGATCCTGCCACGGTTCATCTCACTCCAGCCTAGGAATAGTCAGCTTGCGTCCGACGGGAAGCTTGCGCGGATTGTCGATCCCGTTCGCTTCGGCGATCGCGCGCCACTGGCCCGGGTCCTCGTATTCCGCCGTAGCGATCATCCATAGCTGCTCGTCCTGCTTCAGCGTCGTCTGCTTCGTACGGTCCGCGCTTTGCCGAGGGACGTTCTGGTACTGCTCGGTCATCGACTGAACGGCGCGGAACGTGACGTTCAGCGTTGCCCGAACCGGGATGCCCGTGCCGAGGAACATCGTGAACCGTTGCTGGACTTTCTCCACGACGCCCTTGAAGTCTAACGATCCCCAGACGAACCGGCATAGCGGAGGCGCGTGCAGATCGTTGTCTACGTTCAGCAGCCCGGATATCTTAGCTGTGTGCGTACGGACGTCGGTACCTTGCTCGTACGTATCGAAGAACAGGTCCATCGTCAGCGTCGTTGCTTCGCCGCTCACGAACTGCGCGATCGGCGATTGCAGTCCCGGTATCGTATGCCAAGAGAACGTGTTGCCGGATTGCAGCACGTATTCGTTCGGATTGAACAATACGTTCACCGTCTCTTGCCTGTTCTTGAGGATGATGACTTTGGCTTTGGTGAGCGACATAATCGCCGAACCTCCTCTCGATTGTCGTTAATATCCGCGAAGACGGCGTTCGAATTTCATCTTCTTCATTAAAGCCGTGTATACCCGCTCCGCTAGTTGATCGGGGTTAAGCTGCGGCATCGCCTCGATGGCTTTCTGCAGCTGCTTGGCGTCGATCTGCGGCGGCGCTTCGACCGTGACGGCGGCTGGCGCCGGTTCGGTCGAGGCTTTGACCGGCTGCGCAGCGTTGCGTCTCAGCTCCATGGCGGCCGGTGCAGCTGCGAGGTTAGCCTTGCCGCTCGTCTGGCGCGCTTCCTGTTGCCTACTACTGCGCAAAGCCGTGTGGGCCAGCGATGGAGCCATACCGAGCGGTTTCTCCTCCGGCTGCCCCTGCGCATCAGGGAATGATTCCGAGCCTGAGAAAAACTGGTGCGTCATCGGTAGCATGGGCTGTGTCAGATGCATCGGTTGAGCCATCTGCGTTAGTTGCATCGGTTGCATGGAATGCGTGGCGAGCATTGAGCGTGTTGAGATCGTCGGCTGAGTTGTCTGTGCTTGTTGCGTCGGATGCGCGAGCTGCGCCCAGTCTGCCGCTGTTCTCTCCATCTGCGTTCCCGTTCGGTGAAGGACGAACGATGACTTCCTTGCGACCATCATGGGTCGCGAGGTTCGCGCGATCCCATGTAGATTGACTTGCCGAGCATCGGCATTACCGAACCTGGTTACCGTATCGTGACGATTCGTCTCCGGCACGACCCGACTAGCCAATGGCGCGCTTGTGCTCGAAATTCGGTTTGACGCCGTAGGAGAGCTCTGGATGTCGCTTGCCCTGACTAACGGTTCCGTCTTGTTCGGCGCGAACGATCCTTGGGGACGATTCCTAAAAGTAAATCGTACTCGTGGAGTATGGCCTAGTCCATCGGACATCGTCGGTTCTAGCCGGGCGAGCTGCGCCCATTCAGACGAGCGATTTGATTCGTGTGGCGCACCTTCCTCGAATCCGAGCTTCGCAGTTTCCGACGGTTGATTCATGGCCACGTCCGCGATCTGAGTTCTCTCGGATGGCAGCGTTCCGTTAGCCGAGGCGTTCTCAGCTTTGTCGCTAGAGCCTAGTTTCGGCCCGAATACGCTAGGATGTACGGTGTTGTGCCGTGTTGCGTTCTGTTGCTCGGGGTTAGACTGAATAGCGTTCGACTGTGAAGCATTCGGTACGATGTAAGGCTGGATGACGTCGGGTCGTAACACAAGCTGTGAGGCATTCGGCTGCACGGTCTTCGGTTGTGCTCCATTCGCCTGACGTGTTGCCGTCCCCTCTGCGCCTAAACCCACCCCGCTTGCCATTCGCCCGAGTACGGATAACCCGCGTCTCGTAGCATGGACGATCATGCCCGTCGGCAATGCGCGCGTTGCGGATGCCGCGACTACGTTAGGAGCGACTAAGCGCGCTTTAACGCGACCGGACATTCGCAGAATACCCAATCCATCCAAGGTCGGAGGAACGACGCTATTTCCCGGTTGGCCCTCAGCCTTGTTGTTCAACAAACCGTTACTCCCGAGTGATCCGTTCACTGAAGTTAGTTTCGAAAGCGATGCGTCAACTGCCCTCTCGCGTTCGATCGGCCTGCTAGCCGACGATTCGTTTTTTGGTGAGAACTGGGCTGCGGGCTGCTCTTGCACCGACTCACTGTTAATCGTAGTAGGAGACACGTCTGTCGGTGCTGGCTTAGGCTGCTCCCGCACTCGTTCGTTTAGCTGCTCGCCTATCGCTGCCTTTCCCGTGTATGATGCGGTCGCTCTGTTCGCGGTGCGTTTGGCCGTTATGAATGTATTCGGATCCGTATTCAATCTTCTAAGAATTAATTTAGAAGAGGACGGGATGCCGGTTTCCGCAGTAGCCCCGGGCTCTACTCGGTTCCGCAGAACGAACGTAGAGCCTAATCGTTCCGCGCGCGCGGCCATGAGCCGGACGGTCAATCTTAAATGATCGATCGTGCGCAAAACGATTGGAAACCCCTTATCGGAAGGCAACGCTTCCGACATCGTTACGGAGACTAGATCGGTCGAGGAATCGACGCCCAGGAGTCGCTTATCTATCGCCAGCTTGTCGGCCGGCCCGGTGTCCCTAGCGGTTCCATTCGTCCTCGCCAGGCGGGTATCGGATGGTCGTGCAAGTTCGGGGGCACCTGCCGCTACATTTCTATTTTCCAGGTTTCCTGATTTCGCGTCCGGTTGCGAAGAAACGGCTTGTCCCAAATTCAACGTGTCCCTCGACTGATCTGACAGGGGTTGCGCGCCTTGAATCGTATTCTGAACCGAGAGAGACTCTTGTGCTCGCTCAGCAGGTTTATTCTCGTTGACTATTGCCTGCTTCATGAGGATAGGAGCAGCTTTACTTGCGCTTAACGTCTTCATCCGGTCCATCGTCCTCCGGTTGATGAGCACGACCGCTTTCCATTGCCGCGACGCGCCATCGCGAGAGGTGACGGAGACGACCTGCCGGACATCCGGCGATCGTAGTTTCTTTATTCGAATAGGTTCGCGAGAACCTCTATTGGCCATATTCACGTCCCTGCTAGACCGCATGCCGATAGTAGCGGTATAAGGCGCAGTTCCGGTATTCTCTATTGTTGGTTCCGCGGCTTTCGCCATATCGACTGTGGTGTAATGGCTCCTACCCGCTTCTTCTTCCAGCATTCGGAACGCGATCTCTCTTGCCGTCGATGGCTGCTGGAATAGCGTCTTCATGACTTTACGCTCTGCGCGTATCGCGATCGTCCGACCGAGGGTCGGCATAGCACTTCTAATCGGATCTCTCGAGTCCGAGGTGTCCGTCTGTCCGTTCCTAGCCATTGTGTTCCGTTGTTGCGACTTCGCTAATGGCGTATCGCTAGCCTGAACTGGATTCGCCGGCTTCTCTCGCTCTACGATGCGCTCTCGCACAACCGTTCTTTCCCGCTCTACGATGCGCTCTCGAACAATCGGTTTTTCTCGCTCGACGATACGCTCACGCACGATCGGCTTTTCCCGCTCTCGCTCCCGATGAACGGTCTGCTTCGTCACGACGTTGTCCTTCACAATCACGCGCTCTCGCAGCACCCGCGTCTCTTGCACCTTTACGATCGGCGTTGGCTGCGGCATGACGACCTGAACGCGAACGATCGTTGCCGGCTTATCGCCTAGCGGCTTCTTTTTGCCTACCATGGACGTTCGGTAGATGAGAGAGGCACGGCCTTCCTTAGTTCGGCGTCTAGCCGGGCCGTACTTACCGGCGATGTCCGCTGCGAACCTCCTCGGAACGATGATCGCGCGCGATCCGTTCGTATCGAATTTCGTATTCAGCCGTCGCATACGCGCTCTCCTCCATTCGTCCAGATTAAGCATCCATCATTCAGTAACCCGATTTCCTCGTGCTATCTTGTGCTATCGCATGGCGATCAAGGCACATCCGATCTAAATAACAACCATTTGCAGTTAAATTGAAATAAATGCAGATCGTTGTTATTGCACGCTAGTTAACTCTTACTTTCGAAAATAAATGCGAATAGTTGTTATTTTTTAAGCTTGTGCGGTGTCTAGGTGTAGCCGCGGAGGGACCTAAGTGTAGCCGAAACTAAGCCTATTTGCAGTCGAAATCGTTATCGCGCAGCCACCGTTTACGGCCTATAGATCGCCTTAAGTCCGTTATGAATCAGCTCGACCGCTTCGACGGCGACTTCGCTTGACGACGCGTTAAGCGTCGGTCCCGTCCAACGCACGGGATAGGCCTCGAAGAAATTCCAACGGCACAGCTCCGCTCCATCATGCTTATACAGAATGATCGAGCCGCTCTTGCGCGTTACCCTGCCTTGCGAGGATGACTCGTACCAAGACCATAGCTCCTGCGAGGACGAGACGCCTCTGCGAAGCACGATCGGCGGCGTTCGAACGCCTTTCGGGAGCCGATGAACGTAGCCGTTCACGCCGCCTTCGCGAATTTCCTCGTATTCCGTTTGCGACTCCAACCCGGTTACCTCGGAGAATCCGGCAACTAGCATACCATCTAGCTCCACCGCGAATCGGTATGCGCCGATGATGCCGGAATTGCCCGCGTTAGCCGTACCCGCCATCGCTCATCACCTCTTCCCGAACACGTCGAACACGTTGTTTTTGCTGTCCGGCTCGTCGTTCAGCTTCTTGTTGATTTTCGATATTTCGTCGCACCACCTGCGCCGCTCGCGGTGGTCCATGTTCATAATGTCGTCATGGGCCCAATGAAAATAATAGGATATGAAGCCGACTTCCTCGTAGATCCGATCGAGCGGATAACTTACGAGAGGCCCTCCGTTACGGATAAAAAATCGACTTCTACCTCGTACTCGTGATCGCACTTCGGACATGCGGTATGCAGCCTCGGCGGTTCCATGTCGTTGATATGGCGGTATAAATTTTGCAAATAGGCGAGGTCCGCCGTGAACAGCTTCTCTATCGTCTTCGTGTCGATATGCTTCAGATCTCCGAGACGCGTAACGACTCGGGCCAGCAGGATGATCGTCAAGTATCCCGGGTTTTGCTGTACGCGCGGGTCCTTCATCGGAAGAATCTCGTCCGCTGCGGTAGCCAGACGCATCACGCCTCGCTTATGCAGCGTGCCGTGCTCGTCCACGAGGCCGCGGGGAAGCTCAAATTCATATTCGGTTTCGAATGCCATAGTGTCCGTTCCTCGCTTCCTAATAGGTGTTTATAAACACAGAAAACAAGAGAGAGGGCCTCCCTTGTTCTCTGCATGAATTTGTCCGTTCCGATTGCTTAAGCCGTGCGGGTCATGCCTTCGTGCGCGAGCTCGAGCAGCTCGATCGCGACTTCCGCGCCGGAACCATTGAAGCTCGGTGCGGTGTAACGCGTAGGCCACGCTTCGATGACTTGCCAAGTCGCGACGTCTCCGCCTTCTTCGTCGATCGCGATAATGGTAACGGTTTTGCGTTCGATCGTGCCTTCTAGGCACTCTTGAACCCACTCCCACAGCTCCATCGATTCCGTAGCGCCCCACTTGAGCGTAATGTTGCTATAGCGAGCCAAGCCCGGAAGCTTGCGCGGGGTAATGACATCGTCCCCCTCGCGATATTGCACCACGTCGAACGAGGCGTCGAAGCCGGTAACCTCGCTGAAACCGGCTTGCTGAAGACCTTCGATCTCGACGCGGTATCTAAAATTGCGGTATGGATCATTGCGTTCGCCTGCCATGGATATCCCCTTCCGTTCCTATTGTTAGGCCCGTTCACCGGGCGCCGATTCGTATCGCAAACCCGATTATTCCGATCCCGTCTTCTGCGTAATGCGGAATACGACGAACTCGGCCGGTTTGACCGGAGCGATTCCGATGACGCAGATGAGACGGCCGTTGTCGATGTCGTCCTGAGACATCGTCGTGCGGCCGATATCGATGTAGAACGCCTCCGAAGCGCTCGTCCCCATCAATGCGCCGCCGCGCCATACGCGCGTAAGGAACGCGTCGATCGTACGCTGCACGCGCGCCCACAGCTGTTCGTTGTTCGGTTCGAAGACGACCCAGTTCGTGCCGGCTTTGATGGACTCTTCCAAGAAGATGAACAAGCGGCGAACGTTGACGTATTTCCACAGCGTGTTGGAGCTTGCCGTTCTAGCGCCCCATACGCGAATGCCTTGGCCCGTGAACGAACGGATCAAGTTAACGCCGATCGGGTTCAGAATATCTTGCTCGCCTTTGTTGTATTGCACGTCAAGTCCGACTACGCCGCGCAGCACTTCGTTGGCAGGAGCCTTCTGCACGCCTCTTGTCGTATCGGAACGGGAGTAGATTCCCGCGATCGTGCCAGATGGAGGAACGAAAATATTGCGCTTGTCGAGCGGATCGAATACCGACAGCCACGGATTGTAAAGCGCGCAATAGCTCGAATCGAACAGGTTGCGGTGCGTAATGACGTCCGCGACTTTCGTCTTCTCGCGCGGAATATCGAGAATCGCGAAGCGGCTTCTCAAATTCTCGCAATGAGCGACGAGAGACAGCTGTACGTTCGGATCCGTAACGCCCGGAATCGCCATCAGGCTAACGACGTCGTTGTCGATGAACGATTGGATGCCCGTGCGGCGGCCTGGTCCGCGGTCTTCGCCGATGAAGTCAGAAGCAGCGATGCCGGATACGGAACCGTCGCTTCCGCCCGCGAGGACGAATTCCAGCTTGCCGGATGCGCCCAGACCCGTAACCGTGTCGAACGGTGCTACGGCATCCGTGGAGACCGTGCGAGCGGCGATCGTAACGAGGTTCGAACGGGCCGCGACTTTGTCCACGAAGCTCGGAGCTTCAGGGTTCAGGCTGACTTTCTCGAACGTCTCCAGCTCATCGCCATAAACGACGTTCAAAGTGAACTCGCAAGTCGACAGCACTTTCGTCGGCAGCAGCGCGTTGTCCACGACGTCCCCGGAAAGCTCGCCGGCGAGTTCGATCTCGTTGTCTTGCACGCTGACTACTCGATTGTATTGAACTTCTTCGCCATCGTTGAACGCGACGACATCGCCCGGATAGAAGCCGCTGTCGTTTTTGACGCGATAGCGTTTGCCCGTAACCGCGTAGATTTGCGTCTTCGCTTTGCTGGCATCCGTCGCGACGACTTTGATCAAATTGCCCCAGGAGCCTGGGTTCTTCGCCGTAATGGAAAGCGCGGACGCTTCTCCCCCATCATTGGAGGACGGTTTGGCGTCAGCCGGCGCAACGCGCATGACGTAACATCGAGAACCGCCGTTCGTGAAAAACTGGTCTACCGCATACGCCAAAAAACGATATCCGCCGTATGCGCTTTCGGATAAGTAGGATCCGAAGTTGCGCTGGAAATCGGCGGGACTGGTGATCAGAAGCGGCAGCCCTTCAACCGGACCTCTTTGAGCAAGGCCAATAAAACCTGCCGTGCTCGTGCTTACCCCTTCTAGCGGCTTCGAGCCGCTCTCGAACTCTTCCACGTATACTCCAGGCGACAAATACTCTGCCATGTTTCCCGGCTCCCCCTATGTACGTTCTCGATTTGTATGTAGCGCTTGCTGTTCGCAGGTCGGGCTCGCCAGTTCCTCCTCTCTGGAATGAACTTTATATTTTCGTCGGCCGATTGCGGCTTACCGTTCTTGCCGACGCCATACACCTATTCAGACTTTCAGGTCCGGGAACCGGCGTATTTCTCCGCCGCTGCCCGTGAAACTCGCTTCAAAGGTTCTGCCGCCCGAACGAACTTCGACGACGGTCTTGAACTCGCTGGGGAGGATGCCTCGGAACGGGACCGTTACGATTCCTTCGGCATCGCTTCGGGTTGCTGCCGCGATCAACAGACGTTCTCCGCGAGACCATGTCCGCTTCAAGGGCGTCTCTAGCGCGACATCCTCGCCGTTGCCGGAATAATCGGCGTACTCCGATACTTTCGCCCAGTCGGCTTTACCGGATTTATCGCGAATTACGAAGGTATCGCCCGGCATGAGCTTAATAGCCGCAGGCGAAATACGAATCGACGGCATGCCGCTAACGGCCTGATCGTCGGCAATGCGCCCGCAAATCGAGCGATCGTCATCCACGTATGCGTAAACCTCGGCATCCTTAACCGGCTTGCCCGACTTCTCGTCGATGATTCGGAAACGCAATCCGGCGGCTGCCGCCGGCGCCGAACGGAATCTGCTCGGCATGAGACCCGCTGTCAAGATTGGAACTCCTGCGCCCAGCGCTATCTCGCGTTCGTAATCGAGATAATCCGGAGATGTAACGGTCACGATGCAGCGGTCGTTCGGATAATCAAGGAAAGCGTAGCTTCCGTCGCTCGTACGAAGCGGCGTGCGGTTGTACCCGCGGATGCCTACTCGAATCGCTGCCGCCAGCGGCGGGGTGCCTGACCACAAGTCTACGGCTCTAACAACGAGCGAGCATCGGTTGACGAACGTTGTAGACTCGTTCCCCATTAACCTCCCCTGCCTTTATCCTGCAGCGTGATCCGTCTTTCGACGACGCGCGGCCCCGGCTTCACGCGGGTCGACTCAAGCAAGACGGGCCCGACCCGGTACATGAGTGACAGCTTGTACGGAGAATCGCCGAATTGCCACGCTTGGGCAAGCTGCTCGGTCGAATAGCTCTCCGACGCGATTCTCAATTCCTCTTGATTATCCGCGAGCGTTCCTTCTAGATATGGCGCGCGAAGCAAGGCGTTATCATAGAGCACCTGCATCGTGCGTCCGAGAATCCGATGCTCGTCCAGCGCCCTCGACAGGACGTCCGCCGCGGAATGCGCCGTAATCATATAATGCAAATCTACGGCGAGCGGCGGGAATTTCAGCATACCGCCTTGAGCCTGCAGCTCGTTGCGCCTCGATTCGCCGTTCTCCCTCACGCTGAATAGATAGAGGGACAATACGAGATCGGCCTTGTCGACCGGAGAAGCGATGCCGATTAACTCCGGTCTCGGTACCGGATCGGGACATAGCTGCTCGCGAAGCAGCTTAAGCAAGCTGGAGCCGGTATCCGCAATAACGGTGTAGCCTCCGATGCCGATCCCTCCTCCGCACTCTTCAGTCATCGTTCGATGAAATCGTTTAAATTTCAAGCTTATTCTATTATAACTACCATTATTCGCCTTGACTACGACATTGTTCGTTTTCATTCCACGAAAAATGGAAAAAAGGACTCTTTTACTAGAATTTTCCCCATCTTGCGTAGTTCCTGGCGAGCCGCCTTCACGAAATGCTCCATTCCGATCGGCTGCCGATCCGCGGATGCTAGGAAAGCTGACGCGAGAACGATGTTTTTGAGATATCCCCCGGACACTTCGAGACGTTCCGCCAGGAAGCGCAGATCGAGGTCGTCCGCGACCGGGGCGGCCAGCGGCAAATGATTGCGCAGGATGCGTTCCCTCTCCTCGATGCCCGGAAAAGGAAACTGAACGATATACGTCATGCGCCGGATGAGCGCCTCGTCCATGTTATTGATCAGGTTCGTGGCCAGAATGGCGACGCCGTCGTAAGCTTCGATCCGTTGCAGCAAGTACGCCGCCTCCATGTTGGCATACTTGTCGTGCGCGTCCTTGACCTCCGTCCGCTTGCCGAACAGCGCGTCCCCTTCGTCGAAGAACAGAATAGCGCCGCTGTTCTCCGCTTCTGCGAACAGCTCGCTTAGCCGTTGCTCCGTCTCGCCGATGTATTTGCTGACGATACGCGACAAGTCGATCCGATACAGCTCCAACCCGAGTTCGCCGGCGATCACTTCCGCGGCCATCGTCTTGCCCGTTCCGGGAGGGCCAGCCAATAGCAGGCTTAGCCCTTTGCCATAAGGCAGCTTGCGGCCGAATTCCCATTGCTCGAATACGGTCTCGCGATTGCGGAAGCGATTGCAAGCTTCCCCGATAAGCGCCAGCGGTTCCGGCGGCAAGATGAGGTCGGTTAACTTACGCGAGGCTTTGATGTGATCCGCCAGTTGAGCTAACCGATGGCGGTATTGCTTGCGGCAAGCGATCTCAAGCTCGCCGGACGTCGGTTCGTCTCCGCCCCTTCCGGCGGCGAGCGCCTTCGCTTGGCGCCAAGCCTGTGCGATCTGGCCGGGCGTGAACCTGTATTTATCCGCGAGCGACTTTAACAACTCGGCGGACTTACCGGCCCATTCCTCGCGTTCCGTAGCCTCCGCCCTCCAGAAAATATCGCGCACCGAAGCTTCGGGCGGCTCCACCGCTTCCTCATACAGGACGCATCCGGGAGGAACCGGAAGGTCCGCCCCTTGCCGCTTGGCGATCGACGTCCACCCGACGAGCGGGTACGCGGCATATCTCGCGTAGGCGGCAATCGATGCCCGCCATCCCTCTTCGTGCTTCGGGGCGGTGCCCGGGGCATGAGCCGAGGTTTCGGACACGCATAGCACGGCATCCGTCAACACGGCTTCTCTCGCCGCCATATGAAGCAACTCCGATGCGCGCGCCGAGTCCGCCGGCAGCCTGTCGGCATGCACGACGAGCAGCGGCTGCTGCCTGGCCGATGCCACGCGGCGCAATCGCAGCTTTTTACCTCCCCCTGCCTGTCCCCATAAGTGAACGAACGGCACGACGCCGTCCAGGACGGCTGGGTCGCCAAGTCCTCCGAGCGCCGCTTCGGTCCGATCCGCGAACGGGATCGGCGGGAGCTCGTTCATCGACAGCGCCGCGTGCGCTTCCGCGATTCCCGTCAGCCTGCCGTCCACCTTCTCCGTGCCGAGCAGGAAGCTGATCGCGCGATCATCGAGCCGCAGCGGCGACGTGAGGTTCGCCCGTTCCGAATAAGGCTTCTCGCCCGCTCTATCCAAGAGTAAGGCGCTTATCGGCTCATTGCCGCTAAGCGCCGCGCGGGCGGTGGTCGTCTCGCTGGCGCTATCGCACAACAGACGCAGCGCCAGATCGAGCGTCGGCGCCTTGTTCGTCACGTCGTCGTTCAGATAGGCGTACCACTTCTCGTATTTGCGATGCAGCTCCGGCGCCATGCAGAACACGAGGAAGCGCCGTTCCCAAGCCGAAAGGCGAAGAGATCGGCATATACGCAGAATGGGCAGATCGACCCCGGCGTTCCAAGCGCTGGCCGCACGTTCGGAGATCCGCCGCTCCAGCTCGCGCCGACGTTCCACGTAACGTTCCCATATTTCCCCCGTCTCCTCGGAACGGGCGGCGAGTTCCGTCGACGTCACGACGAGCCCCTTCATGCCTGTTTGAGATAACGGGTCCGCATCCGGCTTGCCTCCGCCGAGCCGAAGCAGCGCCTCAAGACCGGCATCCAGCCATTCAAGCTCCGCTTCGAGATGCTCCCGCCCGTCACGAAATCCCGTCGTCATGTCGTAAGTTCCCTCCTTCGCTGTCCATTAAGCCGATCGTCCATGGATTAGATGGCGAGCGTACCGTTCCATCCGGCTTGTACGCCTTTCTGGTAATACTCGTCGCATAGATAGAAGTACAGCTTCGCCGCCTTGTCGAGCCGATTGTGCTTGATGACCTCTACGAAAGTCTCGCGCGCGTCGAAGAACCTTCCTTCTTGGCAGAGCAGCAGTCCGCGTTCGAACAACGCTTTCGTCCGATCCTTCGCTTGGCGGACCGTATCCGGGTCTCCTTCGTACACGTCGATCAACTCGATGGCTTCGCCGTGTCCTTCCGGAGTAATCCTGCCGAGCGAGCGATGCCGGAATCTCTCCGGTTCTCTCAGCGTTTCGAAGAACGCCTTCGTCACGAGCACCGTGCTCCCAAGCTCCGCGGACAACTTCTCGAGCGCGGTGGTCAGATGCACGGCGTCGGAGATGACGTTGCCTTCCCATCTGCGCTCTTCTCCGATGATACCTAGCATGAGCGGGCCTTTATGAATCGCGATGCCGATGTCTACCTGCTCGTAACCGGCTCTGCGGCGACCTTCGTTATAAAGAACGAGCTCCCTGCGGATCTGAACCGCCGATTGCAGCGCTTGCTCCGCATAACCCGGGTATAGCGCCATGAAGCCCGCTCCGAGATATTTGCTGATCAGTCCGTCCGCCTGGCGCACGATCGGTCCGAACCGCCGGAGGAACGAATTCATGAAATTGAAGTTTTCCTTCGGAGTCAAGGTCTGCGCGAACCGGTGGAAATCTCTCAAATTGGCGACCATGACCGTCATGTTCTGCTGCACCTGGTCGCCGAGGCGAATGTCCAGAATGCCCTTCTTCCCGAGCGACTTGAAGATCTGCTGGGGCACGAACCTGAACGAAGCCTCGGAGAATTGCGTAATGTCCGAGATATATTGCCGGATGTACTTAGCCATACGGTTGAACTGCTCGCCAAGATCGCCTACCTCGTCGCGGCTTCTCAGCTTCACGTTCGTGTCCCAATTGCCGTCCGCCATCGCGATGACGCTCCTCTGCAGCTTGCGCAAGGAGGACAACAAGACGAAGGTGACGAGCAAAATAACGAACAGCAGCACCGAGGTGATAATGACGATGTTCTGGACGATGTTCTCGTAGATCTTATGGTTCGACCGGGCAAGAACGCTCATGTCCCGGCCCGTCTCGTAAATGCCGACGACGTTCCCCGATTTGTCGTATACCGGGCCGATCGCGTACAGCCATTTGCCGTTGGCGTCCTCCCACTGCCCCGATTTCACGATGCCTTCGGTACGAACGGCTTCGTTCTCCTCGTTCGTCTCGAACGGCTTGAACATGTTCACGCCGTCGTCATCGTCCATGATGATGTACAACATATCGCCCTCGTACTTGTAGAGCGTGCTGTACAGACCTTGGCGGTCCGTCTTGTATTCGCCCTCGAACAGGAAGTTCATTTTGGCGCGTATCGCGTTGTAATCGTCGTTCCGGAAATCCTCCGGAGACCGGAGGCGTAAGAGCGCATCCCCATCGATCAGATTCTGTCCGTTGCGCGCGAGCAGGGTCAACTCCCGTTCCATCTCTTGTTCCATGCGCGCGGAGAAGCTGTTATAGATGAAGTTCGCGAGCAAGAACATACAGACGACGATAACCGGCGCCGATACCACGATTTGTTTGAAGAACAGCGACATTCTGCGGTTGAGTGTATGGATATACACCGCCCTGACGCTGTAGAGAACCAGCCCCGCCGCCGCGAGAAGCAGCGTCCACCTGAACCAGGTGGACGTCCTCTCGTTCTTGGAGTATTTCGCGTCCGACCACGCTCCGGCTAGCTTAGCGTTCGCGTCGAACTTCAGCACGCGGTCGTTCAGCACGCCGATGAAGCCGCCGTCCGCGGTCGATACGACGTCCATGAGCTCGTAGCCTTCCGCTCCGGGGGCGGACCGCTCCAGATCTTCGCCCGACGCCGCCAAGCGAAGGCCGCTGTCCCTACCGGGTTCCAATACGGTAACCGCGTTAAGCGAACGATCGACGAACGTCAAGCGCCTGTCTTGGCTAAGCGACAACCGCTCGGGGAAATTAATGCGCGTGCGCCCCATATGATCCAGCGGGTAGACGAGCTTGTTATCCCCGTTCTCGAACACTTGGAAGATAGCGCCTTTCTTCGTCGAATAGAAGATTTGGCCCGGGTCATTCCCGACGATCTCGGACAAATACCGGTTGCTCGGAAGCGAGAACGCGAACTGCTTCTCCGCCTTGCCGCCGGATAGCGGCATCCGCATCAGAGTCACCTTATCCGCTTCCGCGACGAAGAAGGTCAAGTCGTTGTGCGCGACGCTAAGCCCTTTCAGTTGGCCTATGCGCTTGCTGCTCCCGTTACCTTCCCATTCGAACAGAACGGTCCGGTCATGACCGGCCGCGTCGTATCGCACGATTTGTTCCCGAAGCACGTATAAGCCGTATTCGTCCAGCACGGTGTCGAGCGCGTACAGGTTACCCGCTCCGTCCGTCGCGATCTCCGTGAAATCGCGGCGCTGATCCTTATCCGCTTTAGATCTCGTAACCTCGGCTTGCAGCACGCCGTCCGCGGACACCTTCACGATCCGCTGCTTAGAATCGCTGATGGCTACGAAAGAAGCATCCGGGCTTTCGGCGGCCCGGGACAGATTCTGAAGCTCGAAGCCGTTGGCCCAAGGACCGCTCGCCAGCCCTCTGTCCGAATCGATCCGATAGAGGGACAACGCCGCGAGCGCCAAGGTAAACAGCAATAGCAGGGGAGCAAACTTTTTCATAGAATCGGATGCCCACTTCCTTAATCAACAATAATATCGACGATCTTCTCACATGGAATTAATTGTTTCCATCGTACTATATGTCCGATATATTTACATCCACTTTTCTTTTAAAAAATGACATATTTCGAGGGATGATGTAGTATAGAGGAAGATTGTGCCACGAGAAGGCATGGCTTACGGACGCCATGCGAAAGGAGTCGCCATGGGACAGCTCGTATGCGGAGGAGCCGCTCTTCAATGCTCGTTCGGCCTGGCGCCGGGGATGCTCAACGTGCTTCCGGTCAACCGGACGATGACCTCTATGCCGATCGCCAACATCATGGACAATAAGCCGTTCGTGAACATTACTCCGTTCGGCATGTGTCAATCGATGGCGAATCCCGCCGTCGCGTCCGCGACCGCAGCCGCGCTCGGCGTCCTTACGCCGATGCCGTGCACGCCGGTTACCGCAGCCCCTTGGGCTCCCGGCTCCCCGACCGTTCTAATCTCTAACTTCCCGGCGCTGAACAATTCTTCCAAGTGCATGTGCAACTTCGGCGGCGTCATTCAAATCGTCAATCCTGGCCAAGTTACGATACAGGTGCCCTAAATGATCGAACAAATCGTCAAACCGTTCATTAAACCGATCCAGAAGAAAATACTCAAGCCTCTCCGGCAAGCGAAGAAGCTGCCGAAGCTCTTCCTGAAATGGCTCGTCAAATGGATGAAGTCCGTTCTCGGGGGACAACTGCGTTCGCTCGATAACTACTGGCGCTTCGGATCGGTCTACATCGCCAAGAAGCTGTTCGTCTTCATCCTACTCATCGTGCTCGTGCTGATCTTCTTCGTCTTCATCAAGCCGCCGAAGTTCGTCGACAAATGGTTCGCGAAGACGCCGAAGATCGAAGCCTCGGCCGCCATGGCGCAAGGCTTGAGCGGACCGGCCGTTATCTTGGACGAGGAAGGCAACAAGCTGTACGAAGGCCCGCTCGAAGCGGGGCAATTCTCCGGCTCCGGCAAGCTGTTCGCCCCTGACGGCACCCTGATCTACATCGGCGACTTCGCCAAAGGGTTGAAGAACGGCAAAGGCGAGTTGTACAGAGCCGACGGCACGCTGCTGTACCGGGGAGAATTCCTGGACGACCAATATTCGGGCTCCGGCGCTTTGTTCTCCGAGGACGGAAGCATCCTCTATGAGGGGTCGTTCTTACTGGGGAAATACGAAGGAGAAGGAACGCTCTATTCCGCGAAGGAAGTGCCGCAATACGCGGGCGCGTTCGTCGCGGGAATCTATCAAGGAGAAGGCAAGCTATACGACGCCGGCGGACAGCTCGTATACGAAGGCGCGTTTAACGCGGGACAATACGAAGGCGCAGGCAAGCTGTACGGAGCGGACGGAAAGCTTCGGTACGAGGGCAACTTCCTCGGCGGCGTGAAGTCCGGCGAAGGAACGGAATACGACCCGAACGGCGTAGCGATCTATAAAGGATTATTCCAATTGGGCAAGTATCACGGTGACGGCTCCTTGATGAACGCATCGGGAACGACCATCTACACGGGACGCTTCGCCATGGGACTCAGAGACGGCGACGGCCAGGCGTTCGACGACGCCGGTATCCCGGTCTACGAGGGGAAATTCCGCGGCGACGTATACGAAGGAGTCGGCACGCTGTTCGACGCCGACGGAGTCGCGGCTTACAAAGGTTTCTTCCGCGGCGGACAGATCGAAGTCACCGGATTCCTCGGCCTCTCCGCTTCCAAGCTGACCGAGCTTCTCGGACCTGCCGACGCACCTATTGTAGACGAATCGCCGACCGAGGAAATTCCAATCGAGGAAGCGCCGGTTATCGAAGCGCCGCAACAAACAACGCCGGGCGAAACTGCGGGTACAGGGGCGAACGGCAAGGCGGATTCCGTTAATGACGGCAAGAAGGATTCCGAGACCGGCGCGGTAACGGAAACAACGGCGACTCCGAACGATATCGCGAAAGAGAATGACAACGCGACTTCGAATGCAGCCGAGCAAACGAACGAGACCGGGAACGGCTTCGACGCCGAAGCGCCGATCGATGCGCCGCCTAAGAACGCTTCCGAAGTGACCGCGCAAGCATTGGCGACGACGGAGCAATCCGAAACGCTAGCATCGACGGAGACGAGCCCGCCTCCGATCACGTCGACTTATTCCGCTCATAGCGTGTCCTTCACGCTGGAAGCCGATCCGGACAATCCGGAAGCCTATTCGGTAACCGAAATTCGCTCGTGGAATCCCATCGTTCTGCAAGCCGTCTCGAAGCAGCTTGCGGCGGGCGGCCGGACGGGAATCAAGTCGCAGCTAACCGACGGCAAGTACGAGTTGACGTACGCATGGAATGGCGTCATCTACACGCTAATCTTCAATAAAGACGTTCCCGTTCGTCTGACGGCGAAACTCATCGAGCGATAACCTATAGTCGAAATCGAATCCGCATGCTATGATCTGAATGGGTTTTCACCCAAATCATGGGAGGGATATTCACTTGGCGGTTTATCATTACGTAACCGAAAACTGGCTTAACGCGCTTGTTGTCATCCATGTCCTGGCGGCGATTATCGGCATTGGCCCGACGTTCTTCTCCCCCATATTACTTCGTAGCGGCCAATCGCTCGGACAAGCAAGATACTCGCTCGATTTAATGAACAAGCTGGAGTTTTTCCCGAAAATCCTCGGTTCGCTCGCCGTGGTAACCGGACTTTTGCTCGCATGGCTTGGCGATAACTACGGTTTCGATCTGTTCTGGATTTACGGCTCTATCGTGATTTACGTCATTATCCAAGTCATCGTTATCGGCTTCCTGGCTCCGATCGGCGTGAAAGCCGCCGCGATCGCGAACGCCTCCAAGGAAGATCCCGGGAAATCGGCGCCTGCCGATCTGAACGCCCTCATCGTCAAAGCGAACAAGGTTCATTACGTCGCGACGGTATTCGGCGTGCTGCTGTTCCTGTTCATGTTTTTCAAACCAACGATATCTTAACCGTACGGCAAGAACCCCGATCCCGGGGTTCTTATTTTTTTGCGTTCATCCCCTGACAAAACGTCTTCGGAGGTCTATAATAACAAGGATACGTATTTATCCATCGACTGTCCTTGAGGTGCATGAAGTGACTATTATCGTATACGATCTTGAAATGACGGTGAGACGCAAGAAGGGGCAGATCGCCGAAATCATAGAAATCGGAGCCGTGAAGGTCGGTCTCGTCGACGACGCTCCGCAGATTATCTCGACGTTCCAATCGTTCGTCAAGCCGGTCGTCGTGCCGCTGCTTACGGCGGATACGACGGCGTTCACCGGAATCACGCAGGATGACGTAAGCGCTGCCGGAACGTTAGCCCAAGTCGTCCGCGACTTTATCGAATGGATCGGTCCGGAGGAATACTTCTTATGCGCGTGGGGACCTGACGATCAGCGCCAATTCGTGCAGGAATGCCGACAGCATCAGATTCCGACCGACTGGATCGTCAACCATAACAATTTGCAGAAGATGTTATCCAAGATTTACAAGCTCGAGAAGCATCAGCAGATGGGCCTGAAGCCTGCGCTCGAAATGCTCGAAATCCCGTTCGAGGGCTCCCATCACCGCGCATTGGACGACGCGATGAACACCGCGCAGATTCTCGTGAAGCTGTACGACAAGCTGCAATTCAAACACAATAAAATTAGCGACGAAGCAAAGGTCGAGAGCGAGGTCGTCTATAAGACCGACCATTACGAGAACTTGCCGTTCGCAAGCCTCGCCAACCTGTTTCCTAAAGAATAAACAAGAAGAACCGTCACGGAGGAACACTCCGCTTGACGGTTCTTTTGTTTTGGGCGATTACACCATAACGGAACTCAGTTCCGCTATTGTTACTTCCTCGGGACTCTGGTGCATAATAACGGAACTTAGTTCCGCTATTGTGACGCATTTTCAGCTTCGGCTCAGGATTCCCGCGATATAACGGAACCCCGTTCCGCTATTGTGATGCACTCTCGGATTCCCGGCGAAATAACGGAACTCAATTCCGCTAACTGACCGAAGACCGACCGGCTTTCTCCGATTAGCGGCCCAGCCAGCCGTCTTACTTGTTCCGCAGCAAGCGAAGCGGATCTGCGCCTAGCAGTTGCTTCCTGGCACCTTCCCAGGCTGCGCGAAACAGCCGCTCCAGCCGCCACGCCGCCGTTCCTGCCGCCTGTACGACGACGCCGTAGCGAGCGGTGTGGGAGACGCCCCACCGGACGTTCTCCTCGAACTCGGGCAACGCGCTTAACCAACCGCGCAGATCAGCCGCTGCAGCCGCGCCGACGCGATCCGAGAATACCGAGAACGAGCCGATGTGCGTATATTCGCCGAAACACCCGGCATTACGGAGCGGAAGCGCGCCCGGCTCCCAGCGCTGTCTCTGATAATGCGCAAGCTTGCCATTATGCCGGACGGTCAGCCGATTGTCGTAAGCCGCGTACGCGAACGACTCCCCGCGGGATATCCTCCCCGGACTGACGATCTCGCTCATCATGCAGATCGCGCCCTCGGCGAGGTCGATCTCGGTATCGCAGCGAAAACGCGCGTCTCTGTACAGCATGACAGGTTCCGGCATCCATTCCAGCACGGCGTCCCGCTCCAACGCTAAGCGCTGCGTCAATCGCGCACGTCCGCCGCCTTCGCAAGGATGCACTCTCGTGTACGCTTGGTTCGTCGCGTACAGCCAAGTTCCCTCGCTCAATCGCCAATCGAAGATATAATCGTCCCCCTCTAACAGCCCTGGAGAGACGTCCATCTGAACGACGGCCAATTGCTTCGCTCCGTTCGCGTTCTCGTGGAACGTCTTCGCGATCTTCAGCGGAGACGAATGATATCGGGATACCAATTCCGGACGGTCGCCCACTTTCCCGACGACGGCGCGAAGCTCCGCGCGGCGAATCGGGCCTTCCGGCGCAACGTCTAACGCAGCGTTAGACGGCGGCCGCATGGCGGCCTGCTTCCTGCGCGACCCAGCCCGCCACGGCGTCCAACCCGTCGCCGCCGAACAAGTTCGTGAACACGAACGGCCGATCGCCGCGCATCCGCTTCGAGTCGTCCTCCATGACTTGCAGACTCGCTCCGACGTACGGAGCCAGATCGATTTTGTTGATGATGAGGAGATCGGAACGCATGATGCCGGGCCCGCCTTTGCGCGGGATTTTCTCGCCTTGGGCGACGTCGATAATGTAGATGAACCGGTCGACGAGCTCGGGACTGAAAGCAGCCGCCAAGTTGTCGCCGCCACTCTCGATCAAGATCAGATCAAGGTCGGGAAACCGCTCTTCGAGCTCCTCTACCGCCTCGAAGTTCATCGAAGCGTCCTCGCGGATCGCCGTATGCGGGCAGCCGCCCGTCTCGACGCCGATGATGCGCTCGGAAGGCAAGCAACCCGTATCCGTCAGAATACGCGCATCTTCCTTCGTGTAGATGTCGTTCGTAATGACCGCCAAGTTCAGCTTATCCTTCAATTGAAAAGCGAGTTGCTCGACCAGCTTCGTCTTGCCCGATCCGACCGGACCTCCGATACCGATCCGCATCGGTCTACCCGGCGCAGCCTGCGGCGTCTCCCATTCCTGGTGATGATGATGATCTTGTCCTTGGCACATAGCGATCCCTCCGAATGGTATTTATATTGGTTTTGGTTTAAGACATGAACAACCTGGAATACAAAGTCTCGTGGCGAATCATGGCCAGATCCGCCAGCGGCATCGCGCCGTAGGCTTCTTCCGGCGGCATCTCCCGCACGCTTGCCCAAGCTTCACCGATTCGCGCGAACAGAGAAGCGGTGATCCGCTGCGCCTCGGTCTGCCCGATCGAGATCAGCCGAAGACCCGCGTTAACGGTCGTCGCCACGGAGGCGTAAAGGTAACCTTCCGCCGCCCGGTCGAGCGTTACCCCAAGCTCCCTGCAGATGACGGCATACGCGAGAGGATAACTGCCGAAGCAGCGGCCGGCTCGAGCCGCCTCCGCCACATGGCGGATTGCCAGCTCCGGGAACAGCTCCGCCGCAAGCTTTAGCAGCCTTCGCCCCATTTTCTCCATGCCGTCCCTCGTCTCCGAAGCTACGCGCTGGACATGAACGAACCGCTCGATACCGTAAGCATAGTCGTCATCGCCGGTATAGACCGCCTTTACGATCATCAGATCGCTGACCGACCAACCGTGAAGCAGCATCGCTTCCAGGTAAGCACGCAAGCCTGCGCCGTCGCTTATCGCGCCGTCTTGCACAAGCGTCTCCAATCCGAACGAATGAGAGAAGCCGCCGATCGGCAGCGCGGAATCGAGCAACAGCTGCATCGATAGCCAATTATCCGTCAAAGCCGCCAACCTCCGATCGATCGTCAGAACAGAAAGTAACGCTGCGCCATCGGCACGACGGTCGCCGGTTCGCAGGTCGCGAGCTCTCCGTCCACCGTTACTTTATAAGTATCCGGGTCCACTTGGATGTCCGGCGTGGCGTTGTTGTGGATCATATCCTTCTTGCCGATGTTCCGGCAGTTCTGCACCGGCTCGACGCGTTTCTTTAACCCGAGCTTCTTGGCGATGCCGCGATCGTATGCCGCCTGAGAGACGAAAGTGATGGAGCTCTTGGAGAGCGACCGTCCGTAAGAAGCGAACATCGGCCTGCCGAACACCGGCTGCGGCGTCGGGATCGACGCATTAGGATCGCCCATCTGCGCGTACGCGATGCTGCCGCCCTTGAGCACTAAATCCGGCTTAACGCCGAAAAAGGCCGGCGACCAAACGACGATGTCCGCGAACTTGCCGGGCTCGAGCGAACCGACGACGTGCGAGATGCCGTGGGCGATGGCGGGGTTAATCGTATATTTCGCGATGTACCGCTTAATGCGCCCATTGTCTCCGTCCTCGCCGTCTTCCGGCAGCTGCCCGCGCTGGGCTTTCATTTTATCCGCCGTCTGCCACGTTCTAATGACGACTTCCCCGACTCTTCCCATCGCCTGCGAATCCGAGCTGATGATGCTGAAAGCTCCGAGATCGTGCAGAATATCCTCCGCCGCGATCGTCTCCGGCCGGATGCGAGAGTCCGCGAATGCGACGTCTTCCGGAATACGGCTGTCCAGATGGTGGCATACCATCAACATATCGAGATGCTCCTCGATCGTGTTGACCGTAAACGGCCGCGTCGGGTTCGTGGAAGACGGAATGATATTCGGTTCGCCGGCCGCGCGTATGATATCCGGAGCGTGGCCGCCGCCTGCGCCTTCCGTATGGTACGTATGAATCGTGCGGCCGCCGATCGCCCGCAGCGTATCCTCTACGAACCCCGCTTCGTTGAGCGTATCGGTATGTATGGCGACTTGAACGTCGTACTTATCCGCCGCGGACAGGCAAGCGTCGATCGACGCCGGCGTCGTTCCCCAATCCTCGTGCAGCTTGAGGCCGATCGCGCCGGCTTCAATCTGCTCGACGAGAGGCGGCAGCGTCGACGCGTTGCCCTTGCCGAGGAAGCCGAGGTTCATCGGGAAAGCTTCCGCCGCCTCGAGCATGCGGCGCAGATGCCATGCGCCGGGCGTGCACGTCGTCGCGTTCGTCCCCGTCGCCGGCCCCGTGCCTCCGCCGATCATCGTCGTCACGCCGGACGAGAGCGCCGTCTCGATCTGCTGCGGGCAGATGTAGTGGATGTGCGTGTCGATGCCGCCCGCCGTCACGATCTTCCCTTCGCCCGCGATGACTTCCGTGCTCGCCCCGACGATCAAGCTTGGATGGACGCCTTCCATAATGTCCGGATTGCCTGCCTTGCCGATAGCTACGATATAGCCGTCCTTAATGCCGATGTCTCCCTTAACGATGCCCGTATGGTCGATAATGACGGCGTTCGTGATGAGCGTGTCGATCACCCCGGCATCTCTAACGGCGCGGCTCGATTGGCCCATGCCGTCGCGGATGACTTTGCCGCCGCCGAACTTGCACTCGTCCCCGTATACCGTGTGGTCGTGCTCAATGACGGCCCACAATCCGGTGTCCGCCAATCTTATCGCATCGCCCGTCGTCGGGCCGAACATATCCGCGTAATGCTGCCGATCCATGCGCATGAAGCACCCCTCCCCGCCAACGCTATTCGCCGAGCGACTGCCATGCGGCAAGCCGCTTTGCAACGGACTTGGTCATCTTGCCTGACGCCGATCCGTTCGTAATGCCGTTCAACCCGTAGCTTTCCTTCGTTCCCGACAGCTCCGTCAGCTCGACGGGCTTCTCTTCGCCCGGCTCGAACCGTATCGCCGTGCCTGCCGGAATGTTAAGCCGCATGCCGAAAGCTTCGGACCGATCAAAGCGCAAAGCCCGGTTGACCTCGAAAAAATGAAAATGAGATCCCACCTGCACCGGCCGATCCCCCGCGTTATTCACGATAAGCGTAACCTTCCGTCTGCCGGCATTCAGTTCGATCATCCCGGCTCTCGCCAATATTTGTCCCGGAATCATGCGCAACCCTCTCTTCGTCAAGAAATCGGCCGATGTACCGTCACGAGCTTCGTTCCGTCCGGGAACGTCGCCTCCACCTGCACCTCATGGATCATCTCGGGAATACCTTCCATGACTTGGTCTCGAGTGAGGAGCGTTGTCCCGTAAGCCATCAGCTCCGCGACGGATTTGCCGTCTCGCGCGCCTTCCATGATCGCGGAAGTAATCAGAGCGACGCTCTCCGGATAATTCAGCTTCACTCCCCGCGCCAGCCGCCGCTCCGCCAAATCCGCGGCAACCGTAATGAGCAGCTTCTCTTTCTCGCGTTCCGTCAGATTCATCTCCAAGCTCCTCTCGCGACTTTCTTTCATTATAGAAAAGCCACTAACGTAAGTAAACTATTTTGTGTAATGTTTTATAACATAAAAACTCAAAAGATTGTTATTTAATACGAAAATCTGCTATGAACATAACATGTATATAACACAGAAATCCCGTCTTTTACCGTTAATCCTCTTACTGGTCAACTCCTCTATTTCTATGATAAACTCAAGGGTAAGACTTACAGGAATATTCCTTGAAAGAGAGGGTCAACCCGATGTCCGACAGGAAAAAAATGCGTTCAGACATGATTACCAAAGGCTTCGACCGCGCTCCTCACCGCAGCTTGCTGCGTGCGGCAGGCGTTAAAGAAGAAGATTTCGGCAAACCTTTCATCGCGGTATGCAATTCTTACATCGACATCGTGCCGGGACACGTCCATCTGCAAGAATTCGGCAAAATCGTCAAAGAAGCGATCCGGGAAGCCGGCGGCGTACCTTTCGAATTCAATACGATCGGCGTAGACGACGGCATCGCCATGGGACACATCGGCATGCGCTACTCGCTCGCGAGCCGCGAGATCATCGCCGACTCCGTCGAGACGGTCGTTAACGCGCACTGGTTCGACGGCATGGTGTGCATTCCGAACTGCGACAAAATCACGCCAGGCATGCTGATGGCTGCCCTGCGCATCAATATTCCGACGATCGTCGTCAGCGGCGGCCCGATGAAAGCCGGCCGCACGAGCGATGGACGGGCTATCTCTCTTACGTCCGTATTCGAAGGCGTCGGCGCTTACATGTCCGGCAAGATCGACGAGAAGAGCTTAACCGAGCTCGAGCAATACGGCTGCCCGACTTGCGGCTCCTGCTCCGGCATGTTCACGGCGAACTCGATGAACTGTCTGTCCGAAGTGCTCGGACTTGCCCTCCCGGGCAACGGTACGATTCTCGCCGTAGCTCCGGAACGCAAGGAATTCGTTAAACAATCCGCGCGTCAGCTGATGGAGCTCATTAAGCAAGACATCAAGCCTCGCGACATCGTGACGAAGAACACGATCGACAACGCGTTCGCGCTCGACATGGCGATGGGCGGCTCCACGAACACCGTGCTGCACACGCTCGCGCTCGCGCACGAAGCGGATATCGACTATCCGATCGAGCGTATCAACGAAGTCGCGAAGAAGGTTCCTTACCTATCCAAGCTTGCGCCGGCTTCCGATCACCACATCGAAGACCTGCACAACGCGGGCGGCGTCAGCGCGATCATCAACGAGCTGCTGAAGAAAGACGGCGCTCTCTTCGGAGACGAGCTGACGGTAACCGGCAAGACGCTTCGCGAGAACGTCGCCGGCTGCGAGATCAAGGATCACTCCGTGATCCGTCCGATCGACGATCCGCATACGAAGGAAGGCGGCTTGTCCGTTATGTTCGGCAACCTCGCCCCTAACGGTTCGATCATCAAGGTCGGCGCCGTGGACAAATCCGTCGGCGGTTACCACCGCGGCCCTGCCATCTGCTTCGACTCGCAAGACGAAGCGCTCGCCGGCATCGCGAACGGCAAAGTCAAAGAAGGCCACGTCGTCGTCATCCGCTACGAAGGACCGAAAGGCGGTCCCGGCATGCCGGAGATGCTCGCGCCTACGTCCCAGATCGTCGGCATGGGCCTCGGAACGAAAGTCGGCCTCATTACCGACGGCCGGTTCTCCGGAGCATCGCGCGGCATCTCGATCGGCCACGTGTCTCCCGAAGCGGCCGAAGGCGGTCCGATTGCTTTCGTAAACGACGGCGATATGATCGAGCTCGATATGAACAACCGCAAGATCACGCTCGAAGTAAGCGACGAAGAGCTTGAGAAGAGACGCGCGGGATGGAAAGGCTTCGAGCCGAAGATCAAACGCGGCTATCTCGCCCGTTACTCCGCGCTCGTCACGAACGCAAGCCGCGGCGGCGTAATGAAAATGTAACTATACTGATTAATAAAACGGGTGGGCAGCGATTATGACTGCCCACCCGTTTTTTTCATGTCTATACCGACGCCCATACATCCATAATCTCGCGCGCGACGCGATCCCAAGTGAAATGCCGTTCGACAAGCTGTCTGCCGCGTATTCCCATCTGCCTCGCTCGGTCGATGTCGGACAATAAAGCGTTCAGATGACCGGCATATTCGAGCGGATCGTTCGGATCTTGAATCAGAATGCCGTTGCCGCCGTGGATCACTTCCGGGTTGCCGCCTCTGGCCGTCGTAAGGAACGGCATGCCCGCAGCCATCGCTTCGAAGTGAACTCTCGCGAGCGGTTCCTCCCAGATGGAAGTGCAGACGAATACGTCGCCCGCATAGAACCAACGATGCACCTCGTTCGCCGGCACGTATCCCGTCATGATGACGGGAAGCTTGGCTCTTGCGGCAAGCGCCCGCATATAGCTGACGTAATCGCTGAACGCCGTTTCGTTGTGATACCAGGTTCCGCCGACGATGACGAGCACGGCGTCGCTATGATCGACGTGCTCCAACGCCTTAATAAGCACGTGAGGGCCTTTGTTGCGAGTAAGACGGCCAACGAACAGAATGACTTTTTTGCCGGATAAATCGTGCTGTCCGCGCAGGCTGTCTCTCGCCTGCCGCGTCTCGTCGGACATCAGCCATGGCGTGAACCTCGACAAGTCGACCCCCGAGTAGATCGTCCGCACTTTCGACGCCGCTTCCGGATAATAAGCGCTGATCGATTGACCGATATAATTGCTGATCGTTACGATTTTCTCGGTCTGCTCGATCGCTTCGCTGCCTTCTATGGCCGATATTTTCTCCGGTTTGAACATGTCGTTGTGCATGCTCAGGAATATCCTCGCGCCTGGCGCCGCTTGGCGAACGGCCGCCACGAGCTTAGGCCGGTTGAAAATGTGGATGATGTCGTAACTCTCCTGCGTCCCTCGCAAATAATCGAATACGTTCTGCATGTATAGTTCGAAGGAATCGTCTGAGCGAACCCGCACGTAATGAATGCCGTCCACGGTTTCGACGTCTGGCAAGTCCGGGTCGGTTCGGCTTAGTATCGTAAGACGATGACTGAGGCCGATCATCGGCGCGACCCCGCAAATATACGTTTGAATCGCTCCGCCTCTAATATTGGGAACGGGCAGCTTCTCCGTGCAAATCATTAATACGTTCAACCGAGACTCTCCTTTCCGTTGCTTGCCTTAGGCACGTCTAACCGCTCTCCTTACCTTCCTGCGACCGGCTTTGCGTCTTCTGACGTTAATCGGCTTGCGCGCGATCCGCTTCTTCGGTTTGGTATGGCGGCGTACCGCCATGCGAACGGCCGGCTTTGCCTTTCGAAGCGGCCGAACGGCGGCTCGGCGCCTAGCGACCCGCTTACGCCGCCGCAGCGTCCGGTTCGACCGTTGTACGGAACTCGGCGGTAAGACAACCGCAGGTAGCTTCGCAGCGGGAGGAACAGGCCGCAGCCCGGCATGCGCCGGTCTCGGGGCCGGAGCAGCGATCTCGTCAGTCGTCGCATGCTGCGGTCGGGATACGAGAGGCGAACCGTCGACCGGTGCTTCTGCTTGGGCATTGACTTCCGTGGCAACGCCGGCGACGTCCGTGGCGATAACCGGATGAACGACAGGACTCGACTCCTCCGACCCCTCCGTTGCGGTCGTGACCGACTCCGCAGCTTCGCTCGGCACGATCGGAACAAGCAGCGGACCGAACGGATCGGCGATACTCTCACCCTGGTCGCGCCACCGGGGCACCGCAGGAGCGGCTGCCGGCACTTCGTCGTAATCTCCCGGGGCGTAGTTCTCCGCTTCGAGCTCAAGCTCGGCCAGCGCGGCCTGCTTGCTCTCTTGGGTCGCGATGACGCGTTCCAGGATCGGCCCCATCTCGGTGTTCATGAACAACAGAGGATCGAAAATCATTTCCTTGATATGCTTGTAAAATTCGTTCGGAAACATCATATCGATCACGAGCAGTTCGTACGTCTCTCGGTCGATCGGATTCGCGCTGTGATAAGCCTGAATGAGCCTTCTCATCGTCGCCGGGTCCCATACGCCCATGTCGTCCATCATACTCGTGATCATTTTTCGCAAATCCCGTATCGGAAAATCGTAAGCGACGCCGTCCAAGTCGATGACCCAGATGCCGCCTTCCCCGACCTGACCGTTCGAGAACCCGTAGTCTTGATGGACCAATCCCCAGTAGGGATCGCCCTTGGCGACCATGCGGCGGAAGCTCGACTGCTCGAATTTGGCAAGCGCTTCCTTCGCCTGATTCTCGAATTGATCGACGACGGAGAGCAGTTGCCCGCTGCCGGCGGCATCCGGATAAGCTTTCGCCAAATCCCTCATCCAACCGATTTTTTCGATCATTTTCGAATAGTATTTCGGCCAGTGATGAATTCTCGATTTTGACTGCGCGATCTCGGGAGGCACATAACCGCGGGACGCGCGGTGAAATTCTCCTAGCCCGTATACTAAGGCTTCGGCGCCTTCGATGTCGACCTTGGACGCGGGAACGAGCGTAATCCAATCCGTCACGATCCACAGCTTACCTCCGGCTTCCACGAATAACTGGCCGTTCTTCGACTTGATCAACGCCGGAACGCGCGCTCCCTGCTCGACCAGCCACTGCTGCGCATAGACGCAGAAAAGGCTTCTCCTCGGCTCGCGGTGAAGCACCTTCAAGCTTCGGGGGCCTTTGTCGGTCATGATCTTCCAGATCGCGCCGCCTTTGTCCGGCTTGGACGTGATCAAGGTCATCTCGCTGACTTGCATGTCATACTGAGCGATGACCTCTTGCGCGATTTTCTCGATTTCCGGGGGAATGTAAAACTCTCGATCAACTCCGATCGGAACCGATTCGTCTTGGTCCCACGGAACGATTCGATACTCCTCCACCTGGATCTCCTCCAGCCGCATATACTATCCTGCACTTAACCCAGTATATGGGGGCGAATGGAGCATGGCTTGGGTAATCGCCACCCCAGGCCTTCATTAGTGGCTGCTGATTCCGAAATATTCATAGCCTAACCTTATCAATCTTCGACCGTCCAGCGCGTTGCGGCCGTCGAATACGATGTGCCCGTTCAATATGGTCTTCATGGAAAGCCAATCGATCTCGCGGTATTCGGGCCATTCCGTACACAGAATAACGGCGTCGGCCCCCTCCAGCGTCTCCTCGATCGTGTCGTCTTGCCGAACGCCTAACGCTCTGAAGTGAACGGGAAGCACGGAGATCGGGTCGTGAACGCGAACGTTAGCCTGACGCGACAGAAGCTCGGATATGACGACGAGAGAAGGCGCCTCGCGCAGATCGTCCGTATGAGGCTTAAAGGAAAGCCCCAGGATGGCAACCGTCGCTTTCTTGAACGTGGAAGGCATGACCTTCTCCCAGACGTCCAAGGCGTGCAGAGGCTGCGTCCGGTTCACCTTCGCCGCATGCTCGATAATCGTGAGGCGCTTCCGGTTGGCGCTCGCGGTATGCAGCAGCGCGTCGACGTCTTTGGGAAAACACGACCCGCCATAGCCGATGCCCGCCTTCAGGAACAATGCGCCGATTCGAGGGTCGAGCCCGATCCCGTAGGCAACCTCGGAGATGTCTACTTCGAGCCCGTCGCATAATCTGGCCAGTTCGTTAATGAACGATATTTTAGTCGCCAAAAAGGCGTTCGAAGCATATTTAATCATGATAGCTGCCTTAGGATTCGTCACGATTTTCGGGCAGCCCATCTTCGCGTACAACGACAGCAGCCGCTGCCCCGCCTCTTCGCTGTCGCTTCCGACGACGATGCGATCCGGGGCGAGCGCATCCGCGACCGCGGACCCTTCGCGCAGAAACTCCGGATTTACGACGACATCGAACGGAACCGGCTTCGCTTGCTTGCCGGCGATCCATTCGTTCACCCATTCGTCGACGCCGACCGGCACCGTGCTCTTAATGACGACCAGCGTCCGCTCCCGCATGTACTTGCCGATCCATTCCGAAGCTTGTTTGATCGCGAACAAATTCGCGCTTCCGTCCGAATTGGACGGAGTGCCTACGCACAGAACAATGATCGAGTGCTCTTCAATCGCCGTCTGTTCGTCTTGGACGAAGCGAATCGTCCGCTCGGCCAGATGCCGCTGCAACAGCGGCTCCATGCCCCTCTCGTAGAACGGCAGATGCCCTTGATTAAGCAGGGCGATCTTGGCGGCATTCGAATCGAATCCGGTCACTTGATAACCCAGCTCGGCGAACATGATCGCGGTCGTAATGCCTACGTAGCCCGTACCCATGATTAAGATGCTCATTGGGAATCCTCCATGCGATTGATATAGAGCGAATGTCTAGGACTGACGATCGCGTGCCTTACGATCTTATTCATGATGCCGACGCCCGCAAGCACGATGCTGTCGGTGACGACGCAATCTCTTAACCGGACGTAAGGTCCGATCGTGACATAAGGACCGATGACGCAGTTCTCAAGCTCGGCTTGGTCATCCACGATAACAGGACCGTGGATGACGCAGCCCGACGAATTCAGCCTTTCGTACGCTCCGTTCTCCCCCGCCGTCCGGTGCAGAACCCATCGATTGGCATTCAACCAGCGATCGGGCCTGCCGACATCGGAGTGCTCCATGGTCGTTACCTGATAGGAGATCGAAGCTTTCTCCCGAAGCAGCCAATTCAGCGCGTCCGTAATCTCGTATTCTCCTCGAGCCGAAGGGGAGATCGCGTTAACGGCATCGAGCGCCCGCGGACCGAAAGCATACGCGCCTAACACGGCCAAGTTCGTCTTCGGGAAGGGCGGCTTCTCCTCAAGCCCGACGATTCGATCTCCCTCGATCTGCGCGATTCCGTAATCCTGCGGGTTGGATACTTCCCCGAGCAGCAGCGCGGCGTCGCGACGTTCAAGCAGGATGGAATCTCTCAACCGCTCGAGCGAATCCTCGATCATGTTGTCCCCGAGCAGCAAGAGGAACTCTTCGTTCCGGATGAATTCGCCTGCCCGCCGGACGGCATCCGCGATGCCCTGAGGATGGTGCTGGTATACGTACTGAATGCGAACGCCCCAACGGGAGCCCTCGCCGACTTGCTTCATGAACAGAAGCTTGTGGACGGGTTGAATGACGATGCAGATCTCATCGATCCCCAGCCCGGCGAGCTTCTCGATGCAATAATGAACGATGGGTTTATTGGCGACCGGAAGCAGCACCTTCGGCGTCACGCGCGTGAACGGATGAAGTCTCGTCCCGTTTCCGGCGCCCAGAATTAAGCCTTTCATCCGCATTCTCCCTCGGTGTATACGCAGGATGAACTTCTCCACCATAAGCAATGGTGATATTAAGCTATGTTCCATCCGGCAATCCTGTAAGGGCTAGTATCGACGCTCCGCAAAATAGTCTATTAAAGGTTGCAATTGCCTAGGACCAAGAAAAGCGCAGAGCCATACTATACGAGTGAAGTGTAACGCCTTATCATAATGGAGGTATGATCAGAACATGGATGCGAAGGAAATCGTTAGCCGATATCTCGAATCGAACCCGGACGTCGCCGAAATTCAAGTCGAATACAAAGACGGAAGCACCGCGGATTTCGAATTGGATGCGGAAGGCGCGGTCGCTTCTTTGCTGGGCTCCGTGAACTGGGACGAAGTCGAGGAAGTCGAAGTCGAATTCGCGAACGGGGACAAAGACGAGATCGACTTAGACCCGGATGATGATGATGACGATGACGATGACGTTGATGACGATGATGACGATGATGACGATGATGACGACGAC
>JAEWPC010000051.1 GCA_023460795.1 Bacillota bacterium | reverse complement strand
CCGCAAGCTTGCTCGGCCGCTGGCGCCTAAGCCCCGCGCAGCGCGAAGCCGCCGCAGCCGCGCTACGCTTCCTCGCCGGCGAGCGGGGCTCCGCCCGCCGCGCCGGCAACGCGTTCCTGCTCTGGGCGGTCACCGGCGCCGGCAAAACCGAGATGATCTTCCCGCTGCTGGAAGCGGTGCTATCGCGCGGCGGCCGCGCGCTCGTCGCGACGCCTAGGCGGGACGTCGTACTGGAGCTCGCACCGCGGCTTGCCGCTGCATTCCCCGGCTATACGCGCTCCACACTCTACGGAGGCAGCGCCGATCGTTGGGGGAACAGCTCGCTTACGTTAGCGACGACGCACCAGCTTATTCGTTTTCAGGCCGCATTCGATCTCGTGCTGATCGACGAGATGGACGCTTTCCCCTATAAGGATGACCAGATGTTGCAGTTCGCGGCTGCCAAGTGCTGCAAACCTGACGGCGCAACGCTCTATCTCAGCGCCACGCCGCCTCCGGCCATGCAACGGCAAGTCGCCCGCCGCCGGCTTCCATGCGCGCGCGTGCCCGTTCGCTATCACGGGAATCCGCTGCCGGTGCCCAAGTGCATCTCTCTGCCGCCGCTTGCGCAATGGTCAGAGATACCGAAACGCCTGGCTAACCCCTTAAAGCTATCCGTCCAACGTGGCGCGCAGCTCTTCTTGTTCGTTCCGAAAATCCGCCACGTGGAGCCGCTCGTCCGTCTCCTTAGACGGAACGCATTAGGGCTCGGAATCGACAACGCGGCTCAGATTGAAGGGACTTCCTCTAAGGATTCTCAGCGCGCCGACAAAGTATCCTTGTTCCGCGAGCGCGTCATTCGGATTCTCGTGACGACGACGATTCTGGAGCGGGGCATTACGATCCAGAAGAGCGACGTATACGTGCTCGATGCCGACGATCCGCTGTTCGACGCCGCGGCGCTCGTCCAGATGTCTGGCCGCGTCGGCCGATCGGCAGCCGATCCGAATGGGACGGTTATATACGCTGCCCGGAGACGAACCGCATCGCAACACGCTGCCGACCGTCAGATTCGCAGCATGAACCGGTTGGCGAACAAACTAGGTTACCTGAGTCGCATGACGCCGACTGAGGAGGCGAATCCATCGTGAACGTGCTTGATCGAATCTCCCAATGGTTTGCTGGCAAGCAGCAAACTTGTCCGATGTGCGGTCAACGCTGCGGCGACGCTTCACCTCATCTCATTCCGGTCCGGCATCCACAGCCGCGACACCTATTAAGAGCTCTATGCCATACATGCCTCTCGGACATTCCTTGGATTACACATCCTCTGTGCCGCGTATGCGGCCGTGCCGAAACGTGCGTCGATTGCGCGCGAAGGAAAGTGCGTCATTACGAGACGTGCCGTTGCGCCGTTCGGTACGACGACAGAATGAGGGACTGGCTTGCCCGTTACAAGTATCGGGGGAACGAGCGATTAGCCCCGATCTTGGCGGCCATGCTCGCTTACGTCTATGAATCGCGATTTGCCAACCTGTCGTTCGACGCCATCACAAGCGTACCTCTTTCTTCCATCCGGCTGCAGGAGCGCGGTTTTAATCAAGCTGAACGACTAGCCTCTCATCTAACCGAGTGGTACGGAATCCCCTATATACCGCTACTCCGCAGGACACGTCACACCGAGAAACAAAGCCTCAAATCCAGACGCAACCGCGTCATCGACATGCGAGGCATTTTCGAAAGCAGGAACGAACTCGTCCACTCTGCCTCTTTTTCAGGAAACTTTTTGCTGCTTGACGACGTTTATACTACGGGGAGCACGATCGACGAATGCGCCAGGATCATTCGCGTAGCCCATCCGGACGTACGAGTCTACGGGCTAGCCTGGGCGCGTTAATAGAAAACTTGGACAAGCTGTCAATCGAATGTTCTAGTCGCTGCAATTCCCGCTATGTTATGATGAGACGATGAGAATAGTCGAATTTTGCGAGATTCGCAGATTCGAGAGGGAGGCATCCGTGGAACGCCGTACGAAATTAAACGAGCTCGATCTGGTCAGGGCGATCGCGATCATCGGGGTATTGATGGTGCATTCGACGTCCGCGGCCACCGTGACGATGCTGGATTCGAGCAGCTATGGGCTTTATAACTTTCTGAACAACTTTTTCAGGATCGGGACGACGACGTTCATCTTCTTGAGCAGCTTCGTGTTGTTCTACAACTACTATCCGCAGCCGCTTACGGCGCAGCGATTCAAGAAGTTTTATCGCAACCGGCTGTCCTATATCGTCATTCCATATGTCCTGTTCTCGGGGCTGTATTTTACGATCAAATGGTACATGAATCATAAAGCGTGGGATCTGTCGGTCATGCTGCCCAAGTTCTGGGATCAGCTTCTCATCGGCAAGGCCCATGAGCATTTATATTTCGTCTTCATCAACATTCAGCTTTACGTCTTGTTCCCGATCATCCTGCTGCTGTTCAAAAGATATCGTTGGATGGCGGCATCGGCGATTCTGATTGGGCTGGCTCTTCAATGGGGATTCTTTCATCTTAACCGAGAATACTTGGATGTGAGGTACCGCGGGAGCTGGTCTCCAACTTATTTCGGCCAGTATTTCCTAGGGGCTTGGTGCGGGATCTATTTCGATCGGATCAAGTCGTGGCTTATCATCGCGAAAGAGAACGTCACGCGCTCGCGCGTAGCCGTATGGATCGTATTGTGGGCGGCATGGCTTGGATTCGGGGCGACGCACGTTACGTTCTACTATCAGATGAGGAAACTGAAGGTATTCCACGATCAACGCATGTATGACTTCATCTGGGACGCCTATACGATGCTAACTCCGCTCGTGCTGCTTCAGATCGCGTTCTTCATTGGCAACCGAATCGGCCGATCTTGGTTCGTCGACGGACTGCGGCATCTCGGCGTCGTATCGTTCGGCGTATACTTGGTCCATCCGCTCGTCTTGATGATTTACCGCAAGTATCCGCTGCACGGCGGCGGGACGATGATGTACCACCTTTGGTACGCGGGCGGTTTCGCGTGCGCCATCGGCATCTCGTGGATCGTCGTGACGATTCTCAGCCGGTTGACCGGATTGTCGTGGCTCGTCTTCGGAAGCGTGCCGGGACAGCTGAAGGCGACATACGGAGAGAAGCCTACGGAGAAGCGGCCTGTAGCTCCTTCGGCTTAGTCCTAAGGTCACAAGCGTGAACCTGTAAATTTTAGTATAATCATTTTATATGGAAGTCGAAACTTGTCGTTAGAGAGGAGGACGAAGCATGAACAATCTTGTCTATTGTCCCCGCTGCAACAAGCTGTTCGCCAAGCATTTCCGCGAAGTGTGCAATCAATGCCATCAAGAGCTGGAGAAGGATTACGAACGTTGCATCGAATATCTCCGGAAAAATAAAGGTTTGACGATTCAACAGCTGTCCGAGGACACGGAAATCAGCATTAAGCAGATTACGCGTTGGATCCGGGAAGGGCGTATCTCGCTCATGGACGCGCCGAACCTGACGTATCCATGCGAAGTATGCGGCACGTTGATTCGCGAGAGCAATATGTGCGATGCATGCCGAGGCAGACTGCAGAGAGACGTCAAGAACGCGCAGACGAAAACTTCTTCCGCCGTGCAGGATTTTCGCAATGCAGGTCTCGGATTTCAGATTAAAGATCGGAATTAACATCTCTCTAAACAATTCATACGTATCGACCGATAATAGACATATCAATTATCGGTCTTTTTTATTTTTCAGGGGTGATCGACGTGAAAATCAACGATACTGGACGCATTGGCGCATACAGAACGTATCAACAACACACCGAGACGCGCACGAACCAAACCGCAGGCAAGAAGCGCAAGGACGAAGTGCAATTTTCCGCTCAAGCGATGGAATTGCTGGGCGCGCAACGTTCGGAGGAGCCGAACCGCGCGCAGCGCATCGAAGCGCTTAAGAACGAGGTTTCTTCCGGCACCTACCATGTGGATGCTCGAGAACTAGCCGACAAATTGCTGCCGTTCCTCCGCTAACGCACGGACGGCGGGCGCAGAATAGAAGGTGACAGCATGGACATCCGCGAATTATGCGAGGTTCTAGAGACGATGGTCGCGCAGCACGATCAATTGATCGTGCTGGCCGAACGCAAGAGAGAAGCCTTGATCGGCAACGATATCGACCAGCTGAACGAGGTCGTGAACAAGGAGTCCAGACTGATCAAGATGGTCGCGGACGCGGAGAATCGCCGGCAGAAGGCGGTCGTACTCTTGCTGTCGTCGATGGGGCTGACGCCTCTGTCGGGTTATAAGCTTACGGATCTGATCCGCATGATCACGAACGCCGAAGATAAGTTGAGATTGACGCAGCTGGCAGAGCGATTGACCGATGCGGTCGGACGGCTGAAGCAGCTCGGCCTCATCAATAGCCGGTTGACGCAGCAGGCGATCGAGTTTAACGATTTCTCTCTCAGCTTGCTGACCGGCGCTTACGACGACCAAGACTACGTCTATAGGAAACCTACCGATAACGCGCAAGGGAAGTTGAACCTGAAGATGTTCGATTCCCGGGCATAAGATACAACCATTATAGGGACGAAACGGGGAAGATGACATGCGATCGACCTTCCATGGGTTGGAAACGGCAAGACGTAGCCTGGTAACGCAGCAGGTCGCCTTGCAGACGACGGGCCATAACGTTGCGAACGCCAATACGGCGGGCTACACTCGCCAGACGGTTAATATGGTGGCTTCGCGCCCGATCGAAGCGCTCGGAATGCAGAGTTCGACCGCTCCGGGACAACTCGGCACAGGCGTCGAGTTCGACTCGATCAAGCGGATCCGGGAGAGCTTCCTGGACGCTCAGTTCCGGAACGAGAATCAGAACTCCGGCAACTATTCGATTCAAGTCGATACGCTGGAGAAGCTGGAGACGATCGTGAACGAGCCTTCCGACACCGGATTGCGTTCTGTTCTCGATAAGTTCTGGAACTCTTGGCATGACCTTAGCGAGAATCCAGAGGATTTGACGGCTCGTAAGCTCGTGCGGGAGACGGCTCGGGCATTGACGGATGCATTTAATCAGACGAGTAGCCAATTAGAAGATTTGCGAGCGGACCTAACGGAGAACATCGGGGTTAAGGTCTCGCAGATGAATACGTCGATTCGAACGATCTCGGATCTGACCTTGCAGATTCGCCGCATCGAAGCGTTCGGCGACAACGCCAACGACCTCCGGGATCAACGGGACGTATTGGTAGACGAATTATCCAAGATCGCCAACATTAAAGTCAGGGACGCCGGCGACACCTATCAAATCACGATGGGGAATCAGGTGCTCGTTGATAACGGGAACCCGAATGAAGTAACGGTAGAAGGCATCGTCCCTATGGCGGGCACGGATTTGATCGGCGGGGAGTTATACGGCATGATCCGTTCGCGCGATCAGTTCGTCGTCGACTATCAGAATCAGCTGAATACGCTCGTTAACGGCATGGTCAACGGAGACGTCAAAGTCACGATTCCGGCCGGAGCCGTGCTTCCGGAAGGATCCGTTCTTGATGGCGTCACCTACACAGGCGCTAATCGTACGCTCGCTTCCGATCTTACCGTTACGGTTCAAGGTCTTAACGGCTTGCATCAGCTTGGTTATACGGCTCAAGACCCGCTTAAAGCGGGTGGACCGTTCTTCGTCTCCAAAGACGGCGGACCGATTACCGCCGGCAATATTCGAATAAGCGCGGACATCGAAGCCGACGCGTCCAATATCGCCTCCTCGATGCGCACGGTCATGAACGGAACGACCGAGACCGTGGTCAAAGGGAATAAAGACGTGGCGATGCTGATCGCGCAGTTCAACGATATGAAGATCGACTTCAGCTCGGTCAGCGCAACTGCGATTACGGGCTCAGGTACGGTCAGCGACTTCTTCCGCTCCGTGGTCGGCCAGTTGGGCGTTCAGACTCAAGAAGCGCAACGCCAGGCGGAGAACGCTCAGATCGTCGTCGATCAGGTCGACGCCCGCAGGCAGTCCGTCAGCGGCGTATCGCTCGACGAAGAGATGGCCAACATGATCAAGTTCCAGCATGCTTACAATGCTGCGGCACGATTTATGACAACGATCGACGAAACGTTGGATAAAATTATTAATGGCATGGGTAGTGTAGGCAGATAATAGAACGCTATAGAGAGCGAGGTTAACCCTTATGATGGGTCGCGTGACGCAAGGAACGATTACGGCGCAATTGCTGCGCAATATTAGCTCGAACATGAGCCAGTCCGCGGGCTTGCAGGAGAAGCTGGCGACGGGGCGTAACATTAACCGCCCATCCGACGATCCGGTAGGCATCACGTATGCCCTTCGTTACCGGAGCGATCTGGCGGTTAACGATCGCTATCAATCTAACGTCGATTCCGCGACGTCTTGGCTCGACTTCAACGATACGATGCTCTCGCAGGTCGGCGATGTCATTAAGAGGGCCAAGGAATTAGCCGTGCAAGGATCTAGCGGAACGAATCCGCAAGTTGCTCTCGATAATATTGCCAATGAGATGGAGCAGCTTAAGAAGCAGATTGTCGATATCTCTAACAGCCAGTTCAAAGGCAAGTATATATTCAACGGTCAATTTACGGATCAAATCCCGTACGACCTGTCCAATAATCCGGCGAACATCGTGACGGATAATGGAGACGTCAATTATATCTTGAATACAGGCGTTCAAATGGACGTGAACCTGATCGGCAACGAAGTGTTCGGCTACCCGCCTACCGGGATAACCGCTCCTAAGAATGAGGACGATAATCTGTTCCATGTTCTCGATCAGATGATCTCGGCTCTGCGTTCCGGCGATTATTCGGGAGTAAGCGGACAGATCCCGAATCTCGAGACTCGCTATAGCAAAGTGTTAACGCAACAGGCGGAGGTCGGGGCGCGCATCAATCGAATCGAATTGATCGAAGACCGTTTGAAGGATCTGAACGTCAACCTCCAGACGCTCCAATCAAAGACCGAAGATGCGGAGATGGAAGAGCTAATCATTAAATCGAAAGTGAACGAGAGCGTATACCAAGCTTCGCTTGCGGTAGGATCCAAAGTCATTCAACCAACGCTGGTGGATTTCCTTAGATAAGGTACGCGGATAAGGAGGGATTGAATTGGTACCTTTCATATCGGTTCAATCCCAGAGGGGCAAGATCGGGATACACTCCGAACGAGGCCAGTTTGAGATACGCAGGCCGCAGCCGGTTGTTAACGTCGACTCCAAGAAAACGGAAATTACCGCCCATAACCGCCCCGGTCAGTTGAACATCGATAACACACCGACTTGGGAGGCGCTTGACGGGGGGAATTTCGAAGCGTTCTGGCACCGGATTTATTCGCAGTATAAGCAGATCGCACAGCAGAATATAGCCCAGATCGTAGAGCAGGGAAACCGGATGGGAGACCTTCGGAATAAAGGCAATCCCATGGCCTCGATGGCACTCGACGAATTCATCGAAGGACCTCCCGATTTGCAAGTGTACGGGGAAGCTTCCGTGGACAATACGAAGTTCAATTATATTCCGAACGATGTGAACCTTCAGGTCACCCCCGGCGAGCTTAATATTGATGCGCAAATTAGGCGGCCGCAAATCGAGTTTCACAGGGGTTCCGTCAACATCTACATGGAGCAATACCCTAAAGTAACCATAACACCGCCGGCGATCGATATCTCGGCATAAATCGGCTATAGGCGAGAATCAGAGCGCGCTATAGCTTTTATTTATTTTGAACCATCGGGGGAACGATATGATCGTACATACGAGTAGATTCGGCGAGGTAAACATTCAGGAGCAAGACTTCATCCGATTTGAGCAAGGCATTCCAGGATTCGAGAGCATGAGGCGGTTTGCTTTGATCGAGCTCCCTGATCACGAACCGTTTTCTTATTTGCAAAGTATCGATGATGGAGAAGTGTCCTTTATCGTGACCGACCCGTTCGAGTTTTTCCCAAACTTTGAATGCGAGCTGCCCGACCCTGTCGTGGAAGGACTGAAGATCGCCTCCGCCGAACAAGTGTCGGTTCGAGTCATCGTGTCCATTAACGGAGAATTGGAAACGGCAACCGCCAATCTAGTTGCTCCGATCATTATTAATCGTGCGGAGCGATCAGGCAAGCAAGTCGTCCTAGCCAAGACGAGCTATACGACAAGACATGCATTGTTTCAGCTAAGCGAGTCGAAATAGGAAGAGGTGGACGTATGCTGGTGTTATCGCGTCGCAAGGGCGAAACGATCGTCATTCAAGATCATATCGAAATTACGGTTCTCGAGGTGGAAGGCGATATCGTTAAGATCGGCATATCGGCGCCGAGAGATATCGAGATCCTACGCAAAGAGCTGGTCATCGCCGTGAAGGAATCGAACCGCGAATCGGCAACCCAACAACTGGATGTGGCAGGGTTGGCGGCGAAACTAAAAAAAATCAAAAAAAATTCCGAAAAGCTATAAACCACAGCGATCCATAGCCGATAAAGAATATATAGCCAGTTCCGGGCGGCCGACCTGACGCTGGCATATCCACAAGGATGTGGACTTACTTAACCATTCAAGGAGGAAATTACAAATGCGTATTAACCACAACATTACAGCTTTGAACAACCACCGCAACCTGCAACTGAATGATGGTTCTGTATCGAAGAACATGGAGAAGCTCGCTTCCGGTCTCCGCATCAACCGTGCTGGCGACGATGCTGCCGGTTTGGCAGTATCCGAGAAGATGCGCGGTCAGATCCGTGGTCTCGAGCAAGCTCAGCGTAACGTTCAAGACGGTATCTCCTTCATCCAAACGGCTGAAGGCGCGATGAACGAAATCTCCTCCATGCTCACTCGTATGAAGGAACTGACGGTTCAGAAGGCGAACGGCACGTACTCCACGAGCCAAAAAGACAACATCAACGTCGAGCTTAAGGCGCTGTCGAGCCAAATCGATAGCATCATGGACAACACGAAGTTCAACGGCATCTCGATCAAATCGTCGTCGGCTGCTACTTCGAAGGTATCGATCCAAGCTAACGATGATAGCGTAGTTATCTCGATTGGCGCAGTTACGAACACTAGCTTCACGGGTCTGTACTCTACCCTTATGGGCAATGAGAAAGGCACGGTTGATGCTACGGGCTCTGCGACTAGCTACAAAGCACAACTTACGACGATTGAGGATGCAATCGAAGCGGTATCGACTGAGCGCGCCAAGCTGGGTGCTATGCAGAACCGTCTCGAGTACACGTCGAACAACCTCGGTACGACGGTTGAGAACCTCACTGCATCCGAGTCCCGTATTCGCGATACGGATATGGCGAAGGAAATGGTACAGCTGTCGAAGAACCAAATCCTGCTTCAATCCTCGCAAGCAATGCTCGCACAAGCGAACTCTGCTCCGCAAGGCGTCCTGACGCTGCTTCGTTAATCGTAGCTAAGTTAGGCAAGAAGAACCTCAGGGATATTCCTTGGGGTTCTTTTTTTTCTAAGAATACTAAATAATAGGGCTTATTAAGTCGATATTAATAGTAATTACTCTAAAGGATTAGGGCGGTGTTCAAGGATGAACGTAGCTTCGACGTCACAAGTAAGCGCAAAATCTGTTGTAAGCCCGGTATCGTCTACTCCTACTACGTCTTCGACAGTTGGAGGGCAAGAGGAATCACGCAGTCAATCGACCAACACCTCAGTCAATAAGTTAAGTACGGAGAAGGAACTGAAGGTAGCTGAACAGAGCGGCGTCAAATTGACCGTTGGCGATGCGCAGCTTATTCGCGCGATCGACCGCGCGATCAAGGCGTTGGAAGGACCGGAAACCCGCTTTGAGATGAAGGTTCACGAAGGGACGAATTCTGTCACGGTGAAAGTGTTTAACAAGGAAACAGGCGATCTCATTCGTGAAGTTCCACCTGAGAAGACATTGGATTTGGTAGTGAAGATGAAGGAAATCGCCGGTCTTCTCATCGATGAGAAAGTTTAAGGAGGTTGTATAGGTGGTTACACGTATATCAGGATTCACGTCAGGGCTTGATATTGATACGATAGTCAAAAATTTAATGAAGGCAAAGCGCGCCCCCCTCGACAAGTTGAATCAACAAAAGCAACAGTTGGAGTGGCAACGTGAACAATATCGAGACTTCAACATCAAGATGGTGGACCTGCGTAACAATAAGTTATTCAACTATGGGATTCAGGGCAATATTAGCGCAAAACAAGCTATCCTATCGGGCGATTCAGGCGCTATAAGCGCGAAAGCAACGTCGAATGCCGCCGCAGGTCAAATGTCGATATACGTGGAGCAATTAGCCACATTCACAACGGCGGTAGGCGATAAGGCAATTGGCAAAGTCGATACATCGAAGACGCTGAAGCAAGTTAAAGACGCAGCTCCTGGGTTGTTTGACTATACAGCCACAGATGGGAAAATAAATCTTGAAATCAACGGGAAGACGATTGTATTAGATGAGAATGTGGACTCGTTGAATTCAATGGTATCCAAAATTAATGCGAATAAAGAGATGAATGTGAACGCATATTTGGATGCACAGACCGGCAAGTTGTCATTGACCTCTAAGATAGCGGGGGATGGTTCGGATCTAGCGCATGGTAAAATCTCGGCAACGCTTGGCAGCGGGAACTTACTCAATAATTTTTTCAATGCCTTTGACTCCACCACGGTAAACCCAGGACAAGTAGCAAAGCTAACGATTAACGGAGTTTCTGTTACTCGTACTAGTAATACGTTCATAGAGAATGGCGTAGAAATTTCGCTGAATAGAGCTTCAGCGAGTATTACAGAAAGAACTAATGTGCAAGTCAAGGCGAACACGGACAGCGTTGTTGACTCATTGAAAACGTTCATTAAGGATTACAATGATCTGCTTGAGACCGCCAACAATAAAATTAATGAACAGCGTTATCGTAACTATCAACCTCTTACAACTGAACAGAAAGCCGAATTGGGCGACGAAGAGGTTAAGCTTTGGGAAGATAAGGCGAAGAGTGGATTACTCCGCCGCGACCCTACGCTCACTTCGCTTGTTGATAACTTGCGCCTTGGCATGATGTCCGATGTAATGATAGACGGGAAGAAGTATAATCTGTCGCAATTTGGGATTGAAACAGGTGACTGGCAACAGCGTGGTAAGCTCGTCATTAAGGATGAGGACAAGCTGAGGAACGCGATTGAAGCCGATCCAACCATTATCGACAAGCTGTTCAACCAGTCGAACGGAATGGCGACGCTTAAAGCGGACCCTACAAATCAAAAAAGCGGTTTATTCGTTCGGTTATCGGGTTCTTTGATGACGGCGATTGATTCCTTGGCGCAGCAGGCAGGCACTTCGAAATACAGCACAAGTATCGATGCAACGTTCCAGGAGTCTAGTGCGATGAGCGAACAACTGCGTACGCTTAATTCGCGAATCGATGATATGAATGCTCGTATGGTCAAGTGGGAGAACGCCTATTATAAACAGTTCACGGCAATGGAAAAGGCGATGCAACGTTATCAGACACAATCTGCATCGTTCTTCGGATGAGTGTAGCGTATGGAGACGTTAATTAGACAGGTGTTAGCGGAGGGGGCTCGGTTAGCTGCATTGACGGAAGCAATTGATTACGAACCGTTCGTTGCGCTCATCGACCTCCGTCAGCAGTTAGCCGATCAACTCGCATTACGTCCTAATCTCAATGAAGTCGAGAAAGAACTCCTTAGCCAGATAGGTCGATATGATGAAGCGATTTTGCGTCATATGGCCGTGCTTAAGGAAGAAGCTGCACAGGGGTTACGTAAAATGAGCGCTTCTCGCGTGCAGAGAGGCGCCTATGAGTATCGCGAGGCAGTGGATGGTATAATGTTCGACAAAGGGGTATAACGATGAAACCAAACCCGTATCAGATCTATCAACAGAATACTGTACAGACATCAGGGCCACAGTTGATTCTAATGCTCTACGACGGTGCAATACGGTTTACGCGTCTGGGAATTGAAGGAATTGAGCAGAGGGACTTCGGGAAGACCAATACGAATCTGATAAAGGCGCAGAAGATCGTGCATGAGCTGAGCGCATCGTTGGATTTCAATTACGAAATTTCTAAGAATCTCGCTGCTATATACGAATACATGATGCATCAACTAATTGAAGCGAACATTCGTAAAGACGTAGGGCCAGCTAAGGAAGTGCTGGATCATCTGATGGACTTGAAGTCTACGTGGACAACGGCGATCCGTAGTAACGCGCCTTCGTCGAGCGTGCAGCAAATATAGGTAGTAAATAGACGTAAGCCGCTGGGGATGTAGATCCTCAGCGGCTTTCGTCTATTAGTGGTATTCGTTCAATAGAAGCAGCTCTGCGTATTCTGGGAACTTACGGATCAGACGCTGCTTCATCTCCGCGATCTGATGGCTGTTCTTACAGTGGGTAATGTAGCACACGTAGTAGCGTGGCGTATTAGGGCTGAGGTCGATTGCATGGCTCCAGAAATCGAGGGCATCCTGTAAGTCCCCTTCGATGCTCTGGATGAAGGCGAGATTGTCGCAGCTTTCAGCGGACAGCTGCCCGCTGTCCAATAGGTGTTGATAGTACTGCATGGCTTCACGCTTATAATGCTTAGTGAGGAAATAGTTCGCCAGCTTATCGATGACATAGGCTGAACCATAGGGCTCGATCAAACTGTCGAATACGTCCCATTGTTTCAAAGCATACAACGTGCTCAAGACGTCGAGGACTGCCGTGTCGAACGCTTTCGAGCGCTCTTCCGGCACGATGTTGTCCAGGAAGGATCGAGCGAACATAACGTGCTCTTGTATGTCTGAGGCTGGAAACTGTTCGATGATTGCAAGCCAATCCGCGCGCTTCCAGGCGATTGCTCCGGCAGTGATCAGTTTCTGAACTGCAGATGTGTTCCGGTCTTTGTTGGAATTGTATTTCAGTATACGGTCAAATTTATCCTCATCTTGCAGGAGGATAGCATAACGCAATTGATCGATCATGCTGGCGTGCTCCATAAAGTCGGACAATTGTACGTAGTGTTGCGCCAACCCACGATTGCCGACAGCGATACCGATCTTTGCCATCAGATTAAGTTTGTTGGTATCGTGCCCGATGTTTAGCAGCTTATCAAGGAACCGGATCGTATCAGATACGGATTCCTGCAAAGTAAGAATCTCAACCAGTTTGATTATGGCATTGAGATCTTGGTCGTTCGTCATCAAGATCATAGTTAAGTATTGGACGGATTGTTGATATTTGAATTCACTTTCGTAAGTCACTGCGAGCTGCCAAAGCGGTGCGTACATACCTAGCATCGGATTCACCGCAGTAATATCTTGAGGTAGCGCGGATAGTTGCTCCGCATTCTTGTGAGCTGCAATCCACTCGTTCTTGGCCCGTTCATAGAATCCGAGTGTACGCAGAACAGTGCCGCGTACGTATTGGATGTCCGGATATTGGGAGAATTCCTTCAGGTTGGATTCGAGGAAGGTCCATGCGAGTATATAATTCTCTTGCTTCAAATAAATGTCGAGCATTGCGAATAAGGCGTGCTTATACCATTCTTCTGATTTTAAATTGCTGCGAATGGCTTCATGGAAGTGCTTGAGAGCCTCTTCGAACTCGCTGCCTGTAGCAAGCTGCATCCCAAGCATGCAGTGGTCATAGGCGGACAACTTTTTTTTCGATTTAATATCATTGAATATCGACATATTGCGATTATGCTTGTCTTTCTCGCTCATCACGCTGTTCAAGTAACCCGTATGCAGGATCTTGAACGGGACAGACACCATATTGAGCGGAATATTCCTCCTCGAATGCGGCTGCTCATGGATCGGGCGCGCATACCAGATATCCATGCGATTACCGAAGGCGCGAAGAATGCTTCCTTCGTTGACATAGGGATTTTTCTCGTCCCCCGCGAAGTTGCGAACGATGAAGGAGAAGGCTTTATCCTTCGTCGGCTTCTCCTTTGCCAGGAACTCGCGAAGTCCGCGAATGTCTTCCTCTTCCATATATTCATCCGCATCAAGCACGAAGATCCAAGTCCCCTTCGCGTGCTTGATCGCTTCGTTGCGCGCAGCGGCGAAATCGTTGATCCAGACGAAGTCATAGATTCGCTGGGTGTACTTGCCGGCGATCTCCTTCGTACGGTCTATGGAACCGGTATCTACTATAATAATCTCATCGACATAGTTGCAGACGCTGCGCAGGCATCGATCCAGAACCTTTTCTTCATTTTTTGCAATCATACATAAGGAAATGAGGGGGTTCATAGAGCCTCCAAGTAATGAAAGAATGGTGATTATTAATAGCTTAACTGAAACAACCGAAAAGTCCAAGGAATAATAAGGAGCCGCGAAAAATAAAGGATTTTGTCGAGAGATTGACGAATTTAATATACATATATTTCATCTCCATACTCGTAACATGTTGTCCATAATTAACCGATATAAGTATTAACTCTATCAATGAACCGGTGGAGGTCCTCATGAGCGATTTATATACAAGAATGCCTCCAGAAGATTTACGACGACTTCAGCTCATTCAACTCGAGATGCTGCTCGAAGTGGATCGCGTATGCAAGAAGAACGACATTAAATACTGTATCATCGCGGGCACGACATTAGGCGCCGTGCGTCATAAGGGATACATTCCTTGGGATGACGATGCCGACGTGGCGATGATGCGAGATGAATATGAACGTTTTCGGGTGGCGTGCGAGAGGGATCTAGACCGATCTAAGTTTTACTTCCAAGATCATAAGAATACGCCTGGTTATCGTTGGGGTTACGGCAAGGTCAGACGCGTAGGTACGGAATTCGTGCGCAAAGGACAAGAGCATATGCCGTATCCAACAGGCGTGTTTATCGATATATTCCCAATGGACAATGTTCCAAACAGCCTATTCGTCCGTCGTATCCATAATTTCGCGTGCACGATCGTGCGAAAGATGCTCTGGTCAGCCGTAGGGGCTAAGTCGGATCGCAATCCGTGGATGAGAGCGCTCTATCGAGTCGCATCATGGGTCCCGCGTGATATGGTCTTTGCCCTGTACGATGGACTTAAATGGATCTGCAACCGTAAGGAAACCCGAATGGTACGGAAGCTTACGTTCCCGACGCCGAATAACGGGCAATACGGATACTATCGCAAATGGTATATCGAATTGGCGGATATCGAGTTCGAAGGTCACTTGTTTCCGGCCGCTAAAGATTACGACGAATATTTAACTTTCAAGTTCGGTAATTACATGGAACTCCCGCCCGTTGAGCAGCGGCAAGGTCATGCGGCTACAAGATATCAACTGTTACCGCTCGAGTAATTCCCAGGAAGAGGTGTACGTTCTATGAAAAAGGTCATTACATACGGCTCGTTCGATTTGTTTCATGAAGGTCATTATAGGCTCCTTCAACGCGCCAAAGAGCTTGGCGATTACCTTATCGTAGGTGTTACCACTGAGAAATACGATGAATATCGCGGCAAGATGAACGTCGTGAATTCTCTGATGGAAAGAATCGAGAATATTAAAGCGACCGGGTTCGCAGACGAGATTATTATTGAAGATCATGAGGGCCAGAAGGTCGAAGATATTCAAAAATACGGCATCGATATCTTTACAGTAGGGTCGGATTGGTATGGAAAGTTCGACTACATTAAACAATATTGCGATGTTGTTTATCTAGAGCGCACCAAAGGAATCTCGAGCACGATGATCCGGCAACAGACGTATCAGATCGTAAGACTCGGCATCATTGGAAGCGGCAGGATTGCTGGACGATTTGCTCCCGAGGTCAAATACGTAAGCGGTACGAACTTGGAAGGTGTATATAATCCGAGTTTGGACAGTGCTCGGAACTTCGCCGAGAAGTTTGAATTAAAGTTCTATACGGATGATTTAGAGTCGTTCTTCAATAAAGTCGATGCTGTGTACATCGCTTCTCCGCATAACACGCATTACAAGTACATTCGCGAAGCATTGCAATGCGGTAAGCACGTTTTGTGCGAGAAACCGATGGTTCTTGAGGCGAACCAAGCGGAAGAATTGTACCAGCTGGCTAGGGAACGAGGGCTAGTACTGCTTGAAGCGATCAAGACCGCGTATGCGCCGGGATTTCTTCAGTTGCTGGCGATTGCCAGAAGCGGGAGAATCGGTCAAATTCGCGATGTGGAGGCATGCTTTACTAAGCTAGTCTCTGGTGACATTCGCGAGCTACAGGCAGCAGAAAGCGGAGGCAGCGTAACGGAGCTTGCCAGTTACCCGCTCATGGCGATCATAAAATTGCTCGGCCCGAACTATAAAGAAATTCGGTTTGAATCGTTCGAGGACGAGAACGGCGTTGATCTTTACACGAAGATTCACTTGAAATATCCAAGTGCTCTGGCTACGGCTAAAGTCGGATTGGGCGTGAAATCCGAAGGACAACTGCTTATCTCAGGCACCCAAGGATATATCTACGTGGAAGCTCCTTGGTGGAAGACGCAATACTTCGAGGTTCGTCACGAAAACCCGGCCGACAACGAGAAGTTTTTCTCCAAGTTCGCGCTTGAAGGCTTGCGATACGAGTTGGGCGATTTTATAGCCATGATTTATGGGAATGAGAGGAAAGGCTATAAACTTACTCCGCAAGAGTCGATTGTGATAGCGGGAATAATGGAGGCTTTCTTAGATACTAAGAAAGTATCTGTTTCGTTAGAGGGAGTTTAAAGATTGTATTACAGCAAAAGGGGCTGCTCAAGATGTTTCTTAGCATGAAAAAAAGAATACACGAACTATTGAATACCGTCTCTGAAATGACTGGGGAGCTGAGCAAACTTAGCGATCGGCGAAGCGCAATTTCGGATTGCTTAGCGGCGCTAGAGGCTATTGCCGCACAATTGGATAAGGAAGAGATCCCTCCGGTAAGAACGAACGAAAAGATACTAGACTTACAAATGGTGTTTAAGAATTTTTATTCGGACCCATCAGGTATTAACGATATATCTACTAAACATCTAGACAAACAAGTGAAGGATCTCCAAGCAACCCTGAGGAACGAAATCACGCCAAAACTCAATGTGGTCTTCTTCCCCTACAAGGCATCCATGTGGGATAGTTTGGAGTCAGTATATGAAGCAGCTGCGAAAGACCCAAATTGCGTAGCTCGCGTCGTACCGATTCCTTACTATCAGTTGGCGCAAGATAAAGCTATTCCTACTTATGAAGGCGAGTTGTTCCCTAGCAATATTCCTGTCACCCACTATAACGATTACAGTCTGGAGGCTGAGCAACCGGACGTTATTTTCGTACATAATATTTACGATGAATATAATACGATTACACGAGTTCATGAGCACTTTTTCACCACTAATCTGAAGAAGTATACAGATATGCTTGTCTATGTCCCTTATCATGTGTCCTCTTTTGTACCTACGGCCGATAACGATATCAACCTGTCTTACGGTATTCCTAGTATTAAAAACGTAGATAAAGTGATTTTAGTTAATGAATGGTTAAAGCAAGAGGCGCTACGTAGTGGCGTTCCGAAGGATAAGTTGCTCGTGCTTGGTTCTCCTAAATTCGACGCATTGGTTAAAGCAATGAACAACGATATCACCTATCCTGCGGAATGGATGGATAGGATCAAAGGCAAAACCGTTTATTTAATGAACACACCTACACTTATGTTTGCAAGTAACTTATTTCCGCGGTTGGAAGCCTTAATAGATTTCTTTAGTATTCCAAGGATCGATCCGAACAGCATTGTTATTTGGCGCCCTCATCCGCTTACTCAAATATCCATTATGAAATATACGCCAAGCTTATTAGAGTATTATCTTCAATTAACAAACTCAATAAGAAGCGGTGATCCTCTATATAGCCATATTATTCTGGATGAGACGGCAGATTATCTTCCTGCATTGAAGGCTGCGGATGTTATTATTTCCAATGTGGGCTCGCTGTTACGCTCATACTTGTTGACGGAAAAGAAAGTCCTCTTCTGGGGAGAGTCTATGCCTAAAGGGTCATTGATTCCTGACAATGCATTTTATTATGCGTTTAATCCCGTAGAGCCGTGGTTCGAACTCGTAAAGAAGTTCGCGACAGGTTTCGATGCGTTGGCTGCAAATCGTAAAGGTCTTGCGGAAAAAGTATACGTCAATACGGATGGGTCGAGCGGAGCAAAGGTTTATCAGATGATTAAGGAACACGTTCTGAATAAATAAGGATGCATAGAGGCGGGCCGTTATATGAAAAAAATCTCGATCCTTATTCCCGTTTATAATGTAGAACCATACATTCGTAAGTGTCTGGACAGCGTAGTCCGTCAGTCATATGCTAACCTCGAAATCATCTGTATCAATGACGGTTCAACGGATGAATCGGGGGCAATATGTGACGACTATGCCAGCAAGGATTCCAGGATAATGGTAGTTCATCAGAACAATAGAGGCAACCCGGCAGCGTTAAACGCGGGGCTCGATCGAATTACCGGTGATTATGTAGGCGTTATCGACCCTGACGATTGGGTGGAACTAGACTTCTATCGTGCGGCTTGTGATGCAATGGAGGTCGAAGGGGCGGATATCGTCTGTACTGGATTGTATAGGGATACGGACGTAGACAGCACGCCATTTAGAAATAAAAAGCCGGTCCCGAAAGGTAAACTAAACAGAGAGCAAATCTTGACATACACCTATATGAGGGACGTATATCCGGGATTTGGTGCATACCTCTGCAATAAGCTATTTAATTCTAAATTCTTTACCTCGACCCATGACGGCGGATATCATCTTCGTTTAGTCGAAGAGATGGAGGTCGGAGGTGATGTATTGATCTTTACGGAATGTGCATTGAGGGCTGAAAGCGCGGTGTATTTGGAACAGCCGTACTATCATTATTATCAGCGTGCGTCCTCGGCGTTTCACTCCAAGAATATCTCCAAACGAATGGGAAGTTTAAAGGCGTACGCGGCTGTTATAGAGCGGCTTGCAGTTCATAACATCAACCCGGACATCAGTATCTGGGTGAAACGCTTTTATGCATATCATGCAAGTCTAATCACCGAAATCGCGATCGAAAATAACGATTCGGCTAATTTGGAGCTTCTGCAACAGGAAATGAGACGGTACCTAGCTGAATACATGGATACGAATCGAGAATATCCCGATCGAATTTCAAGAATCGACTCATTGTTGAAGGTTCGCCTATAACGATATTAAATACGTTTCATTTGAGGTTATTTAAATGATAAAAGTGTCGGTTATTATGCCCGTTCATAATGTGGAGCCTTATTTGAGAGATTGTCTGGACAGCATTGTCGGTCAAACGTTGAAAGACATCGAAATTATATGCGTTAACGATTGCTCTTCAGACAAATCGTTGGATATTTTAAAGGAATATGCAGCTAACGATACTCGAATTATTATTATGAACAATGAGACCAAGCAAGGGGCAGCCAAGTCAAGGAACCGCGGATTGAACCGTGCAAGCGGAGAGTATCTTGCCATCTTGGACTCGGATGATTACTGCGACCCTCAGATGCTGGAGATCGCATATCAAAAATGCGCGGAATACGACGCGGACTTGGGTACTTATGATTGCGCGAAGGTTAATCAAATAACGAAAAGCACGATTCAAATGTCGTTCCCTCTTTATTTCGCGAGGAGAATCGGCAGCAATAGTTTTAATGTTGAGCAGTTTAACGATCAAGCGTTTCAATTAATCCATTGCGTACCCTGGAATAAATTGTACAAAAGAACGTTCGTGATTGAGAGCGGAGTCGAATTTCAGGATTTGCCCAACTCCAACGATACCTATTTCGGTTATACGATCTTAACGAAAGCGAATAAAATAATTTTCATAGATACGGACAAGCCGTTGTACTTTTACAGGAGCAACCTTCCCAATCAAATCACGAGCACCGTTCATCGTAATCCGTTATGCTCGCTAGAGGCGTTTGCCGCCATACGGGAAACCTTAGTTGAAGCGGGTGCGTTTGAACGGTATCAACGGAGTTTTTACTCACGCTTGGTTGAAATTTTCTACTTCATATACGATAAGGCACAAAACGGAATGAAAAGGGATATGTACGATCTTATTTATAATGAAGGTATCATTAAAATGGGAATGATGGGGTGTCGGGAAGCAGACTTCATCAGCAAGTACGAGTATAATCGTTACTTATACTTTAGGAATGGTGAGTATAAGGAATACGAACCGGCTGCTTCGTTAAATATCCAAGACTTATTTGATTATTTAAAGCGCTCAGGTTATATCTACGGATTATGGGGTTACGGGCAATTCGGAAAGGCTTTCTATGAAGCTTGCCGCGAAAACAACCTCGATTTGCAGTGCATTATCGACGAAGATAAAACCAAGGCGGGTTTGTTAGTTGACGGACTTGAGATACAGTCTTTCGTAAGCGCGAGCGCTCAAGTGAATGCTGTAATCGTAACCAATAATCAGTACAGCAAGCAAATCCACGAAGTTATCCGCAAATCCGGCCGAGAGATTAAATTGATTGATGTGGACGGCTATCTTCGTTTGGGGTTACGTATGGATGAGTGTATATTATGAATTAGAAGAGATTTAAAGGGGAGCCCAAATATGGCACAGTTCAAGCTTCCAATCGAAGCTTTCAATAGCTCCGAATCCCTGGTCCTATACGGAACGGGTAATGTAGCAAACCAATACATGGATCAGATCGAAGCGATGGGGGCGGAAGACAAAATCGCTTTTTTCGTTAACACGTATCCATCGGAAGCAAAGGAATTCAGAGGGAAGCCGCTGTTGAGCCTTCAACAATTACAGGAACTTCCTGATAAACAACAATGGGTATATGTTGTTGCAGCTTATCTGGACAACCAATCGATTGTGGATACGCTACAGGAACTTGGAATCGAATCCTCTAAGATCGTGACGCCAATGGCTGTCGAGACGGGAAGTAACGCAGTGTATTATCCACTTTATCGTGGAACCGTAAAGCATATTGTCGTCTATCCTGAGATCGAAGACGATCATGTTCGCAACGACTTGGAGCGGAGATTCGATTGGTATTTGCCGAATAGATCCGATTTAAATCTATTTATTCGGCAACATTCCGTACTCGAGGATGAATGGCGGCAACAGTTAAAGGAATGCGATCTCATCCTTGTGTGGAACAAGGATCGATTAGGGGATAATAGTTTAAAGGCAAATAAGGCAAAGACGGCTTGCGTAGATCCGGAGTACGTAGACACGCCTGAAGCCGTTATTTATTCTAATTTGTTTTATCGAACGCTCGACAATAAAAAGAAGAAACAATTTCTGTCTCAATCGATCGTGAATTTCGAGAGCCTCAAGGATCGATTTAAAAATATCGATATTGCCTATGTTTTTGGAACAGGCCCCTCGCTTGAGCAAGCATGGGATATGGAATTTAAGCCATCTATAAAAATAATTTGCAACTCGATCATTAAGAATCCGGATTTAATCGAAAAAATCGGGGCAGACATCTTTGTATTTTCGGATCCTTTGTGGGTAAGCTATACCAGACTTGGAGAAGAATTTAGAACAAGTTTACTAGCTTTTTTGGAAAACAAACAAAGGTATTGCATTGTCCCTGAGTACTATGTACCGCTGTTACTGGCATATTACCCAGAAATCAAAGAACAGTTGATAGGGATACCGGTAACGAGTTCTACATTTAATATCCCGTCTGTTCAATCTTTCACGGTTAAGCAAACCTATAACGTAATGACAAGGCTTGGATTGACCGCGGCTTCAGCATTAGCCAAATCTGTTTATATCCTAGGTTGTGATGGGATTCCAATCACGGAAGATCGAGAATGGGAACATAGTAAATCTGCTCCCGTTGATGTCGAAGATGAAGTTTACACGGCACATGCCTCGTTTTTCCGTGAGCATGATCCTCGTGCATATTGCGAACGGCATTATCGACTCATGGAGGAACTGCTTATATATGGTGAAAGGCGGGGAATCACCTATCGTTCATTGGCACCATCTTACATCCCAGCTTTAGCAAGTCGTCAAATCGATTCGACGGAATAAGTAATTAACGCATGACTGCTACGATGGATTTGAATTGTCAACGTTCAAATAAAAGCAGCAACTTGCAAAGGCTGCTTTTATTTGAACTAATGAAATTTTTTTTGTGCTTTTAAGGTCTCGTAATGCTCTATGTCTCTGCTTTTTATGAACCTTGCCGGATGCCCTCCATAAATTGCATATTTGGGTATATCTGAAACGACGACACTGCCCGCTTGTATGATTGCTCCTTCCCCAATTGTCACTCCACCCAAGACAATCACCCGGCTCCCCAACCATACGTTATCTTCTATATAGATGTTTTTTACAATGTAAGTATCGTCATAAGGAATGGCTTTTCCGTGGTCATAGTTGTGGACATCCGTTAGCATTAAACAATCTTCGCCAGAGTGGAAGTTATTTCCGATTACGATCTTTCCTCTACCGCCAATTCTCATCCCATTAAAATTTACATTGTTTCCCAAGAAGGTGTTGCTGTTAACGTTCGATTTATAGTTAACGGTTAATCCGCTTCCAACTTGTGCTGCTCTGCGGGATACTTTACGAGTCCAATATTTCCTACGAATTGTACGTTTTAGTTTGTTTATTAGTTTCACCGAATTTTCTCCCCTTAGAATCGGATACTCCGTCACTTTGATAATTTGCGGAATGTTAAAACCGTTTATAAACTATTATACTATTAATTATCGGCACCTATAATAATATTCCTAATAACTGTCCCTATGTCTTCCGATAAATACAGGAGATTTAGTATCTGACTTACCAATATCCCGGGAGTGAAGTGCTTGAAGATTACTATGATCGGTACGGGTTACGTCGGTTTGGTTTCAGGCGTTTGCTATGCGGAAATCGGAAATCAGGTAACATGCGTCGATTACGATTCGGAAAAAATTGCCGTGCTCTCAAGCGGCGAGGTCCCGATTTTCGAACCAGGCCTAAAAGACTTAATGCAAGTAAATATGAATGCAGGCAAATTACGCTTTACTACTGAACTGGCGGAAGGAATTCATGATGCAGATATTGTGATCATAGCAGTTGGAACGCCTTCGCTGTCGTCTGGTGAAGCCGATCTTAGCTTCGTGGAAAATGCTGTGCGACAAGTGGCCTTAGCGATGAATGGATATTTAGTGGTTGGCATAAAGAGCACCGTTCCAGTAGGGACGAACGCTAAGGTCAAGCAGTGGATGACGAATAGCTCTAACCATCCGTTTGACGTTGTATCCGTTCCGGAGTTTCTGCGTGAAGGGTCGGCTGTAAACGATACATTACACCCTGATCGCATTATCATAGGATCGGACTCTCAGCGAGCATCGGCCATCATGCTTGAACTTCACCGCCCATTAAGTGATCGGATCATGTTAACGGATATATACAGCGCGGAAATGATTAAATACGCGTCGAATGCTTTTTTGGCAACAAAAATCTCATTCATAAATGAAATAGCTAATATTTGCGAGAAAGTAGGCGCCGATGTAAAAGAGGTAGCACGTGGTATGGGATTAGATAGTCGAATTGGCCCATCCTTTTTGAAAGCGGGAATCGGATATGGAGGCTCATGTTTTCCAAAGGACACCAAAGCTTTGATACAAATTGCTGGCAACGTAGAATATGACTTCAAACTTCTGAAATCGGTGGTTGAGGTCAATCAAATGCAGCGGTGGGAGATTATTCGGAAGCTTGAGCAAGCGCTTGGATATTTGGAAGGAAAGAAGATTGCAATATGGGGATTAGCCTTCAAGCCTGGAACCGACGATGTCCGGGAGGCTCCCTCCCTGGAAATTGTGGCGAGACTGCTTGATTCGGGATCAATTGTTAGGATTTATGATCCTGTAGCCATGAATAATTTCTGCCGTTATCTGGAGCATCCTAGTTTAATAAGTTGCGAAGACGCATTAGAAGCAGTCTCCGGATGTGACGCAGTTTGTCTCCTGACGGAGTGGGAGATATTTAGTCAAATTAATTTGGAACAAGTGGCTGAAGTCATGGAAAATCCTGTTATTATTGATGGGCGTAACATCTACGATCTTGAAAATGTAAAGAAAGCTGGATTGATGTATTTTCCAATCGGCCGCTAAATTATTGAATAGAATATTACCCCATGTATCCGCTTTCAAAAAACTGTTGACACCAAACTTTCCCTGATGTTATATTCGGATTGTGGAACAGGCCGAATAGCCTATGTCTAACGTCATTTGAAGATGAAGGGAATGTTTAGTAGATGCAAGGAAAAGTTAAATGGTTCAACGCAGAGAAGGGTTATGGCTTCATCGAGACAGAACAAGGTGGAGACGTATTCGTTCACTTCTCCGCAATTCAAATGGACGGTTACAAGGCTCTTGAAGAAGGCCAAAGCGTAGAGTTCGACATCGTACAAGGCGCTCGCGGTCCTCAAGCAGCTAACGTTATCAAAGTATAATTGACCGGCGCATAGACGCCGCATATAAATAATGACAGCGTCTAAAGGTAACTTCCATTACTATCCACTTAACCTCGGAGACATCCTCCGGGGTTTTGTTGTATTCTATTGAGGTACTCACATGCGAGCAAAGGGGAATACAACGATGATCTCGCTAGCCATGATCGTTAAGAACGAAGAGAAATACTTGGATCGCTGCCTCAAGAGTGCCGCGCATCTAGTTGATGAAATCGTAGTCGTGGATACGGGATCGTCGGATCAAACCGTAGAAATCGCTGCGCAATACGGAGCTAAAATCTATCATTTTGAATGGATCGATGACTTCGCCGCTGCACGCAACTATTCGTTAGAGCATGTAACCGGAGATTGGGTGCTCGTTCTTGATGCGGATCAGTATTTCGAAGAGGATTTCTCCGCAGCGATTAAGCAATTCACGAAGTCGAATGTGAAACGTGCCGGCCTAATCGAAATCATATCGAAATACGAGCAAGATGGTCAGACGCTTCACTCTACCGATTATATGGCACGGCTATTTCCTCGAGGCGCGAGATTCGAAGGACGCATTCATGAGCAATTGATGCCGCTGATGCCTACGGTCATAACCGGATTGAAATTGATGCACGATGGATATTTTCAGACGGATAAGGGAGCTCGCAACATTCCGTTATTATTGAAGGCGTTAGAAGAGGAGCCTGATGACGCTTATTTGAATTTCCAGCTCGGTAAGCAATACCGTGGAGCTGACGAATACGACCTCGCACAGCAATATACACAGAAAGCCTATGAGCTTCTTCAAGGTACTAAGCCTCCGTTCGCTTTAGAGACGATCATTGAATTGCTCGAAATATACACCAAACGCAAACAATACGATGCAGCCCTCGAACTCGCGGGCAACGAAGTTGAATGGCTCGAGAAGTCCCCCGACTTCGCTTTCTCTATCGCACAGTTCCTGCTCGAGTACGCCATCGACACGCAAGATTTTTCAGTCATCGGTAACATCGAGAACAGCTATCTGAAGTGCTTGGAGCTTGGCCGCGCAGGCGTGAAAGAAATCGTGATTGGCTGTTCGACCTATTTAGCAGCGTACAATCTTGCGGTGTTCTACGAGTCGATCGGGAATGAGGCTCGAGCGAAGGAATACTACGCATTGTCCGACTCTTACGGCTACGAGCCGGCAAGAGAAAGACTACAGCATTTCACGCAATAACGGCTCGTCTAAAAGTTTTCTAAAAATTCAAATTAATTAGCGGATTGTTATGTATGGGCTCCTCCGAATATGATATGATGATAATGTAATCAGCAAAGGAGGCCTGCCGCATGAAATACAACATTCGTGGTCAGCGTATGGAAGTTACCGATGCTCTTCGTGATTATGTCGAGAAGAAGCTAAGTAGGCTGGAACGGTACTTTGAAGCCCCTCCCCAATCTGATGTTAACGTAACCCTAAGCGTTACGAAGGGCCAGCAGGCCGTCGAGGTTACGATTCCGCTGCCGGGATTTTATCTCCGCGCGGAGGAGAGACGCGAAGACATGTATGCTTCGATCGACTTCGTAGTGGACAAACTCGAACGTCAGATCCGCAAGCATAAGACGAAGATCAACCGCAACTTCCGACATCCGGACTCCGCCAGAGCGCTCTTCAAGGAAGACGGACACAGTACTGTGTCTACGCTCGATCACGACGACGAAGACGATCTGGAGCTCGTACGGACGAAGAAGTTTAATATGAAGCCGATGGACGTCGATGAAGCGATTCTTCAAATGAACTTGGTCGGCCATAACTTTTTCGTATTCGCCAACTCGGTGACGAAGGACATCAACGTCGTGTACCGTCGTCATGACGGCAAGTACGGACTCATTGAGGCTGCAGAATAAATCAAAGCGAAATGCCTTGGTCGAATAGAAGGGCACTGGAAAGGTCCCTAAAAAAGAAGGTACTGCTTCTCAAGCACGTCAGAGGGAGCAGTGCCTTCTTTTGCTGTTCAATTTAGAGTATTGCAATTCCGCATAAAAATGTAAGTTCTACAGTGTCTTCCGAGTAGCCTGGGTTCTAAAAGATTACCACCTTCATCTAGCGAAAAATGAATATTATACGAGCTTAGAATTTGATATGATTAAACAAAATTCATTAGCTTGGAGTAGGGGACAATCATGGTTGAGCTAATCCGGCCAAAGAAAGTTTTAGCGGAGTCCGGCTCAATGATAGCAAGCTTTGGGTGATCTGGACCAAAGGAAGCCTGGATAAGACGGTTCATAACGGTATTGCGTACAGGCAGGTTCGATGGATATTCGCGTTCTTAGAGCGAAAAGTTCAAAATCGGTTAATGTTTATGTTGTGATATTCCGATTTAATTAATGTGGGCGGCTATAAATTTACCCGCTGAAAGTTGAGAATATTATCGGTTATCCATGCGAATAGCGGCGCCGTGTGATACACTCCGTGGATTTTGATATCTTTAAAGGGAAAGAGGAGATAGTATGAGTGATCTGACAGCGTTCTATGGGCTTCCAAGCGAAGTGAAATTTTGCAAGAGGTGCACGATCTCCAACCAGCGTCCAAGCTCCGTGGTCGAATTCAAGAACAGGCCAGGCGATATTAAACCGACAATTGAATTCGATGAGGAAGGGATTTGCAGCGCTTGCAGATTCGCCGAGATCAAGGATAACGTGATTGACTGGAAGCAGCGGGAGGAAGAACTCAAGGAGTTGTGCGACAAGCACCGCAGCAAAGACGGCTCATACGATTGCATCGTGCCCGGGAGCGGGGGTAAGGACAGTGCTTACGCTTCTCATATCCTGAAATACAAATACGGCATGAATCCTTTGACGGTTACATGGGCGCCACATCGCTATACGAATATCGGCTGGGCCAATTTTCAGGAATGGATCCACTCCGGTTTTGATAATATGCTTTACACGCCTAACGGCAATTTACATCGACTGCTGACCAAGCTTGCCTTCGAGAATCTGGTACACCCGTTCCAACCGTTCATTATCGGACAAAGACATATCGGTCCAAGATTCTCTTCGTTCTACAAGATTCCACTCGTGTTCTATGGGGAGAATCAGGCGGAGTACGGCAACAACATCAAAGAAAACGACAAGCCTACAATGAACACCTCCTTTTATGCCGAATCAAGAGATTTGGACAAGCTGTTCCTCGGCGGCATATCGGCACGTCAACTGACGGACGAATACGGCGTTGACGGCAGAGATCTTAATCCTTATTTGCCTGTGGATGGAAATCAGCTAGAGAAGATCGGAACGCAAGTTCATTACTTAAGCTACTATCTGAAGTGGGACCCGCAGGAATGCTATTACTATGCGGCAGAGCATACGGGGTTCCAAGCAAACACGGAACGTACGGAAGGCTCCTATTCCAAATACAGCTCGATCGACGATCGAATCGATCCGCTTCACTACTATACAACGTTCATCAAATTCGGCATCGGTAGAGCGACTTATGATTCTGCCCAAGAGATCAGAACGGGCAAGATTACCCGTGAAGAAGGCGTCGCCCTTGTCCATCGCTACGATTCGGAGTTCCCCGCTAAGTACTTCGGCGAAATTCTGGAATACATGGACATTTCGGAAGAGCGCTTCTGGGAAATTATCGACAAGGCTAGATCGCCCCATCTTTGGGTGAAGGACAACGGCAAATGGATTCTTAGACATCAAGTCCAGTAAGAGGGGGATTTCATATGAACGAAATTACGATCGGAAACCGGAAAATCGGCCCCGAACATCCGCCGCTTGTCATTGCGGAAATCGGCATCAACCATGAGGGAAGCTTCGACAAAGCGATTCAAATGATCGACGACGCCGTTGACGTCGGATGCGAATGCGTTAAATTCCAAACGCACGTCATCGAAGACGAAATGATCCCGAACAACGTCATCCCAGGCAACGCGAAAGAGTCGATTTGGGATATTATGAAGCGCTGCGCGTTAACGGAAGAAGAGGAAAGCAAGCTTAAAGCCTATGCGGATTCGAAAAACGTACTGTTTTTGAGCACGCCATTTTCGCGCGCGGCCGCGATCCGACTGGAGAAGCTTAACGTTCCAGCCTATAAAATCGGGTCTGGCGAGTGCAATAACTATCCGTTGATCGAGCACATCGCCAAGTATAAAAAGCCGGTTATTCTGAGCACCGGCATGAACAACCTGGATAGCGTTCAGAAGTCGGTTGATATTTTGCGCCGGCATGGCGTGCCATTCGCATTGTTGCATTGTACGAGCATCTACCCAACGCCATATGACAAAGTAAGATTGGGAGGGCTCTCCGAATTGCAAAACCGATTCTCGGATGCTGTCGTCGGTCTCTCGGATCACACATTGACAAACTATACGTGCTTGGGAGCGGTGGCGCTGGGTGCCAGCATATTGGAGAGGCATTTTACTTCCGATAAGAGCTGGGCAGGGCCGGATATCGAAATTTCGATGGATCCAAAGGATTTGAGAGATCTGATCGAAGGCAGCCGGGCGATTCAATTGGCGCTGGGAGGCAGCAAAACGATATTGCCCGAGGAACAAAAGACAATCGATTTCGCCTATGCAAGCGTTGTCGCCATTCGCGATATTCAGCCGGGTGAGCGGTTCAGTGAGGACAATTTGTGGGTGAAACGGCCTGGAACGGGTGAGATTCTTGCGGAACATTTCAACGGGCTGCTAGGAAGAATCTCAAAAGTCAAAATCCATAAAAACGACCAGTTGAAATGGGAACATATTGATGACTAAGAAACTCTTGTTCTTAACGGGTACACGAGCGGACTACGGAAAGCTGAAAACTTTGCTGCATGCCGTTGAAAAATCCGAGAAGTATGAGTGCTATATTTTCGCCACGGGGATGCACACGCTATCCAAATATGGTTATACGGTAGAGGAAATCGTGAAGGAAGGCTTCAAAAATATTCATGTGTATATGAATCAGATTCAGGGCGAACCGATGGATCTGATTCTGGCGAATACGGTCGGCGGTCTCTCACGATACGTTCAAGAATGTCAGCCGAATATGATCATCGTTCACGGAGACCGCGTCGAGGCGATGGCGGGGGCTATCGTAGGCGCATTGAATAATATTCTGGTTGCACATATAGAAGGCGGAGAGCATTCGGGAACGATCGATGGGTTAATTCGCCACGCGACATCCAAAATGTCCCATCTGCATTTCGTTGCCAATGACGAGGCATCGATACTCTTGCAGCAGATGGGGGAAGATCCGCAATCGATCTATGCGATCGGTTCGCCGGATATTGACGTTATGCTATCCAACGATTTGCCGACGCTTGAAGCCGTAAAGCAAAGATACGATATTCCATTCGATCATTACGGGATTGTTATGTTTCATCCGGTAACCACGGAAGTTCACCGTTTAAAAGAAGATGCGGAAACTTTAGTGGACGCATTGATCGAGAGCGGCAGGGAGTATGTTGTCATTTATCCCAACAATGACGAAGGCAGTGGACTCATCTTTCAAGCTTATGAGAGATTAAAAGGCAACGAACGCTTCAAGCTCTATCCCTCGCTGCGATTCGAATATTTCTTGACGCTACTTAAATATTCGGATTTCATTGTTGGAAACTCTAGCGCCGCAATCCGGGAAGCGCCTGTCTATGGCGTCTACTCGATCGATCTAGGAACAAGACAGAAGCAGCGCTTCGAATATGAATCGATTTTGAATACGGCCATCGATAAGCAAAGGATACTGGATCGAATACAGCTCGTGAGCGATTTGAAGAGGTGCCAGCCGTGTTTCACTTTTGGAAGAGGGAACAGCGCGGCGCTATTCATGGATGCGCTAGAGGAGGAAAGATTATGGGACACTCCGAAGCAGAAGGAGTTCAAATCGTTGCGATCTTAACGGCACGCGGGGGATCGAAGGGACTGCCTAGAAAAAATATCAGAACCCTGAAGGGCAAGCCATTGATCGCGTATTCGATTCAAGCAGCACTGAACTGTCCATGGATCAACCGCTGTATAGTCAGCACGGAAGATGAGGAAATCAAGCAAGTTAGTCTCCAATGGGGGGCGGAAGTCATAGATCGCCCGCAGGAGCTTGCCGCTGACGATACTCAGAGTAAAGACGTGGTTATGCACGTACTTGAAACGCTTAGAGAGCAGCATGCGTTGCCTCAGTATTTTGTTCTGATGCAGCCGACTTCGCCGCTTCGGAAGGCCGACCATTTGACGGACTGCATTACTCAGTTCCTCAACGCCGAAGGCGCCAGTTCCATCGTAAGCGTCACTGAATTCAAACACCACCCTTATAAGAGCTTTACGATTTCCGAAGAAGTCTTAGTTCCTATATTCGAACAATGTCTCGACATGCCTAGACAACAGCTTCCGAAGGTCTATATGCCGAATGGCGCGATCTATATGACCTCAAGCGATTTGTTTTTGACGCAGCAATCGTTCTACCCGTCTCCGTGTCTACCGTTCGAGATGACGGCAGAAGATAGCGTAGATATCGATTTCCTAATTGATTTTACGCTTGCCGAGAAACTGTTAGAGAAAGATTGAGGAGAGATCGTTATGGCAGGCGAACTGCAGCTAGAGGCGCAAGCTTTCGACAATCAAATCGTAGAGAGAGTCCAGAATGGACATATTCCCGATCTGAGGCGTACTGAAAAATGTGAATACTTTTATAACAATGTGTGGAGACATCCCGAGTACGTAAAGTTATCGTTTGTCGAGCAATTCGAAAGAATATCTGACACGATTAAGAAATATGTCCGCAAGGGGGAAATTCGGGTACTTGAGGTTGGATGCGGTCCAGGATATCTTTCTTTGGAACTTGCCCGGGCAGGCATGAACGTCGTAGGTCTCGATATTTCGACCAAAGCGATCGAAGTCGCTGTCAAGTTGGCAGAGAGCGATCCGTGGAAGGAAGAAAGAGGACAACTAGAATACTTGGTCGGCGATTTTTTCACGGAGGATAAGCTGCGTGAGAAGAGCTTTGATGCAATTGTGTTTCTAGGTGCGCTTCATCATTTCAAGAACCAAGATGAAGTGATGAGACGTGCAAGTGAGTTGCTTAACGAGAATGGACTGATGCTCGCTCATGAGCCGACCAGGGACAGAGTCACACCGGGAAATGCGGCTATCCTGCATCTGATTAAGTTGTTATTGTCTTCTAGCCAGGGTTTTTATGCGGAGCAGCCTATCCCGAACGGCATGGAGGAATATTCCACGCAATTAGAGTCGTTATACAAGACTATGAAATATGAAGACGACCATGGCCAAAAGGTGCAATCGATCAATGATAACGAAGCGGGATACAAAGAAATGTATGCCGCGTTAACCGGTCATTATAACGAACTTGTGTTGGAAGACCGAAGCGCTTTTTACACGGAAATCATCGGCGGTTTGCGTTTCGACGAACAGAAAAATATCGCATTAGCCAAATTTATTAAAGATGCGGACATCAAGCTTCGAGAGTTAGGAATTTTGCAAGCGACGGAATTCTTCTTTGCGGGTCGGAAAAAGGAGTCGTAGGTATGGCCAACACGCGGTTGATCGCCAGAATGGATATCAAAGGCCCGAATCTAATTAAGGGCATTCATCTTGAAGGGCTTAGAGTGATCGGAGATCCCCATGTGAATGCCAGCCGTTATTATCACGATGGGATCGATGAGCTAATTTACATGGATTCCGTTGCAAGTTTGTATGGCCGTAATCATTTGGCGGATATCGTTCAAGCGACGGCCAACAATATCTTCATCCCTATGACCGTCGGAGGCGGGATCCGAACGATTCGGGACGTTTACGATCTCCTGAGATCGGGAGCAGACAAAATCGCTGTGAATACCGCGGCGACGTTAAAGCCCGAACTGATCACTGAGTTTGCGACGAAATTTGGTTCGCAATGCGTCGTGTTGTCGATCGAAGCTAAGAAAGTAGCTCCAAACTGCTGGGAGGCCTATCGAGATAACGGACGAGAACCGACGGGGCTGGACGTCGTGAAGTGGGCGAAACAAGGCCAAGAGCTGGGTGCGGGAGAAATTCTGCTTACGTCAATCGATAGAGAAGGCACGCGTAAAGGGTTCGATATCGAGCTTGTCCAGGCTGTCAGCCAAGCTGTCACAATTCCCGTAATCGCGAGCGGCGGAATGGGGACAGTCGCGCACCTTGTAGACGTTGTCAAATCTGGTCGTGCTGATGCGGTCGCGATGGCAGACATTCTGCATTATAACCGAGCATCGGTTATCGAGATTAAATCGGCTTCGAAGCAGGCTGGCATACGAGTAAGGTGGGAACAACATGGCTAACCGTAAAGTGTGCATCATCGACTATGGTTCAAGCAATTTGCTAAGCGTACGCCGAGCATTCGAATATTGCGGAGCGGAAGTCGTAATTGCGGATCAACCGTCGCAAATAATGAACGCAGAGAAAGTCGTCCTTCCCGGGGTGGGCGCGTTTAAGGATGGCATGGACGGGTTAAGGGAGAGAGGGTTGATCGACGCCATACGTTCGTATGCCGAAACGGACAAACCTTTTCTCGGTATATGCCTCGGTATGCAAATGATGCTTGATTCAAGCGAAGAGTTCGGTGTACATCAGGGGCTGGGATTGATTCCGGGTAAAGTTGTTGCGATTCCAGACAAGAATACGGACGGCGAGCCTCACAAAATCCCGCATATCGGATGGAACGAGATCCATTCAACAATAAACGGCGGTCCTTGGAACGGCACAATTCTTGAAGGGATTCCTCCAGAAACATCGGCATATTTCGTCCATTCCTATATGGCAGTTCCAGCCAACACCACTCATCTTTTAGCCGGCTGCAAGTACGGAAATCAAGAAATTAGTGCAGTGTTAGCTTCGGGAAAGAAGTACGGTTGCCAATTTCATCCCGAGAAGAGTGGTGAGTATGGGTTGAAGATGATTCGAAATTTTTTGAAGATATAGCCGTTGACGAAATGATTCTAACTGAAACGTAACGTAAACCTCGGTACCTGTGAAGGCACTGGGGTTTTGTTTGTTCGGTTAGGTCAAGGGAATGTCTGATTTATGAGCTCCCAATTGATCCCTGCTGAGTGAGTGCCTCATTTCTCCTTTCCTTGCCCCATTTTCACCGAACTGTTAAAATGAGAAGATGCTGTATTACCCGCAGGAGAGAGGGGTACTTCCTATATGCTCGGATTAGTCAAAAAAATATTCGGCGACGCCAATGAACGCGAAGTGAAGCGACTGCTTAAAGCCGTGGACCAGATTAACGGTCTGGAGTCTACGATATCCGCCCTTAGCGACGACGCTTTGCGCGCTAAGACGGAGGAATTCCGTTCACGCTTGGCGAAAGGCGAGACGCTAGACGATATTCTGCCGGAAGCGTTCGCGGTCGTACGCGAAGCGGGCAAGCGCACGCTGAACAAGCGCCATTACGATGTTCAGTTGGTCGGCGGTATGGTGCTGCACAGCGGCAAGATCGCCGAGATGAGAACCGGCGAAGGTAAGACGTTAGTGGGTACGCTGGCCGTATACCTGAACGCGCTTGAAGGCAAAGGCGTTCACGTCGTTACCGTTAACGACTATCTCGCGCAGCGCGATAGCGCTGAGATGGGACAAGTCTATACATTCCTGGGCATGACCGTCGGCTGCAACCTTCATGGGCTTTCCCACGAAGAGAAGCAGGAGGCTTATGCTTGCGATATTACGTACGGCACGAACAACGAGTTCGGGTTCGATTACTTGCGCGACAATATGGTGCTGTATAAGGAGCAAATGGTGCAACGTCCGCTCCATTACGCGATCATCGACGAAGTCGACTCCATTCTCGTCGACGAAGCGCGTACGCCGCTCATCATCTCCGGCCAAGCGCAGAAGTCGACGGAGCTTTATTATGCCGCAGACCGTCTGGTTAGCAGATTGACCGCGGACGAAGATTTTACGGTCGATATCAAAATGCGCAGCGTATCGTTGACCGAACAAGGCGTAACGAAGGTCGAGCGTGCTTTTAACATCGATAACTTGTTCGCGCACGAACACGTAACCTTGAACCACCACGTGAACCAGGCGCTTCGCGCTCGCAACATCATGAAGCGCGACGTCGATTACGTCGTGCAGGAAGAAGAAGTCGTTATCGTCGACGAGTTCACCGGCCGTCTTATGGCTGGCAGACGGTATAGCGACGGTCTTCACCAGGCGATCGAAGCGAAGGAACAGCTCAAGGTTCAGAACGAGAGCATGACGCTCGCTACGATTACGTTCCAGAACTACTTCCGGATGTACCGCAAGCTGGCCGGCATGACCGGTACGGCTAAGACCGAGGAAGAAGAGTTCAAGCGCATCTACGGGCTTGACGTTATTCAAGTGCCGACGAACCGTCCGAACATTCGTCAAGACATGCCGGACATCGTCTATAAATCGGAGAACGGCAAGTACAAATGGGTTGTCGAAGAGATCGTGAAGCGTCACGCGACGGGGCAACCGGTCCTCGTCGGTACGGTATCGATCGAGAACTCCGAACGCATCTCGGATATGCTGAAGAAGAAAGGCGTCAAGCACCAAGTGCTGAACGCCAAGTATCATGCCGAGGAAGCCGCGATTATCTCGCAAGCGGGACAACGCGGAACCGTAACGATCGCCACGAACATGGCGGGACGCGGTACCGACATCATCCTCGGCGAAGGCGTAGCGGATCTTGGCGGATTGCACATCATGGGTACGGAGCGCCATGAATCGCGGCGGATCGATAACCAGCTTCGCGGACGCGCGGGCCGTCAAGGCGACCCGGGTTCATCGCAGTTCTATCTGTCGATGCAGGACGAATTGATGCGCCGGTTCGGCGCGGATAATATTATGGGCATGATGGAGCGCCTCGGCTTTGACGAAGATTCTCCGATCGAGAGCCGTCTGATCACCCGCGCGATCGAGTCCGCCCAGAAGCGGGTTGAAGGCAGCAACTTCGATGCTCGTCGTATCGTTCTGCAATACGATGACGTCATTAACCTCCAACGGGAGAAAATTTACGGAGATCGCCGCGAAATTCTCCATGCCGAGAACATTCGCGATATCGTCGAGCCGATGGTTCGTTCCGTAGTTAACCGTTCCGTGGAGAACCATTGCTCGGACAACGACGTTCCGGAAGATTGGGATTTGGAGGGCTTGATTGCTTATGCCCATACCCATTACTTGCCTGAGGGCCGTATAACGAAAGATGATCTGTGGGGTAAGGAAAAAGAAGAGCTTGTCGAGTTCCTGATGGGGCTCGTCGAGAATCTCTATAACGAACGCGAAGAGACGATCGGCGTAGAGACGATGCGCGAATTCGAGAAGGTTGTCGTGCTGCGCGCCGTGGACAGCAAGTGGATGGACCACATCGACGCGATGGATCACCTTCGCCAAGGCATTCATCTCCGCGCATACGGCGGCAACGACCCGCTGCGCGAGTACCAATTCGAGGGCCACAACATGTTCCTCGGCATGATCGAGCGGATCGAAGAAGAGGTTACGCTCTACATCATGAAGGCGCAGGTCGAGAGGAAGCCGCAGCGCGAAGCGGTCGCGGAAGGCCAAGCGGTCGATCCGAAGGCCGAAGAAGGACCGAAGAAACCGGTTAAGAAAGACGATGCGCAAGTCGGACGCAACGATCCATGTCCGTGCGGAAGCGGCAAGAAATACAAAATGTGCCACGGCCGCATAAACTAATGGGGAAAGCGCCGCAAGGCGTTCCAGACTTCATGAGGTGATATAGGGTGTACGAAATCGATGTGAAAGATAAGCAAGATCTTCGCGAGAACGCGAAGCGACTTCAGCAACTTAGGGGGTCTCTTTGACTTAGATCTGAAGAAAGAACAGATCGAGAACTACGAAGTCAAGATGGCCGAACCGAATTTCTGGGACGATAACGACAAGGCTCAATCGACGATCAGCGAGTTGAACGCGATCAAGTCTGTCGTCGAGCAGTACGAAAGTCTGGAGCGGGAAGCTCAGGACTTGTCGGAGATGCTCGACATGCTGACGGAAGAGATGGACGAAGACATGGCGGTCGAGTGGGCGGGCAGCGTTGCCGCGCTCACGGCCAAGATCGACTCGTTCGAGCTGACGCTCCTCCTCAATCAGCCGTACGATAAGCTCGACGCGATTCTCGAGCTTCACCCGGGAGCGGGCGGCACGGAGTCCCAAGATTGGGCGTCCATGCTGTACCGGATGTACACTCGTTGGGCGGAGAAGCGCGGCTTCAAAGTCGAGCTGATCGACTACTTGCCCGGTGACGAAGCCGGGATCAAGAGCGTTACGATTCAGATCAAAGGCCATAACGCCTACGGTTACCTGAAGGCGGAGAAAGGCGTGCATCGTCTCGTGCGCATCTCGCCGTTCGACGCTTCGGGGCGTCGCCATACGTCGTTCGTATCCTGCGACGTCGTGCCGGAGATCAATGAAGACATTCATATCGAGATCCGACCGGAAGATTTGCGCGTCGACACGTACCGCTCCAGCGGCGCGGGCGGCCAGCACATCAACAAGACGGACTCCGCCGTTCGGCTCACCCACCTTCCGACGGGAATCGTCGTCGCTTCCCAGACGCAGCGCTCGCAGATCCAGAACCGCGAGAAGGCGATGAAGATGCTCCAATCGAAGCTCTACGAGCTGAAGATCCAAGAGCAGCAGAAAGAGCTTGCCGCCGTTCGCGGCGAGCAGCTGGATATCGCATGGGGCAGCCAAATCCGCTCCTACGTGTTCCACCCGTACAGCATGGTGAAGGATCACCGTACGCAAGTGGAGACCGGCAACATCGGCGCGGTTATGGACGGCGATCTGGACGCATTCATCGATGGATATTTGCGCAGTCAGATTCGGCAGCAAGAAGTTTAATCTACAACACAAAAGCAGGGTGACCCCACAAGGGTCCCCTGCTTTTTAATTTCCCGCGAGAAGTGTCGCAACCTGTCTTTAAGCGACAGCGTATTATGGTATAATGGCTCCTGATAAGCGGTTCCATTCCATGGAATAACGCATAACGGGAGAGGAAGAATGGGCGATGAACGATAATCACTTGTTGGAGGTTCAATCTCTGCTTCGCAAGAACGGCATTTTGATCACCTTTTCCGGACGGCTGTCGCAGCAGTTGATCGAGGAATACGGCGAAGCCGTCAAGACGTATTTGGAGAACGAGCATCAATCCACCAAAGAAATCATCCATACGTTCTCCATCTTCATCGAGCAAACCCAGAATATTAAGAACTATTGCGCCAACCGGCATGATGGCGCCGCTAAGGACCGGATCGCCCAATCGAGCGTCGTCTCGATCGGCATGAACGATCAAGGCAACTTTATTTGCTCGGGCAACTTGGTCGAGGATGCCGATATTCCGGAGCTGACGTCCCGTATTGAAGCCATCCTTCAATTAAATAAAGACGAACTGAAGAAACTGTATAAAGATCGGCTTAGACAAGGCATTTCCGATAACCCGGCGGAAGCCGGCGCGGGGGTCGGTCTCATCGACATGGCGCGCAAGGCGACGCTCCCGCTCGAATACACCATAACTCCACAGGACGAAGGCCTATCATTTTTCACGTTAAAGGCGGTTGTATAAGGTATGGGAACGATGCAAGCGATCAACCTGGAGGCAACGAGGAGCACGCCCGAGATCCGATTCGATCCCGCGGCGAACCGACTGTCGATCAACGGGCAATCGTATCCGGAGAACGCCTTCGCCTTCTATCAGCCGCTGCTGCAATGGATCGACGTTTATTTCGAGCAGCTGGCCCCGGGGACTGAAGTTTCCGCGGAGCTGCAGCTGCCGTACATCAATACGACGAGCACCAAATGTCTGCTGATGCTGCTAGAGAAGCTGGAGGCAGCCTACGAAGACGGCAAGAGGGTTACCGTTCGCTGGCTATACGACGAAGATAACGAGAGCGAGCTGGAGTGCGCGGAGGAGTTCAAGGAAGATCTAACGCTTCCGTTCCAGATTGTCGCGAAGACGGCGGAACAATGAGACCTACGGACACTAAGCCGCAAGGACGTCTGAAGTACGATAGTAGCGTGTTCCGGGTGATCGTTTTGGCTGGTGTGCTTCTCGTGTTCGCGACGAGCATTACCGGCATCCTGTCGTTCCGGATTACCGAGAACGAAGTGATGAACAAGCTGAAGACGAACGATCTCGTCCGCACCGCGAAGTCGATCGGCAGCCAAGTCGAAGCCAGAATCGACCGCGCCGTCGAGACGTCAGCCATGCTTGCGGACGACCCTGCCGTCGTCCAATGGGTGAGCGGCGGGGAGCGGGACGACAAGCTTGGCGATATCGTGCTCAAGCAGCTAATCGCATTGCCGCAAACCTTCGGCTATACGAATTCCTTTGTCGTTAGCGCCGTCACGAACCAATATTGGGCCGAAGACGGCAAAGTGCTCGAACGCGTCAACAAGGACGATCCGGACGATCGGTGGTTTTTCGATACCCTTGCATCCGGGCAGCGCACGAACGTTGTCGTAGATTCGAACGCAAGCCGTCAGGATACGTTCGTATTCGTCAACGTGCTGATCGGCGATCTGAACGATCCGCTTGGCGTCGCCGGCGTCGGCATGAGCCTCAAAGCGTTGTCCGAGGAGTTCGTGAATTATAAATACGGACGAGACAGCCATGTGTGGATGGTCGGCTCGGACGGTACGATTCATCTGTCCGATACGTTCGCCCAGACGGGGACGAAGATTGGGGACTATTTGCCGGAGACGACGGTATCTAGGCTGCAGGCCGCGAAGCTGGACGAGCAGCTCATTCTGGAATCCGACGACAACGAAGGCAGCAGAGTCGATATGATCAGCTACCCGCTAAGTTCGGCGAAGATGCGCGTTATCGCCCAGATTCCTCGCAGCGAGACGGTCGGCTTCCTCGATTCGATTAAGCTCAATACCGCCATCGCCGTCATCGTCTCCATCGTTCTGATCGTCTTCTTTTTCATCTACATCTCCCGCAAGCTTGCCGATCCGTATAAACGCGCCCTTAGCTTGAACGAAGAATTGGAAAGCAAGGTGCAGGCGAGGACGAAAGAGCTGGCGGAGCGCAACAAAGAGATGACCGACAGCATCCTGTACGCGAATCGGATTCAGCAGTCCGTGCTGCCTACGGATGAGACGCTGGACGATAGCTTCGGCGAACACTTCGCGGTATGGAAGCCGCGGGACGTCGTGGGCGGAGATTTCTACTGGCTGAGGAAAGTCGGAGACGTCCAATGGGTAGCTGTTGGCGACTGTACCGGACACGGCGTCCCCGGCGCGCTCATGACGATGCTGAGCGTCTCGCTGCTGGATCGGATCGCCGATTCGGGCGAACACGACTCGCCGGCAGCTGTGCTCGGCAAGCTGAACGCGCTGCTTAAGCAAACGCTGCATCAAATGGAGCAAGACGGGTTATCGGACGACGGCTTGGACCTCGGATTGATGTTCATCAATGGCGATCGGACCGTATACGCCGGCACGGGAGTCACGCTGGCGGTCGGCGACGAGAGCGGCATGCATAGCATCAAAGGCGACAAGCGCAAAATCGGCTACCGGCGCACTCCCGTCGATATCGCGTATACCGATCACGTTTTCGCGGCGGATCCTTACCGTGTTTTCTACCTCATCACGGACGGCATCGTGGATCAGAACGGCGCGGGCAGCACGTCGTCGCTCGGCCGGACTCGATTGCTGGAGTGGCTGGAGCGGCATCGTACGGCGCCTCTCGCCGTGCAACGGGAGCGGTTCGAACGTATGTTGTCCGACTACATGCAAGATGAGCTGCAGAGGGACGATATGACGCTGCTCGCATTCAAACCGAACGTATAAAGACATACATAGAGGCGGTGACGCATGGGAAAGCGGAGAAGAGAGCTCGAGATGTTCGCCGAAGAGCGACAATCCATAGAAGCCGTTCGCCAAGAGCTTAAAGCCGACGATCGAATGAGCGACGCTCGCAAAGCCGACTATGCGGCGTTACTGAACCGTTACGAGAAGTTCCTGCAAGAGACGAACAAGATATGGAACATCAGCGACTCGCAAAGCCTCGCGCTTATGCGCATGGAAACCGAATTGAAGTCGATGCTCGACAACGCGAGCCAAGGGTTCCTGACGATCGATCGCACCTTGAAAGTCCAGAAGCAGTCCAGCGCGGAGTGCAAACGAATTCTGGGTCGCAGAATATCCGGTCAGAAGATCGCCGAGCTGCTGTGGCCGGACGATCCGGTGCTCCGCCTGGACGCGGAAAGCGTGCTTACCCTCATGTTGGACGAGAATGCCGATGCCGACGCGCTCGCGGCAAGGCTTCCGGGAACGTTCGAGAAGAACGGATTGATCGTGCGGATCGAGTATAAAAGGATCGTGCGGAGCACCAGCGACGACGCGCGGATCATGATCATCCTGACGGACATGACGGAGCAGCGGCAATCCAGAGAGCGGCTCGAATATTACAGCACTCATGATGTGCTCACGGGCTTGTACAACCGGAACTACATCGAGCGGCTGATCAAAGAGCAACCGGAGCCGATCGAAGCGCCTCTCAGCTTGATCATGACGGATATGAACGGACTGAAGCTCGTGAACGACGTGTTCGGGCATTTTCGCGGGGACGAGCTGCTCATCCGCAGCTCGGCGCTGCTACGCGAAGTGTTCGGGGGAGACGCGGTGTGCGCGAGATGGGGCGGAGACGAGTTTCTCGTCCTGCTTCCGGGCACCGACGCCAAGAGCTGCGCCGAGTTAGTGAGAACGCTCGGGGAAGCCTGCGACGCTACGGAGCCCGACCCGATCAAGATCAGCATGGCGGTCGGCACCGCGACGTCTAAATCCGCCACGCAGGATTACGAGCAACTGTTCCGGCAAGCGGAGAAGGAGATGTACAAGAAGAAGCTCGTCGAGAGCCGCAGCGTTCGCCGCAAGCTTATCGAAGACATCTCGGAGACGATGTATTCGTCGGGCGTCGAGGATCCCGCGCACATCGAGCGTTTAACGACGATGGCGGTGGAGCTGGCCGAAAGGCTCGGCGTTGCGCGCAACTCGGCGCAGATGAATTTGCTGCTTCTGCTCATCAAGCTTCATGACGTCGGCAAAATGGCCATTCCGCTCGAAGTGTTCCGGCACGAAAGTAACATGACGCCGCAGCAATGGGAGATCATGCGGACGCACAGCGAGATCGGTTATCGACTGGCGTTCTCGCTCGGCGAGCCGGCTTTGGCGGAGGCGATCCTGTCGATGCACGAACGATGGGATGGCAAGGGCTATCCGTACGGACTGCAGCAGGAGCAAATTCCCGAGATGTCCCGTCTGCTGGCGCTCGTGGACGCGTACGACGTCATGACGCACAGTCAGTCTTACCGGAAGCCGCTCACCAAAGACGAAGCGATCAACGAGATTATCGACAAGAGCGGCACGCAATTCGACCCGCTCGTCGTCGAAGTGTTCGTCAGCTGGATCGCCAAGTCCACGTAACTCCGCAGGAGAGAATAGGCTCCTTTATGCGCAAGATCTGCTGGCAATCGCGGCAGATCTTTCATATTTTGTACGATACGAGTACAAGCTGTACATGACAACACGAGGAGGTGCGCAGAAGGAAGCCATGGCTCAACCTATATCTCGCACGGATGGAGTCAATCGTCGCAGTCGCAAGACGTCGCCGGCGGTTCGGACGTTCCTGAATTATTCGGCCTTGCTTATCGGTTCCTTCCTAATCGCGCTAAGCTTCAACTTGTTTTTATTACCCAATAAAATAGCGTCAGGCGGCGTATCCGGCATTTCCGTCATCATCAACGATCTGTTCGATATTCCTCCGGCATACGTGCAGTGGACGCTCAACATTCCGTTGTTCCTCGCGGGCATTCTCTTCCTGGGCAAGCAGTTCGGCGTGAAAACGGCGGTCGGCTCCGTGCTCCTTCCGTTATTCGTCCTGCTCACGTCCCATTGGGAGCCGCCAACCCATGAACCGCTATTAGGCGCCGTGTATGGGGGGCTAGGAGTCGGAATCGGACTTGGGCTCGTCTTTCGCGGCCGCGGTTCGACGGGAGGACTGGATACGGCGGCTCAGATCCTACACCGAATAACCGGCATTCGACTCGGTCTTTCCGTTGCCCTGTTAGACGGGATGGTGATCGCATCGGCGGGGTTATTCATCTCTCTGGAAAACGCTCTGTACGCGCTGATCGGCCTATTCGTGACGAGCAAGACGATCGACTTCGTGCAGACCGGCGTCCAGACGTCCAAAGCGGCTTTCATCATCTCGAAGCAACCGCAGCTCGTATCCGATGCGATCCTGCACGACTTAGACCGCGGACTTACGAGACTGCAGGGCGTTGGCGGCTATACGGGAGAAGACCGGCCGGTGCTGCTCGTCGTCGTGGGTCAGAACGAAGTGACGCGATTGAAGCTGCTCGTGCGCGATGCCGATCCCGACGCTTTCGTCATCATCAGCAATGCGGCCGAGGTGTTAGGCGAAGGGTTCTATGACGATAAGCTTCTCTAGCGCGTCCCGCGAAAATAAGTTGTGAAAATCGATGCATAAATGTTGTATAAATAATACTCCGAGTGTATAATAATTCATCATCAGACCTTGAAAAACTCGCTTTCATTCCTGTCCTATATTCGGTACAATGAGTGTGGTTTTCTGCGAGCACGACAAGGTTATCGGCCGGATAGGCACACTCGGCGACCCAAGGAATATCATTGATAGGCGGGGAGGAACCTCTATGAATACGAAGCACATCCGCGCAGCCATCGTCGGCTCTACCGGCTATGGCGGCGTTGAACTTATTCGACTGCTGCAATCCCATCCTTACGTTACGATTACGTCGGTTATTTCGTCTTCCAGCGCGGGAACGTCTTTCGCGGACTCTTTTCCGCATTTGACGGCGATTCATACCGATCTGTTGGATGGCGTAGACGTGGAACTGATCCGCGGCAAAGCGGACGTCGTCTTCCTCGCGACGCCGCATGGCGTCAGCATGAAGCTTGCGCCGGAGTTTCTCGCCGCGGGACTGAAAGTCATCGATCTGTCCGGCGACTATCGTCTGAAAGACGGGGAGACGTACCGCAAGTGGTATAAGCACGATCCTGCCGTAGCGGCCGACGTCGAACGCGCCGTATACGGCCTGGCCGAAGTGTACGGCGAGCAAGTGAAGACGACGGATTTCGTCTCGAATCCGGGCTGCTATACAACGACTTCGCTGCTCGGTCTCTATCCGGCGGTCAAGGCGGGCTGGATCGATCCGAACAGCATCATCATCGATGCCAAGTCGGGCGTATCCGGAGCGGGGCGCGGACTTAGCCTAGGTAATCATTACTCCGAGGTTAATGAGAATCTAAAGACATACAAAGTCAACTCTCACCAACACACGCCGGAGATCGAGCAAGTGCTGTCCGAAGCAGCGGGCCGTCCCGTCGTCGTGACGTTCACGCCGCATCTTATTCCGATGACGAGAGGCATTATGGCGACGTCGTACGCGACGATGACCGAGAAGCGGAGCTCGGAGGCGTTCGTCGAGCTGTATCGTCAGTTCTACGAAGGGCGTAAATTCGTCCGCGTTCGTCCGGCTGGACAATTGCCGGCGACGAAGGAAGTATACGGCTCGAACTATTGCGATATCGGCTTCGCCGCGGATGAGCGCACGGGCCGAATCACCATCATCTCGGTGACCGACAATCTGGTCAAGGGCGCTGCGGGTCAAGCGATTCAGAACTTGAATCTGACGATGGGCTGGGACGAAACGTTGGGATTGGCGTTCGCGCCGGTATATCCTTAATTCACGGACGAGAGGGAAGACGGAACATAATGGGACAACAGCTGTTTACGATCGTGCAAGACGGCGGCGTTACGACGCCTAAAGGCTTTAAGGCGGCCGGCCTGCACTGCGGATTGAAGAAGACGGATCGCAACGATCTTGGCGTGATCGTATGCGACGTGCCGGCTGCAGCAGCAGCCGTCTATACGACGAACCTGTTCCAGGCCGCTCCGCTGCAAGTGACGCGCGAGAGCCTGAACGCGGGCCGCACGCTGCGGGCGATGCTCGTTAATAGCGGCAACGCCAACGCGTGCACCGGCGCGCAAGGCGAGGCCGACGCCAGAGAGATGCAATCTCGCATGGCGGAAGCGCTTGGCGTGAACAAGAACGAAGTGGCCGTCGCTTCGACCGGCGTCATCGGCGTTCTGCTGAACATGGAGAAGGTGAACGCGGGCATCGAGAAGCTGCCTTCGGCGCTTCGGGACGACGCCCATGGCGCCGAGGAGTTCTGCAAGGCGATTCTGACGACCGACTTGGTCAAGAAGGTTAGCTGCGTATCGGTAACGATCGACGGTCAACCCGTTACGATCGCCGGCGCTGCCAAAGGCTCCGGCATGATCCACCCGAACATGGCGACGATGCTGGGCTTCGTGACGACGGACGCCGCCATCGGCTCCGAGCTTCTGCAGCAAGCGCTAAGCGAAGTGACGAACCTTAGCTTTAATATGATTACGGTCGACGGCGACACGAGCACGAACGACATGCTCGTCGCGATGGCGAGCGGGCTGGCGGGCAACCGCGAGTTGACGAGCGGCCATCCGGATTACGCGGCGTTCTTCGCGGGCTTGCGGCACGTGTGCCAAGAGCTGGCGAAGATGATCGCTCGCGACGGGGAAGGCGCGACGAAGCTGATCGAGACGAGCGTAATCGGAGCGGTGAGCGATGAAGCCGCTCAAGCGATCGCCAAGACGATCATCGGTTCTAGCCTCGTGAAGTCGGCGATTTACGGTGCGGACGCGAACTGGGGCCGCATCATTGCCGCGGTCGGCCGCGCGGGCCAGCCCGTGAACGTGAACACGGTAGATATCAGGTTGGGCGATATTCTCGTGCTGGAGCAATCGAGCCCGGTCGCGTTCGACGAAGATATCGCGTTGGAATACTTAAAAGGCGACACCATCGACATCCATGTGAACCTGAACATGGGCAACGGGTCCGCCATGGCATGGGGCTGCGATCTGACGTACGAATACGTGCGCATTAATGCCGCCTATCGTTCGTAAGAGGAGCGTGCAGTCTGATGAGTACACAGAGATTCGTGATGAAATGCGGCGGCAGTACGCTTGCTGCGCTGCCGGACGCCTTTTTCGAAGATTTACGCGCACTGCAGGAACGGGGAGTGCAGCCGGTTATCGTACACGGCGGCGGTCCTGCGATTAACGAAACGCTCGGCAAGCTCGGCATCGAGAGCCGATTCGTGAACGGGCTTCGCGTGACCGACGAAGCGACGCTTGACGTCGTGGAGATGGTGCTGGCGGGCCGGATCAACAAAGAGATCGTTCGCAAGCTGGCGAAGAATGGCGCGAGAGCGATCGGCTTGTCCGGTACGGATGGCAACATGATCGAGGCGAAGCCGGTGGCGAATAGCGACGAGGTCGGCCTTGTCGGAGACGTATCCGGCGTGAAGGCCGACATTATCGAGGGCATCATCTCCATGGGATACATTCCGGTTATTGCTCCAATTGGCATCGACGGCGCGAGCCAGCGCTACAACATCAACGCGGACACGGCGGCAGGCGCGGTCGCTTCGCATCTCGGCGTAGATACGATGATCGTCGTGACGGACGTTCCTGGCATTATGCGAACGGTGAACGGAGAGAAAGTCGTATTGCCGTCGGTCACGTTCGCGGACATCGAAGAGATGATCGCCAGCGGCGAGATCTACGGAGGCATGATACCGAAGGTTCGCGCCGCGATGAGCTGCTTGCACGGCAACGTACGAGAAGTATTGATCGTGGATGGAGCGGCGGAGCGGGTGCTGAGCCGGGCAGTCACGGAAGGCCATATCGGAACGCGGATCACACGCGGATAAGGAGAGATCGACATGAGCGATAGCGCACTGTTCAACACGTACGCCAGCTATCCCATCACCTTGGTTAAAGGCAAAGGAAGCCGCGTATGGGACGACAAGGGCAAGGAATATTTGGATTTCATGAGCGGTCTCGCCGTAGCGAATCTCGGCCATGCGCCGGATAGCGTCAAGGACGCTTTGGTCGCTCAGCTGGATCAGCTCTGGCACGTCTCCAACCTGTTCGGCAACCCGAACAAGGAGAAGGCGGCTAAGCTGCTCGTTGATAACAGCTGCGCCGACGCCGTGTTCTTCTGCAACAGCGGAGCGGAAGCGAACGAAGCCGCGATCAAGCTCGCTCGCCGGTACCAACAGAAGGTCAAAGGCGTCGACCGCTACGAAGTGATCACGTTCAAGCAATCGTTCCACGGACGCACGCTCGCGACGTTGACCGCTACCGGCCAAGATAAAGTCAAAGAAGGCTTCCAGCCGTTGCCGGAAGGCTTCCGCTACGATGTGCCGCTACACGACATCCCTGCGCTTGAAGCGGCGATTAACGAGCATACGGCGGCGATCATGCTGGAGCTCGTGCAAGCCGAAGGCGGCGTCATTCCGGTCGATCCGCAATTCCTGCGCGACGTTCGCGCTCTCTGCGATCGCAACGGCTTGCTCCTGATCATCGACGAGATCCAGACCGGCATGGGCCGTACGGGCAAGCTGTTCGCTTATCAGCATTACGATGTCGAGCCGGATATTATCACGCTGGCTAAAGGCATCGCAAGCGGATTGCCGGTCGGCGCGATGCTGGCGAAGGGCGACGTCGTTAACGGCTTCGTGCCTGGAGCGCACGCAACGACGTTCGGCGGCACGCCGCTCGCGATGGCCGCGGTTATCGCGACGCTCGAGACGTTCCTGAAGGACAACGTCGTCGCTCGCGCCGAGGAAGCGGGCCAATACTTAATGAAGAAGCTTAACGAGAAGCTGGCGGGATTGCCTATCGTCGATCAGATTCGCGGCAAAGGCCTTATTATCGGTATCCTTTGCAAGGAGCCGGTCGCGGAATGGGTAGCTGAATTGCACCGTCGCGGGTTGCTGGTCGTTACGGCAGGTCCGAACGTCATTCGGTTGTTGCCTAGCTTGATCGTTACCCATGAAGAAATCGATACCGCGGTGAATCAGATCGCCGCTGTACTTACGGAACAGGCTGCGGTTAATACCGTCAGCCCCTGAGGAAGAGAGGGACTTACGTTGAACACGACGTTGAATCATGAAGAGATCGCTCAGCAGCTGAAAGGCAGAGACTTTCTCGGACTTACCGATTTTTCGCCGGAAGAAATCCGGTATTTGCTCGATTTCGCGATCGAGCTGAAGCTCAAGCGCAAAGCCGGAGAGGTGTATCAGCCGCTTCTCGGCAAGACGCTCGGCATGATTTTCGAGAAATCGTCCACGCGTACGCGCGTATCCTTCGAAGTCGGGATGTTCCAGCTCGGCGGCCACGCGCTGTTCCTGAGCAAGAACGATATCCAGATGGGCCGCGGCGAGACGATTCGCGATACGGCGCAGACGATGTCGCGTTACCTCGACGGCATCATCATCCGCACGTTCGGCCACCGCAACGTGATCGAACTGGCGCGCGGAGCGACGATCCCGGTCATCAACGCGCTGTCCGACCGTTCGCACCCTTGTCAAGCGCTCGCCGACTACCAGACGGTGCTCGAGAAGAAGGGCCGCTTGGAAGGCTTGAAGGTCGCCTACATCGGCGACGGCAACAACATGAGCCACTCGCTCATGATGGGCGCGGCTAAGCTGGGCATGCACTTCGCCAGCGCGTCCCCGGAAGGCTACGATCCGGACGCGGAAGTCGTGAAGAGCTCCCGCGACGTCGCTTCGCAGACCGGCGGCCGCATCGATATCGTCCGCGATCCTCGCGAAGCGGTGGAAGGCGCGGACATCGTCTACACGGACGTATGGGCGAGCATGGGCTTCGAGGAAGAGCAGAAGGAACGCGAGAGAGCGTTCGGCAGCTACCAGGTTAACGAGGAGCTCGTCGCTTCGGCGAAGTCCGACTACCTGTTCATGCACTGCCTGCCTGCCCATCGCGGCGAAGAAGTCAGCGAAGGCGTCATCGACGGCAAGCACTCCGTTATTTTCGACGAGGCGGAGAACCGGCTCCATGCGCAGAAGGCGATCATGGCCGCGATTATGTAATCGCCAATCAACTTCCGCGGGGGAATAACAGCAAATCGATAGTTATTTTCGTGATTAATGACATGCGCGGTGAAATAACGGCAAATCGACCGTTATTTCTCGGCAACTGGTTCGATAATCTCATTTTCAGAGAAAATAGCTGCATATCGTTGTTATTTTTCGCGGAAGCACTCGGAGAGCTTGAAATACCTGCAAATGGTTGTTAATTTGGCTGGCGACTCGATCGTCTGCTGTGACTATAGGCTGAAGCAGTAATCATTTTATCGATATGAAGGAGCTTTAACGATCCCATGGCTAAAGAAAAAATCGTATTGGCCTACTCCGGCGGTCTCGACACTTCGGTCATCCTCACTTGGCTGAAGGAAACGTACGACGCCGAAATCATCACTTTCACCGCGGATATCGGCCAGAAGGAAGAGCTCGACGGTCTCGAGGAGAAAGCGATCAAGACCGGCGCATCCAAAGTGTACATCGACGACCTGCGCGCGGAATTCGCGAAAGACTTCATCTACCCGATGTTCCAAGCCGGCGCTCTGTACGAAGGGCAATACCTGCTCGGCACGTCGATCGCTCGCCCGCTTATCGCTAAGCGGATGGTCGAGATCGCGATCGCCGAAGGCGCTACCGCGATCGCGCACGGCGCGACGGGCAAAGGCAACGACCAAGTTCGTTTCGAGCTTACGGCTGCCGCGCTTACGCCGAACATCAAAGTGATCGCGCCTTGGCGCGACGAGGCTTTCCGCGAAGCGTTCCCGGGACGCGCGGAAATGATCGCCTACGCGGAGAAGCACGGCATCAACGTGCAAGCATCCGCGTCGAAGCCTTACTCGATGGACCGCAACCTGCTGCACATCAGCTTCGAGAGCGGCATGCTCGAGGACCCATGGTTCGACTCCAGCGCGGACGACGTGCAAGACATGTACGTGCTGAGCGTCTCCCCTGAGAAGGCGCCGGACCAAGCGGAATACGTCGAGCTCGACTTCGAAGCCGGCAACTGCGTCGCCGTTAACGGCGTTAAGCTTAGTCCGCTAGAGGTCATGGAGAAGCTGAACGAGCTGGGCGGCAAGCACGGCATCGGACGCGTCGACATGGTGGAGAACCGCTTCGTCGGCATGAAGAGCCGCGGCGTGTACGAAACTCCGGGCGGCAGCATTCTGTTCACCGCTCACCGCAAGATCGAATCTCTCACGATGGACCGCGAAGTGATGCACCTCCGCGACTCACTCATTTCGAAATATAGCTCGCTCGTGTACAACGGCTTCTGGTTCGCGCCTGAGCGTCTCGCTATCCAAGCGCTCGTGAACGAAAGCCAGAAGAACGTGACGGGTACCGTACGCCTCAAGCTGTACAAAGGCAACATCATGGCCGCCGGCCTGAAGAGCCCTGTCAGCTTGTACAATCCGCACATCGCCACGATGGAAGCGGACCCTACGCAAGCGTACGATCAAGGCGATGCCACCGGCTTCATCCGCTTGAACGCGCTACGCTTGAAGGTATCTTCGGGCGTGAACGGCGCTTCGGGCATTAATGGATAAGCACCACCAGAAAGGGAGAAGGGCCGCGAGGCCTGCCGAACCATCCCCCGCGGCAGCGGGGCTATGCGGGAGGCACCTTCGCGGAGCCGGCTCCCCTTTTGCCGTTTAACAGGATTAGAGAGGGGTAAACAAGGCAATGAGCAAGCTGTGGGGCGGTAGATTCACGAAGCAAACCGACCAACTGGTCGAAGAATATACGGCGTCGATTACGTTCGATAAAGAACTGGCCGAGGAAGATATCCAAGGAAGCCTCGCGCACGTGACGATGCTCGGGAAGTGCGGCATTCTTCCGGCGGAGGACGTCGAGAAAATCAAGGACGGCCTGCTGATCGTGCGTCAGCGCATTGTGCGCGGCGAGCATCCTTTCGTGGTCGCTGACGAAGACATTCATATGAGCATCGAGAGAGCGCTGATCGAAGAAATCGGACCGGTCGGCGGCAAGCTGCACACGGGACGCAGCCGCAATGACCAGGTCGCGACGGACATGCACCTGTACTTGCGCAAGCGCGTCGTGGAGTTCGTCGAGATGCTGCGCAAGCTGCAGGAAGCGCTGATCGGACAGGCTAAGCAGAATCTCGATACGATCGTGCCGGGATATACGCATTTGCAACGCGCGCAGCCGATTCTGTTCGCGCATCATCTGATGGCGTACGTCTCGATGTTCGGCCGCGATATCGAGCGCCTGCAAGACAGCTACAAGCGCATCGACGCGCTGCCGCTCGGAGCGGGAGCCCTCGCGGGCACGACGTTCGCGATCGACCGCCATTTCACGGCGCAGCAGCTGAACTTCGGCCGCGTGTACGAGAACAGCCTGGACGCCGTCAGCGACCGCGACTTCATCGTCGAGTTTCTGGCTAACGCCTCGCTGATCATGACGCACCTGTCCCGCTTGAGCGAAGAGCTGATCCTCTGGTCTTCGACCGAGTTCCAGTTCGTCGAACTGGACGATGCGTTCTGCACGGGATCGAGCATTATGCCGCAGAAGAAAAACCCCGACGTGCCCGAGCTCGTCCGCGGCAAAACGGGCCGCGTCTACGGCAACTTGGTCGGCCTGCTGACAGTGCTGAAGTCGCTGCCGCTCGCTTACAACAAGGATATGCAGGAAGACAAGGAAGGTATGTTCGACACGGTGAAGACGCTGCAAGGAGCGCTCCAGCTGTTCGCTTCGATGATCGAGACGATGAAGGTCCGCAAGGAGAACATGCGCCGCGCGGTCAACCAAGACTTCTCGAACGCGACTGACATCGCCGACTTCCTCGTGAACAAAGGGCTGCCGTTCCGCCAAGCGCACGAAGTCATCGGCAAGACGGTGCTGTACTGCATCCAGCAAGGCAAGTTCCTGCTCGACCTGAAGCTGGACGAATTCAAGCAGTTCTCGTCGCTGTTCGATGAGCGCATCTACGACGTGCTGCAGCCTGAAGCGGTCGTTAACGCGCGCAACGTATACGGCGGCACCGCGACGCCGCAAGTCGAAGCCGCCATCTCCCGCGCCGAAGCCGAGCTCGCCCGCACCGCCGCATGGACGGAAGAGTACGAAGCGAAGAGCAAGTAACAAACAGCCGCCGCAAAACGTAATAACAGCACATTGACAGTTATTGATGCGAAAAACCGTCACTATGCAGAAATAACCGCATATCGACAGTTATAGCTGGGGCTGCGCCTTCAATGAACTGAAATCCCTCCGAATAACTGCTAATCGTTGTTATTTCACCTTAGTAGGCAAGTGGCGGTAGAAATAGCTGCGAATCGTTGTTATTTTCCATCAACAAAAAGTCCCGGCCGGGTGGGGGGGATGGGGGGGGG
>JAEWPC010000050.1 GCA_023460795.1 Bacillota bacterium | reverse complement strand
GAGAACAGTTTTTATGACGGGATCATTGCCCCTAAAAGCCGCACGTTCTCCCGGCTACCGCCATCTTAAAACGGCCATGAAAAAAGGCCAACCAGAAATTCTGGCTGACCTGATAATACGAAAAAGCAGCCGGACATCCCGGCTGCTTTTTTTCATTAGAATATGCTGGCTTATCTTGGATTGGTAGTCACGACCAGCGGATTACTGAAAGGTCCCCAGTTCTGCGCCTTGTCTTTCGCCTTGACCGTAAACGTATAAGTCGTATTCGGCGCAAGGCCGGTAGCCGTGAATTGCAGATTGTTGAAGTTCTGCGTATACCCGAAATACACTCCATTGCGGTAAATGTCGTACACTTCGATCCCGCTCGCATCCGTCGATGCCGTCCATCTCATCGTCACGGAATTGGCCGTCTTCGATACTAAGGTCAGATTGCCGGGAGCCGTCGGCGGGGTCGTATCTCCCGGTCCAGGTCCGGGTCCCGTTTCCGCGTTCGTTGTCACGACCAGCGGATTGCTGAACGGTCCCCAGTTCTGCGCCTTGTCTTTCGCCTTGACCGTGAACGTGTGAGTCGTATTCGGAGCAAGACCCGTTGCCGTAAACTGCAAATTGTTGAAGTCCTGCGTATATCCGAAGTACACTCCGTTCCGGTAGATGTCGTACACTTCGATTCCGCTCGCATCCGTCGATGCCGTCCATCTCATCGTCACGGAATTGGTCGTCTTCGATACTAAGGTCAGATTGCCGGGGGCCGTCGGCGGGGTCGTATCTCCCGGTCCAGGTCCGGGTCCTGTTTCCGCGTTCGTTGTCACGACCAGAGGATTGCTGAACGGTCCCCAGTTCTGCGCCTTGTCCTTCGCTTTGACCGTGAACGTATAAGTCGTATTCGGAGCAAGACCCGTTGCCGTAAACTGCAAATTGTTGAAGTCCTGCGTGTACCCGAAATACGCGCCGTCCCGGTAGATGTCGTACACCTCGATTCCGCTCGCGTCCGTCGATGCCGTCCATCTCATCGTCACGGAATTGGTCGTCTTCGATACTAAGGTCAGATTGCCGGGGGCGGTCGGCGGAGTCGTATCTCCCGGTCCCGGTCCCTGTTCCGCGTCCGTGGTCACGACCAGAGGATTGCTGAACGGTCCCCAGTTCTGCGCCTTATCTTTCGCCTTGACCGTAAACGTGTAAGTCGTATTCGGCGCAAGACCCGTTGCCGTGAACTGCAAATTGTTGAAGTCTTGCGAATACCCGAAGTACACGCCGTCCCGGTAAATGTCATACACCTCGATTCCGCTCGCATCCGTCGATGCCGTCCATCTCATCGTCACGGAATTGGTCGTCTTCGATACCAAGGTCAGGTTGCCGGGGGCGGTCGGCGGGGTCGTGTCTCCCGGCCCGGGTCCTGGCCCTGGTTCCGTTCCTTCTCCCACTCCGGGAGGCGAATAGGCTTTAGACTTATCGTCCAGAACGAGCACCCAATCGTTGTTCACGCCGGTTGATGGAGGCGTGAACGCCCGCGTTCCCGTATTGGCGAATTCTCCGATCAGCGTGTTCGCGCCAGTCCTCGGATCGTACCAATAGGCCGTAACCGTCGAACCCGAGATTCGGCCCATGTTGACCGTAAAGGACGTTCGGGCGTAGATCATGGCATAGCTCGCGCCGCGGGTGCAGCGAATATGGTCTCCGCCGGATAGAGCGTTGGTCACGAGCGACTGATCCGGCACGCGCTCGAGGAAAGGCCTGGATTCCATCAGATTCCGAACATGCTTCATATCCGACCTGCCCTCTGCATTCAACGCGTCGTACCAATACACGTTCTCGTCGGACGTTCGGCCCGGCGCGTACATTTGCCAGATGGAGCCATGACCGTACGTGTGTCCGAACGAACCCGCGAACACCGACCAATAGGCGGCTTGACGAACGTCGTAAGGGGAGAACCGGCCGTTGGCGGAGTTGAAATTAATACCCGCGTTCTCGTACCTCGGCTCTCCGTCCTGCACGGGCTTAACCGGCGTTCTCGCGTAATCGGACACGATCACGTTATAGTTCGGGTAGTCCCGGGATTGATGACCCGATTGATACAGATTAAAGCTCAGCCAAGCATCGCTTTGAAACCATTCGGAGGACGATTTGCCTCCGATCGGGTGGAACGTTTTGATCTGCGTGCCACCGCCGTCCGTGATCCCTTGAACCATCTGCCGGATAAGCTGCCGCTTGGCGTCGGAATCCGGAGCCCGGTCGCCGCCCAGCACCCAGACGATATTGTTCCTGTCCGCGTACCGGCTTCCGATCCACTTACCGAAGTTATACGCTTTGGCGTTCGTGAATATCCCCTTATACGGCTGATTGTAGGGAGGACTGCTGTTATCGATAATATATTTGCCCCACGTTGGGAGCAGCCCGACATAGAGACCGAGAGATGCCGCCGTATCGATGACGAAATCCACATGATCCCAATAATCGTATTGCGTGCTATTGGCAGGATCGCTTCCCGTAGTCGTGAGCGGCCGGTCCGGGTCCGTCCCCGTTAAAGGCTGATCCCCTTGGGCATTCGGCACGGTGAGATCCCATTTCTCCGATAATGCCGTGGCTAGGACGAATGTGAAGCCTTGATCGGCGGTGCTTCTCAGGTAAGTCTCCACTTCGGAGCGGTTCAATCGCTCAAACAATTCCCATGCCGTGTCTGCGAGCCAGAAGAACGGTTTGCCGTCCGTAGTGACAAGATATCGACCGTTGCTGCTCACTTGTACCTTGTTCGTTGCGGCAGGCATCTCGATTTCCTCCCTTGTAATCGCATACGCGTCAGAATAATATTGCCTTTTGTTCGCCTCCGTGTTCTCGTTCGACCAATACGGCTCGCCCCATGCGATCGAAAAGGCATAGCGGTATTGGCTAGTCCTCATCGTCTGCATATTGGGCAGGCCGCCGACCTCGGATAACCCGATCGGTTTACCGCCGCCGAAGCGCCAGAGATTATCGTGATGGCTTTGCAGAAATTCGTTATTGTAAATATCGTGGGTAAGGACGTCTACCTTGCCGTCCGTACCGATAACTCCGTTGGTCACCGTGCCCGGATAATAGAGTCTATAATCATCGATGTTAGGGTCGGCTTGCCTTGGGCAATGGGTGTTCCATACGAACAGCAGGTTGTTCAACCCGTGATGGACGACTAGTCGGTTATATATCAGTTCCCATAGCGCTCTGTAATTGTTCTTCTTTCCCCACCAGAACCAGTATCCGTTCATCTCATGATACGGTCTGAATAGGATCGGCACCTCGGCGTCATTGAGCACCTTGAGATGTCCCGCAACCTTATCGTATTCCGATAGGAGCCAGTTATATTGCGCGGTTCCCGGCGTGACGCATGAATTAAACTCTGCCTGCGTCTTGTAACCTGCGGCGGGATTGGAATCGTTCCATACGTTCTCCCACCTGTATGAAGTCAGCGGAAATTGCTGATGCCAGCTGAACGCCGGGATTCCTCCCGCCCTCCAATAAGCGAGAGCCGTATCAATGACTGCCTTGCGCTGATTCGTGACCACCTGTTCGGTCTGTCCCGCGATCGCGCCGAGCTCATAGCTGGATATCGCGGGGTACTTGCCTCCGGACACGGGTAGAACGAGTCTGATAATGTTACCGGTCGGCTCTTCAAGCCAGTTATGCTGGCCCGTCAGAGTCCCCCGGTTGGAGCTAGACAAGTCGTTAAGATAGGACAGCAGTTCCTTAGCTTGCTTCGAAGCGTTCAAGTTTACGGGCAGTTGTCCTGTCATCCCTTCTATGCCACCTCCTGGAAATCGTATTGTATATAGTATGCAGGGCATCGATAATGTGCCCCTAATAACTAACGAACTAGCGATAATATTTAATAGAAAAGAGAACGAAACCGAATGAAAAAGGCCGCCGAGCGGCGGCCATTAGGCGATCTATGCAATTCCGGCCAATAAACCAATAGCAGATATCTTAAGCGATAGGCTTCCACGAGCGGCGATCGGTAGTTCGGAGTTGGTCGCCCAAACCGACTTATTCCCGCTCAAGCATGCATTCTGCTCGGAGTTACCAGAACAAACCACGCTGACCCGACGCTTCTACTGTTCAAATAACAACGATTTGCATTTCATTTGTCTACCATGGAGTCTCCGAAAAAATAACTATCGTTCTGCTTTTATTCGCTCTCCATTCCACCTTGAAAATTATATAAATTCTATAATGAATAAATATAGAGCTCTGACCCATGGGGTCAGAGTTCTTAGGTTAGCGTTATTCCGCTGAGGACGGGTTCGTTCTGCGTAGACAGCTCCTTGACTCTTCTCGCAGGTACGCCGGCGTACAGCCCATCCGCCTCGCAATCCGAGTTCACGACGGCTCCGGCTGCGATGATGCATCCGTCACCGATCGTTACCCCGGGCAGCACGGTTACTCTAGCTCCGATCCAGCAACCGTCGCCGACTTTAATCGGCTTATAGATAGACTCGCCGCCTCTCATCTCATGGGGTCCGATCTTATGAGTCGATGTACAGAATATAACGTCGAACGCGATCTTGCAGTTGTTGCCGATCTCTACATGATTTTCAATCGTGCAACAATAATTGATAAACGTACCATGGCCGATCTTAATATGGGGGCCTCTGAAACTGCACCTTGACCGGATGATATTCGTCATCGTTTGAATGCCAAGCCACCTGTACAGAATCGCCCTGATTCGATTGGGCAGAAGACTGGAAGCAGCAATATTATTGACCAGTATGTCCCAGATGAATTCTTTGACGGACTCTATCATGTCCATTCACAACGCGCCCTCCTCGGATTTACGCGCCACCCGAATGTGATTACCCTTGTACTCGCCTTAACATGGCAGTCTCCGCCTCGTCCGCCTTAACCCAGGTTTTCGTTTCGAAACTGTAACGCTTGACCACCCGCGCGGGGGAACCAACCGCCACGCTATAGGGAGGGATACGTCCCCTGACGACGCTCCCGGCACCGATGACCGAGCGCTCTCCGATGTCGGAGCCTGCTAAGATACATACGTTCTGCCCAAGCCATACCCCGGCGCCGATCCGCGTGGGCTTCATATCCGCCTCCTGCTCCCGATAGGGTAAGCCAAGAGGATCAAAGCTGTGGTTATTGTCGCTGATGTAGCACCGTCCGGCGATCAAGACATCATCCTCGATGACGAGGGATTCCCCGCAGGAAATGAGCACTCCGCCCTCCATCGTCACGCGGTTTCCTATGATCAGCATCGGTTGCTTGCTACTTGCGTTCGGCTGAGATGGATAGGCTTCAATCCGGCAATTAGGCCCGATGTACACCTTTTCGCCAAGTTGGACGAAGTCTGGATTTTCCGTATAAAACGGCGGGCTGATGCTGGAACGGGGACCTATTCGGTAGAATAGGTGCCGATACCACAACCCTGTATAGAGCTTGTTCTTTATTCTGCGAATTCCATTATGGACGCGACCTACCCATCTGGACATCACGTAACCTCCCTTCTTTCTTATCCTGCCTGCCATTTGTTGCGGATGATATAGTAGAAGAATTTGAAATTGCCTACTAGATACCGGCGCCACATCCGTCCGGGTTCGAGCATCAGCCTATACATCCATTCCATTCTGCAGATTCTCATCCACCGCGGAGCTCTGCTTACGCGTCCCGCCGCAAAATCGATGAAAGCACCTACGCCGGCAACGATGCGGGCGTTGAGGGCGTCGAAATGCTCGGTGATCCATTTTTCCTGTTGCGGGACTCCCATACCTACGATCAAGATGTCCGGATCTGCCGCATTGATCATGCGTACCATGGCTGCGGAGTCTTCGAAGTAACCATGATGCGTACCGACGATCGACAATCCTTGGATCGAGTCTTTCAGATTGGCTGCCGCACGCTCGGCAATACCGGGCTTCGCGCCCAGAAGAAAGACCGTCAACCCGCGATCCCTCGATTCCGTGAGGAGAATCGGAGAGAAATCCGTTCCGTTCAAGTTTTCTTCGAAGCGAATGCCGAATACTTTCGCGCCGAGCTGTATACCGATCCCGTCGTTCAGGACGATTTCCGCCTGTTCGAGACAATCCTCGTACCGCCGGTCCTTCTGCGATAGGTTATAGCAATGCGCGTTGACAAAAAAGAGACGCGATTTCTTGTTCTCCTCCATCCGGCTCCACAACTCGTTAAGCGCCTCCGTCCGATTGACGAGGGAAACGGAGATATTCCCTATGCTTCCCTTCGACAGTCCCGTAGCCGACGGTCCTCCGACTGTCGTACTCACGCGTTCTTCCGCAACGATACTCATTCTCCGTTCCTCCTCTACCCCTCCTTGCGCGAGGCTTTTCGGTCTCGTAACATGCTTGTTATCCACCTAACATCATCTGGGCCGGGGATTAGCGACCGCAGACCGAGGCGGAACCTCCACTCGAATACGATTACGACATAGAGCAGCCTGATCATAGACGGCAGCAGCAGCGCCCATCCGGCCCCGATCACGCCATACTCCGGCACCAGGAAATACATAAGAGGGATGACCAGCAGTACGCCGATCGCCTGCGATACCGTTACGACGAAAGGTTTGCCGATCGCCATGAAAGCTTGTGCCAGTACGAGAGCCGCGCCGCTTATAACGACCTCGAATACAAGCAAACGGAAGACGTTCGCCGATTCTACGAATCGATCGCCGTAAAGAAGCTGAAGCATAATAGGGGCGGCGATAACGAATAAGATGGTGCACGCGATGGCTCCCAACAGGCTCAGCTTGAATATCCGCAACGTCAGGAGGGCCGCATCCTTAGCCGGAAGGCTTGACGCTTTTGGGGATAGAACCATAATGATCGAGGAAGAGAAAATGGCGAGTACCCGCGAGAGACTTACCGCAACCACATACAGACCGAGCGGACCGGGCGCCAGAAGGTTGACGAGGATGATCTGATCCATATATAGGATCAAGTTTCCGAGCAGATCGATGCCGTAAGCCCCGAATCCGTAGGACAGAACCTTCTTGAAGGTCGAGATCATGCCGGAGAAGCGGGGACGGTAGAGCCGGATCGCTCGGATCATCGCGTATATCGTTACCGGTACGTACGGCACGAGGTAAGCGATAGCTGACGTCGTCGGCGTCATTCTATCCAACATGGCTAGCAGCAGCAGCGCCACCAACGTTAGCAGAGGGACGAGATATCTCATCCGATTGAACATGTTGAATTCTTCCCTGCCGCGAAACAGGGCGTTATGCATGAAGAAGAGCAGCATGAACGGCGTGGTTGCCATAAGCCATTGGGCAGTAGGAACGACTGACGCCGTGTCCTCTCCCAGCCAAGCCGGAATCAGGAATAACCCCGCTATCACGCATACCGCTCCGGCGCATAGAGTTAGCCACAGCGAAGCATAGTACAGCTCCGCTTCACGCTCCGGATTTTTCTTCATATGGTACAGTAATGCGGCGTGAATCCCGATGGTACAAGCAAAGGGAAGGAACTGGGGCAAGAGAATAAGGGCCGTCTGGATCCCTCTCCCTTCGGGACCCAGGAGTCGGGCAGTCACCATGCCGGTTAACATGTTGATGGCGAGGATGGCCATGCTGAAGGCCATCGTCTTTACCGTTTGCCCGAGCAGCCCTTTGCGATGTACCTTTGCGCGCGGAGGCAACCCGGCGCTCACGGCTGCATCCGTGCTGGAGCTAGCCATGATGCCGCATGCGGCTCGCGAATGTTATACTCACCGGTTTTCCTCCTTCGCTGACTTTTCCATATCGTGTCCCGGCAAGATGCTGGATGCATTGAGATAAATGCAGAATGGGAGAATGAATTGCAGGGTCGATAAAGTATTGTCGGAAATCGAGTAGATTAGGAATCCGATCATCAACGCAGCCACATATAACCGCAATTCTTTCGCGCTTGCTCGATACACTTTGCGGAACAGATAAAGGATCGAAGCGAACAGAAGAACCGCGCCTATGATGCCTCCGTCGTAATAGAACCGGATATATTCGTTATGCGGCACGACGAATCCCTCGAAGAGGCTGCCGTCGTTAGCCACAAGTGCCGCGCCGAGACCTTTGCCGAACCAAGGAGAAGCTTCTGCTCCTTTGAGGAAGAAATCCCAGGCTTCAAGCCGGCCGGATAGATCGACTCCGGCTTCGGTCGAATGCTCGAACGACCGTTTTTTGAGGTTATCAAGCTGCAGCCACACGGAGGTTGCCAACACGACGGCGAATCCGAACAGCGGGATGATGAGCGCCGTCTTTCCTTTCAGGAATTGCTTCGACAGGTCGTACACGTAAATAAAAATCATCAGAATCGCCGAGACGAGCGCACCCCTTGTTCCGGTCAGCAGAAGGATCAGGAAGTTGACCGACATCATCATGTAGTAATACACGAGCTTATCGGGCCGGCGCTTCGCTTCGATAATCGATACCATGAACGCCATGAACGCAAGGAACGCAAGGTGGGGAGGGATGTTGGCGCCCGCCAGTCTTATCGCGCCCGTGAATTCACGGTCGAAGAGGCTGTGGATCCCGCCAATCTCCAACAGGATACCGACCACTACGCTTACGAGCGGCAGCAGACATATGATGTTGACTTGCATGGCTGCCACATGCTTAGGCCAACGAACGACCAGCAGCATGAACGGCGAGGATAACCCGATGAAGGCGATGATCGGATCGATGGTTCCGAGTACGGGAGGCATATCCGCCAAAAAGTAGGTGGACCCCAGCATGACTGCGAACGCAACTACCGGCACCGTATGCTTGACGTTGATCCCATACCGCATAGCGGCAGGAATGAACAACAACAGAATGCCTAGTTTATGAAGGGAGAGCAGATCCATCCCCATGACTTCGGCTTCATTAAGGTACTGGATCGAAATCGCGGCCAACACAAGGAATACATAACTGATTCTCTCCGGAGACAGCACGGATAACAGCAACACCGCTGTACCTATGACGGCTATGGCAGCGAAGAGAGGCTCATAGGTGATCGAGATGCCGATCGCCGCGGCGACGAGCGCATATAATATCGCTGCCGCCCCATTCGCCCTTCCGAATCCGCCGAGCGCAAGCCTATTCATAAACAGGCGTCGCATGGCGGCTTCTGATGGCGTCTATGGAACCGCGTATGCTCTCCGATCTGCACACATGGAGCAGCTTTCTGCCCGGGCTGCGCGAGGTCAACGCTCCGAACGTGATGTGTATTCTTTTCAACGCGATCGTTAGGACCAGCCGGGTGCGCTGCGCCGCGCCTCTTGCTTCCATGGCGTTGGAGACGCCTTGGTAGTAGTATCGCCGCTTAATCCAGTCAGGGCTGAGCCGTTCCGCCATAATGAAATGCGTGACTTCCATTCCAGGAGCATAGCGCAGCTTCAAGCCGGCTCTTCTCATCTGATTAAATACCCATGTCTCTTCTCCGGATAGAAGGGACGAGCCTTTCCGGCCCAGCTCTTCCGGGAAAACCAGCCCGAGCCGGTCCAGCACCGATCTTCGCATGGCCATATTCGCTCCGAACGGATGGAGCCTGCCCGGGTATTGCCTTGACTGGTTGCCTAGGTCAACGATGGTGAACGGCAGCTCCAGCTCCTTGATCAACCACTCCGGACGATCCGTCTCGAAATTGGGCCTGATAATTCCTCCGACAGCCGCATACTCGGCATCCTCGGCGAATGTTTGACGAATCGCATTCAGCCACTGCGGCGAAGGAATCGCGTCATCGTCGAGGAACGCTATAATCGCCCCGGTCGAAGCGGCTATTCCCGCATTCCTTGCCGCGGAGAGTCCTTGTCTATGTTCGAACAGGTACCGGATTTGGACTGAAGTTCCGCTCAGCCGGTTTATCGAATCCCTTACCACTTCGGCAGTATGATCCGGGGAGTTATTGTCGACGACGATGACTTCCGCTTGCCCGATTCCTTCTACATGCCTCAATGAGAGCAACGTTGTCCCTAGCAAATCCGCACGGGCATAAGTACAGATAATAATCGATACGGATAGGTCGGCAGTCGAGACAGCCATGGTATCCATTCCTTTCGCATTGAACTGCCTTCCGTGTCAGCTGTTTACGCCCCGTTCATCACAATGCCCAGAACATTGGCTTGCACGCGCATGAGCAGCTCTTTGGCCTTGATGGCAGCCGACTGTTTGACTTTGCCTGCGCGAATGACAAGCAGAATGCCGTCGCATTTCGAGGCAATAAGCTGGGAGTCGGTAACATCAAGCAGAGAAGGCGTGTCGATAATGACGGCGTCATACAACCGTCTGGAATCCTCCAGCAGTTCGTCCATCCGGCGCGACGCCAGCAATTCGGACGGGTTGAACGGCGTCGGCCCGGACGTCAGCAAGGTTAGCCCGTCGATCCCGCTTGGTACGGTGCAGGATTCGACCGGAGTCCCTTCCGCAAGCACCTGGGTTAAACCCGTCCGGTTCGCGATCCCGAATACGGAATGCAATACCGGGTTGCGGAGATTCGCGTCAATGAGCAGGGTGTGTCGGCCTTCTTGCGCATAAGCGGCTGCCAAGTTAAGCGCCGTCGTTGATTTGCCTTCGGAACGGATACTCGAGGTGACGGCAATGATGGCCTTTTCTTTGCCGCCTAATGTGTATTGCGTATTCGTTCGCAACGAGCGGAAAGCTTCGGATACGGTTATTCCCGGCGTTGTCATCGTAACAAGCGGAATCTTACTGGTTTGCCGTGGCATAGACGCCATCACTCGCCCTTCTTACCGTCGTTTTTCCTGGATGGTTCGAATGCTCGATACGCCCGATTACAGCCAAGGATGGAAGACCGAGAACGCTCTTCGCGAACGCCTCGTCTCTGATCGTGTCGTCGAGGTGTTCCAGCAGGAACGCCAGCGCGACGGAAGCCACCAGCGACAGGAAGAAAGCAATTCCGACGTTCAGCGCCATGCTCGGCGACACCTGTACCGCATCAATATCAAGCGGCGCTTGATCGAGCACCGTAAGATTGTCTTCCTTCATAATTTCCGCGGCCTTGGCCTGCAGCACGGAAGCCGCCGCATTGACGATCTTCGCCGCGCGTTCATAGGAGGTGTCCCGCACCGTCATGGTGATCACCTGCGTCTTGTCGGCGGCGGCGAATTCTACTTTGTTGATCAGCTCGTTGCTGTTTAGGCCGAATTCCGGGTGATCGTCCGCAACCTGCCCCATAACGGCTTCGGTATGGGCCAGTTCCAGGTAGGTCCCGATCAGCTGCACGTTCACCGACACGTCATCCCACGTGATCCCGGATTCCGATGTTTTATTCACGATTACTTTGACCGACGCCTCGTATTTCGGCTCGATCAGGTACTGGGTGGACAATCCAGCGGCAAGACAGCAGATGATCACGACCGTCAAGATCATTCCGAGCCTGTTGCGGACCACGCCTGCCATATTCCTAAGATCCATCGGATATTACCTTCTTTCTTCAGTTCTGTTATCGCCTTGCCGAGCGTTCACGCTCTCAATAGGCGTCCTTCGGATATACCATGACGACGAATGTTCTTAGGATAAGCCGCAAATCGAAGAACAGGCTTCTGCGGCTGATATAGTCCAGATCCATTTCCACCATTTGCTTAAAAGTAAGACCGTTCCTGCCGCTCACCTGCCACAAACCGGTACATCCGGGAGGCACCAACAGACGAAGGCGGTCGCGACTCGTATATTGAGCGACTTCCCGGGGCAATCCTGGCCGCGGACCGACCAGGCTCATATCGCCTTTCAGCACGTTCCACAATTGAGGCAGCTCATCCAGACTCGTCTTGCGGATCAGCTTCCCGATTTTCGTTACGCGCGGGTCGGATTTCATCTTGAACATGGCGCCTTCAATTTCGTTCCGATGCTGCAGCTCCGCCAGCAGTTCCTCCGCGTTCGCCACCATGGACCGGAACTTATACATGTTGAACGGTTTGCCGTCTTTGCCGATTCTGGTCTGTTTGAAGAAAATGGTGCCCTTGGGCTCCGATATCTTGATTACTGCCGCGATAATGATGAATACAGGCAACAGGATCACGATCCCGACGGCAGCGAGAACGACGTCTACTAACCGTTTTCTGAAGACATAACCTCGGTCAACCGTAGCTATGCCGATGTATGGGGATTCGACGGAATAGCCTCCGCCCATGACAAGCGCTTCGTTATTATCGGAATAGTTGTGCATGCCTCCATTCCTCTCCCTTTCTCTCTTATACGATCGTCTGAGTTACCGTCTGTTGCTTCAGAAGATTGTCGAGCTCATGCAGAAGAGGATGTTTGAGCTCGTCGTTCTGAAGCGCGTATCTCAGCGTCGTCATAATGAAGCCAAGCTTCTCTCCGACATCGCTTCTGAAGCCTTCGAAGTGGCAGGCATATACGTCCTGCAATTCATTCAGCTTGCGAATCGCGTCCGTAAGTTGAATTTCTCCTCCCGCTCCTGTTTCCTGATGCTCGAGAATCTGGAAGATCTCGGGAGTGAGTATGTAGCGGCCCATGATGGCGAGGTTCGACGGGGCCGTGCCAGGCAGCGGCTTCTCCACCAGCGTGCGTACTTGGTAGAGGCCGTCCTCCCGCTCGTATCCGTCGACGATTCCGTACCTATGCGTCTCATGGTCCTGAACCGGCTGTACGCCGATAATGGATGACTGCATTCGATCGTATTGACGTATAAGCTGTCCGAGGCAAGGATCTTCGCCCTGCACGATATCGTCACCAAGCAAGACGGCGAACGGCTCGTCACCGATGAACCGCCTTGCGCACCATACCGCATGGCCTAGACCTCTCGGTTCCTTCTGGCGAATATAGTGAATTTCGAAGCCGGAAGGTCGGCGAACCTCTTCGAGCAGCTTCAGCTTTCCTTTCTCGGTGAGGGTATACTCGAGCTCGAACGCGTGGTCGAAATGATCCTCGATCGCGCGTTTCCCCTTGCCCGTCACGATAATAATGTCTTCGATACCGGACGCGATGGCTTCTTCCACGATGTATTGAATCGTCGGCTTGTCGATGATGGGCAGCATTTCCTTCGGCATAGCTTTGGTAGCGGGCAGAAACCGAGTGCCGAGGCCCGCTGCCGGAATGATCGCTTTCCTTACCTTCTTCATGGCGACTCCTCCATAACGGGTAGCGTGATAATGGATCCAAGCATGGTTACTGGGCGACAGCATGAAGAGTGTCTTCCCTGATTTCGAGCCATGCGTTCAAGGCCAGGCTAGGCGGAAGCTCGACATCCTCGAAGGTAAGAATCTGACCTTCGGATACAGGGCGTCGGATAACGGCCTGAGATAGCAGTCCGATCGGAACGTGTTCCGGATTGCGGGCGATCTCTACCGCAATGCCTCTGACTTCGAAGCTGCCGATTCCTCTCTCGATCGTATCTCCGGGATGAAGATCCTTCTTGGCCACGGCCGCGGCGCTGATTCTCGGATGTTCTCCGTTGTTCAGCAAGACGCCGCCGCCGGATAGCACCCGACGCACCGTCTTCAGAATTTCGAGGTGGCAGAGATGGTAGTTGACGAGAAGCGTGTAGTAAGGTCCTTCTCCCATCTTGTAATAACGAAGCGCGTCCTTATGCCGCTCGTCGATCTCGGCCGTTACGAACACGCCGGGAGGGGATTTCGGAGACAGGATGTAATCGCTAAGCGGCATTCCCGCTTGCTTGGCGGACTCGGCCATCCGAACGCCGCCTTCGTGAGCCGTCTCGCATGCCACGCCGAGCAGACCGTCCTGGGCGATGCCGGCTCCCAAGCCGTTGGCGACGAGGACTTGCTCCATCTGAACCTTCGTTCCGTCCGTGAAGGAAGTCGTCATTCCGAGCGTCGTACCGTTGCGACCGGACCAGTACTCCATCTCTTCCCTGCTCGGATCCAGCTTCAGAAATCCTTTGACATTGCCGTATACGAGAGGTTTGAAGCCCATCTGCAGGACGTTCTCCCTCAGCGCCGCGATACAGCCGGGCTGATCGCCCTCGGCTTCCGTTATCAGACCCCTGCGCGCGAAATACGAGCCGGTCGTTACCTGCAGCTCCGTGTTCATCGTGACGACCGGAAGGGAAGCTCGAATGGCTTGGTCGATGACATCCGTACCGTACAGTACGTCTCCGCTGCATTCCACGATGAGGTCCGAATTCGCGATCAACTCGTCTATGCTATGGGTCAGAACCGACGAACTAGGGAACGATTGCATCGTTTCGATATCGCGCCGGGTTAGAATTCTCGAAATCTCAAGCTCCCGATCGTTCTCGATTGCCATAATAAGACCCCGACCGATTAGTCCCGTACCGACAACGCCAATTCTTTTCTTTGTAGCCATGGTGAGTCTCCTTTTAACGTGGTTTTGATACCATATGTATCATTTTGTAGCTCTAATATAAGATACAATATGTATCACTGTCAACTCATTTTTTCGTTAAAAGCCTAAGTTCCTTCGTTTTTCACGCATCTCTCTCCATAAAGCGCATACATAATGATACAATAAGTATATTTCTTGCTAGGACTCCGGATTTCGAAAATGATACATTTTGTTTCACGTGTAACATAAGAAAAAAGCAACCGTCCGACAAGCGTCACGGTTGCTTTTTTCATACCTTACTGAAATAAAAGGACATTCGTACCGCAGCACAGTACTTAACGAAGGAGTCTATAGGCTTCTTTCGCCAGCCAGACGACTCTCATCAGCTTTCCGTTTGTTTTGGACAACTGAAAGTAGGGCTTCTGTACGGCTCCGAATCCTCTAAAGAACCTGTCGATCGATTCGAACATGCTTCCAACGAAGTCGAATTGCCGCGAAAGTCTCGACGCCTCCTGAATGGCCTTCCACATCAGCAGCGACATCGCTCCGCTTGTTCGAAGCGTGGGATCCCCGCCGCCCATCAGATAGTATACGTATTTCGAATCCCATACGACATAGATGACGCTGTGTATCTGTCCCTCCGAATCGGAAGCAAACCACATGGCGCGGCATCCACGGCTTTTGCAGGCATCGTCCAGCTTCTTCAGAAACTCGAAAGTGTGCGGCGGCTTCAAATTCTGACGTTGATAAGTTTTGCACTGGACTTGGTAGAACTTAGCAATGTCATCCGATTGTTCAACCGTGAGCTGCTTCTGCGCTTTACGAATCTCACGGCGTATATTCTCTCTGAAACCGGAGAACAGCGCGTCTAGATCGCTCGTATCCTCTAACAGATATGTATAGTCCGTGCTCTGAGTGAACCCCTTCCAATGGAATGGCATCCAATTCGTTACCGACCAGTGAAAGTGCTGATAGAAGGAGTCGAAATCCGGCAAGTTATCGATGAGCTTCGTGAAGGTCTCCTTCTCATAGGCCAGCCTTGTCGCATATTTCTGATCGCTTGGATAACGAATCCATACGCCCATCGCTGGAGTCAACTCAGGCATGCGGATCATCTCGCAACCGTACTTTTTGGTCCGGTAATAGGGAAGGCTGGCGATGATCTCTCCTCCGCTGTCCACTACGCTGACATCCCAATTGGAATCTCCCGCCGTAATGTCGAGCCACCAATCCATGGAGAAGATCGGAATATCGTTGCTGCTTTTGCACAGCTCCCTGTACTTACTCTTGCTATCCAGAGTGACCACCCTTTCCCTAATGATACGTATTGTATCTATATTATGATACAATTGTGAGCAGGTCAACCCTTATGGACAAGATTCGCCACAAAACAAAATTGGCCTTCGCCGATCAGACTTATCGTCTTCAGGCAAAGGCCAATCGTATTCTCTTCTATTAAGCGGCTACGTCCCGTTTGCGGAATACCAACAAAGAGATCGCGTTGAAAATGACGAAGTACGCAGCCAATACGCCGAGAGCGAAGCCAAGCGACATCGGATCGTCCTCGATCGGTCCCGTGTGGCCGTGCATGAATTGCGTCAAATCCAAGTGAAGGAACAGCACGAATTTGATCCACGGTTGATCGATCATCAGGAACAGGTTGGTAAATAACTGGGATAAAAAGACGATCGCGAGCGACAAGCCGATGGCAAGACCGTTGCTGCGCAGCGCCGAGGACAGCATGAAAGAGAATGAAGCAATGACAAGCGTCGAGACGAATTGCGTCCATACGATCTCGCCAAGTTCCCTGAACATAACGCCGGCTCCGGCGTTCAGCTCGGGAATCACCTCGTCGACCGCGTTCGTCGCGCCGAAGAAGGCGAGATTGACGAAGAAGCAGACCAAATACGAGATGACGGATGTTAACAAGATGAACAGCACGATGGAGATAAATTTAGAGCACAGAATGCTGGTTCGGCTCCATGGACGGATCAGCAGCAGCTTGATCGTACCCCACGAGAATTCGCTCGCTACCGATCCCGAGGCTAGAATGACCGAGAATATCGTAACGAGCATGAACGCGAAAACCGCGTCGATCTGCATCATCTCGAAACCGGTCACCTTGCTTCCGTCGTCCGCGTTGTCCGCGAAGTATAGCAGCGTAGACACCAATATCGGAAGCAATATCAGGATGCCGAGCATCACCCAAGTTCCGACTCTGCGATAAATTTTCATATTCTCGTTCTGGATGAGCTTCACGAAGTTAGCCAATATGTTCACTTCCCGTCATTTCAAGGAATTGATCTTCCAACGTCTTCGTCTTCACGCGAATGCCGTAGACGTTAATCCCCGCTTCCACGAGCCTGCGGTTCGTTGCCGCGACCGAATTGCGGTCCGCCTTAATGGATAGCAGCCCGTCCGCAAGCTTAGCCCCGTACGAACCTTCCAATACGCCGATCGCCGCATCGGGATGATCGACTTCGAACAACACCTCGTTCTCGGTTTGCGCATGTGCAGCCGCGTTGTCGCCGCGGATCGACCTGACGTCGATGATCTGGCCCTTCTGAAGAATCGCGACGCGATCGCACATCAGCTCCATCTCGGACAACAAGTGGGACGATACGAGCACGGCTACGCCTTCGTCTTGCGCGATCTTGCGCAAGTAATCCCTAAGCTCGCGGATACCCGCGGGATCCAGACCGTTCGTCGGCTCGTCCAGCACGAGCAGCTTCGGCCGGTGCATCATCGCTTGCGCGACGCCAAGCCGCTGGCGCATCCCGAGCGAATACTTCTTCACTTTGTCGTGAATGCGATCCTGCAGACCGACAAGCGCGATAACCTCTTGGATTCTTTCCTTCGTGACCGACGGATTCATGCGCGCGTAGTGGAGCAAGTTCTGATAACCCGTCAAGAACTTATACATTTCCGGATTTTCGACGATGGCGCCGACATGGACGATCGCTTTCGGAAAATCGGTCTTTACGCTATGGCCTTCAATGTGGATGTCTCCCGACGTCAAAGCCATCAATCCGACCATCATGCGAATCGTCGTGGTCTTGCCTGAACCGTTCGGACCGAGAAATCCGAATACTTCCCCCGGGTGCACGTCGAAGGATACACGGTCGATAATCGTTCGGCTGCCGATCACTTTCGTGACGTTGTCCAACTGAACGACAGGTGCGAGTGACATGAGCTTCCCTCCGTAGATCGATTGCAAAGCACCCTCATTATAACAATCTACGCCACTTCTACATACCTAATTTAGGAAAATTTTATTTTGACCGCATCTCGCAATTGACGCAGCAGCCTAGCGGATGCAGCGCCTTGTAATACCCTGTCCGGAAGAGGCTGTTCGCTTGCTCCATCGTCTTCAGCTTGTTGCACACGAGGCAGTAGAACAATACGGAATGGTCCATGATTCTCTCTCCATTTCATACGAATTGTTTCATATGTATACATTACGTATCATAAATTAAAGATAGGGCAGTTTCCTGCCCTTGTCAAGGAATTTGTCAGAAGGTGCGGAATTACGCCCCTCTGAGATGCTTCAACAGTCGATCGTGCAACGCCGCCCGGTCCTCCGGCTGAACCGCGTAGTAATAGATGCCGTCAATCATTCGGCCTTTACCGTTCAAGAACAACGTATCGATCTGCTTGATCTCGGACTTGTACTCGGTCGCCAGATCGAACATATCCCCCGAGGTCAGGTTCGTCCGGACGTCTTCCGACAGCCGGGATAGAATATGCGGCAGCTTGCCTAGCGAACGGAAGCTGACGACGCGGTCGACAAGCGCGGACAGCAGCTGGCGTTGCCGCTCCGTGCGTCCGAAGTCGCCGTTCGGATCCTCTTTGCGCATCCGAACGTACAGCAGAGCGTTCGTGCCGTCCAAGTGCTGCTCGCCCTTAGGGAAGGTAACGCCTTCATAGGTGAACGACCGGGCGTTGTCAACGTCCACGCCCCCTACCGTATCGACGATATCGACGATGCCCTCCATATTCGTCTTCATATAATAGGCGATCGGTACGCCGAACAATCTCTCGACCGCGGCGACCGAAAGCGCCGTTCCTCCGAACGCGTACGCATGATTGATTTTGTCGTATCGTTCCCGCTGCGGGATGAGCACCCTCGTGTCTCGCGGAATGGAAATCGCCATCGCCGAATGCTTCGCAGGCTGAATCGATAACAGGATCATCGTATCGCTTCGTCCGCGATCCGACGGCCGCTCATCTACTCCCAGCAAGAGGATGCAGAACGGATCCTTCCGGTCCAGATTCGGATGCAGCAAACGATCGACTTCGTCCTCGGTGAGTTTCATGTCGTCGTTGGTTGCATTCGCGGTGGAGACGGCTTGATCGCCGACCGCAACGTCGTTCGCTGCCCCCTCTTCCTCAACCGGATTCGATGGCAGGGTTGCCGGTATGTCCTCTTGCAAGTTCTCCCGCTCGAATACGGGCTGTGTCCATTCCGTACTCGGCAGCGGCTCATACATCGCACTGATCGTATTCTCCAGCTTATACCACGCCACCCCAGCCCCTGCGGCAGCGATGACGATACACGCAAGGAGCGTATAGAGGCTGATTTTGATCCATTTAGAGCGTTTCAATACGAATACCCCCAAGGTTTCAAGAGATGATGTCGAACTTCTTGAACTGCTGATCGGCGGCGCGTTCCATCACTTGTCGATATAACGTCTGGATATGCGGCGCGAAGACGTAGGTCGCCTGTAAATACTCGTTCATACGATATTGGAAAAGATGGCGTTCGTAGGGGGAAAGCTTCCACTTCGCGCCGTACAGGTAATACCCTTCCTCTTCGGTTGTACGGACGACGATCGCTTTCGCATGCATCGTGTATCGGCCGAATTGGAGCCTGAACAGCCATTCCACGTCATCTCGGGGCGGAAGATTCAGATTCGTCCGGAATAGACACCCGCCGAAGCTGATATTATCCAGCAACACTCTCGTCGATCGGCTCCTTCGGTACAGCGCGCCGACGCGATGCAGAGACAGCTCCGCATATAACGGAATGTATAACCCGAATCGAATCGATTTACGGCGATTGAACGGTTCATCAGATTCCATAAGATCACCAAGCCTTAAGATACAATTCGTATCAATTTTATCTCCCCTTACTCTACGATACAAATTGTATCATGTCAAGGTTAAATTAGGTTGGTTCGCCGTACAGGTATAGGAATCTCGCAGTTTGGAAATACCGTTGATATAGGCTTTGCGACATTTTGTCGCAATGAATGCATTTATTAGCCAAACCTATTATGATGAAATCAGATATCCATCCTGGGAGGGATATAATGAACATCGGTAACCGTATCGCGTTCCTACGGGAGCAGCGCGGACTCACACAAGAAGAACTAGCTACTTCCCTCGGAATCTCGCGAGCGGCGTTATCACATTACGAGAAAAATCGCAGGGAGCCCGATACCGAGACCTTGTCCAAGGTAGCGGATCTGTTCCACGTCTCTCTCGATTACTTGGCGGGCAGAACGTCCCAGCCTACGACGACCTTGGATCCGGACGTCAGGCAGTTCGCCGACGAGCTTGAGCTCTCCAATAACGAGCTGCTGGAGAAGTTCTCGCTGACGATCGATGGACGCAAATTGACTCCGGCCGAGGCGAGAAGATTCATCGCCTTCATTCGGGCCGAACGTAACCTGGACGAATAACGGATGAAACGGCAAAAACCTCGAATCGGTTGCGGCGGCAACTTGATTCGAGGTTTTTAATCGTTATGAGCGTATGTAAGCTTAACAGTATTGCGATACAGGCTTTTTGAATTCTTCGGGCCATCTATCCGACTCAATACCCAGCTGCGTTAAGATCTTATGGATGTCGATTTCCAACGGTTGCTTACCCTCTTGCAAATCCTTCTCCATTTCGCTCCCCATACCCTCTCATTTCGTACTCTATGAAACATAAGGTTATTATAGGAGAACCGACGCGCGGAGGGTGTCGAGTGCTGTTGTCATGTCAGCCATTTTTTTACGGAAGTTTTGTCGAAATATTCCATATCTGCACAATTTGTTGGATAATCCGTAAATTTAGCAATGAAACAAAGTCCGTAGAACGCTTCGTTCTACGGACTTTGTTTCATATGCTTATAGAACTAGTTGCCGCCCACGCGGGACAGGTCGCGCATATTCGCTTCGAACGCCGCGAGCATCGCTTGTTCTCCGCTCATTCCTTGCGCTTCGACCTTGGCGATCTGCTCCATCATCCGTTTGTAATCCTTCGGAATGACTTTAACGAACTTCGCGGCGTTCGCCGGCCAATCCGCCAGCACGCGGCGACCGAGATCGCTGTCCGTGTATCGCACGTGCTTGGTGATCATCTCGCGAACTTGCGCCATTTCGTTCTCGTCTTCCAAGCGCTCAAGGCCGACCATCTCCAGGTTGCAGCGATTCACGAAGTCGCCGTCCGGATCGATGACGTAAGCGATGCCGCCGGACATGCCGGCCGCGAAGTTGCGCCCGGTCGTGCCAAGCACGACGACGCGTCCGCCGGTCATGTATTCGCACCCGTGATCGCCTACGCCTTCGACGACTACGTTCGCGCCGCTGTTGCGTACCGCGAAGCGCTCGCCCGCGACGCCGCGGATGTATGCTTCGCCGCTCGTCGCGCCATAGAAGGCGGTGTTGCCAATAATGATGTTGTCCTCCGACTTAAAGGTCGCCTTCTTCGAAGGATAGACGACGATTTTGCCACCGGACAACCCTTTGCCGACATAGTCGTTCGAGTCGCCCTCGAGCGTCAACGTCATGCCTTGCGGCATGAAAGCGCCGAAGCTTTGTCCGGCCGTGCCCGTAAAGCGGAAGTGGATCGTGTCTTCAGGCAATCCGTCCTTCCCGTAGCGGCTCGTCAATTCCGATCCGACGATCGTACCGACGACGCGGTTCGTGTTCTTGATCGGGAACGAAGCCTCCACCGGTTGACGGCGAGAGAGCGCCGGCTCCGCCGCCGCGAGCAGCACCTGCATGTCGAGCGACTCCTCGAGCAGGTGATTCTGAGCTTTGGCGTTGTAGCGGAACGAGCCTTCGGGCAATTCCGGCATATGAAGAAGCGGCGACAGATCGACGCCCTGCGACTTGTAGTGGCTGATCGCTTTCTTCGTGTTCAGGCGGTCTACGCGTCCGACCATCTCTTGGATCGTGCGGAAGCCCAGCTGAGCCATGATCTCGCGAAGCTCCTGCGCCACGAACGTCATGAAGTTGACCGCATGCTGCGGATCGCCCATGAACTTCTTGCGCAGCTCCGGATTTTGCGTCGCGACGCCTACCGGACACGTATCCAATTGGCACACGCGCATCATGATGCATCCGAGAACGACGAGCGGAGCCGTCGAGAAGCCGAACTCCTCGGCGCCGAGCAACGCGGCGATCGCCACGTCGCGTCCCGTCATCATCTTGCCGTCCGTCTCGACGATGACGCGGTCGCGCAGGTTGTTCAAGATGAGCGTCTGGTGCGTCTCGGCAAGACCGAGCTCCCATGGCAAGCCCGCGTGGCGGATCGAGCCGATCGGGGATGCGCCGGTGCCGCCGTCGTAGCCGCTGACCAGGATAACGTCCGCGCGGCCTTTGGCAACGCCCGCGGCGATCGTGCCGACGCCGACCTCGGATACTAGCTTCACGTTAATGCGAGCGCGCGGATTCGCGTTCTTCAGGTCGTGAATCAGCTCCGCCAAATCCTCGATCGAATAGATATCGTGATGCGGCGGCGGCGAGATCAGACCTACGCCCGGCGTCGTACCGCGAACCTCGGCAACCCAAGGGTATACCTTACGTCCCATGAGCTGGCCGCCTTCGCCCGGCTTCGCGCCCTGCGCCATCTTGATCTGAATCTCGTCCGCGTTGGACAAGTAGTAGCTCGTTACGCCGAAGCGGCCGGATGCGACTTGCTTGATCGCGCTGCGGCGGGAATCGCCGTTCGCGTCAGCCACGTAGCGCGCCGGATCTTCGCCGCCCTCGCCGGAGTTCGACTTGCCGCCGATCCGGTTCATGGCGATCGCAAGCGATTCATGCGCTTCCTTACTGATCGATCCGAACGACATCGCGCCGGATTTAAAGCGCTTGAAGATCGATTCTACCGACTCGACTTCCTCGATCGGCACAGGCGGCTGGTCGAGGTTAAAGTCGAGGAGCGAACGAAGCATCTTGACGTCTTCGTACTCGCCTTGAATAAGCGAAGAGAACTTCTTGAACGTCTCATAGTTGCCCGTTCGCGTGGCGAGCTGCAGCATATGAACCGTGCGAGGGTTGAACAGATGCTCTTCCCCGTCTTTGCGCCACTGATAATCGCCGCCGGAATCGAGTTCGTCCTCGGCGCCTTCTTGCTTCGCGTAAGCGCGGTAGTGAGCGGTCAACGTATCCTTCGTGATCACATCGAGACCTACGCCCTCGATGCGGGACGGCGTCCAAGTGAAATACTGTTCGACCACGTCCGTAGCCAGACCGATCGCTTCGAATATTTGAGCGCCGCGGTAGGACTGGATCGTGGAGATGCCCATCTTGGACAGTACTTTCACGACGCCTTTGGTAGCCGCTTTAATATAGTTCTTAACGGCCTTCTCGTGGGAGATGCCGCGCAATATGCCTTGACGGATGAGATCGTCGATCGTCTCGAACGCCAGATACGGATTGACCGCGCTGACGCCGTAACCGATCAACAGCGCGTAGTGATGCACTTCGCGCGGTTCGCCGGATTCGAGCAGGATGCTGACTTTCGTCCGCGTGCCTTGGCGAATCAGGTGATGGTGCAGCGCCGATACGGCGAGCAGCGACGGAATCGCCGCGTTCTCCGCGTCCGTTCCTCTGTCGGAGAGGATCAGAATGTTATGTCCGCGCGCCATGACCCGGTCCGCGGAATCGCAGAGCAGCTGCAGCGCGTCGCGCAAGCCTTGCTCGCCCTCTTCCGGGTTGAAGAAGATCGGCAGCGTGATCGACTTGAAGCCCGGACGGTGAACGTGGCGCAGCTTCGCGAATTCTTCATTGGACAGAACCGGCGTGTACAGCCGAATATGACGGCAGCTTTCCGGTTCCGGGTTCAGCAGATTGCGTTCCGGTCCGACGGACGTATACGTCGAAGTAACGATCTCTTCGCGGATCGCGTCGATCGGCGGGTTCGTGACTTGCGCGAACAGCTGCTTGAAGTAGTTGAATACGCGCTGCGGCTTCTTCGACAGCACCGCGAGCGGCGCGTCATAGCCCATCGAAGCGAGCGGTTCGACGCCGGACAAGGCCATCGGCTCGATCAGCTTGCGCACGTCTTCGAACGTGTAGCCGAATGCCTGCTGGCGCTGCTGCACGGTCTCATGGTCCAGCTCCGGAACTTCAGGGGCTTCCGGCAGCTCCTCCAGATCGACCAGGTGATCGTTAAGCCACTCCCGGTAAGGGTGTTCGGTTACGATCGTGCGCTTCACCTCTTCGTCGGAGATGATGCGGCCTTCCTTCGTGTCGACGAGCAGGATGCGGCCCGGACGCAGACGGTCCTTCAGCACGATCTCTTCCTGCGGCAGCTCGATGACGCCGGCTTCGGAAGCCAGGATGATCAGATCGTCCTTGGTCACATAATAGCGGGCAGGACGCAAGCCGTTGCGGTCAAGCACCGCGCCGATTTGCACGCCGTCGGTAAAGCCGACCGCGGCAGGACCGTCCCACGGCTCCATCAATGTCGCATGATATTCGTAGAACGCTTTTTTCTCTTCGTCCATGTGCTCGTCGTTCTGCCAAGGCTCCGGAATCATCATCATCGCGCAATGCGCCATGGAGCGACCGGACAGGTGCATGAACTCGAACGTATTATCGAACATCGCCGTATCGGATCCGTCCGGCGCGATAATCGGCTTGATCTTCTCCAGGTCGTCGCCGAACAGCTCCGTCGCGAACAGCGTCTGGCGCGCATGCATCCAGTTGACGTTGCCGCGAAGCGTGTTGATCTCGCCGTTATGAATCAAATAGTTGAACGGATGCGCGCGCTCCCAGCTCGGGAACGTGTTCGTGCTGAACCGCGAGTGCACGAGCGCCATCGCCGTGACGAGCTCCGGATCGTGAAGCTCCGTGTAGAAATGTCCGACTTGTTCCGTCGTAAGCATTCCTTTATATACGATCTTCCGGCTCGAGAAGCTCGGGAAGTAGAAGCTTTCCGCTCCTTCGATCTTATCGTTGTACCGGATCGCGAGCTCCGCGCGCTTGCGGATCACGTACAGCTTGCGCTCGAACGCCATGTCGTCCGCCAGCGCGGCAGGACGAGCGATGAACGCTTGGCGGACGAACGGCTTAACCTTCTTGGCCGACTCTCCGAGCTTCTCGTCGTTCGTCGGCACCGTACGCCAGCCGAGCAGCTTGTGCCCTACTTCGGCGATAATGCCTTCGAAGATGCGCTCTTGCTTCTCGCGGGCAGCTTCGTCTTGCGGGAGGAACACCATGGCCACTGCATACTGACCCGGTTCAGGCAGCGCGAACCCCAGCTTCGCCGTCTCGTTCACGAAGAACCGATGCGGGATTTGCAGCAGAATACCGGCGCCGTCGCCCGTGTTAGGTTCGCTTCCCTGACCGCCCCGATGCTCCATGTTAATGAGCAAAGACAACGCCTGTTCCACGATCTCGTGCGACTTTCTTCCTTTAATATGTGCGACAAAACCCATACCGCAGGCGTCACGTTCGAATTGCGGATCGTACAGTCCCTGCTTCGTTGGCAAACCGTGATGCATCGCTTTCATAACAAAGCAACCTTTCTATATTCGAAATTTTTAGCATTCGGGTTTAGATAATCGATTTGAACTTCCTGCTTCAATTCCCTAGCAAAATCACCTAGAATAATGAGATAAGGTTCCGATTTAGAACAACGACAGGGTCGGGAAAGGCGGGATTCTACGGAGAATACAGCGATAATTCATAAATATTCATTAAGGATTATGTTATTTTAACACCATCGCTGTTCGAATGGCAATTTAATATTTTTTATAATGCCGATAAACATTCCTAAGGATGTCCGGAATGTTGACGGGACAAGGGAGGAAAATAAGGGTATGAGGCGTTTCGTCCATGTACTGATCGTTAGTTTTTTTGCACTTATCATCATTTTACCCTCAATTACCTATGCAGAAGAGGGTACTCCTGTCGCTAAACCTAACGTGTACAAAATGGTTGCCCTAGGAGATTCCATCAGCGTCGGTTACGAGAAAGGGATGACCGAAAAGTCCGTACCGTACGGATATGTAGACCGGATTTACGAGCAAGCGCTGTTCCGCGGTCGCGCGCAGCTCGCGAATTACGCGATTCTCGGATTGACGACGCCTGGACTTACGAAGCTGCTCGAAGGAGCGCAAGCAGGCCGACCGCTAACCGCCGACGACCTGCAAGATTACTCCGGATTCCCTGATCCGCGTACGAAGATGCAGGCTGACTCAGTCGCGGCCCAAGCTCCGAAGATCGCGCCGGCGCTCGCCGAAGCGAATTTGGTCGTCTTGACGGTAGGAGGCAATGACTTCGGATCGTTCATCAAAAAAATGATGGATGCGAACGCCGACGCCAAGACGGTCATGCAGACGGAATTCGAACCTACCATGAATAATTATACAGCGAACGTGGATACGCTTATGCGCAAGCTTCATGAGATGGCTCCGAACGCCGAAATCGTGCTCTCGGACCAATACTTGCCCCTCATGGAAGAACACACGTTGTACGAGGACCTCCTCGTGAACGTCGGCAAGCTATCGGCCGCGCTCGACGAGCTAGCCAAGAAGTTGAACGCGGACGGCATCCCTCTCCGCATCGCACATGTCGGCGACAAGTTCGCGCATAAAGTCAAAACGTACACCTACGTCACGAAACTCAGCGTCGATAATCACCCGAGACAAGCCGGATACGAAGCGATCGCCAAAGCTTACGTTGAGGTCATCGCCGATTGGAAGACGTACCTCGTGCCAGAGCCTAAGCCTGAAGGCGTCACTCTCTCCGTGATCGTGAACGGTCAAGAGCTTCCTTACAAGCCGATCGCCAAGAACAATACGAACTTCCTGCCCGTCGGCGACTTGACGATTGCCGTAGGAGCCGACAAGCAATGGGATCCGAAGACGAAGACCGTTACCGTGAGCAAGAACGGCCACATCGTCAAGATCACGGTCGGCGCAAACGAGATGTACGTCGACGGAGTGAAGCGAAAGCTCGATGCGCCGCCGGCCTTCATCCAGAAATTCGGCAAGGAAGACAAGACGTACATTCCGATCCAAGTCATCGTAAAGGAGCTAGACTTCGACCTGGTGTACCGCAACAAGATTCAGACTGCATTCATTAATTCCTAACCTAACATTACCTTCGGGAACTTATACGATACGCAACAACGCCTCCGATGCCGCTTTCGCGGCCCGGAGGCGTTAACTTTTTTCCTATCGGTTATTTCGCGGAGACGGATACGGTCACGGTTTTGCCGCCGTAGGTCGCCTTGATCGAAGCGGATCCTTTGCCCACGAATTTGATGACGCCATTCGTTACGGTCGCGACTCTGGCGTTCGAGGTCGTCCATTTTGCCTCTGCCGATACGTCTTGCGACTTGCCGTTCTCGAAGTCCGCCGTCAGCTTGACCGTCTCGACCGTACCGATCGCGACTTGCTTGATCGACTTGTCGGAGGCGGTGAGCTTCGTCAGCTTAGCGGTAACGGTGAAAGGGATTTCCAACGTCTTGCCTTGAATGACGGCCGTTAGCTTGCCGCTGCCTTCTTCCACCCCTTTGATGGAAGATTTATTAATCAGTACGAGATCCGGTGCGGACGATACCCAATCCAACCTCGAGGCGAGAGATACGCTCTTCCCGCTCTTCGTAATGCCGGTAACTTTAATCGATTGCGACTTTTTCAAAGTCAACTGCAGGCTGCCGGTCGGAGTAATTTGGAACTTCGTGAACTCTTCCTCGATCGTCACCTTGAAGGAAATCGACTTGCTTAAGTAGGTACCCGTTAGCGTTACCGTAGATGCTTTCAAGCCTTTAACCTTCGGCGCTTTTACGAGAAGATTCGCGCTGGAAGCTTTCCAGGTCACTTTGTCGGTTATCACGGCCTCGTCGCCGTTCTCGTAAATGATCTTGACCGGAGGCAGATCGGCTTCCTTGCCCGTCACGACGCTTATTGCGGTAATATCCGACTCCAGCGTAAGCACTTTGTTGTGCACGTTGACCGTGACCGTATCGGTCTTGACCGCGCTAGGGACTCCCCGCTCGTTCTCGACCGTCGCGGTCAGCGTCGCCGTGCCCGTCTTGAGCGCTTTCCATTTGCCGTCCTCGATCGCCACGATCGAGCTGTCCGACGATGTCCACTGGACGAGCTTGCTAATATCCTGCGAGCTTCCGGCCGCCGTTTCGCCCGTTACCGCAGGCAAAGTTGCCGTATCCTCCAGAAAGACGTCCAGTTGCTCTTTAGCGATATCTACCTTGACGATGCTCGGATAGACGGTAACCGCCAGCTCCTTCGTCAGCCCTTTGTAAGTAACCGATACCTTAGTCGTTCCTACGCTTCTCGGCACGACTGTTACTTTGCCGTTCTCTTTCACGATCGAAGCGACGAAAGAATCCGTCGTCTTCCATTCGGCGATCGACGTTACGTCGATGGAATCTCTCGTCCCTCTCACGACGGTCGCTTCCAGATCGACGCCCGCTCCGTACAGCGTGAACACGATCGGGCTCTCGGGCAGCAGCTTCATCGCCTCGTACTCCGTCCGTACGTGGAACGTGACCGACTCGGAGACGCCGTACCGCTTCGCGGTGACGGTCGCCGTGCCCGCTCCGACGGCGGTGACGATGCCTTTATCGACTTTGACGATGTTGCCGTTGCTCGACGTCCACGTCGCGTCGTTCGTAATCGTATCCTCCGAACCGGTCGACTTCAACACGGCCTTGGCGATCAGCGTCCGAGTACCGTCGCCGACGAACATCTCGATCGGACCGTCGATTGACGTCGTCGAACTAATCTTGATCGCCGAGTAAGGCGATTCGACGGTCAACGCGATCGTGTCCGAGCGCCCCAGTCGCTTCGCGGTAATCGTCGCGGTTCCCGCGCTTACCAGAGTGACCTTGCCGTCGTCGACGGTCGCGACCGCCGTGTTGGAAGACGTCCATGTCGCCGCCTCCGTCAAATCTTCCGTCGCGGAGTTGTCTTCCCTGATTCCGGACGCCTTCAGGTTCAACGTGTCGCTCAGCAGCACGGTCTTCGTCGCGGGCGCGTCCGCGCCCTCCAGCACAAGCTTGACTTCCTTATATTGATAAACCGATTTGACATTAATTTCGTCAGTAAAACCCAAATACTTGACGGTAATCGTCGCGGACGACACTTCCCCCGTCGCGGAGATCACGCCTTTGTTTACTTTAATAAGAGAGGACGACGAAGTCCAAGTCGCGCTATCCGTTACGTCCTTCTTATTGGACGTGGTGGATACGGTCGCCTTTGCTTTAAGCGAAATAGTGTCGCCTTCTACGATTAACGTGACCGGTTCGTTGACGGAATCCAGCTCTACGCCAAGCACCGTCTCTTCGGCGGCGCTGACGCTGGACCATGGAACGACCGTAAGCGCGATGGCGATGATCGCCGCGCACAACCGCCAAGTCCATGTTTGCCTTCCCGCTGCTGCAGTTCTCATGTTCATATGCAAGATAGTCCTCCATCATAGGCAGAATTTCTGTAATTAACTTCTACCTTTATATAACGGCATGCGAGGACGGTTCCTGAAGATAATATGGCAAATTTAGCCTTCGCCCCGCGCTAAACGCGACTTAATACCCATAATCCTTGCGTAAGGTTTCAAGGTTCTCCGCGCAGCGGGAAGACCAACGAGCCAGCCTTTCCATCTGATTCAGTTCCTCTCCGAGCGCCCGGTTCAAGGACTCTCGATAGTCCGGCACCTCTCCGCGATAGGGCTCGATGCCTTGACGAGGGACCCATACTTTCTCCGTATACGATAGTGCGCGCCTCTCGTGAAAGAGAGGAACGTCCGGATCGTACGGATGATGCAGATCCCCTTGCGTAGGGTGCTTAAGAACCGCCAATATTCGCACGAGCGCTCTCCTTTCGTCGCGCTCGACGATTTCGCCTAGGTATTCTCCCGTTTTATGGCTCACTCTTACGATTTCCGGCATCTCTTCGCCTTTTTCCATTGGCGCATCCACCCTCCTGTCATCTTACTCCCATTGTACTTAACGGAACTCCAAAAGAAAAACTTCCACGAATTTATGCTCGTTATGAACGCTTCCGGACTTGTTCGAAGGCTTCCTAAAGCGTAATATGGTAGTAGGTAAAGTGGGGGATTGTCTCTAATGCGCAAAAAAAGAGTTCTGCTGCTTTCCGAAGGTTTCGGTACCGGACATACGCAAGCCGCATATGCGCTCGCTGTCGGATTAAGACAGCTTTCGCCCAAGATTCAGACGAGAGTCATCGAACTCGGCACGTTTTTGAATCCGATCATCGGGCCGTTGATCTTGTCCGCCTACCGCAAAACCGTAAGTAATCAGCCCAAGCTCGTCGGCAAGATCTATCGCAGCCATTACCATAAATCGTTGAATAAGATTAAGCAATTCGCGCTGCACCGACTATTCTACAACCATGTATCGGACGTGCTCCGTCAATTGAAACCGGATTCTATCGTCTGTACCCATCCGTTCCCGAACGCTGTCGTCAGCCGTTTGAAACGATTGGGACTAGATGTGCCTTTGTATACGCTCATTACAGATTACGACGCCCACGCGACTTGGACGAATCCCGAAGTGAACGCGTATCTCGTCAGCACGCCTACCGTGCGCAACAAACTCATCGCGCGCGGGATTCCGGCATCCAGCATCGAAGTAACCGGTATTCCCGTTCACCCGAACTTCTGGCATCCGCACGACCGTGCGGACATCCTGGCGCAATTCAAGCTGAAGGACATGCCTACCGTGCTGATCATGGGCGGCGGATGGGGGCTGCTGTACGGCGACAATCTGGTAGAGTATATCGCGAGCAAAGCCGACAAAGTACAAATCATCCTGTGCCTCGGCAACAATCAGAAGTCACGAGAGAAGCTGCTGGCCAATCCGTTGTTCCAGCACCCGAACGTACATGTGCTCGGCTTTACGAAGGAAGTCAGCAAGCTCATGGACGTCTCAGACCTGCTCGTGACGAAGCCAGGCGGGATGACGTGCACCGAGGGCATGGCCAAGGGCATTCCGATGCTCTTCTACGAGCCGATACCCGGCCAAGAGGAAGAGAACGCGGATTACTTCGTCACCCATGGCTTCGGCGAGCTAATGACGTCGACGGAGACGATCGATCGTTGGCTGCGGCTCATACAGGAGCCGTACGCGGCCGATCAGCATCGAGACACGCTGCTCGCTCTGCGCAACGCGGAATATCATCCGGCCAAGTGCTCGGAAGCGCTATTGGCACTCATGGAATAGAGAGAAGCACCCTACGCCGCTGCGGCAAGGGTGCTTCTTCGTTTAATGGAGAGGCTTGTTTCTGCGATACTGCTGCGGCGTGCAGCCCGTCATTCTCTTAAAGGTTCTGGTAAAATGCGATAAGTTGTCGTAGCCTAGATAGCTCATGATGTGGCTGACTTTCATTTCCGAGCCCGACAGCAGCTCCTTGGCGTACGAGATCCTTTTCAGCATAATATATTCGGACAGCGACAAACCCGTTTTTTTACGGAAATATCGAGACAAATACGCGGGGTGAAAATGGACCTTATGCGCGATATCCTCTCGGGTCAGGTGCTCAGCCAAATTCTCGTCCACGTAGCTTAATATCCGTTGCAGGCTTGCATCGTCCGAATCCCGCGCCTGTCGCATGAACCTTGACAGATCGTTATCGTCCGGCGATCCGACTTCCGCGTTGCCGGCCGAATGCGCGACATCGCGACTTTCCGCCGGAAGCTGGCGCATCGGGACCGTATCGCCGATTACGATCTGCAATTCGGCGTAGAAATGCGCCTTCGCGATCCGGCGCAGCAGTCTGCAGCGATGCTCGATCCCGGAAAGAATCTGAACCTTCGCGGGCAAATCGAACAATAGCACCGCGGTACCGTACCGGATTCGTACGGTTGCTCCCGGCAGCGGGTGGCGCAGGAGCTCATCAGAAGCGTTGTACAAGGCATACTCCAGTAAGTTCCGATCCTGTTCCGACAATGGAATAGACCATCTCTGAACCGAAATTCGAATGGGCAGCATCCAACAGTCTTCTGGTCGTGAATCGCTCATTAATTCTCTCCTTTACGAATGGGATGAGTGATTATATATTAACGGCCCGCAACGCAAATAAGACAAATACCTTACGTATGCGGAACCGGTCCAGGCTTGTTCTGATCGGGTATCGCTGCGGCATGTCTTCTACTTCCATTGTACCCGGACAGCCTCCGGCCCTCTATCTACTCCGGTGACTCATTTAGCACTATTGTGACATACTGGAAAAAATGTAAAACGGCGGCACGGAATGCGAATCCGTACCGCCGCTTATTTAGGTTAAGGCTCGATGCCCCATGCGAGCGTGCCGTTCTGATACACCGTTACTTTGTTCCAATCCGCGAACGCCGACTTCGTGCCGTCGAACGAGTAGTCGTTCGCTTCGTTGAAGTTCGACCAGTCCGACTTGGCGATACGGATTTGGATATCGCCCGTCTGGCCTCCCGCCGCGATCGATCCGGCCGCCGAACCGAACGAGATTTCCAAATACGTATCCGCTCCGGTTGTCGCCGGGTTGATCGTGACGAAGGAGCCGCTGACGGCGCTCGTGCCGACTTGCGCGTAGTCGCACCAGAAGCTCAGGTTCGCGCTGCCGTCTTTGGTGAGGTAATAGCGCAACTTCACGTCGCCGAGGTTAACGGCCGTCGTACCCGTGTTCTTGATGTTGAACGTCGCGTAGATCATATTGTCGGTCGCGTTGGCGTTATTCAGCTTATACTGGGCGACAAGCGCGCTCGTACCCGTGCCTCCGGTCGGCGTCGCGCTCGCCTGCGCGGAATTCGAGCTTTCTCCCGCGCTATTCGATGCGCTCACCGCGTAGTAGTACGTCGTGCCGTTCGTCAAGCCCGTGTTCGTGTAGCTGGTTGCCGTCACGCCCGTCGCCACGTTCGTGTACGGACCGCCGCTCGTCGTCGCGCGTTTCACCGTGTAGCTCGTCGCGCCGGAAGATGCCGTCCAGCTAAGCGCGACTTGCGCGTTGCCTGCCGTTGCCGTCAAACCCGCCGGAGCCGCGGGTACTTGCGTGCCCGTCGTCGGCGTCGCGCTCGCTTGCGCGGAGTTCGAGCTTTCTCCGGCGCTGTTCGATGCGCTGACCACATAGTAGTATGCCGTGCCGTTCGTCAGGCCGGTGTTCGTGTAGCCGGTTGCCGTCACGCCCGTCGCTACGTTCGTGTACGGACCGCCGCTCGTCGTTGCGCGCTTCACCGTATAGCTCGTCGCACCGCTCGATGCGGTCCAGCTCAGCGCCACTTGGGCATTGCCCGCCGTAGCCGTCAAGCCGGTCGGAACCGAGGGAACCGTCACGCCTCCCGCAGGATCGCCGTAGATGATTCCGCGGCCGTTCGTGCCGACGTAGACGCGGCCGTAGATTCGCGGATCGCCGGTAAGGGCTTCGCCCCAGTTGACGTATTGATGCTGGTCGTCATTAATCCGGACCCAAGTTGCGCTTGCATCGTCCGAGCGGAACAACCCTTGCGCTCCGTCTATCGTACCTACGAGGTACAAGGCCGGGTATGATTGTCCCGGGGCGGCTTTGCCGAAGCCGATATTAGTCGCTTCAGCTACCCCGGCAACCTTCGCGAAGGTCGTTCCCGAATCGGTCGAGCGATATAAGCCGGTCTTTGCCGTCAGCCAAATATCTCCTTCATGCCCTGGAAAGAGGTGGAATTTCACGCCGTAGTTCGATTCGGTCGGCAAACCCGTCGCCTTGGCGGCAAAGCTCGCTCCGCCATTCGTGCTGACATAGAACGTGCCGTCCTTCAGTCCGTAGAACTTCATCGGGTTCACGCGGTCGGACTCGACCGTCGCGTTCGCGGGAATGCCCGTGGATGCCGTCCATGAATTGCCGTAGCCTACGGAGTAGACGATCGATTGCCCGGGATCGCCCGGCGCCCACACGAACCGGCTGCCGTCGGCGGCCGCCGCGATCGTCCCCCCGGAATTGATTCCGGAAGGTTCCGTACCCTGGAACCAATTCACTCCGCCGTCTGTAGAGAATGCCGCATGCGAATCGTTCGGCCGGTCGGAATCCGTGAAGTCGCCGGCGCGAACGATCACCGAAGGATTAAGCTCGGCGTAATCGAGACTCGTGGAAGAAGTAAAGACCGGTGAAACGAACATCATCGCCGGCGTCTGCAGATCGGTATGGCGGAATCCGCCGACGTCCCCCTGAGCGCTAATGAGAGATGCCCCGGACGGCGGACTGATGAGATCTTTGATCGCCGTCTCCTCGAGGCCTTTGACCATGGGCTTAATCGTCATTTGAGCACCCGAGTCCCAATCGGTCAGATTGGTCGTGCCGTAGAGCGTCGCTCCGGTGCCGTACATTAACCGGTTCGAGTTGAAAGGGTCAATCGCCATCGCTTCCGTCATCCAGCCGAGCTTCGGCGTCGTCTCCGGCGGCTGCGGATTGGCGCCGAACGTGAGCCACGGATAGCCGGTAATGTCCAATGAATAGCGGAAGGTGCGATTCGGGTAACTTGACCAGTCCCAAGCCTTGGTCCATGTCGCGCCGCCGTCCGTGCTGCGGAACATGTTGATGTCCGGCCACCAGGAAACTTGCGTTGCGACCATGATCGTGTTCGGATGCTGCTTGTCGATCGTCAAGCCGCTGTACCCGAAATAATCGTCCGAACTGCTTGACGGGATTGGACTGATTTGCGTCCACGCTCCGGTGGCGGCGTTATACTTCCATACGTCGCCTTTCCCTCCGTCATATGGCCCGCCGGTATCGCTCGTCGCGATATAGAGCATACGGTTGACCGGCTCGAAAATACCTTTATGCGGGATATAACCGGTCGGCGCTCCGGATACCGCCTGCCAAGTTACGCCTCCGTCGGTACTGCGGTAGACGGGGTTGGCTTTATCGGCGACTCCGACATAAATGGATTTCGTCGTTTGCCCCGAGGAGGACGAGGTTTTGTCAAACGCGACCCACACGACGCCCTGAATGTCGCTGAGATAGCCGTTTGTATCGGAAGGTTCTTGGATGTACGTCCCCGCGTTCGGAAAGCTTGTCACTTTCGACCAAGTCGCTCCATAGTCGGTACTTCGCCACAGACCTTGTCCGCTCGGCGCGCCGAAATAGAGAACGGCATTGTTGTTCGGGTCGATGGCCAGCCGCTCGCCCATGCCGCGGCCAGGCATGTTGCCGCCGAGCTTGAACGGCAGCGGCGCCGCCTGCCAAGTATTGCCCTGGTCCGAGGAACGAAGAATGGCGCCGTTGTTCGGATCCCAGCTGTTCGTGTACATCCCTACAGCGGCATATACCCTGTTCGGCTGAACCGGGTCCGTTGCGATGCTGACGACACCGTTATAATTCCAGTTGTTCCAGCCCGCCCAATCCAGCAACGGAATCCAGCTGCCGGTCGGCTGATCCCAGCGGTACGCGCCCCCGATATCGGTACGCGCATAGATTAAATTAGCCTGGCTCTCATTGAATACAATGCCGGTAATAAACCCGCCGCCTCCGATCGCCGCGTTGTTGAACTGATAGGGAACGCTTGCAGGCGCGGCGTTAACTTTCGACGGCGAACTGAAGGAGAAAGAGGCGGCAACTACGGCAAGCACTAACAAAGCCATTCGCATCTTTTGGACATACGCTCTCAATGTGCCTTCTCCTTTCGAAATCCCCGGGCCGTATTAGCCCGGGGATCACGTGATTTTACGGTTCTACGCCCCAAGCAAGCGTGCCGTTCTGATATACCGTCACTTTGTTCCAGTCCGCGAACGCCGACTTCGTGCCGTCGAACGAATAGTCGTTCGCTTCGTTGAAGTTCGACCAATCGGACTTGGCGATTCGAATTTGGATATCGCCCGTCTGGCCGCCCGCCGCGATCGATCCGGCCGCCGAACCGAACGAGATTTCCAAATACGTATCCGCTCCGGTTGTCGCCGGGTTAATCGTAGCGAACGCGCCGCTGACGGCGCTCGTGCCGACTTGCGCGTAGTCGCACCAGAAGCTCAGGTTCGCGCTGCCGTCTTTGGTGAGGTAATAGCGCAACTTCACGTCGCCGAGGTTAACGG